>NZ_JBTNDM010000002.1:0-788877 GCF_054510995.1 Arthrobacter sorbitolis
GGGGATGCCGGACTCCGCAGGGGTGTTTCGTTCCCCCTTTTTTCCCCCCCCGCCCCCCCCCCCCACCAAGGGTCACCGCGGGCGACCGAAGTCCGTGCGGGTAGCCTCTCGACGCCGCGGACGCCCTTCAGTGGCGCCGCTGCTAGATACGGCCGAGAGTCCCGATGTCCTCCAGGAAATCCTCGAGGACCTCGTCGCTGACCGTGGTCCGTGTCTCTCCGATGGCCTCCAGGTAATCCTCGGTCGAGGGGCCGTTCCGGACCGTCTCGCGGACGGAGAGCTTGCCTCCCGGGGCGGGGCCGCCGGTCTCGTAGACGGCCTTCTCGAGGGCCCGCTGGGATGCGCTGCGGGCCGCGTACTCGATATCTGCGGGAGAGAAGCCTGACGTCCGGTCGACGAGCAACCCCACATCGACCGCGTCCACGACGGACCCTGGGATGAAGCGCCGCCAGATGGCCTCGCGGGCTTGTGTGTCGGGCAGGCCGATGGGGATGACGTAGTCGAACCGCCCGTGCCGGAGAAACGCCGTGTCCAGGGAACGTATGAAATTCGTGGCGCAGACCAGCAACCTCCCGGGTTGTTCACGGAAGGCCGGGATGATCTTGAGCAGCTCGTTCGTGACGCCCTGGAGGGGCGACGGCGGCTCCCCGGATCGATGGGATGCGATCTCCTCCACCTCGTCGATGAAGACGACGGCGTGTTCGAGCCCCGCGATCTCCAGGAACGTCTCCCGTAGGGCTCCGGCCAAGCCTTGTGGGTCGGCCGCCAGGCGGGACGGGAACACTTCGACGAAGGGCCATTCCAGTCGGGAAGCAATGGCTTTCGCGAAGGTGGTCTTGCCCGTGCCGGGCGGACCGAACAGGACCACGGCACGCGGCGGTACCACCCCGAACTCGTCGGCCAGATCCGCCTCGGCAAGGGGGAGTACGAGACGGCGTTCCAGTAGTTCCTTCTCGGTGCGCATGCCAGCGACGTTCTCCCATAGATCGCGCGCGAGGAGGCGCCCGCCCAGTTGGTCCAGTGCGTGGAGTTCCTGGCGCTGGACGGGGATGGTGCGCTCGAAGTAGCGGAGGTTCTTCTTCAGGGCGAAGCCGCGACTGAGGAAAGCCTCCACCCTGGTCTCCGATTCCGGCATCAGGGCAGAGAGCTTGTCGAGGCCGTGCGGCGCCATCCGATTCTCGACCGAAGCCAGCAGCGAGGTACCGATACCGCGGCCGCGGTGCTCGGGGAGGGTCGCCAGGAAGACGATCCACCCCTGGTCATGAGCAGCCCGCCCGACAGCCGCGCCAACGATCTCCTCGTTCTGCACCGCGACCACCGCGTGGTCCTTGGTGCACGATGCGAGTACCTCGGAGAGTGCATAGACAGGTTCGACATTGCTCGCCTTGAGTGTCTCCCAGAGATGCAGGATGCCATCGAGATCTGCAGAGTGGAAATCCCTGATCCGCCAACTGCTCATGCCGTCACCCTCCCACGTCGACGTTCACGGTCCCGCACCCCGGTATCATCGGGCCACCCTGCGTTCTGGTCAGGGTCCAGGCTGTGGCCGGTCACTGAAGTCTCACACCTGCGCCAGGACCAGGGACTGATCATCGCGCAGGTACTTCAGATAGGCGGTGACGGTCAGGAACGCCGGGAAGTCCCTCCCGAGGGCCACTTCCTCGAGGACCTCGCGTGCCTCGTCGAAGCGGTCACCGTCGAATCGGTCCAGGGCCGCGAACTCGTCGTCGAACAGATCGATGACCCACTCCCGCGTGATGACCTCGCCCTCGTCCGTGATGGCGCTCGTGTAGATCCACTGCCAGATCTGGGACCTCGAGATCTCGGCCGTGGCCGCATCCTCCATCAGGTTGTTGATGGCGGCCGCACCGTTTCCCCGGAGCCACGACTCGATGTACCGGACGCCGACCTCCAGGTTGTCGCGGACGCCGCGCTCGGTGATGGAGCCCGGCGTCGAGGCGATGTCGAGCAGGCTCTTCCCGTCCGGCTGGACGTCGTCGCGCAGGCGGTCGAGCTGGTTCGGCCGGTCGCCGAGGGTCGCGTCGAAGACTCCCATGGCGACGGGCACGAGGTCCGGGTGGGCCACCCACGATCCGTCGAAGCCGTCGGCGGCTTCGCGTGCCTTGTCCGCGCGGACCTTCTCGAGGGAGAGCGCGTTGGCTTCCTCGTCGCGACGGTTCGGGATGAACGCAGCCATACCCCCGATGGCATAGGCGCCGCGTCGGTGACAGGCACGGACGAGTTGTTCGGTGTAGCTCCGCATGAAGGGTGCTGTCATGGTGACCGAGTTCCGGTCGGGCAGGACGAACCGCGGTCCGCGGGTGCGGAAGTTCTTGATGATGGAGAAGATGTAGTCCCAGCGGCCGGCGTTCAGCCCGGCCGCGTGGTCTCGCAGTTCGTACAGGATTTCCTCCATTTCGAAGGCCGCGGTGATGGTCTCGATCAGCACCGTGGCGCGGACGGTGCCGTGCGGGATGCCGAGCAGTTGCTGCGCCTGGATGAAGATGTCGTTCCAGAGCCGCGCCTCGAGGTGGTTCTCGATCTTGGGCAGGTAGAAGTAGGGCCCGCGCCCCTGATCGATCAGTGTGCGCGCGTTGTGGAAGAAGTGGAGGGCGAAATCCAGGAGCCCGCCGGCGACGGCGACCTCCTGGATGAGTACGTGCTTCTCGGACAGGTGCAGGCCCCTCGGTCGCACGACGATGGTCGGCAGTTCGTCCTTCGGCTCGTGGACCCGGTACTGCTTGCCCTCGGGAGAGGTGAAATCGATCCGGCCCGCCAGGGCGTCCTTCAGGTTCAGTTGGCCGTTGATGACGTTCACCCACGACGGCGTCGAGGAATCCTCCATGTCCGCCAGCCAGACCTTGGCGCCGGAGTTCAGCGCGTTGATGGTCATCTTGCGGTCCACCGGGCCGGTGATCTCGACGCGGCGGTCCTCGAGCCCGGGTGCAGGCGCTGCCACCTGCCAGGTGGCATCCTCGCGGATGTGCCGCGTCCCGGGCAGGAAGTGGGGGTCGGCGCCCGCCGCGACGGCTTTCCGCTGACGGAGGCGGTCGTGGAGGAGTTCCTCCCGCCGCTTGTGCGTCGCACGGTGGAGGGCTTTGACGAAATCGAGTGCCTCGTGTGTGAGGATCTCGTCCTGCCGTGGGACCGGGGAAGCGGTGAGGGTGATGCCGTTCAGGGTGTACATGTGATGCATGGGAGGCTCCTGGGATTCTTGCCGGTCCGCGAGGCGGGCGGTGGGGAATGGCTAGTGGAACTGCTGGGCTTCGGTGGACCCTGCGAGGGCGAGGGTGCTCCCGGTGGGGTTGAGGACCGTGGCAACCTGATCGAAGTAGCCGGTACCCACCTCGCGCTGGTGCTTCGTCGCGGTGTAGCCGCGGGACTCGGCGTCGAACTCGCGGTCCTGCAGGTCCACGTAGGCGCTCATGCCGTTGCGGGCGTAGCCGTGGGCGAGGTCGAACATGGAGTAGTTGAGGGCATGGAAGCCGGCGAGGGTGATGAACTGGAAGGTGAAGCCCATGGCTCCGAGCTCGCGCTGGAACCGGGCGATCGTGGCGTCGTCGAGATGCTTGCGCCAGTTGAACGACGGCGAGCAGTTGTAGGCGAGCATCTGGTCGGGGAACTCGGACTTGATGCCCTCGGCGAACTGCCGTGCCAGGTCCAGGTCCGGGGTGCCGGTCTCCATCCAGAGGAGGTCGGCGTAGGGTGCGTAGGCCCTCCCGCGGGCGATGCATGCCTCGAGGCCGTTGCGTACGTGGTAGAAACCTTCGGGAGTCCGCTCGCCGGTGACGAAGGGCTGGTCCCGCTCGTCGACGTCCGACGTGATGAGCGTGGCCGCCTCGGCGTCCGTGCGG
Organism: Arthrobacter sorbitolis; assembly: GCF_054510995.1. NCBI lineage: Bacteria > Bacillati > Actinomycetota > Actinomycetes > Micrococcales > Micrococcaceae > Arthrobacter > Arthrobacter sorbitolis. Next base: position 3,855 of record NZ_JBTNDM010000002.1, read on the forward strand.
GCCACGATGACCGACGGTGTTCCCGCGACGTCAGCGGCGAGCCGGGCCGCGTTCAAGGTCCGCACGTGCTGCTGCGTGGGGATGAGCACCTTGCCGCCGAGGTGCCCGCACTTCTTCTCGGACGCGAGCTGGTCCTCCCAGTGGATGCCGGCCGCTCCTGCCTGGATCATGGCCTTCATGAGCTCATAGGCGTTCAGCGGTCCACCGAAACCTGCCTCGGCGTCGGCGACGATCGGCACGAGCCAGTCCTCGACGGTGGAGGCGCCTTCGGCCCACTCGATCTGATCGGCCCGCAGCAGCGCGTTGTTGATCCGCCGGACGACGGTGGGCACGGAGTTCGCCGGGTACAGCGACTGATCGGGATACGTGTGGCCGGAGTTGTTCGCGTCGGCCGCCACCTGCCAGCCCGAGAGGTAGATGGCTCGAAGGCCGGCCTTGACCTGCTGCACGGCCTGGTTGCCGGTGAGGGCGCCGAGTGCATTCGTGTATCCCCCGGTCGCCGCCTCGGTGGTGAGCTGATGCCAGAGCTTCTCGGCTCCACGGCGGGCGAGTGTGTGTTGCTCCTGCACGCTTCCACGGAGGCGGACGACGTCGGCTGCCGAGTAGTCGCGCCGGACGCCTTCCCAGCGCGGGTCGGCCGACCATTCCAGCTCGAGAGCGGTGGCGGCCGGGGCCGCGTCGCGGTCCCGGCTGGAAGGGGTCGAAGGGGTGGGCTCCTGCGTCATTGCGGTCTCCTCGGGTGCTGGCGGGGCGTCCGCCCGATTACTGTAGGACCCACGATTCGCCACATCTCCTCCTCGGCCTAGGCCTCGAGGCTGGAAAGAAACGACGTTCTTCGCTTATCGTCAAGAAATGACGACTCCCGCCTGGTCCCGGCCCGTTCCCGCGGCATCCCCTCCCGACGGCGTCGCGCTGGACCTCATCAGCCTCGGGCGGCGGGTCCGTCACCTCCGGAAGGCGAAGGGGATGACGCTCGATGACCTCGGTGCTGTCGTGGGGACGGCCGCTTCCCAGCTCTCGCTCCTCGAGAACGGGAGACGTGAACCGAAGCTCGGGATGCTGCAGGGACTCGCCGGGGCCCTCGGGGTGACGATCGACGAGCTGCTGGGCGCAGGCCCGCCCTCACGTCGGGCCGCGTTGGAGATCGAACTGGAACGCGCACAGCGCGGCCCGCTCTACGAGTCACTGGGGTTGCCGAAGGTGCGCATCTCCTCACGACTGCCGCTGGAGGTGCTGGAGTCCCTCGTCGGGCTGCAGGCCGAACTGGAGCGACGTCTCAACGAACAGGTCGCCACGCCCGAGGAGGCGCGCCGGGCCAACGCGGAACTGCGCGCGATCATGCGGGAGAGGAACAACTACTTCCCGGAGATCGAGGCGGAGGCACAGACCGTGCTCGATGCGGTCGGGTACGCCGCGGGGCCTGTGTCGCAGCACCTGATCGCGGACATCGCCGCCCATCTCGGGTTCACGCTGCACCACGTGGGCGACCTCCCGCACTCCACACGCTCGGTCACCGACCTGAAGAACCGCCGCATCTACCTGACGCAATCGGAGCGGACGGACCACGACCCCCGCTCGGTTCTGCTGCAGGCGCTCGGCCACTATGTCCTCGGGCACCGCACGCCGGACAACTACGGGGAGTTCCTGCGACAGCGCGTCGCGACGAACTACTTCGCCGCGGCCCTCCTGCTGCCGGAACGTCCGGCCGTCGAATTCCTCAGGCGGGCGAAGGTCTCGAAGGAGATCGCCGTGGAGGACATCCGCGACAACTTCGCCGTGTCGTACGAGACGGCGGCGCACCGCTTCACCAACCTCGCCACCGAGCACCTCGAGATCAGGACGCACTTCCAGAAAACCCACAAGAGCGGGATCATCTACAAGGCCTACGAGAACGACGGCGTCACCTTCCCGCAGGACCACACGGGAGCGATCGAGGGGCAGCCCTCGTGCCGGCGGTGGACCTCGCGGGTGGTGTTCGACGTGCAGGACAAGTTCCGGGCATACAACCAGTACACGGACACGCCGAGCGGGACCTACTGGTGCACCGCACGCACGGAGCGGGCAGCAGGCGGCGAGTTCTCGCTGAGTATCGGGGTGCCCTACGCACAGGTGAAGTGGTTCCGCGGACGCGATACGGACATCCGGGAGAAGTCGACCTGTCCGGATGAGTCATGCTGCCGACAACCGCCGTCGGACCTCGCGCGGGAATGGGCGGGACACGCCTGGCCGAGCGCCCGGGCCCACTCGCACCTTCTGGCCGCGATGCCGCCCGGTGCGTTCCCCGGCGTCGACGAGACCGAGGTGTACTCGTTCCTGGCGACGCATTCCAGCTGACACTCGACGAGGTCGTGCAGGGCAGCACGGTCGAAGCCGGCCTGCGCGCGGATGCTGCGTGCGGGCCGCAGGCCGGCCCTGGTCGGAACATCCGCGACGTCAGCCGGAGCTTCGCCAGTAGCCGTCGGCACGCTGCGCAAGGAGGGTCGTTCGCCGATGGTGAAGCCCAGGTCGCAGGCGCTGCCCGAGGCTCCTGGGAGGAGGGCGCGGGACCGTCCCGTCGGCCCGACCGTCGCGCCGGGTGGTCGGACGCCCCGTGGGGTGATGTGCTCTCTTGACGCCGATGAGCGGCGGGAGCAGGATGCGGGCATGGCACATCCGGCGCAGGGTGACGTTCCCTCCACCGGGGTGAACGCCACGGTCGGTGTGACCCGGCACGACGGCGAGGGCACACGGATCACCTACGACGTCCTGCGCTGGATGATGATCGGGCTTCCCGCACTCCTGTTCACGGTCACCGTCCTCTACGCGTGGAGGACCGGGAGCCTCGAAGGCTCCATCAGCGCCTACTACGGCGGCCCGGTCCGGGACGTCTTCGTCGGGGTGGTCGTCGCCACCGCCGCCTGCATGGTGGCGTACCGCGGCTGGTTCGCGCTCGAGGACTTCGCGCTGAACGCGGCCGGCTTCTTCGCCGTCTTCGTGGCACTGGTACCGGACGGGCTCGGCACCATCATGGGCGACCTGCGCGACCGTGAAGCGGCGTTGGCGACCGTGAGGACCGGGAGCACCCTCACGGGAGAGCTGCCGGCTGCGCTCGAGAACGCCCAGCCGGCGTTCACCGCCGAGGAGTACGGCTGGTCCCTGCGGATCGCCCTGACCGCCGTCGCCCTGCTGTGTGCCTGGCTGGTGTGGAACGAGGTGCAACAGTCCCGCCGTACCCTCGACCTTCTCGACCGTGGCGGGTGGAGCCGGCGAACGGTCATCTGCACGGCCGTGGTCGTCCTCGGGTTCGTCGTCCTGACGTCCTGGCAGCTGTGGTTCCTCGGCCCTGCGGACCGTGTCTCGCTGCCCGGAATCGTCCTGGGTCCGTTCCAGGTCGAAGTGCACGACATCGCGGCGATCCTCATGATCGCCTCGTTGCTGGTCGTGGTGGCCGGTCACGGGTGGCCCGAGCGGGCGGCGCAAGCGGACCCGGAACGCTCCGTGCAGCGCGCGGATTCTGACTTCCGGCATGGCTACAGGATCATCGTCGGCCTGATGTCCGTCGGCGCGGGTTGCGTGCTCGGCCTCGGGTCGCTGTTCTTCCGTCAGCACGTCGTCCTGGTGCTGGAGTGGTACGAGATCCTCCTCTTCTGCTGGTTCTGGTTCCTCGAGACGCGAAGGGTGAGCAGGTGTCGTCGCGACGTCGCGACGGCCGGGAAGTAGAGGCTGCCGACCATCGAGCCGATGTCGAGCCAGGGCGGTTTTCGCCGCACTTTCCTGCCCGCGCCCCCGCGTCGACCAGTACCCTTCACGGGCCCGGCGCTGCCTGATCGGGTGCGGAGAACCGCCGCAGGAGCTGGAAGCCGTGCCTGTCGACGGACCGGTGGACCGCGCTGAGCACGACGACCCCGGTGCCGGCGCCCCGGTCGACCCCGATCCAGCTGCTGAAGCCTCCGGTACTGCCGTTGTGCCAGGTCATCCCCCGGCCATTGCGCTCGAGGGTGATCCACCCGGCGCCGATCCCGACCCGGGGACCGAAGTCCGTGACAGGATCGAGCGCCGAGACGCCCCGGACCGTCCCGTCGAGGACCGAACGGAGGAAGCCGCGCATGGTGCCGATGGTCGCGCGGACCCCTCCCGCGGGAGCGAGGGCCTCACCGACCCAGGGGTGCATGCGGCGTCCGAAGCGATCGGATCCCGTGAGGTCCGCGGGGCCGAGGTCCTCCATCCGGGCGGGAGCCGGGAACCCGGGCCCCAGGACGTCCTCCAGGAGCTGTCCGTAGCTCCTGCCGGCCGCTGCCGCCACGGCATGCCCGAGCAACTGGAAGCCGAGATTCGAGTACCGCGGTCTGGGAGCGCCGAGGCGCACGTCGCGTGTCTGCACCAGGAGATCGGCGAGCGAATCGCCGTAGGGGTTCTCGCCGCGGACCCAGAACCCGAGGGTTCGCCGGAGCGGGTGCATCCCCGGGGGCAGGCTCGGGAGCCCGGAGCGGTGGGTGGCCAGGGAGCCCAGGTCCACGGATGCGACCCTCCCGCTGCCGACCGGCGGAAGCAGTTCGCGGAGAGCGGTCGTCTGCGAGACGAGGCCGCGCTCCACCGCATCCCGGTAGACCATGCCGGTGAGCGCCTTCGAGATCGACCCGATCTCGAAGGTGGAGGAAGGGTTGGAGCCCACCATCGCCGTCATCTCGCGGTCCGGCGTCACCACAGCCACCGCTGCGGTCGATGATCGGAACCCGCGATCCACGGTACTCACGAGGTCCGCATCCCCGACCCATCCAGCCGCCACCGCGATCTCCCTCCTAAGCCGACAACGCACCATCAGTCAACACCTGTTGACGGACGGTCCCTCACGGCATAGTACCCATCGGCGGTCCGCGACGTCAGGGGGCAGGAGCAAGGGATCCTGCCACCGGGCAGCCGGTGCGTCAGAAGCGTGCCGACGCTTCGTTCTGCGCCGGGACGACCGGCGTGAGGCGGGTGAGCTGGGTGACGTGCCTGGGCTCGAGTTCGTCGAGGGAGGAGACGCCGAGCAGGCGCATGGTCCTCTCGATCTCGTCCCGGAGGATGGCGATGGCCCGGTCCACGCCGTCGCGCCCGCCGGCCATGAGCCCGTAGAGGTAGGCCCGGCCGATGAGCGTGAACTTCGCGCCCAGGGCCATGGAGGCGACGATGTCCGCTCCGTTCATGATGCCGGTATCGACCATGATCGTGGCGTCGCTGCCGACCTCGCGGACGACCCGGGGGAGGAGGTGGAAGGGGATGGGGGCGCGGTCGAGCTGGCGGCCGCCGTGGTTGGACAGGATGATCCCGTCGACGCCCAGGTTCACGAGGCGGACGGAGTCCTCGACGTTCTGCACGCCCTTGATGACGATCTTCCCGGGCCACAGGTCGCGGATGACGGCGAGGTCGTCGTAGCCGATCGTGGGGTCCATCGCGGCGTTCAGCAGGTCTCCCACCGTCCCACCGGTATCGGTCAGGGACGCGAACTCCAGCTTCGGGGTGGTCAGGAAGTCGACCCACCACCAGGGCCGCGGGACCGCGTTGAGGATGGTGCCGATGGACAGCTGCGGCGGGATGGAGAACCCGTTGCGCCTGTCCCGCAGCCGGGCGCCGGCGACGGGGGTGTCGACGGTGAACATGAGGGTGTCGAAGCCGGCCTCACCTGCCCGGCGGGCGAGCTCGTACGAGATCTCCCGTTGCCGCATCACATACAGCTGGAACCAGTTGCGCCCGGTCGGGTTCGCCGCCTTCACGCCCTCGATGGACGTCGTGCCGAGGGTCGAGAGGGTGAAGGGGATCCCGGCGGCGGCCGCTGCGCCCGCGCCGGCCGTCTCCCCCTCCGTCTGCATGAGGCGGGTGAAACCGGTCGGGGCGATGCCGAAGGGCAGCGCGCTGGGTCCGCCGAGGATCTCGACGGAGGTGTCGACGTGCTCGGCGGGACGGAGGATCGAGGGGTGGAACTCGATGTCCTCGAACGCCTGGCGGGCACGGTTCAGGGACAGCTCACCCTCGGCGGCGCCGTCGGTGTAGTCGAAGGCGGCCTTGGGCGTACGGCGCTTGGCGATCGTGCGCAGATCGGCGATCGTGAGCGCGGCAGCCAGGCGCCGCTTCTTGCCGTTGAGCTCGATCTTCTTGAACTGCATCAGCTCGAGCATCTCCGCGGGAACGGGGAGTTGGCGCTTGGTCACTGGGTGATCCTTTCAACGGTAGGAACAGTGCCGGGATCGCGGCTGGGTTCGTAGAGTACCGGCGTGACCCCTGCCACGACGACGTGCCGGAGCTCCGGCAGTCCGCCGTCGAGCCGGCCACCTGCCCGCGCCTGGACGAGGATGTTCCCGAGCGCCGTGGCCTCGACCGGGCCCGCCAGCACATTCCTGCCGGCGGCGTCGGCCGTCAGCCGGCAGAGCAGCGCGTTCTGCGAGCCGCCCCCGACGATGTGGATGACGTCGGCTCTCGTCCCGGTGAGCCTCTCGGCGTCGGCGATAGTCCGGGCATAGCCGTCCGCCAGGCTGTCGAGGATGCAGCGGACGATCGCCGCCGGCCGGCCGGGAAGGACGAGGCCGGTGCGCGCCACGGCCTCCACGAGGCGACGGGGCATGTTGTCGGGCGCGATGAAGGAGGCGTCGTCCGGATTGACCGTCGGCCCGCCGACCGGCAGGGCCGCGGCGGCGGCCAGCAGCGCGGCGAGATCCGGCTCCGGCCCCTCGACACTCCATTCCCGCAGGCACTCCTGCAGCAGCCACAGACCGCCCGTGTTGCGGAGGTAGCGGATGGTCCCGTCGACGCCACGCTCGTTGGTGAAGTTCGCGGCGCGGCTCTCCTCGGTGAGGAGGGGCGCGTCGAGTTCGACGCCCACGAGGGACCACGTCCCCGACGAGATGTAGGCGAACGAGCCCGACGTCGCGGGGACGGCGGCGACGGCCGAAGCGGTGTCGTGGGATCCGACGGCCACGACCCGGGTCGCCGACGGAAGCCCGGTCCTGGCCGCGACGGCCGAGGACAGCGTCCCGATCGTCTCGCCCGCCTCGATGAGCGGCGGGAACAGGTCGGGGGCCAGGCCGAGCGGGTCGAGGAGGTCGGCGGCCCAGGTGCCGGTGGCGGCGTCGAGCAGTCCCGTCGTGGAGGCGTTCGTGGACTCCGTGCGGCGCTCGCCGGTGAGCCGGTAGGCCAGCAGGTCGGGGATGAGCAGCGCCTGCACACCGTCCAGCGACCGCTCCGCGGCCAGCTGGTACAGCGTGTTGAACGGCAGGAACTGGAGCCCGGTCCGCGCGTAGAGCCGTTCCGGCGGCACGGCCCGGTGCACGACGTCGATCACGGCCGCCGTGCGCCCGTCCCGGTAGCTGAAGGGGAGGTGGCGGAGCACGCCGGCGTCGTCGACCAGTCCGTAGTCCACCGCCCACGTGTCGATCCCGATGCTCGCGACCGTATCGCCCGTCCCGGCCGCGGCCTCCGCGGCCAGGCGGAGGCCCACCAGCACCTCGTCGAACAGGGCCTCGACATCCCACCGCAGGGCACCTCCCAGGAACTGCGCGCCGTTGGGGAAACGGTGCACGGTCGTGAGGCGCGGGCCGGCGTCCGTCAGCTTCCCGACGATCACGCGGCCCGAGGAGGCCCCGATGTCGACCGCCACGAACACCGCTGAACCGTCTGCCCTGGCGTCGGCGTGCGTGTCGGTGTCGGCGTGCGGGTCATCGGCCATGTCAGCGCAGGAACGCGGCGGCGACGCCCGCGTCGACGGGGATGTGCAGCCCCGTGGTGTGCGAGAGTTCCGCGGAGGTCAGGACCGCGACGGCGTTGGCGACGTTCTCCGGCAGCACCTCGCGCTTGAGGAGCGTGCGCTGCGCGTAGTACTCGCCCAGCTTGTCCTCCTCCACGCCGTAGACCGCTGCCCGCTTGGCGCCCCAGCCACCGGCGAAGATGCCGGAACCGCGGACGACGCCGTCGGGGTTGATGCCGTTGACGCGGACGCCGTGGCCGCCCAGCTCGGCGGCGAGGAGCCGGACCTGATGGGCCTGGTCGGCCTTGGTGGCGCTGTAGGCGATGTTGTTGGGGCCGGCGAACACGGAGTTCTTGGACGAGATGTAGATGATGTCCCCGCCCATGTCCTGCTCGATCAGCACCCTCGCAGCGGCCTGGGACATGAGGAAGGAACCCTTCGCCATGACGTTGTGCTGCAGGTCCCAGTCCTTCTCGGTGGTCTCCAGGAGCGGCTTGGAGATCGACAGCCCGGCGTTGTTGACCACGAGGTCGAGCCCGCCGAAGGCGAGCACGGCGGCCCTGACGGCCTTCTGCACCTGCGCGGGGTCTGTGACGTCGGCCTGGACGCCGAGCGCGACGTCCGGCCCGCCGAGACCCTCGGCGACCGTGGTGGCGCTGTCGATGTTCAGGTCCGCGATGACCACGCAGGCACCCTCGGCGGCGAGGCGGGTGGCGATGGCCTTGCCGATGCCCGACGCCGCCCCCGTCACCAGGGCGATGCGCCCGGCATGGGACTTCGGCTTCGGCAGGCGCGCGAGCTTGGCCTCCTCGAGGGCCCAGTACTCGATGCGGAACTTCTCGACCTCCTCGATGGGGGAGTAGGTGGAGATGGCCTCGGCGCCGCGCATCACGTTGATGGCGTTGAGGTAGAACTCCCCGGCGACCCGGGCGGTCTGCTTGTTCGCGCCGAAGGAGAACATCCCGACGCCGGGCACCAGGACGATCGCGGGGTCCGCGCCGCGCATCGCCGGGGACTCCGGGGTCGCGTGGCGGTCGTAGTAGGCCGCGTAGTCCGCCCGGTACTCGGCGTGCAGTTCGCGCAGGCGCAGCAGGCAGCTCTCCACGTCGGCGCCGGCCGGGAGGTCGAGGATCAGGGGCTTGACCTTGGTGCGCAGGAAGTGGTCCGGGCAGCTCGTGCCGAGGGCGCCCAGCCGGGGGTGCGCCTCGCGGGCCAGGAAGTCCAGGACGCGGGGGTCGTCCGTGAAGTGGCCCACCTGGGCCTTGTCCGTGGACGCGAGCCCGCGGATGGTCGGGGCGAGGGCCGCGGCCTTCGCCCGGCGTTCCCCCTCGGGGAGTGCGGCGTAGCCCTCGAGGGCCGGACCGAACGGCTCGGCCGAGCCGTGCTCGGCGATGTAGCGCTCCGCCGTCTCGATGATCCACAGGGAGTTGGCCTCGGCCTCCGCGGAGGTCTCGCCCCACGCGGTGATGCCGTGACCGCCGAGGATCGTGCCGATCGCGCCGGGGTTGGCTCGCCTGATCGCGGCGATGTCGAGGCCGAGCTGGAACCCGGGACGGCGCCAGGGCACCCAGACGACCTTCGGCCCGAAGATGGCCGTCGTCAGTGCCTCGCCGTCCGCCGACGTCGCGACGGCGATGCCGGAGTCGGGGTGCAGGTGGTCCACGTGGGCGGCGTCGACGAGGCCGTGCATGGCCGTGTCGATCGACGGGGCCGCCCCGCCCTTGCCGTGCAGCGTGTAGTCGAAGGCCGCGACCATCTCGTCCTCGCGCTCCACGCCCGGGTAGACGCCCTGGAGGGCGCGCATGCGGTCCAGCCGCAGGACGGCGAGTCCGGACTCCTGCAGCGTCCCGAGGTCCCCGCCGGATCCCTTGACCCAGAGTAGTTCGACGTCCTCGCCCGTCACCGGGTCCATGCCCCGGCCCTTGGCCGAGGTGTTGCCGCCGGCGTAGTTGGTGTTGCGCTTGTCGGCACCGAGCCTGTTGGAACGCGCGATGAGGTCGCCGACCGTCGGGTTGGTGGACGTGGTCGTCGGTTCTGTCATGGCTGTCATGCTCCCCATCCGGCCTGCCGGCCGCCCTGTCGTTCGGTGTTGATCCGGTCCTGGTAGCCGCTCGTCCGGTACGCCGCCATCGGATCGGCGGGCAGTCCCTTCGACTCGCGCCACTGGGCGAGGCCGGGACGCACGTCCGTGTAGAAGGCGTCCATCAGGATCGCGTTGGCGCCGAGCACGTCACCGGACTCCTGCGCCGCGGTCAGCGCGGTCCGGTCGATGAGCAGCGCACGCGCCGTCATCTCCTGCACGTTCAGCACCGACCGGATCTGGCCGGGGATCTTCTCCTCGAGGTTGTGGCACTGGTCGAGCATGAGGGCGATCCCGCTCGACGGGTCGAGGCCCCCGCCCCGGACCACCTCGGCCATGATGCGGAAGAGCTGGAACGGGTCGGCGGCGCCCACGATGAGGTCGTCGTCGGCGTAGAAGCGCGAGTTGAAGTCGAAGGAGCCGAGCTTCCCGAGGCGGATCAGCTGCGCCACGATGAACTCGATGTTGGTCCCCGGGGCATGGTGGCCGGTGTCGAGGCAGACGAGTGCCTTCTCGCCGAGCTGGAGGCAGTGTGCGTAGGAGGTGCCCCAGTCGGGGACGTCCGTGTGATAGAACGCCGGCTCGAAGAACTTGTACTCGAGCACGAGGCGCTGGTTCTCGCCGAGGCGGTCGTAGACCTTGCGCAGGGACTCCTGGAGCCAGTCCTGCCGGGACCGCATGTCGGCCTGGCCGGGATAGTTGGAGCCGTCCGCCAGCCAGATCTTCAGGTCCCGCGAGCCCGTGACGTTCATGACCTCGATGCACTCGTACATGTGGTCGATGGCCTTGTTCCGCACGGCGGCATCGCTGTGGGTCAGGCTGCCGAACTTGTAGTCGTCGTCCTGGAACGTGTTGCTGTTGATGGTGCCCAGCCTCATGCCGTGCTCCGCGGCGTAGGACGCGAGCGTGCCGTAGTCGTCGACCCTGTCCCAGGGGATGTGGAGGGCGACGCTCGGGGCGAGGCCGGTCAGCCGGTGGACCATGCCCGCGTCGGCGATCTTCTCCTCCACGGTGCGGGGGGTGCCGGGGGTCGCGAACACCTTGAAGCGTGTTCCGGAGTTGCCGTAGGCCCAGGAGGGAACCTCGATGGCGAGCTGGTCCAGCTCCGCGGCGATGTCGTCGATGACAGTCATATACTCTCTCCAGCGTCGGAAGGGCGGCCACCGGGTGCCCGGGGGCACTGCCGACGGCGGTTGTTCGGGTGTCTTCACCTGCCCGGAACGGACCGGGGAGGACTCCGACAGATCGACGTGCTTTTGAATCGTTTCATTGGCACGTTTCAAAGTTATCCTTGCTGAAGACCGAGTGTCAACAGTCCTTCCGGCCCCTGTTCCTGCCGGGCCCGGGCGTCGAGGTAGGCGAGGTAGTCGTGGAGAGTCGGCCAGTGAGCATCAAGGACGTCGCGGACCGGGCGGGAGTGGCAGTCGGCACGGTGTCCAATGTGCTGAACCACCCCGCACGCGTCTCCGCCGTCACGCGGGAGCGCGTCCAGGGGGCGATCGACGCGCTCGGCTTCGTCCGGAACGACGCCGCACGGCAGCTGCGTGCGGGCCAGAGCCGCACGATCGGCCTGATCGTGCTCGACGTCGGCAACCCGTTCTTCTCCTCGCTCGCCCGCGCCGCCGAGGACTGTGCGGCAGAGAACGGCAGCACCGTGGTCCTCGGCGACAGCGGCCAGGATGCCGAGCGCGAGACCCGGTACATCGACGTCTTCGAGCAGCAGCGCGTCCAGGGCATGCTCATCTCACCCGTCGGCGATGTCGGGCCCCGCGTCGAGGCGCTCCGCGCGCGCGGCATGCCGGTGGTGCTGGTGGACCGGGTCGATGCGCAGCGGCGCTGCAGCTCCGTGTCCGTCGACGACGTCGCCGGGGGCTCCATGGCCGTACGGCACCTCCTCGCGGCGGGCCGACGGCGCATCGTCTTCGTGGGGACCCGGGCGGACTACCGGCAGGTGGCCGACCGCCTGGCAGGGGCCCGCCAGGCGGTCGGGGAGCAGGACGGCGCCGTGCTCGAGGTCGTCGAGGCCGAGGCGATGACGGTCCTCGCCGGCCGCGACGTCGGCGGCGAGATCGCGCAGCGCCGCAGGGAGGAGCTGCCCGACGGCATCTTCTGCGCGAACGACCTCCTGGCGATCGGCGTCATGCAGGCGGTGCTGCTGATCCGCGGACTGCGGATCCCCGAGGACATCGCGCTCATCGGCTACGACGACATCGACTTCTCGGCCTCGGCGGTGGTCCCGCTGTCGAGCGTCAGGAAGCCGACCACGCTCATGGGGCGCACCGCCGTCGAGCTCCTCCTCGAGGAGATCGAGGGGCCCGCGTCACGACGCCGGCAGGTCATCTTCGACCCCGAGCTCGTGGAACGCGGCAGCACGCAGGCGCCGGTCCGCGCCGTCGGCTGACAGCCCCCGATGCCCGGACACCGGAGGTAACAGGTCGATCTCGGGCTGTTGACGGTGATGTGGCTCACGCCTACTATTCGAGGTGAACCGTTGCTCTGAAACGATTCATTTCTGACGAGGAGTCGCATTGACGCACTTTTCCGGTCCTGGCAGTGAAGCCGGTGACCCGACGGGCCCGGAGCGGACGTCCGTGCTGACCCTCCGCGGGGCGCTGAAGACGTTCGGCCCGGTCGTCGCGCTCGCCGACGGCACGATCGACCTCGCGGCCGGCGAGATCCACGCGCTCGTGGGGGAGAACGGGGCGGGCAAGTCGACGCTCGTGAAGATCCTCGCCGGGGTGCACCAGCCCGACGCCGGGGACTTCCTCGTCGCGGGACGGACCGTCAGCTTCCGCAACGTCGCGGACAGCAAGGCCGCGGGCATCTCCGTCATCTACCAGGAACCCACGCTCTTCCCCGACCTCACGGTGGCCGAGAACATCTTCATCGGACGCCAGCCGAAGGGCCGCTTCGGCCTCATCAGCCGCGTCGAGATGCGCCGGCGCGCCAAGGAGCTCTTCGATCAGCTGGGGGTCCCGATCGACCCGGACCGCGTGGCGGAGGGGCTGTCCATCGCGGACCAGCAGATCATCGAGATCGCCAAGGCCATCTCGCTCGACGCGCGCGTGCTCGTCATGGACGAGCCCACGGCGGCGCTCAGCGGCGTCGAGGTGGACCGACTGTTCGCCGTCGCCCGTCGCCTGCGGGATGCCGGCAGCGGCATCCTCTTCATCTCGCACCGCTTCGACGAGGTCTTCGGGCTGTGCGACCGCATCACCGTCATGCGCGACGGCACCTACATCGCCACCCATGAGACGGGTGCGACGTCGGTCGAGGCGATCGTCCGGGAGATGGTGGGCCGCGACATCGACGCCCTGTTCCCCAAGAGCGAGACGGAGGCGGGCGACGTCGTCCTGCGGGTCCGCGGGCTGACCCGCCCCGGCGTCTTCCACGACATCGACTTCGAGGTCCGGGCCGGCGAGATCGTGGCGCTCTCCGGGCTCGTCGGCGCCGGGCGCACCGAGGTGGCCCGGGCGGTCTTCGGCATCGACCGCTACGAGCAGGGCGCCGTCGAGATGGCCGGACGGCCCCTGCGGCGCAAGGACCCCCGGGCCGCGATCGACGCCGGCATCGGCTTCGTGCCCGAGGACCGGCGCAAGCAGGGGCTCGTCATGGACCTGTCGGTCGAACGCAACGCGGCCCTCACCCTCCGGCATTCGCTCGCGCGGTTCGGCATCATCAGCGCCCGCGCCGAACGCGAGGCCGCCGAGACGTGGGGGAAGCGCCTGCAGGTGAAGGCCGGTTCGCCGGAACACGCGGTCTCCACGCTGTCCGGCGGCAACCAGCAGAAGGTGGTCCTCGCGAAGTGGCTCGCCACGGACCCGAAGCTCCTCATCGTCGACGAGCCCACCCGCGGCATCGACGTCGGGACCAAGGCCGAGGTGCACCGCCTCATCTCCGAGCTCGCCGGGCGCGGCATCGCGATCCTCATGATCTCCTCCGAACTCCCCGAGGTGCTCGGCATGGCGGACCGCGTGCTGGTCATGCGGGAGGGCCGCATCACCGCCCACCTGGACCGCGCCGAGGCCACGGCCGAAACCGTCATGCACGCCGCCACCGCATCCCTGGAGTCCTCGCGATGAGCCTCGACAGCAAGAGTGCGGTCCCCGCGCACCCCACTCCGGAGCACTCCCGCCCGTCGGCGTTCGCCTCCTTCCTCAGGCTCCGCGAACTCCCCGTGATCCTCGCCCTCGTGGTGCTGGTCGCCGTGACCGCGGCCCTCAACCCGCTGTTCCTCAGCGAACAGGGCATCAAGGACCTGCTGCTGAACGCGACGATCCTGATGATCCTCGCCGTCGGCCAGACACTCGTGATCATCACCCGGAACATCGACCTGTCGGTGGGCTCCATCCTCGGCCTCGTGGCCTTCGGCACCGGCAGCATCTTCGTGGCCGCGCCGAACCTCCCGATCATCGCGGTGTTCGTGGCCGGCATGCTCTTCGGTGCGGTGCTCGGCGCCCTGAACGGCCTGCTCATCACCATCGCGAAGGTTCCGGCGCTCGTCATCACGCTCGGCACGCTCTACATCTTCCGCGGCATCAACAACGCCTGGGCGGGCGGCACCCAGTACTTCGCCGGCGACCGCCCCGAGGCGTTCGGGAACCTCTCGGTGGACACGATCCTCGGGTTCCCCGTGATCACCCTGATCGCCGTCGTCGTCGTCGCGATCGTCGCCGTGTACATGCTGGGCACGAGGCCGGGCCGCGACCTCTACGCCATCGGCTCCGATCCCGACGCCGCGCGCCTCTTCGGCATCCCCGTCACCCGCCGGGTCCTCCTCGCCTTCGTGGTGAACGGCCTGCTGGCCGGCCTCGCCGGTGTGCTCTACGCCAGCCGCTTCAACTCGGTGGGCGCGACGACGGGCTCCGGACTCGAGCTCGACGTCGTCGCCGCGGCGGTGGTCGGCGGCGTCGCGATCTTCGGCGGCAGCGGCACCGTGGTCGGTGCCGCCATCGGAGCGCTCCTCCTGACCACCATCACCAGCGCCCTCACGGCCCTGCGCGTGGACAAGTTCTGGCAGCAGGCCATCGTGGGCATCCTGATCCTCGCCGCCGTCGTCATCGACCGCATCGCCAGCGTGCGGTCCGCCCGCAAGCTCCGGATCGCGGAGGCCCGCAATGTCTGACCGCCTCGACGCCCAGCCCGGGCCGGGCACCGGGTCCGGCACCTCCGCCCAGCCCGGCCGGGACCAGCCGGAGACCGGCTCACCAGCGAAAGGCACGCGCATGGCCGCCCCAGGCACCAGGACCTCCGAGGAGAAGGGCGCACGCCGGCCCGCAGCCGGGAAGGCCGACACCACCAGGGTGCTCGCCGTCCCCAAGGGCCGCACCGGCGCCGCGCGGATCCTGCTCGGACGCGACGCGATCATGATCTACGTGCTCGTCGTCGTCGTGCTGTACGCGAGCCTCGTGATCCCGCGCTTCGCCTCACCCGTCACGGTCGGCTTCCTGCTCCTGGACGTGATCCCCACCCTGCTCATCGCCCTGCCGATGACGCTCGTGATCATCTCCGGGGAGATCGACCTCTCGGTGGCGAGCATCGCAGGGCTCACCAGCGCCCTCATGGGCGTCCTCTGGCAGGGCGGCATGCCGATCGCGCTCGTCCTGGTGATCTGCGTCCTCGCGGGCCTCGTCGCCGGCGCGTTCAACGGCATGCTCATCGCCTACCTCGGCCTGCCGTCGCTCGCCGTCACCATCGGCACGCTCGCCCTGTTCCGCGGGCTCGCCCTCGTGGTGATCGGCGACAACGCGGTGGCGAACTTCCCGCCGGGGCTCACCGCGTTCTTCACCTCGAAGATCGGCGGCACAGGCATCCCCACCGTGATGGTCGGCGTCGTGGTGCTGATTCTCGCGTTCGCCGTCGTCCTGCACTTCACGCCGTTCGGCCGCGGGCTCTTCGCCCTCGGGTACAGCAAGGAGGCCGCGACGTTCGTGGGGATCGACGTCGCCCGCTCGAAGTTCCTCCTCTACCTGGCCACCGGGACCGTGTCGGCACTCGCCGGCATCTACTGGACACTCCGCTACTCGAGCGCCCGCAGCGACAACGCGAGCGGGCTCGAACTCGCGGTCATCGCCGCCGTGCTGCTGGGCGGCGTCTCGATCTTCGGCGGCAAGGGGTCCATCCCGGGCGTGCTCGCGGGTGTGCTGCTGATCGGCACCATCAACTACGCCCTCAAGCTGGACCGCGTGTCCGAGGTGGTCCTCATCATCGTGACGGGCTCCCTGCTCATCCTCTCCGTGGTGGCGCCGAACATCGCCGCCGCCGTCCAGCGGGCACGCCATGCCAGGCAGGTCCGCTCAGCACCACTTCCCTAGGCCGTCCCCCTGGGGTTGCACCCGGCGTCTGGAGTCCAGCGCCCTTCGAAAGGAAAAAACGATGAGGTTTATTCATTCCGGATCCACCCGGCGCCGGGCGGCGTTCGCGGCTCTCGCGACGAGCGCCGCACTGGTCCTCAGCGCCTGCGGTGGCGGTGCGGCCACCGAGGGCGGTGCTGAGGGCGGCGCAGGAGCGGACGGCGATCAGACGATCACGTTCATCCCCAAGCAGCTCAACAACCCCTACACCGACGTGGTGCTCGGCGGCGGCGAGGACGGCGCGACGGAGGCCGGCTTCGCCTCCTCCGAGGTGGTCGGCCCGCTGGATGCCAGCGCGTCCAGCCAGGTGTCCTTCATCAACGCGGAGACGCAGCGCGGCACCAACGTGATCGTGATCGCCGCCAACGACCCCGACGCCGTCGGGCCGGCCCTCGAGGAGGCCCGCACCGCGGGCGCCAAGATCGTCGCGTTCGACTCCGACACCAACCCCGACTACCGCGACCTCTTCGTCAGCCAGGTCAACGCCAAGGACGTGGCCCTGATCCAGCTCGAGCTCATCTCGGAGCAGATCGGCGGCGAGGGCGAGGTCGCGATCCTCTCGGCCACCGCCAACGCCACCAACCAGAACGAGTGGATCAAGTTCATGGAGGAGGAGCTCGCCTCCAACCCCGAGTACGCCAAGATCAAGCTCGTGGCGAAGGTCTACGGCGACGACGACGACACCAAGTCCTTCCAGGAGGCCCAGGGCCTGCTGCAGGCCTACCCGAACCTGAAGGGCATCATCTCGCCCACGACGGTCGGCATCGCCGCGACGGCCCGCTACCTCTCCACGTCGGAGTACAAGGGCAAGGTCGCGCTGACCGGGCTCGGACTGCCGAACGAGATGCGGCCGTTCGTGAAGGACGGCACGGTCTCCGAGTTCGCGCTCTGGGACCCGGCACAGCTCGGCTACGTGGCGGCCTTCGCGGGCAAGGCGCTGGCCGACGGCGACATCACCGGTGAGGTCGGCGACACCTTCGAGGCCGGCGAGCTCGGCGAGCGCGAGGTCGCCGAGGGCGGGATCGTCCTGGTCGGTCCGCCCACGCAGTTCAACGCGGAGAACATCGACGACTACGACTTCTAGTCGCCCTGGCGGGGCGCCATTCGGGGCGCCCCGCCTTCGTCCGCCCCGCCCGTCCGCCCCGCCCGTCGGCCCCGCCCGTCCCCGTCCCGATCGTCCCAGGAGCACCCATGACCGCCGACCCTCCGGTCCCGTCCGCCGCGCCGCTCGCGCTGTCCGGCCTGCTCGAACCGATCCGCCGCCGTCGCACGCGCCTCGGACTCGTCGCGGGAGGCCTCGGCGCGTACTGGCCGCAGTTCCCCGAGCTCCTGCCGCAGCTGCAGGAATCGGCGCGGTACGTCACCGCCCGCTTCGAGGCGCTCGACGCCGACGTGACCGACGTCGGCTTCGTGTCCGATGCGCGGGAGGCGGCGCTGGCCGCGGAGGAGCTCCGGCGGGCCGACTGCGACCTGATCGTCATCTTCCTCACCACCTACCTGACGTCGTCGATGGTCCTGCCGATCGCGCAGCGCTCGCAGACCCCGGTCCTCGTGATCGACCTGCAGCCCACCGAGGCCATGGACCACGCGAACTTCGACACCGGCAGATGGCTCGCCTACTGCGGGCAGTGCCCCGTACCGGAGGTCGCGAACGTCTTCAGGCGCGCGGGCATCCCGTTCCGGTCCGTGTCGGGCCACCTCACGCAGGAGTCCGCGTGGGAGCGCATCAACCAGTGGGTCCATGCCGCCGGGGTGCGCGGCCGGCTGCGGCACGCCCGCCACGGGCTGATGGGGCACGTGTACCCGGGCATGCTCGACGTCTCGACCGACCTCACCACCGTCTCGACGACGTTCGGCTCCCACGTGGAGGTGGTCGAGTTCGACGACCTCCGCGAGTTCGTGGGCGAGGTGACGGACGAGCAGGTCCGCGAGCGCGTGGCGCTGGCCCGCAGCCTCTTCACCGTGGACGGTTCCGTGAACGACGACGACTTCGCGTGGGGCGCGAGGGTCTCGGTGGGGCTCGACCGGCTCGTCGCCGAGTTCGACCTCGATTCCCTCGCCTACTACCACCGCGGCCTCGCGGGGGAACAGCACGAACGCCTGGGTGCCGGCATGATCCTCGGCGCCTCGATCCTCACCGCGCGCGGCGTCCCCATGGCGGGCGAGTACGAGCTGCGGACCTCGATCGCGATGCTCGCGGCCCAGGCCATGGGTGCCGGCGGGTCCTTCACCGAGATCCAGGCGCTCAACTTCTTCGACGACGTGGTGGAGATGGGCCACGACGGCCCCGCCCACCTCGCTGTGAGCGCAGCGGACCCGCTGCTGCGCGGACTCGGGGTGTACCACGGGAAGCGGGGGTGGGGCGTCTCGGTCGAGTTCGACGTACGCCACGGGCCCGTCACCACGTTCGGCATCGGCCAGGACCCGGACGGCTCCTACGTCTTCATCACCTCCGAGGGGACCGTGGTCCCCGGACCGCTGCTCGCGATCGGCAACACGACGTCGCGCGTGGACTTCGGGGGAGACCCCGGGCTGTGGGTGGACGAGTGGAGCCAGACGGGTATCGGACACCACTGGGCCCTCTGCGTGGGTCACCGCGCGGCCGACGTGAAGGCTGCCGCGTCCCTCCTCGGCGTCGAGCACCGCCACGTGGCGCTCTAGCGCCCCTCCCGCTGCCACCAATCGCCCTGAACCCCTGATACCTACGACGAACGGAGACCGATGGAACGCCTGTGCTTCCAGCTGCAGGTCAGGCCCGAGCTGATCCCCGAATACCGCGAGCGCCATGCTGCCATCTGGCCGGACATGGCACGTGCACTCAAGGACACCGGGTGGGACAACTACTCGCTCTTCCTGCGCCCGGACGGTTTGCTGATCGGGTACGTGGAGTGCGAGGACTTCGCTGCTTCCCAGGCCGCCATGGCGGGTACGGAGGTCAACGCCCGGTGGCAGGCCGAGATGGCGCCGTTCTTCGTGGCGCTCGAGGGCCGGCCCGACGAGGGCTTCCTCCGCCTCGACGAGGTCTTCCACCTCGAGGACCAGCTGCAGGGCTGAGAAGCCCCGGGCGGTACTCGGCGGGCGGTGTCGAGCGGTGCGGGGCCTGGAAGAGCATCGTCCGGCTTGCGGTGTTCAGCGGTGCGGTGTTCAGCCGCGCTGGGCATCACCCGTCGGGAGGCCGCGCGCCACGCGCAGCAGGGTGACGGCGAGCGTGCCCGCGACGGGGGTCCAGAGCGTCCGCTCCAGGCGCGACCGTGACGCGAGGTTCATGGCGGTGCCCAGCATCATGAGGGCGGAGGCCCCCGAGAGGATCCGGCGCCTCGTCGCCGCCCGTGGTCCCCTGCCGACCGTGACGAGGACGAGTGCTCCGTACATGACGGAGGCCACCGCACTCGACGCTCGATACCGCGCGGGCAGGGCACCCCGGTGCATACCTCCGTACGCAGCGCGCCCCCACGGCACGCCGGCGGCGAGAGCGGCCTGGAAGGCGGAGACGACGGCGAGGAGGAGGGCGGCGAGGGTTGCCGGGCCCTGCTGTGCGGTCGGGCGGAGCGGGCTTCTGGTCATGCTCGGATCGTAGCGAGGAATACCGTGCGGGAGGAGGGCCGGGGTGAAGCGCGACGAGTTTGGCGGCGTGCCCCTGCGCGGTGGAATGTGAGCATTTGCGCTGCAATCCACCAAGTTCCCGGTGGTGGACAGCAACACCGGCGTCTAGTAAGGACTCTCGGACGCTGTCACGCCGAAGCCCTCCGATCCGTAAAGCGCCTGATCAGAGGGCGTTCCGGGGCGGCAGGGCGGCCGGTGGAGGAGCGTGAAGGCCGGCGCGCCACGCACGTGCCCGGAGCGGGGTTCGGCAGGGAGCGGGAAGTCGCGTCGGTGGCAGGCGCTAGCGTAGGGGGTGGACCGGCATTCGTCCGGCGGACTCAACCACTGTGTGGTTCCTTGGAAGTGGCACCATGATCAGCCAGAACGTACAGCAGTGGGTGGCTGTTCAGACTCTCCGGACCGCGAATTTCGAGACCTCGTCCGTGTGGTTCACCTATGTGAGCTTCGGGGGGCAGCGTGACGTCCTCGAGGTCACCGCCTACCTCCAGGGGGTAGGGCGACTGCCCACCGCCGACCGGGACCTCGTCGCGCACGCCCTCAACGAGATGATCGACGACTGCGGGCTCCCCATGGACGGCGCCCACTACAGCACCATGGACGTCGCGGACATGTCGGGCTACGGGGACAATCTCCGCAGGCTCATCCTCGACCCCGACAGGTACAGGTTCGACCGCCCCGCGGCCACGGAGCCCCGCGGGATCTCCTGCGACGGCCGGGGCGTCGACGACACGGCGGAGCGCGAGGCGGAAGCCGAGGACCGGCGGTGCCGTGCCCTGTACGCGACGGGTCTGCTGGACACCGGAGCCGAAGACCGCTTCGACCGCATCACGCAGCGCGCGCGCCGGCATTTCGGGGTGAAGTCCGCCTCGATCGCCCTCATCGCCGAGGACCGGCAGTTCATCAAGTCCGTCGTCGGGCCCATCGGGAAGGACCTGCCCCGTGAGACCGCCCTCTGCGCCAGGACCATCGAGGCTTCCCGCACGCTGATCATCAGGGACGCCAGCACCGATCCCGGGTACCGGGACCACCCGCTCGTCGTCGACGGGCCGCACATCCGGTTCTATGCCGGGCACCCCATCGAGACGGTCGACGGGTGGAGGATCGGCTCGCTGTGCCTCATCGATGATCAGCCGCGTACCTTCGACGAGGACGAGGCGCGGGACCTCCGGCGCATGGTGCTGGACGTCCAGATCGAGATCTGGCTCGGCAGCACGCAGTAAGTACCCGACCGGCTCCCTGAGTCCGCCGGTCCGGCCCGACGCCGCCGAGCGCTGCGCCCCGCCTCCTCCGCCTCCGGGCTCCTCGCCGACCGGATCGACGGCTCTACTACTCCCTCTTGCTATGTACCGGTAGCCAGTGCTACTTTGTACCGGTATCAAGCGTCACTGAGTAGTTGGAGAGAGCCCATGGGCAAGCAAGCGACGGAGATGCTGAAGGGCACCCTCGAGGGGATCGTCCTCGCCCTCCTGTCCGGCAGGGCGGCATACGGGTACGAGATCACGGCCTGGTTGAGGGACCAGGGCTTCACGGACATCGCGGAGGGCACCATCTACGCGCTCCTGATCCGGAGCGAGCAGCGCGGCCTCGTCGACGTCGAGAAGGTCCCGTCGGAGAAGGGCCCGCCCCGCAAGGTCTACTCACTCAACGCGCAGGGGCAGGACTACCTCAACGAGTTCTGGAGGACATGGAGCTTCCTCTCTGAACGGCTCGAACAGCTCCGCGAAGGAGGACGGTGACCATGTGGATCGAGAAGATCGTCGGGGACCTCGGCGAGAAGAAACGCTACAAGGAGTACAGGGAGCGCGTCCGGCAGTTGCCCGACGGCTATCGCCAGGCGGCCGGCGCCCTCGAGCGCTACCTCCTCAACCTCGGGCCGAGCAACGACGGCAGCAGCCTCATCGCGATGCTCACCGACCTCGCCGACCTGCTCGAGCAGAGCGTCGCGGCGGGCACCCCGCTCCGCGACGTCGTCGGGTCGGACCCCGTCGGGTTCGCCGAGGAGTTCATGCAGAACTACGGCGGCGGGAGCTGGATCCGGAAGGAACGGGACCGGCTCGCCCAGGCGATCGACCGCGCCGAGGCGGAGGAACGGCCATGACCACGCACGCTCCTGCCATTCGTGTGACGGCGCTCGAGAAGTCCTACAAGGACCTGCAGGTCCTCCGAGGCGTCGACTTCGAGGTGGCCCGCGGCAGCATCTTCGCGCTGCTCGGCTCGAACGGCGCGGGCAAGACGACGGTCGTGAGGATCCTCTCCACACTGCTCGCGGCGGACGCCGGGACGGCGGCCGTCAACGGCTTCGACGTCTCCACCCGGGCAGCGGACGTGCGCGAATCCATCAGCCTCACCGGACAGTTCGCCGCCGTCGATGAGGTGCTCAGCGGACGCGAGAACCTCACGCTCGTGGCGAGGCTCCGGCACCTGAAGGATCCGGGCGGCATCGCCGATGATCTCCTGCGGCGCTTCGCGCTGACCGATGCGGGGGACCGCAGGGCCGCGACCTACTCCGGCGGGATGCGGCGTCGCCTGGACATCGCCATGAGCCTGATCGGCCACCCGCCGGTCATCTTCCTCGACGAGCCGACCACCGGCCTGGACCCCGAGGCGAGGCTCGAGGTGTGGCGCGCCATCCGGGAACTCGCACGACAGGGCACCACCGTGCTGCTGACCACCCAGTACCTGGACGAAGCCGAGCAGCTCGCGGACCGCATCGCCATCCTCCACGACGGCCGGATCATCGCCGACGGCACGCTCGCCGAGCTCAAGAAGCTCCTTCCCCCTGCCCGCATCGAGTACGTCGAGAAACAACCGACGCTCGAGGACGTGTTCCTCGCGATCATCGGCAGCGGGTCCGCGGGTGCCGCACCAGATCGATCGACCCGGAAGGAATCCTGATGAGCACGCACTTCGTCGGCGACACGGCCGCGCTGACCGGCCGGTCGCTGCGCCACATCTCCCGGAGCATGGACACCATCGTCACGACGGCGGTCATGCCCATCGCCATCATGCTCCTGTTCGTCTACGTGCTGGGAGGGGCGATCGACACCGGGTCCACCTCCTACGTGAACTACCTGCTGCCCGGCGTCCTGCTCATCACGATCGCCTCGGGCGTCGCCTACACCGCCTACCGGCTGTTCCTCGACCTGCAGAGCGGCATCTTCGAACGCTTCCAGTCCATGCCCATCGCCCGTTCGAGCATGCTGTGGGCGCACGTGCTGACGTCACTGGCCGCCAATCTCGTCTCGCTGGTCATCGTCGTCGGCGTAGCCCTCCTCATGGGCTTCCGGTCACCGGCCGGCGTCGGCGCCTGGCTCGGGGTCGCGGGCATGCTGGTGCTCTTCACGCTGGCCCTCACGTGGATGGCGGTGATCGCGGGCCTGTCCGCGAAGACCGTCGACGGCGCGAGCGCGTTCTCCTATCCGCTGATCTTCCTCCCGTTCGTCAGTTCGGCCTTCGCCCCGACGGAGTCCATGCCGGGCCCGGTGCGCTGGTTCGCCGAGAACCAGCCGGTCACGTCGATCGTCGACACCATCCGGAACCTGTTCGCACAGCAGCCGGTGAGCAGCGACATCTGGACCGCCCTAGCCTGGACCCTCGGACTCCTGGTCGTGGCCTACGCCGTCGCCACCGCCACCTACCGCCGCAGGACCGCCTGAGGCGGAACAGGCAGTGCGCATCACGGCGTCGATCCCACTGTTCGGGGACCCTGAGTGGGAATGTGCGAACATTCCCACTCACTGGGCATCGGACGCGGGATCGAGGCCCGGACAGGCGCTCTGCCCTGAGCAGAGCGGCCCCCACACGGGTCCCCGCAGGACTACAGTCGGGCTGCATGGGCGAGATTCTGTACTTTCCGTCACCTGCAGCCGGCGCACGACGGCGGGAGGTCCCGTCGCGCGGGGAGCGCCGGGCCGGAAGCCCTCCGGGGCGCCCGGACGAGGACGGCCGGGGGCGAGAACCGCTGCTGCGCGAGGCCTACGGCGACGTGCTGCGGGACCTCCGCCTGGACCGCGGCGAACGGCTGGCCGACGTCGCGGGCAGGGCGGCCATCTCGCCGCAGTACCTCTCGGAGATCGAACGGGGTCGCAAGGACGCCTCGTCGGAGATCCTCGCGGCCATCGCCCGGTCGCTCGGCGTGACGGTGAGGACGCTGAGCTCCCATGCCACGGCCCGCATGGCGCGGACCGGCTCCTCCCGGGTCGACCTCGCGGCCTGAGTGCCCCTACCCGGGCAGATCCGTCTTCCGGTACTCGACCACCGTGTCGACCACCCCGTAGGCAACGGCCTGTCCGGCGTCGAGGACGAGGTTCCGGTCGGTGTCCCGCCGGATGTCCGCCACCGTCCGCCCGGTGTGCCGGGCGAGGAGTTCGTCCAGGACGGCCTTGATCCGCTCCACCTCGTCGGCCTCGAGGATGAGGTCCGGGATGGTCCCTCTGCCCGTGTCGATCGTCGGCTGATGCAGTACCACGCGGCCCCGCGGGAGGATGGAGCGGGCACCGCGCTCACCCCCGGCGAGCAGCACCGCCGCCGTGAAGGTCGCCTGCCCGATGCAGGTGGTGCGGACCGGGGGAGTGACGTACTGCATCGCGTCGTAGACGGCGAGCATGGCACTGATGGAACCGCCCGGTGAGTTGATGTACAGGTCGATCGGCAGCGACGCGCTCGCGGACTCCAGATGCAGCAGCTGCGCGATCAGCGCATTCGCCACCCCGTCATCGAGGGGAGTGCCGAGGTAGATGATGCGCTCGGTCAGCAGGCTGCTGTAGATGTCGAGGGTCTGCTGCGAGCCGTTGCCGTGGCGCACGGTGACGTAGGGGATGGCGTAGGTGCTCATCGCACGCCTCCCAGACTGACCGGGGGGCGCCGGCCCGGCCGGATGTCGTCGAGGTGGTCGATCACCCGGTCCACGAACCCGTACTCCCGCGCTTCGGCCGCCGTGAACCAGCGGTCGCGCAGCGAGTCGGCCGTGACACGTTCGAGCGGCTGGCCCGTGTCCGCGGCGATGAGCCCGAGTACCGTGTCCCGCGTGTGCCGGAGGTCCTCGGCCTGGATGGCGATGTCCATCGCGGTGCCGCCGATCCCGCCGGAGCCCTGATGCAGCAGGATGCGGGCGTGGGGCAGCGCGAACCGCTTGCCCCGTGTGCCGGCGCTCAGGAGGAACTGCCCGGCGCTGAGGGCGAGTCCGAGGACGACGGTGGAGACGTCGTTCGGGATGAGGCGCAGGACGTCGCGGATGGCGAGCATCGCGGGGACGGACCCACCGGGGGAGTTGATCCACAGGCTGATGTCGCGCTGCGGGTCCTCGGCCGAGAGCAGCATCAGCTGCGTGCACAGCCGGTTGCCGCCTTCCTGGTCCAGTTCGGTGCCGAGCAGCAGGATCCGGTGGCTCATGAGCTGCTGGGTGAGGGTGTCGTCGAGGGATGGGGGTCTGCGTTCGTCGGTCATGACCCCACCCTCGTCCCGCCGGTGCGTCCGGACAACGGCGCGCTGCCGAGGGCAGATCTGCCGGCCGCTGCGGATGGGCCCAGGCGACGGCGCGACCGTCGGGCGGGGTCCCCGGCGTCCCCGGGCCTCCCGCCGCCGGCCGGGTGGGAGTACAGTGTCGCCACGATCCAAGGAACGATCATCGGCTGGCTCGAGCCCGGGAGGCGACGATGGACCAGGTCACCGTCGACGACCGGCCGCTGTCCCTCGAGGAACTCCTCGCCGTCGTCGACGGCGCGCAGGTGCGGCTCGGCGACGTGGCACGGGCGCGGATCGCGGCGGCCCGCGCACTGGTCGACGAGGCGCTGGCCTCGGGCGCCCCGGTCTACGGCCTCACCACCGAGGTGGGGCACGGCAAGGACCGGCGGGTACGCCGGGAGGACGTCGAACGGCAGCAGCTGATGCTCATCGCCACCCACGGCGGGGCCTTCGGTCCGCCGCTCCCACAGGAGGTCGTCCGCGCGGCCATGGTCGTGCGTCTGAACGGGATGGCGAGAGGCGGTTCCGGGGCCGGCCTCGCGGCGGCGGAGATCCTGGTCTCGATGCTCGACGCGGGTGTGCACCCGGTCCTGCCCGGGACGGGCTCCGTCGGGGCCGCGGACATCGCCCACATGGCCGGCATCGCGCAGGTGGCCGTCGGTGCCGGCACGGCGGAGTACGGCGGCGAGACCCTGCCGGGTGGGGAGGCGCTGCGCCGAGCGGGGATCCCACCGCTCCACCTCGAAGGGAAGGACGGCCTCGCACTGATCTCCTCGAACGGGGTCTCGGTGGGGCACGGCGCCATCGTGACCGCCGGAGCGGGCCGGGTCGCCGACGCCGTCGACGAAGCGGCGGCCCTCTCCCTCGAGGCGACGGGCGGCAATCCGTCCATCGTGCTGCCCGCCGTCGGACGCGCCAAGCCGTACCCCGGCCAGATCGCCGCTGCGGCGCACCTCCTGGCGCTGCTGGACGGCAGCCGCCTCCTGGACGCGGCAGGACCGCGGTCCGTCCAGGACGCGCTGTCGTTCCGGGTGGCCCCGCAGGTCCACGGCGCACTGCGCGAGTTCCTGGACATCACGCGGCGCGCGGTGGAGATCGAGCTGAACGCGGCGAGCGACAACCCCCTGGCCGACGTCGCATCCGGCACCCTCATCAGCAACGGCAACTTCCACCCCATCGTGATGGCGGTCTCCTTCGACGCGTTGCGCGTGGCGCTCGCCCACGCGGGCCAACTCAGCGAGCGGCGCATGAGCCACCTCTGGGACGCCGTCATGGCGGTCCTGGAGCGGGGGGCTCCACCGCCGTCGGGCGGCCCCGCATCGCTGCCGGGCGTCCAGCTCCGGTACGCGGCCTCGGCATCCTTCACGGCCCTCCGACAGCTGGCGGCCCCCGCGACCCTGGACTCGACCATCCTCGACCGGGGCATCGAGGACCACGCCACAGGCGCTGTCCTCGCCGTCGGGAAGACCGGAGAAGCCCTCGGACTGCTCGCGGACATCCTCGCGATCGAGGTCCTCCTGGCCGTCGACCTGCTCGACCTGTCGTCCGCCGGAGGGCTCGATCCGCCCGCCGGTCTGGGCCGCGGGGCCACCCGGGCAGTGCGCCTGGCGCACGAGGCGGCCGTGGGGGCTGCCTCCGCAGCCGACGTGCACCGCGGGCTGCGGGAGCGGTTCCCGTCCTAGCGGTCAGTAGCTCGCGGGGGAGGTGCCGCCGTGGTCGTCGGCGGCGGGCGGGATGAAGGTCGCGGCGAGGGCTTCGGAGCCGCGGGCGAGGAGGGCGACGTCGGCCCCGACGAGGACGAAGCGGGCGCCGGTGTCGAGGTAGCGTCGGGCGGTCGTCGGGGTGAAGGCGTTGACGCCGGCCGGTTTCCCTGCCCGCGCGGCGGCGGCGAGGCAGTGCTCGACGGCGGCGCGGACGTCGGGGTGTTCCTGCTGGCCGAGCAGCCCCATGGAGGCGGCGAGGTCGGAGGGTCCGACGAAGATCGCGTCGAGGCCGTCGACGGCGAGGATCGAGTCCACGGCCTCGACGGCGGCCGTGGACTCGATCTGCACGGTCAGGCTGATCGTCGACGCCGCGGAGGCCAGGTAGTCCGGGATTCGATTCCAGCGTGCTGCGCGGGCCAGTGCGGAACCGACGCCGCGCACCCCCTCGGGCGGGTAGCGGGTGGCGGCGACGGCGGCCCGCGCGTCCGCGACGGAGTGCACCATGGGGATCAGGAGGTTCTGCGCGCCGAGGTCGAGGTACTGCTTGATGAGGACGGGGTCGTTGACGGGCGGCCGGACGAGGGCCTGGACCGGGTAGCCGTGGACGGCCTGCAGCTGGGCGAGGATTGATTCGAGGCCGTTGGGGCTGTGCTCGGCGTCGATCAGGAGCCAGTCGAGGCCGGAACCGGCGCAGATCTCCGCAACGAGCGGGCTGCCCGAGCACACCCACATGCCGGCCAGTGGACGGGCGGATGCGGCCAGTGCGTCGGCGAAGGTGGGGGCTAGACGAAGCGGCATGTGACGGCTCCCAGGGGTCCGTAGTCGGCGTGGACGGTGTCGCCCCGGTCCACCCAGAGCGGGCGCGTGAAGGAGCCGGCGAGGATGATGTCGCCGGCCTTCAGGCCGTCGCCGTGGGCGGCGATCTTGTTGGCGAGCCAGTGCACGCCCGCGGCGGGATGGTCGAGCACCCCGGCGGCCACCCCGGTCTCCTCGACGACCTGGTTCTTGTAGAGGATGGCGGACACCCAGCGGAGGTCGACGGCGTCGGGGCGCACCGGGCGTCCGCCGACCACCATCGCGCCCATCGCCGCATTGTCCGAGATGGTGTCCACGATGGTTCGGCCCTCCATCTCGATGCGCGAGTCGAGGATCTCCAGGGCGGGCGCCACGTAGTCGGTGGCGTCGAGGACGTCGAAGATGCTGCAGCCGGGCCCGGCGAGATCGTCCTTCAGGACGAACGCGAGCTCCACCTCGACCCGCGGCCGCGTATATGCGTCCCACGGAACGGAGCACCCGGTCTCCAGGACCATGTCGTCGAAGACCGCCCCGTAGTCGGGCTCGGTGATCCCGGTGGCCGCCTGCATGGCCCGCGAGGTGAGCCCGATCTTCCGGCCCACGAGCGTGCGGCCGGCATCCTCGTTGCGCTGCCGCCAGAGCCGCTGCACGGCATAGGCGTCCTCCACCGTCATCCCCGGGTAGCGGGCGGTCAGCAGCGGCACCGGCGTGCGGGTGCGGGCGGCGTCGACGAGCTCGTCGGCGATGGACTCGATGATCGCGGGGTCAAGCATTGTGCGTACTCCTCAGGTGTTCGGGCAGCTCAGGGGATGTTCCGGGGCCGGTCCCGCAGCTGGAGGGCGGGACCGGCGACGGGGTGAGCGGTTCAGAGCTGGGTGCCGAGCTTGAAGCCCTCGGCCGCGCCGTCGTCGTCCCTGCGCGTGTAGGAGAAGCCGTCGGCGCCGACGGTCACGGCCATCTCGCTCTTGTCCTCGCGTTCGACGACGGGCTGGGGGGTGCCGTCGAGGTCCAGGACGAGGGAGGCCTCCGAGTACCAGGACGGGACGACGGGGTTGCCCCACCAGTCGCGGCGCTGGTTGTCGTGGACGTCCCAGGTGATGGTCGGGTTGTCCGGGTCGCCGGTGTAGTAGTCCTGGCAGTAGATCTCGATGCGGTGGCCGTCCGGGTCGAGGATGTAGAGGTAGAACGCGTTGGAGACGCCGTGGCGTCCGGGCCCGCGTTCGATGCGGTCGCTGATCCGCAGGGCGCCCATCTTGTCGCAGATCTGGATGATGTTGTGCTTCTCGTGCGTGGCGAAGGCGACGTGGTGCATGCGGGGACCGTTGCCCCCGGTCAGGGCGGTGTCGTGCACGGTCTGCTTGCGGTGCATCCACACGGCGTAGGTGACACCGTCGGAGTCCTGGATGTCCTCGGAGACGCGGAAGCCGAGGTCCTCGAGGTACGCCCGTCCCCGCGGGACGTCCGGCGTCACCTGGTTGAAGTGGTCGAGCCGGACGAGCTCACCCGCGGAATAGAGGTCGTAGCGCTGGGTCAGGCGCTCCACGTGCTCGACGTCGTAGAAGAACTCGTAGGGGAAGCCCAGCGGATCCTCGACGCGGACCGAGTCCCCGACGCCCTTCGTGAAGCCGTCCCGGCGGCGCTCGGTCCGGCAGCCGAGCTCACGGTAGTACGCCTCGGCGGCGTCGACCTCTGCCGGTGACTTCACCCGGTACGCGAAGGCCGCGACGGCGGCGACCGGACCTCGCCGGAGCACCAGGTTGTGGTGGATGAACTCCTCGAGGGAGCGCAGGTAGATCGCGTTCTCGTCCTCCTCGGTGACGTGCAGGCCGAGGACGTCGACGTAGAACTCACGGGAGCGGGCGAGGTCGGTGACCACGATCTCCATGTACGCGCAGCGGACGATGTCCGGGGCGGGGACCGAGGGCGTGGGGATGGGCTGGGCCATGGCGGTTCTCTCTTCGTCGAGCGGACAGATGGTCAGCCTTCGTCGGCTGCGGAGTCTGCGATGCTGCCGAACTTCGGCGTGTGGACGGTGCCGAGCGTGATGTGCACGGCCTGCTGGTCGGTGTAGAAATCGATGGAGCGGTAGCCGCCCTCATGGCCGAGCCCGGAGGCCTTGACGCCGCCGAAGGGCGTGCGGAGGTCGCGGACGTTGTGGCTGTTGAGCCACACCATCCCGGCCTCGACGCTCTGCGCGAAGGTGTGGGCGCGCGTCAGGTCCGTCGTCCACACGTAGGCCGCGAGCCCGTAGCGCGTGTTGTTGGCGAGGTCCAGGGCCTCGGCGTCGGTGTCGAACGGGGTGATGGCGACCACGGGGCCGAAGATCTCCTCCTGGAAGATCCGCGCGTCGGGGGAGACGTCCGCGAACACCGTGGGGGCGATGTAGTTGCCGTGCGGGAGGTGCTCCGGGCGGCCGCCGCCGGCGAGGAGGCGGCCCTCCGTCTTGCCGATCTCCACGTACGAGGCCACCTTCTCGAAGTGCTCCGGATGCACGAGCGCGCCGACCTCGGTCCTCGGGTCGTGCGGGTCGCCGACGACGATGGTCCTCGCCCGGGCGGCGTACTTCTGGCAGAACTCCTCGTACACGCCGCGCTCCACGAGGATGCGGGAGCCGGCGGTGCAGCGCTCACCGTTGAGGGAGAACACCCCGAACAGGGCCGAGTCGATCGCGGCGCCGAGGTCCGCGTCGGCGAAGACGATGCAGGGCGACTTCCCGCCGAGCTCCATCGAGAGTCCCTTGAGGTTCGCCGCCGCATTCCGGAAGATCGTCTGGCCCGTGGTCGTCTCGCCCGTGAAGGAGATCAGGGGCACATCCGGGTGCTTCACGAGGGCGTCGCCGGCCTCCTCGCCGAGTCCGTTGACGAGGTTGAACACGCCGTCGGGCAGGCCTGCGTCCTTGAAGATCTGCGCCCAGAGCGAGGCGGAGAGAGGTGTGAACTCGGCAGGTTTCAGGACCACGGTGTTGCCCGTCGCCAGCGCGGGGGCGAGCTTCCAGGACTCCAGCATGAAGGGCGTGTTCCACGGCGTGATGAGCCCGGCGACGCCGATCGGCTTCCGGTTCACGTAGTTGATCTGGGAGCCGGGGACCTTCATGGCGTCGTCGAACTGGGCCACGATCAGGTCCGCGAAGAAGCGGAAGTTCTCGGCGGCACGCAGCGCCTGGCCCTTGGCCTGCGTGATGGGCAGGCCGGTGTCGAAGGTCTCCAGGTCGGCGAGCCGCTCCTCCTGCGCCTCGACGGCGTCCGCGATCCGGTTGAGCACGCGCGCCCGTTCGCGGGGCTTCATGCGGGGCCACGGACCATTCGTGAACGCTTCGCGGGCGGCGGCGACCGCCAGGTCGATGTCCTCCTGCTGTCCGGCGGCCGCCGTGGCGTAGGGGGTGTTGGACACGGGGTCGAGGACGTCGAACGTCTTCCCGCCGATCGAGTCGACGAAGCGGCCGCCGATGTAGTGCTGGATGGTGGAGGGCAGCCCCTCCGGGATGTACTGCTCGGTCGCGGCGCCGGTCGTCGTCATCGGTGGGTCCTCACGGTGGTTCTGGACGGTGGTTCTGGACGGTTGTTCTGGACGGGGTTCGGACAGGGATCCTGAACGCGGTCAGGGGTGCGTGTCGTGGGTGTGCGTGTCGTGGGCGTGCGCCAGGTACGCGTCGAGCGTGGCGCTGCGGTGGGATCGGGCGGCACGCTCGATCTCATCGGCGTCGGCCGATTCCTCGATCAGGCGCAGCAAGCCCTCGTGTTCCTCCACCGAGGCGCGGGCGCGGCCGGGGACGAAGCGGAAGGTCGAGGACCGCAGCGACGCCAGGCGGTTCCAGCCCCGGTGCACGAGGTCCAGGAGGTGCGGATTCGGGCAGCGCTCGAAGAGGATGGCGTGGAACTCCTGGTTCAGCCGCGTGAAGCGCAGCGGGTCGAAGTGCTGCAGGCAGGCCCGCATCTCCTCGTTCACCGCGCGGGCGCGCGCGATGTCTGCAGCGCCGATGAGGGGAGCGGACAGCGCGGTCGCGGCGCCTTCGACGAGGCTCAGGGTCTGCATCGTGTACTGGTACTCGGTGGGGTCGATGCCCGCGACCGTCGCTCCCACGTTGCGCTGGAAGGTCACCAGGCCCTCCGCCTCGAGGCGGCGGATCGCCTCCCGCACGGGCACCACGCTCACGCCGAGGTCCTGGGCGATCGCCGCGAGCACGAGGCGGTGCCCGGGCGGATAGGTGCCGTCCACGATCCGGGCTGTCACGGCGGCATACGCCTGCTGGGACTTGCTGCCCTCCGCCGGGGCGTCCCTGGCGGGTCCTGCCACCTCAGTCATCGGACCTCCCCGCCTGCTCCGTCTCGTACCGCGCCCGCCAGGCGGCGTTCAGCGGGTAGAGACCGTCCACGCCGTGCCCCTCGGCGACCATCCGGGCGATGAAGGTCTCCTCGCGCTCCTGCGCGACGGATTCGTCGGCGAGCTCGGCGGCGAGTGCGGGCGGGATGACGAGGATGCCGTCGGCGTCCGCGACGATGATGTCGCCGGGCTGGACGGTGGTGCCGCCGCACGCGATGGTGACGTCGGTGTCCCACGGGATGTGGCGGCGCCCGAGCACCGCGGGGTGGGGGTTGGCGTAGTAGGTGGGCATGTCCATGGCGGCCACCGTCGCGAAGTCGCGGACGCCGCCGTCGGTGATGATCGCTGCGGCGCCCCTCACCTGTGCGCGGAGGGCGAGGATGTCCCCGATGGTGCCGGTGCCCTTCTCGCCACGGGCCTCCATCACGAGGATCTCGCCCTCGTTCACCGTGTCGATCGCCCGCTTCTGGGCGTTGTAGCCCCCGCCGTGCTCCTTGAACAGGTCCTCCCGGTTCGGCACGTACCGCAGGGTGCGTGCCAGGCCGACCACGCGCCTGCCGGGCTGTGTGGAGGTGAGGCCGTCGATGCTGACGTTGTTCAGGCCGCGCTTGCGCAGTTGGGAGGAGAGCGTGGCGGTGGAGACGCCCTCGAGCCTCGCCTTCAGCTCCGGTGTCAGCACCACCTGCGACACGGGCGCAGGTAGTCCCGCCGCTTCGCGGGATCCGTACGCCTCCTCCCGCTGGACGTCATCGGTCTTCGGCCGGGCACCGAATTCGGCCAGCGGCGTCGTCCCCCCGCTCACGGTCGTGGTGAGCCGTCCCGTGGAGAGGGCGCCCGCGCTGACCTCGACCTCGAGGAGGTCACCGGGGACGGCGACGGACGCCCCGGCCGGTGTCCCGGAGAGGATGATGTCGCCCGGCTCGAGGGTCATCAGCTGCGACAGGTCGGCGACGAGCCGGGAGAAGGGGAAGAGGAGGTCGGCGGTGGTGTCGTCCTGGACGAGGGCGCCGTTGTGCCAGGTGCGGATGCGGAGGTCTCCGGGATCGACGGCGGCTGCGGGCAGGAGGCCCGGACCCACGGGGGTGAAGCCGTCGCCGCCCTTGGAGCGGAGGTTGGAGCCCTTGTCGGCGTAGCGGAGGTCGTAGACGCCGAGGTCGTTGCTCGCGGTCACCCAGCCGACGTGGCCCCAGGCGTCCGTGGGGGAGACCCTGCGGGCGGCCGTGCCGATGACGAGTGCGATCTCGCCCTCGAAGCCCAGCAGCTCACAGCCGGCAGGGCGCTCGACCGCGGAACCGGACAGGGCGAGGGACGACGACGGCTTGAGGAAGTAGGAAGGCTGCTCCGGGGTGCGACCCCGCTGGGCGGCCCGGCTGGGGTAGTTGATGTGCACCGCGATGACCTTGCGGGCTACGGCCAGAATGCCCTCGTCGACCTGTTCCACCCGCGGCTCCTCATCGAGTACGAAATCGTATACGAAGGGTAGGCAGGCGCCGGAGGGCGCGTCAAGAGCGGGCTGCGAATCCCCGCCGTCGCGCGGCCGCGGATCCCTAGCGGGGCACCGTGCGGACGACGCGCGCCGGTGACCCCACGACGACGGCGTCGGCCGGAACGTCCTTCGTGACGACCGCGGCGGCTGCGACGACGGCGTTGTCCCCGATGGTCACGCCCGGCAGGATCGTCGCGTTCGACCCGATCCAGACGTTGCGACCGACGACGATGCGCGCGGGGTGCATGTCGGCGCGTCTGCCGGGGGCGAGATCGTGGTTGAGCGTCGCCAGCACGGTGTTGTGCCCGATGAGGGTGTCGTCGCCGATGACCACGCCGCCCTGGTCCTGGAACGTGCAGCCGGCGTTGATGAAGACCCGTTTCCCGAGGGTGATGTTCCTCCCGAAATCGGAATAGAACGGCGGGAAGACCGTCACCGACGGGTCGATCGGTTTCCCTGTCAGCTGGGACAGGAGATGCAGCACCCGCTCCGGTTCCTGGTATCCGCTGTTGAGTTCACCGGTGATGCGCAGGGCGGCCTGGCTTGCCGCATGCATCGCCAGGTGCAGGGGCGAACCGGCGGTGATCGTCTCGCCGGCCGTCAATGCGTCCAGTAGATCGTCGAGTTCCATGGTTCCTTCCTCGGAGGTGGCGGCGTGGTCGTGGCACGGCCGGGAGGCGGCCGAACCGCACCGGTCCATCGTCACACGGGCCCGCCGACCGCCGGCAGGGGTCGGTCGTCCGGCGGGCAGGACAGGCGTCGGTCGCCCGGCGGGCAGGATCCGGGCACAGTCCCCCTTCCGTGTGCCAGAGGGTGCCAGTATCCGCGGGGGCTGGGCGGGCCACCTGCGAGGACCTAGGCTGATGCCGAAGTCGGGTCGACGAAGGGGTGCTCTGTGGTCGAAGGTACGAAAGCCGATCCGTGGCGGCTGGTCACGGCTCCGGGATCGTCCCAGTACACGATGTACGAGGATGCGGAGGGCGACCCCCCGGCCCTGGTCTGCCAGGTGGGTTCCACGACGTTGCGATACCACCTGCGGGCTGTCGGCGACCTGCACGCATGGTTGCTGGAACAGGGCGACTGGGTCCCGCTCGGCGCCGCCGACGAGAAGAAGGCGGCGCCTGAGGGCAGCGTCGAGGCCTGGGCCCGTGATGCCTCCAACCCGGTGGGTGGCTGGTACGGGCTGAGGAACGGCTACCGGGGCAGGTTCGGGATGTACCTGCCGCCGTTGCTGGAGGCGCTCGGCCTCGCCGAGCTCACGCACGAGGCGCGCAACAACAGGGTCCGCGCCGTCGGACGGCCCTGACGGACGAGGGCCCGGGATCCACGGGCCCGCCGTCGTGGTCCGGCCCGCTCGGACCGCGGTTCAGTGGGTTGCACCGAGTTCGATGAGGAGCACGCCGCCGATGATCAGGATGATCCCGAGGCCCATCAGCCAGGTGAGCGGCTCCTTGAAGAGGAACCGGGAGATGATCGCGGTCAGCGCGACGCCGGCCGCCGCCCAGATGCCGTACGCGACGCCCAGCGCCATGCCGGTGCGGAGCACGACGGCGAGCAGGGCGAAGGCGCCCAGGTAGCCGACGGCGACCACCGCATACAGGGCGGGGTACTCGAGCGCACCCTTGAGGGTGAGCGAGCCGGTCACTTCCGCCAGGATGGCGGCGGCGAGCAACAGCCACCCCTTGGTCGTGGTGTTCATGACCTGGTTCCCCCCGTCCCCTCGGTGACGAGCCGCTGGGCGATCCGCAGCAGGGCGTCGTGCTCGTCGTCGCGGACGGCCGGGATGTTCAACGCGGCGTTGAACCACGCGCCGTCCGCGAGCAGCCGGGCTGCTCGCAGGGAGGCCCGTTGGGCAGGATCGCCGTCGATGGCGTCCCCGAACCAGGGGTTCAGGCGCGCCACCCACCGTTCCGCGAGCTGTGCACGGACCCGGGCGTCGACCATGAACGCCAGGTCGCTGGAGTCGAAGTCCCCGGTGAGGGCGTAGTCGACGTAGGCACGCAGTTTGTCCACCGCGGTGCTCGCGTCCGGAGCCTGCGCGACGAGGTCGGCCTCCCACCGGTCGGTGATGCGGTCGATGACGGAGACGACGAGCGTCTCCTTCGTCGAGAAGTGGTGGACCACGCCGGGCTTCGTCAGGCCGGCCTCACGGGCAACGGCGTCGAGGGTCAGCGACTCGCCGCGGCGCAGCACCGT
Organism: Arthrobacter sorbitolis; assembly: GCF_054510995.1. Classification (NCBI taxonomy): domain Bacteria; kingdom Bacillati; phylum Actinomycetota; class Actinomycetes; order Micrococcales; family Micrococcaceae; genus Arthrobacter; species Arthrobacter sorbitolis. The sequence goes on from NZ_JBTNDM010000002.1 coordinate 39,550, forward strand.
GATCGCATGGTCGAGGATCTCGTTCTTGGAGGGCATGACACCACCATACCTACCATACGTATGGTAGGCATCATGAGGTGCAGACCGGTCATATCCGGACGAGGGTGTCGTGCCTGCGCCGGGTGTGCCGGCTTCCCCGTCCGACGGAAACGGACGGCAGGTCCCACCCCGTGCGGGGCGAGACCTGCCGTCCGCCGTCGGACCCTTGCCTACCGCCCGGAACATATGCTCCGGCGTCGACGTCCGTTGTCGGCCCGGAGGGCGGCCGAAGGGTCGGTCAGCGCGTCACGACGACGTGCTCGTTGGGGACGCAGTGCGTCATGGTCAGTCCCTCGACGTCGCGCGGGCCGTTGCTGCCGAGGTTCTTCAGTCGCGTCAGCTCGTCGTCGGACAGGGTCTGGCTCGCGAGGGGAGGCAGGTCCTTGACCTCGTCGACACCGATGCCCAGGCCTTCACCGACACGTGCTCCCAGCTCGTCGTCGACGAGGTAGAAGTGCCAGACCATGCGCTCCTGCACCGCGCGTGCCGCCTGCCCGATGAGCGTGACGAAGTTGCCGACGAGGTCGTCCTTCTCCCACTGCTCGAGCAGCTGGTACCGCTGGCCCGCCTGCAGGTAGTCGTTGGTGAGGGGGATCCGCTTGCGCGTCAGGCGGCCGTGGATCTCGGGCCCCTGGTCGTCATGGGTGGGGTACTGGCCTTCGCGCAGCCCGCCCGTGACGGAGGGTTCGTAGTTGACGTGAGGATTCTGCCCCGGCGCGCGGTCGGTCCCGTAGGACATCTGCCCGCCGCTCTGGTTCGTGTGCACAGGGGCGTGCTTCGCCGAGTTCACCGGCAGCTGGAGGTAGTTCGGGCCGACGCGGTAGCGCTGGGCGTCGCTGTAGCTGAAGGTGCGGCCTACGAGCATCTTGTCGTCCGAGAAATCGAGCCCGTCCACGAGGACGCCCGTGCCGAAGGAGATCTGCTCGTTCTCGTTGTGGTGGTCCGAGACGTTCCTGTTCAGCGTCATGGTGCCGATGAGCTTCGGCTCGAAGTCCTGCTCCGGCCAGGTCTTCGTGTCGTCCAGCGGGTCGAAATCGAGTTCCGGGTGGTCGCCGTCCTCCATGAGCTGCACGTACAGGTCCCACTTCGGGTAGTCGCCGCGCTCGATGGCCTCGAACAGGTCCTTCGACGCATGGCCGAGGTCCGTCGCCTGGATGTTGGCGGCGTCCTCCTCGGTCAGGCTCTTGACGCCCTGCTGCGGCTGCCACGTGTACTTCACGAGCTTGGTGTCGCCATCGGCGTTGACCCACTTGTAGGTGTTGACGCCGAAACCCTGCATGTGGCGGTAGTCCGCGGGGATGCCGCGGGGGCTGAAGAGGTTCACGAGCATGTGCATCGCCTCGGGGGTCTGCGACATGAAGTCGAAGATGCGCGCCGGCTCCTGCCTGAACGTGATGGGATCCGGCTTCAGGGAGTGGATGACGTCGGGGAACTTGATGGCGTCGCGGATGAAGAACACGGCGAGGTTGTTGCCCACAAGGTCCCAGTTGCCGTCCTCGGTGTAGAACTTCACGGCGAAGCCGCGGGGATCACGGGCGGCCTCGGACGAATCCCGGCCGCCGATGACGGAGGAGAAGCGGATGGCGACGTCGGTCTTCTTGCCCGGTTCGGAGAACAGCTTGGCCCGGGTATGGGTGGCGATCGGCTCGTCGCCGACCAGGCCTGTCGCCACGAAGTCGCCGTAGGCGACGAACCCACGGGCGTGGACCACGCGCTCGGGGATGCGCTCGCGGTCGAAGTGGCTGATCTTCTCGAGGAACTGGTAGTTCTCGAGGGTGGCCGGGCCGCGGGCACCGACCGTCCGGGAGTTCTGGTTGTCGTACACCTGGTGGCCCTGGCGGTTGGTCAGGACGGCCCGGTCGTCCCCCTCGGCGGGTGGCTGGCTGGCGACATCGGTCATGTGGTTCTCCTCACGGTGGACTCTCAACAACAGTTTGTTTTGAGTAGTTCAAAACAAACGGTACAGTGATGAGCATGCCTACCGCACCTCCTTCCCTCCCTGACACCGATCTGCTACGGCAGATGATCAGGGCGTCGGGGCTGAAGGTGACGGCACCCCGGGTCGCCGTGCTGCGAGCGCTGCAGCAGCTTCCTCACTCGAGTGCGGAGCGCGTTTTCGACGGCGTGAAGGACGAGCTCCCCAGTACTTCCCCTCAGGCGGTCTACGGGATCCTCGCGGCCTTCACGGGGGCCGGGCTGGTCCGCCGGTTCGACCCCCCGGGCTCGCCGGCCCTGTTCGAGTGCAGGGTCGGGGACAACCACCACCATCTCGTCTGCATCAGGTGCGCGACTGTCAGGGACGTCGACTGCGTCATCGGGGAAGCGCCCTGCCTGCAGCCGTCCGACGATGCCGGCTTCACCGTCTTCGCCGCCGAAGTGACCTTCAACGGCCTGTGCGAGCAATGCCGTACTTCCTCCACGACCGACGACGACTCCTGATCCCATAACCACCGGGCGCCAACCGACCAGCGGTTCGGTGCCCACCATCCGGGCAGACGCTCACCCGTCCCTATGCCGTCGTGCCCAAAATCCGACAAGGAAGAACCATGACACTCATCGATTCCACCCGCACCGACCTCCGCTCCACCTCCCGCAGCAGCGTGGCACCCACGCCGGCTCAGGGGAGCTACATCACGACGTCCCGCACGACGACGCCGCAGAGGAACGCGAGCACGGGCACCTATACGTCGCGCACGCCTGCTTCGACCGCTCCCGGCAGCTACGTCACGACCGGCGCGCCCAGCGCGGTGTCCGGCGGCTCGTACACCTACACCGGCTAGCCGCCCGAGGTCCGTCAGATCCCTCGCCAGGCACCCGTACCCATGCCGAACCGTCCACCCGGCGCGCTCCGATCGTGCCGGGCAGACGCGTGCCCGGTGGCGGCTGATCACGTCGCACGGCGAAAGTGCAACCGGCCGGCGATCGAGCGGGCCCGGGACCGGACGGCGATGATAGGGAGACCGATGGCGTGCGGAGCAGCCCGGACCGGGCGACCACCCACGCCACGACCACGACCACCGAGGACCTCCTGTGAACGAATCTGCTGAACACCCGAGCCACGACGACTCCGCCGACCAGGAGCTCTCCGCGTCCCTGGCAGGTCATGGCGATCTACCGAAGCACGACGGCGACGAGCCCACGACCCCGGACGACGCCTCAGCGCCGGCAGCGCCCGCCGACGACGACGCGGACGCGCTCGAGGAGATCGAGGACAGCCCGGTCCGGACCAAGAACAGCTGAACCGGCCCACCACGAGCGGTCTCCCCACAGCGGCCGGGGTCTGCCAGAGTATTGACCATGCGCCACACCCCTGCCTTCGTCCTGTCCGATGTCGACGAGGTGAAGCGGCTCGTCCGTGAGAACCCGTGGGCGACGATCGTCTCGACGCCGGCCTCCGGCCTGGTGGCATCCCACTACCCCGTCATGCTCGAGGAGACGTCCGACGACAGCATCAGCATCGTCAGCCATGTCGGGCGCCCCGACGAGCGGCTGCACGAACTCGGCGACCATGAGGTGCTGCTGATCGTGCAGGGGCCCCACGGCTACATCTCACCCGGCTGGTATCCGGGCGGGCAGATCATCCCGACCTGGAACCACGTGACAGCGCACCTGTACGGCACGCCGGACGTGCTGTCCGACGAGGAGAACTTCCGGGTCCTCGGCCGGCTGGTCGACCACTTCGAGCGCGTCATGCCCGACCCCAGCTCGCTCGATCTGGATCGGGAGGGGTCACGGCGGGTGGCGCAGGGCACCGTGGGCATCCGCCTGCGCGTGACGCGCTTCGACGCGCGGCTGAAGCTCAGCCAGGACAAGGCTCCCGACGTGGCCGACCGCATCATCGACGAGCTCGAGCACGGGGAGCACTACGCCCATCCCGCCCTGGCCCGCGAGATGCGGCGGGTACGGGGGTGAGCGGGGGAGACGGCATCCTGCTCCGCTCGGCGCGACTGGTCGGAGGGTCCGGCATGCCCGTCGACATGCTCGTCCAGGACGGGCTCATCACGGCGGTCGGTGAGGGCACGGCGTACGGCGCGATGCCCGTCGTCGACCTGGACGGACGCTGGGTCTTGCCGGGACTCTGGGATTCGCACGTGCACATGGACCAGTGGGCCCTCGTCCGTCAGCGTCTCGACCTGTCCGCGGTGACCTCCGCAGCGGAGGCAGCCTCGCTGGTCCGGGAGCGCCTGAGGACCGCGCCCTCGACCCGGCAGCCGCTGATCGGCTACGGATTCCAGGACGCCCTGTGGCCGGATGCGCCGTCGCGGGAGGTCCTCGACGCCGGGGGCGTCGACGTGCCCGTCGTCCTCGTCAGCAAGGACCTGCACACGCTCTGGCTCAACGCGAGCGCCCTCGCGGAATACGGTTCCGCCGACCATCCGACGGGGCTGCTGCGCGAGGACGAGGCGTTCGACGTCAGCGCCCGGATCGGCACGGTGTCCGAGGAGCAACTCGATGCCTGGGTGGCCGAGGCAGCGGCTGCGGCGGCCGCCCGTGGTGTCGTCGGCATCGTCGACCTCGAGATGACGTTCTCGGTCGACCGGTGGGCACGACGCGTCGCGGCCGGCAGCCGGGACCTGCGGGTGCGGGCCGGAGTGTACCCAGGCGATCTCGACGCCGTCATCGCGCGGGGGCTGCGCACCGGGGACGTCATCGACGGAACCGGGGGCCTCGTCGCGATGGGCCCGTTCAAGATCATCACGGACGGCTCACTGAACACCCGGACCGCGTACTGCCACGATCCGTATCCCGGTCGGGGAGCAGCAGCCGACAGCCACGGGATGTCCACCGTCGGCCGGGAGGAACTGGTCGGGTACCTGCGCCGTGCGTCCTCTGCAGGGCTGGTACCCGCGGTGCACGCCATCGGTGATGCAGCGAACGCGCTCGCCCTCGATGCGCTCGAGGAGGTGGGCTGCGGTGGCAGCATCGAACACGCGCAGCTCGTCGGTGCGGGTGACTTCGAACGCTTCGGGCAGCTCGGCATCATCGCCAGCGTCCAGCCGGAGCACGCGATGGACGACCGCGACGTCGCGGACCGGTACTGGGCCGGGCGGACCGACCGGGCCTTCGCCCTCGGAAGCCTCGTGGCCTCCGGAGCGGAGATCCGGCTGGGCTCGGATGCTCCGGTCGCGCCGCTCGATCCGTGGATCTCGATGGCCGCCGCCGTCTCGCGCGCCCGCGACGGACGGGTTCCCTGGCATGTCGAGCAACGCGTGCTCGCGTCCGTCGCGCTCGCGGCCTCCACCGGGGGACCCGCCACCGTCGCAGCGGGCGCCGTCGCCGACCTCGTCGTCACGGAGACGGACCCGCTCACCGCCGACGATCTCCACCTGCGACGGCTCGAGGTCTCGGCGACGATGCTCGGTGGCCGCTGGACCCACCAGACCCTCGACTGAGCCGGAGCCGGAGCCGGACGCGCGGGAATAGGAGACCCGGCGAACGGTCCAGGGTACGGAATCAGAAGTCCCGGTCGCCGGCGCCGCTCTCCGTCGCGGGAGTGGCGGAGGATCGGATGCCCGTGGGGGTGGCGACGGTGGTGCTGGGGGTCCAGATCATCACGGCCGGCGTGCCCGTGGTGCGCAGGTTCCCCGCACCCGTGGCGGCCGTTCCCAGCGTGACGGTGACGACCGTGCGGGGGACGCCGTTGGTGACGACGTTCGTGGCCGTCATCGTGGCGTTGAACGTGACGGTCCGGCGGTTCCGGACGTAGTTCTGCCGCAGGTTCACCGATCCGAGGTTCACGGCGGCACCGGAGCGCTGCACATCGACCGTGTCGCTGGCGCTGTCCAGGCCGACGAGGCTTCCATCGCGCAGGCGCACCGTCACGGGCAGTGCCGCGCCGTTCCAGTTCGGGGTGACGGTGGCCGGGTTGATGGGCTGGCTGTAGGTGAAGACCAAGCTGTCGCCGGGTCCTGCTGTTCCCGGTGTGTTCGCCGTGCTGGTGGTCTGGATGTCGGTCCCGCGCAGCGGACTGTTGTCCACCCGGCGCTGGGCCACGACGGCGGAGATCGTCTCCCGCCCCGCGGTGTCCGTGAGGACCGCGCGGAGGTCGTACAGGCCGTCGACGACCGAGCGGGTGTCCCAGTCGCAGCTGTACGGGGCGGCGACGAGGGTGCAGCGGGTCGTCCAGGTGGCGGTTCCCGCGGGAGCGGTCTGGATCCGGACCCGGCTGATACCCGCGGTCGAGTTCGCCGAGGCGGTGAGCCTGGCCGTTCCGGTCAGGTAGGCCCCGGGGTCCTCGACCGAGACCGAGGCGATGGTGTTGTCCACCAGGCGGTTGGGCACGACGGCGGAGACGGTGCTGTTCCCGGCGGCATCGGTGGCGATGGCGCGGAAGCCGTAGGTGCCGTAGGGGAGGGTGGTGGTGTCGAGCCGGCAGGAGTAGGGAGCCGTGTCGACGGCGCAGACGGTCGTCCAGGTCGTCGTGCCGGAGCGGGCGTACTGGATCTGGGTCTGGGCGATCCCCGAATGGGCGTCGACGGCGGTCGCGGTGAGGGTCCTCGTCCCGCTCAGGGGTGTACCGGGGTCGGCGACGCTGACCGAGGGCGGGGAGTTGTCCGTCAGGATGTCGGAGAGGGTCTCGGAGTGGACGGTGGTGTTCCCCGAGGTGGCGACGGCGCGCAGGTCGTAGTAGTCGTTCGCGAAGCCGGTCGTGTTCCAGGCGCAGTCGTAGGGTGCGACGAGGTTCGTGCACAGGGCGCTCCATCGGTCGGCTCCTGCCGGTGAGTACTCCACCCGGACCGAGTAGTTCCTCGTGCCCGAGCCGGACAGGGCGGTCGCCAGGATGACGGTTCCACGCTGGACCTCGCCGGGATCCGCCAGCACGACCGTGAAGGCGTTGGCCACCCTGGTTGCGACCTCGGAGGACGTGGTCGTGAGGTCGATGCCGTTGGTCGCCACCGCCCGGAGGGTGTAGGCACCATCGGGTATCCCCCCGGTGTTCCACGAGCACGTGTAGGGCGGCGTGGTTGCTGTGCAGATCGGCGTCCACGCGGTCGTCCCGGCGGAGGCGTAGTCGATGCGGACGATCCGGATGCCCGACTGGGCGTCGGAGGCGTCGGCGGTCAGCACGACGACCGCCTGGACCGATGCACCGGGATTCGCGAGCGTAACCGTGGGGGGCGTCCAGTCGGCCGCCGCAGCGAAGGTGTTCGAGGTGTTGGCGGCACTCGCCGTGAACGCCGCCGAGGAGAACGCGCTCGGGCCCACCGATGCGAGGCCGATCAGGGCCGCCACGATGCCCAGGGCGGCCCCGGTCCGCATCCCGGTCCGCATCCCGGTCCGCGGAGAAGCGCCGACCGGCGGTCGATGTCCGTCGTTGCCCGGATCGTCCCCGCCGGTGCTCGTTCCCTTCCCGTCCCTGGTCCTGGTGCGGGTGGTGAAGACACTGATCGCGATGGCGAGGAGCGTCCCCACCGACCACAGTGCCAGTGACGGGAGATCGTGGTGGGCCAGCCAGAGGCCGGGTAGTCCGATCATCGGGATCAGGAGCCGCGCCTGGCCGGTGATCTGTTCCCGCGCCAGCGGCGTGCTGTCGTTGTCGGTGTTCGCATCCCCGGCGGTGACGAAGGTGCCGTCGGGATTGCCGGCGACGATCCGGTGCAGGCGGGTCTTCTCCACACCGCTGGGCTCGGCCGAAGCGGGGCTCGTGAACTCCACGACCGTCCCGAGGGGGACGGGGGCGCCGTCGTCCAGTGTGCCCGCGAGGACGACGTCGCCGGCGCTGATGTGCGGTTCCATCGATCCGCTCTGGACGACGGTGCCGTGCCAGCCCAGGAGGTGCGGCAGCAACGCGATCAGGGCCAGGCTGAAGACCAGCCCCAGGTACAGCCGGGAGAGGAAGGAGGCGACGAAGGGCACCCAGCCGTCTGCGGAGAGCAGGGCGCCCGGCCGGGAGGCTCCCGGGGCAGGCCCGAGTTCCTCCCGGCTCATCAGGTCGCTACCGCCGTCGGCGCCGGATCAGCGGGCTGCTGGTGCCGGCGCGGCGTCGTCCGACTGGAGCTCCCAGACCAGGTCGATCCCGACCCTGGCTCCCTGCAGCGCGTTGACCTCGTCCTGGCTCATCCCCGTGATGTCGAATCTCCAGGTCGCACGGTAGCTCTGCGTCTCACCGGGTGTCCCCGCCGTCTGCCAGACGGAACCGCCGGTGAGGAAGTCCCTGTTCTCCCGCGCAAGCGTGGACAGGGGGAGTTCGGGAACGGTGTTGGCCGTGGGGGTGAAGCCGGAACAGTTGTTGAAGGAACCACCCGTGCCCTGCTCGAGGTCGAGGTAGATCCGGTTCTCCATCCCGCGGGCGGTGATCAGGTTCTGGGTATAGGCACGCACCTCACCCGCGACGTTGGACTGCGAGGTCACGACGATGCACTTCTGGCCGGTCTGGTTGGGGACGATGTTCTCGATCGTGAAGGCGGCAGCACCGAGGTCGTCGTCGTTGAGGACCACGTTGCCGGTACTCCAGGAGTTCCCGGCATTGCGGGTCGACGCCGTGAAGGCAGCCTGGGAGCCCTGCCAGACCATGCCTCCGGCCAGCAGGACGGCGAGGGGGGCGGCGCCGAACGCCGCGATGGTGCGCATCCGCGCAGAGGGGTTTTTCATGGGAGAGACCTTAGGTTCGAGACCGATGTGGAGACCGACGTGTCAGCGTGGTCCGTGATCGGAACCCCCTTCGCTGATGCTGTCAACGTACGGGGAGGACTCCGGATCACCTAGGAAACTGGGGAGAACCTGAGTATCGGAGGGCGATCGAGCCGCCGGCCCCGCCGGCCGCATCAGGTCCCGGCCGGCGGGGAATGCCGGTAGTAGATTGAACGGTGTGGTCTCACCTCTCGCGCGGATCCTCCCCGCGCTCCTTCTCCTCTCCCTGTGCGCCTGCAACATCAACCCCGCTGCGGAGCCCTGCGAACCCCTCGAGGGCGGCATGCTCGCCCCGGCGGACGGGACGCTGATGGGCGTGAACCTCGAGTGGGGCAGGGAAACCCTCGCCGAGTACTCGGAGAAGCTGGGTCGGCGCCCTGCTGTGGCCGTCACCTTCGCCGACTTCCCGCTCGGTCAGGAAGACCCCGGCCTCCTCGCTTCCGCCGCGGAGCAGGTGCGGCAGGAGGGCGGGATGCTGCTGCTGACGCTCGAGCCGATGGAGGGCCTGGCCGCGGTCACCGACGAGCGGGCGGTCGAGCTCGCAGCCATGCTCGCGCGGTTCAATACCGACGGAGTGCCGGTCGTCGTCCGCTTCGCCCACGAGATGAACGGCTCCTGGTATCCCTGGGGTCAGCAGCCGTCGGAGTACATCGCCGCCTTCAGGCGTGTTGCCGACGCGGTGCACCGGGACGCGCCCGGATCGGCGATGATGTGGGCGCCGAACTACGGAGGGGGGTACCCCTTCTCGGGAGGCGTGCACGAAGCGCTGCCCGGCATGGCCGGGTTCCCGGAGCTGGACACCACCGGTGACGGGGTCCTGACGCCCGACGACGACCCCTACGCGCCGTACTATCCGGGCGACGACGCCGTCGACTGGGTGGGCATGTCGCTGTATCACTGGGGCAGCACCTATCCCTGGGGCGAGAGCGAGATGCCCGAGGAGGGCAAGTTCATCGACCAGTTGACCGGGCAGTACGACGGGAAGAACGGCGACGACTCGATGCTGCCGGACTTCTACGCCGACTACGCCGGAGGTCACGGCAAGCCGGTGGCCATCCCGGAGACGGCGGCGCTCGTCAGGGACGACATCGGTGGCCTGCGGGCCCTGAACATCAAGCGCGCCTGGTGGGAGCAGGTCTTCGATCCCGAGGTCCAGGAACGGTTCCCGCAACTGGCGATGGTGAACTGGTTCGAGTGGAACAAGGTGGAACCCGAGGTCGGCGCCGCCGTGGACTGGACGGTGGTGGAGGACGACGCCGTCCGGACCGAGTTCACCGCCGCGTTGCCGGACTGGTACCGCTTCGCCGAGGGGCCGGCGGACTGCGGGGAACCCCTGGACTAGGCCCCTGCCCGTGGAGCGGGCGGAGCCGGGGGCTCCACCGGCAGGGGATCAGCGTCGTCCGGCGAGAGCGGCCCGGAAGGCGCTGGTCGAGGCATCGCTGCTGTTGATGCGCCAATCGGCCTCCTTGTCGATGTGGAACCAGATCAGGGCCATCACGTCGGGTTGTGCCGAGAGGTACTGGAAGAGGGTCGTGTTCCAGGCCGCCTTCGAACCGCCCACCTCGGAGGACGAGGTCTCGGCGATCATGACCGGTTTCCCCGGTGCCAGCTGCCGCACCTGCGACAACCCCTCCCCGAACAGGGCCTGGGGTTCCTGCCACGTGCTCCAGGCCTGGGAGGTCCCCCAGTTGTAGCCGTCGAGCGCTGCCACGTCGACGTAGTCGGCACCCGGGTACAGCCCCGGGAGCGGTGTGGACCCCCAGTAGGGGACGTTCGGGTTCCAGACCCAGCGGATGTTGGTGGCCCCGGTCGAGGCGACGACGTCGTGGACGTGACGGTACGCGGCGATGTAGTCGCCGGCGCCGTTGCCGTTGATGCCCTCGGCCCACGGGTACCAGTCCCCGTTCATCTCGTGTCCGAACCGCAGGTACACCGGCTGGCCCCACTGCCCGAGGGCCGATCCCCACTGGCGGAGGTAGGCATCGAAGTCGCCGGCCGTGATGCGGTCGAGGGAGTAGGCGGGCTGGTCAGTGCCGCCTCCCCAGGACCAGGGTTCCCAAGTCAGCAGCGTCTCCGCTCCCCGTGCGCGTGCCGCATCCAGTTCGGCAAGGGGAGGCACCTGGTTGAAGTCCTTGTACGACAGCACCAGGGACGGCGCTTCTCCGGCAAGGGTCGTCACCTCGTCGAGTTCCGCACCCGCTGCCGGTCCGCCCTCGGTGCCGACGCCGAACCTGATGCCCTTCGTCGACGCCGGCGCACCCGGCGCAGGCGCGGGGGCCACGACGGTGAAGACGGACGACGCCGTTGCCGCACCTGCGGTCGCGGTGATGGTGACGGAGGACCCCGGCGGGATGACGACCGAGGAGAGGAAGGAACCCTTCCCGTTGGTGCTGATCGCCGTGGCGGAGGTCCCGTTCGTGAGCGACCCGCGGGTGTTCTTGGGGAACCCTACGCCGGTGACCGTCACGGATGTCCCTGCCGGTCCCGTCGTGCTGCTGAGGCTGATCGACGCCGCGGCCTGTGCTGCGGGTAGACCGCCTGCCGAGAAGAGGGCGACTGCGCACACCAGCAGGAGGAGGCGCAGGACGGAACCGCGACGGGCCGTCGGTGCTGCTGCGGGCGGCGCTTCGAACGGGGACAGGGACGGGGCTGGGACCATGACGGACGCCTCCACTGGGTCGGTAGCCCGGCTGACCCGGAGGGTCCCGTGGCTTTGCGTCCCCAGCTCGCACCGGGTTTGCCCTTGCCTCCGGGCGGTCGCCCGGAGCGGACCGGCTAGGAGCCGGGCCTTTCCATCCTGCCTCACGGCTGTCGCGAGGACCGGCGGAACCGCGAAGGATACCGGCAGGATTCCTGCAGGACCGGGTCCCCTTGAGTACTGCCCCGGTGAGGACTAGCATCGGCGTCACGATAATAGAACGACGTGTTCGATTATCGAACACTGCAGCAGCGGCACGACCACGACGAAGTGAGGACAGTCCGTGCAATTCCACCACCACGGTTACGTCTCGGGTGACCCCCGGATCCAGCCCGCAGCAGGCGTCGGGCTCGACCGGCCGCAGGAGCTCCCCGACGAGGTCGACGTCCTGATCATCGGCACCGGGCCTGCCGGGATGATCACCGCCGCGCAGCTCTCGCAGTTCCCCGGCATCACCACGCGGATCGTCGAACGCCGCCCGGGCAGGCTCCCCATCGGTCAGGCCGACGGCATCCAGGCCCGCAGCGTCGAGACGTTCCAGGCCTTCGGCTTCGCCGAGCGCATCACCGAGGAGGCCTACCGGATCGTCGAGATGGCCTTCTGGAAGCCGGACCCCGCGGACCCCTCCCGCATCGTCCGCACGGCACGTCCCGAGGACGACCCGACCGGCATCAGCGAGTTCCCCCACCTGATCGTCAACCAGGCCCGCGTCCTCGACTACTTCGCCGAGTTCATGAAGAACGCGCCCACGCGCATGGAACCCGACTACGGCTACGAATTCGCAGGGCTCGATGTCGACGACGACCGCGAGTTCCCCGTGACGGTCACGCTGGTGCGGACCGCGGGGGAGCCTGCGGGCGAGGAGCGCACGGTCCACGCGAAGTACGTGGTCGGGGCCGACGGCGCCCGCAGCAGGGTCCGCCAGGCCATCGGCTGCAGCCTCGCGGGCAACCAGGCCAACCATGCGTGGGGTGTCATGGACGCCGTCGCCGTCACCGACTTCCCCGACATCCGCCGCAAGTGCGCCATCCAGTCCGGTACGGGCGGCAGCATCCTCCTCATCCCGCGTGAAGGAGGCCACCTGTTCCGCATGTACGTGGACCTCGGCGAGGTGGACCCCGCGACCAAGGGTGCCGTCCGCAGCACCACGATCGAGCAGATCGTCGCGAAGGCCAACACGATCCTCAGCCCGTACACCCTCGACGTGCGCAACGTCGCCTGGCACAGCGTGTACGAGGTGGGCCACCGCCTCACCGACCGGTTCGACGACGTCCTGCCCGAGGACATCGGAACGCGCACACCACGGGTCTTCATCACCGGGGACGCCTGCCACACCCACAGCGCCAAGGCCGGCCAGGGCATGAACGTCTCGATGCAGGACGGCTTCAACCTCGGCTGGAAGCTCGGGCATGTCCTCGAGGGACGCAGCCCCGAGGCCCTCCTCGCGACCTACTCCGCGGAGCGTCAGGTGGTCGCGAAGGACCTCATCGAGTTCGACAAGGAGTGGTCCGCGCTCATGGCGCGGAAACCGGAGGACTTCGCCGACTCGTCCGAACTCGAGGACTTCTACGTCAGCACCGCCGAGTTCCCCGCGGGCTTCAGGACCCAGTACGCGCCCTCCCTCCTCGTCGCCGAGGCCACCCACCAGGATCTCGCCGCCGGATTCCCGATCGGCAAGCGGTTCAAGTCCGCGCCGGTGGTCCGCGTATGCGACGGCGTCCCGATGCACCTCGGCCACCATGCGACGGCCGACGGGCGCTGGCGCATCTACGTCCTCGCCGATCCGGCAGCGCCCGGAGCGGCGTCGGGGGTGGCGGACTTCGCGGCGTGGATCGGGAGCGCCCCCGGCTCGCCCCTCGCCGCGACGCCCGACGGGGCGGACCGCGATGCCTGGTTCGACGTGAAGGTCGTCTACCAGCAGGACCACACGCGGGTGGACATCGGGCGCGTGCCGCCGGAGTTCAAGCCCGCCACGGGGCCCTTCGGGCTCACCGACTACGAGAAGGTGTATGCCGCGGACCCTGAAGCCGACATCTTCGACCTGCGCGGCATCGACCGCGCCGGAGCCGTCGTCGTCGTCCGCCCCGACCAGTACGTGGCGCACGTGCTGCCCCTGGCCGACACCGCGGCACTGGCCGGCTTCTTCGCCCCGCTCCTTTCCGCCCCGCTCCTCGCCGTACCGTCCGATGCCGCATCGGGCCCGCGCGCGGGCCGGGCGCCGGCCTGACATGCACACGGCGGACGACGTGACGGCCGAGGTGGGCACTCCGGCGGCGGCCCCCGCCTCGCAGACGCTCTCCCGGGGGCTCCGCACACTGGAGATCCTGGCCGAGGCGCCGGAGGGCCGGACGACGGCGGAGATCGCCGGGGAGCTGGGTGTCCACCGGTCCATCGCGTACCGGATCCTGCGGACCCTCGAGGAGCATTCGCTGGTGGTGCGGGACGCGGCCGGGAGGTTCCAGCCCGGCCCGGGCCTCGCGAGCCTGGCCCGCGGAGTGGCTCCCCGGCTGCAGACGGCAGCCCTGCCGGAGCTCACGGCGGTCGCGGCCGAGCTGCAGATGACGGCGTTCATCGCCGTCTGGGACCGGCGGCACTGCGTGACCCTCGTGGCCGTGGAGCCGCCCCACGGCGAGGGGACCCTGGTGCAGCGGCCGGGCTCCCGCCACCGGTTCGACGCCGGGGCGCCCGGCATCGCCATCCAGTCGGCGCTGACCGAGGCACGGTGGGACCGGCTCGCGCCGGGGGAGCCCTACCGCGAGGAATCGCGGATCGCGGCGGCCGCCGGCTACGCGGTGAGCCGCGACGAGGTCATCCCCGGCGTCAGCTCCGTCGCAGCTCCCGTCCTCGTGCGCGGACAGCTCCCCGCCGCGCTCGCCGTCGTCTACCTCCGCAGCGACCGCCCCGTCGAGGAGATCGGCGCCCGCGTGGCCGAGGCGGCCCGCGCCGTCGCCTCGGTCCTCTGATGCCCGTGCACCGCGACATCCCCGGAGTCCTCCGGACATACCCTGCGAAGGAGCAGCCATGACCACCCTCCCCCTCCGGGCCTCGGCCGCGGACCCCTCCACCCTCGACGTGGAGGAGACCTGGTCCCGCGACCACCTCGAATCGGAGCAGCTGGAGCGGCTCCGGTGGACGTTGCGCCACGCCTACGCGAACGTGCCCCTGTACCGGCGGAAGTTCGACGACGCCGGTGTGCATCCTGGCGACCTCCGGGAGCTCGCGGACCTGGCGAAGTTCCCCTTCACCACGAAGGAGGACCTGCGCAGCACCTACCCGTTCGGGATGTTCGCGGTGCCGCAGGCGCAGGTGGCGCGTGTCCATGCGTCGTCGGGCACGACGGGCCAGCCCACGGTCGTCGGCTACACGGCGGGAGACCTCGACCGCTGGGCCTCCCTCGTGGCCCGCTCGCTGCGCGCCTCCGGGGTGAAGGCCGGATGGAAGGTCCACAACGCCTACGGGTACGGGCTGTTCACGGGCGGCCTCGGCGCGCACGCCGGTGCGGAGCGGCTCGGCTGTACCGTCATCCCGATCTCCGGCGGCCAGACCGAGCGGCAGGTCCAACTCATCCGCGACTTCGAACCGGACGCCATCCTCGCCACGCCCACCTACCTGCTGACGATCCTCGACACGATGGCCGCGGCCGGGATCGATCCGTCGTCGACGTCGCTCCAGACCGGCGTGCTCGGCGCGGAGCCGTGGACGGAGGGCATGCGGCAGGAACTCGAGGGGCGCATGGGCTTCGACGCGTGCGACATCTACGGGTTGTCGGAGGTCATGGGGCCGGGCGTCGCGGGTGAGTGCGTGGAGTCCAAGGACGGCTCGCACGTCTGGGAGGACCACTTCCGCCCCGAGATCATCGACCCGTTCACCGAGAAGGTGCTCGGTGACGGCGACGCCGGCGAGCTCGTCTTCACGTCCCTGACCAAGGAGGCGCTGCCCATCATCCGCTACCGCACCCACGACCTCACGCGCCTGCTGCCCGGCACCGCCCGCCCCGGGATGCGCCGGATGCAGCGCATCACCGGCCGCAGCGACGACATGGTGATCGTGCGCGGTGTGAACCTCTTCCCCACGCAGGTGGAGGAGCTGGCGCTGCGCATCCCGGCGCTGAGCCCGCACTTCCAGCTCGAACTCACCCGGCCCGAGGGGCAGCGGATGGACCAGCTGACCATCAGGGTGGAGCCCCGCGAGGGGGTCAGCGCCGCCGACGCCGTGGCGGCCGCGGAGGAGCTCCGCCACCAGATCAAGACGCACATCGGGTCGACGTGCGCCGTCGCGGTCGTGGAACAGGGCTCGCTGGTGCGCTCCAGCGGGAAGCTCAAGCGGATCTACGACCTGCGGCCCCGGGGCTGACATGTGACGGCAGGTGTCCGGGCGGGTGCCTCCCGGCGGGCACTCACCGGTGCAGGGTCTCCAGGACGGCTATCGCGGCGGCCGGCCCGTCCTCGGCCGCCATGGACCGTGCAGCCCCGCGCACGGCCGGACGGTACCGGTCGACCTGCGACAGGGCCTCGGCCGCGCGGGGGGACGTCAGCGAGCGTTGCCCGATCGGGGCGGGAGCCAGGCCGCGAGCGTGGAGCCTCGATCCCCAGAAGGGCTGGTCGGCGATGAACGGCACCACGACCGACACGGTGCCGGCCGCGGTGGCCGCGTGGACCGTCCCGATCCCCCCGTGGTGGATCGCTGCTGCAGCCCGGGGCAGGACGACGTCGTGGGCGACCGACGCCGTGACCAGGACATCGGCCCCGGCCACGTCGGAGGGGACGGACAGTCCGCCCAGGCCCGTGGCCACGAGGGCGCGGGCCCCGGTCGCACGGATGCCGCCGATCACCTCCCGTGCCCGGGCGACGGGATCACCTGCGACCATGGAACCGAACCCCGCGTAGACGAAGCCGTCCTCCGAGATGAAGTCCGCCACCTCGGGGGGAACCGGGCCCGGCGCTCCACCACGCCACGGACCGGTGAGGTGGACGCTCGACGGCCAGTCGGCGGGACGGCGGAGGATCGCCGGGCTGATGGGCATCAGCGTCGCCGACGCCGGAGGACGAGCGGACCCCTGCCCGCCGACCAGCCTGGCCACGTCCTTCAGGTCCTGCCGGAACATGGCGGCCCCGCCGGCTGCGGCCCGATAGGTGAGCCGGTTGAACCGGCCGAGATCCCGGGTGACGGTTCCGGCAGCAGGGAACTCAGCGGTCGGCGTCATCACCGGGACGAGCTCGACCCACACGAAGGGGATCCCGAGTCCGGCCGCGATCAGCGGCGCCGACAGGATCTTCGGGTGGGCGACCAGCACGTCCGGGACGTACTCGAGCGCCGCCCTCGCAGACCGGACGAGGACCTCGCGCATCGCCGGACGCACGACCGAGCGGTAGGAGCGGAGGATCGCGGCCAGGGAGACGCCCTGCTGCCCGATGAACCTCGAGTAGTCGACCGCGAGACTGACCACGTCGAGATCGTCGACGTCGACGCCCGAGTTGTCCGGGAGGACCAGGCGCACCGAATGCCCCGCACCCTGCGCCCGCCGCGCGAGGACCGCGAACGGCTCGACGTCCCCCCGGGACCCCGCAGTCACCAGCAGTATCCTCATGGCGCTCCCTCACGAACGGCCGCACCCGCGGGCTGCGGCCCGGGACGAACGACGATAGCCGCTGCGGCGACCGGTGGCCAGAGCCGCCGGGTGCCTGCCGCGTCCGGTCCGGTAGGACCATCGGTCCTGCCCGGACGGTGGAACCGGTGTCGGAGCGTCCCCCCGGGGCGGCAAGCCATCAGACTGTCCTGATGAGGTGGACGCGCGCGAAGGACTGGCTGATCGGTGCACTCGGGATGGTCCTCCTCCTGGTGCTCACGGCGGGGATCCTCTGGTGGGTGGTCAGCGACCCGGCCGGTCAGGCGGCGCCATCGCCGTCGCCCACGGCGGGTGCCGGGCGGACGCCGGACGCCGAGGCTCCCGCCGGCCTGCGCGACGACGAGGTGTGGCTGGGCGACCTGGCGCTGGACGCCGGGACGGTGGTGTCCGCGGGGTCGACGCTCCGCGACGTCCGGGCCGTCGGACAGGACGTGGTCACGGGCCCGGACGGCACGGTCGCCGCCCGGCTCTCCGTGGACGCGACCGTGCCGTTCGACGTCGTGGCCGGTGAGCTCGGCGGCGGGACGGAGGTCCGGCCCGCCGACGACGGTCAGGCCACCGTGGTCCGTACCGTGGAGACGCTGGGCCGCGCAGTGCGCGTGACCGCGACGGGGACGGTCGAGGTCCAGGCGGGCCGGCTCGTGATGGAGCCGCAGTCGATCGACCTCGGCGGACCTGACTTCCTCTCCGGAGCCACCGCCGCCGTCGTGCGGAACCTCGTGACCATCGAGCACGAGGTCGAGGGGCTGCCCGAAGGCCTCGTGCTCGAGGACGTCACCGTGCAGGACGACGGCTTCCGCGTGAACCTCCGCGGCGAGGACGTCCGACTGGTGCCCTGACCGCGCCCCGACGTGCCGCCCCGCTGTTCCGGGTCCGCCGCTGCCCGGGAGGCCTCACGTGGCGTGGACGGGCTCCACGTCGAGGACCCACGTCACGCCGAAGCGGTCGGTGAGCATGCCGAACCCGGCGGTCCAGGCGGAGGCGGCGAGGGGCTCGACGATGGTGGCGCCGTCGGCGAGGCCGTTCCAGTAGCGGGTGATCTCCTCGAAACCCTCGGCACGCACGGACTGGAAGAAGGCGCTGTCCGTCATGGTGGTTCCGTTCTCGCGGCGGGTCGTGCCAGCGGTCGCCGCCGGACCGCCGTCGTCCTGCCCCGGCACGTCGTAGGCCATGACGCGGAAGCCGTCCTCGTTCTCGACCTGGCCGAAGACGATCCTGTCGTGCCCGGGGTCATCCTGGGGCATCCCGAAGTCCCCGTAGGTCGCCAGCGTGAGCCGGCCGCCGAAGACGCCCTGGTAGAAGTCGAGGGCCTGGCGTGCGGTGCCGCGGAAGTTCAGGTGCGTGGTGGTCCTGATGCTCATGGTGTCTGCTCTTTCCTAGTAATCGATCGGCAGGAGTGCCATCCACCACGATGGCGGGAGTAGCGGTCAGCGACGGTCCTCCACTTCGCGCATACTGACTGGCATGACGGGTTCCGCACGGCTGCTGGCGCTGCTCTCGATCCTGCAGGCGCAACGGGACTGGCCCGGGATCGTCCTGGCCGAGCGCCTGGGCGTGACGCCCCGGACGGTCCGCCGGGACGTCGACCGGCTCCGGGACCTCGGGTACCGGATCCGCGCGGCCAAGGGCCCGGACGGCGGGTACCGGATGGCAGCCGGCGCGGACCTGCCGCCCCTGCTGTTCGACGACGATCAGGCCGTCGCGATCGCCGTCGCCCTGCAGAACGCACCGTCCTCCGGCATCGACCTCGACGAGGCGGCGGAGCGCGCGCTCGCGACCGTCCGGCAGGTCCTGCCCTCCCGCCTCCGGCACCGCATCGACGGGATCCGCTCCACCGGAGCGGGGACCACGACCACCCGCGTCGATCCGGCCGTCCTCGCAGCGGTCAGCGCCGCCGTCCGGAACCGGACGACCCTGAGGTTCGACTACCTCCAGGACGGGCTCCCACGCCGGGCCCAGCCGCACGCGATCGTGGCACGGGACGGACGCTGGTACCTGATCGGCTGGGACCTCGACCGCGACGACTGGCGTATCTACCGCCTCGACCGGTTGTCCCCCCGGACCCCGGCAGGCTCGGTCTTCCCACCACGCCGGCTCCCGGCCCCCGATGCCCGCACCTACCTGTCCGCCCGGCTCAAGGGCTTGGACGCCGTCGACCGGTGGCCGTGCACGGGTGAGGTCGTCATCGACCTGCCGGTGGGGGAGATCGCCCCCTTCGTCGGGGACGGCGGCGTCGAGGAACTCACCGCGACCTCCTGCCGAGTGAGCATCGGCTCCTGGTCGTGGGCCGGGGTCCTCGCATCCGTCGCCCGGTTCGACGCTCCCTTCGCCATCCTGGGCCCGGAGCCGCTCCGCGCCGCGGCGAGGGATCACGCCCTCCGCCTGGAGGCGGCAGCCCGGGCGTAGCGTCTTGAGGGCGGGCTGCTCCCCGCGGCGTCACCGGAGCGCCGCCTTCCGGACTTCGCCCGCACCCTGCCCTACGGCGACAGCGGCTCCCCGGTCCGTACCGCCAAGACGGCGTCGAGGATCCCCCGGGCCGTCTCGGCCGCGTCCTGGTCGTCGCCGATCAGCGACCCGTGGGTCGCCCCGTCGACCACGCGGTGCAGCGTGTCGGTCGACAGGGTGGCGAGTGCGTCCTGCGACTCGGTCCAGCCGGGGCGGGTGCCGCTGCCGGCGGTCAGGACGACCAGGGGCTTGTCGGTGAAGGTCCTCAGCGCGGCGGCCTGCTGCACCGAGGATCCGGCGACGAGGTATTCGTCGGCCGCGCTCCTCAGGTGGTCGGCCGATCCGACCCCGAGGAGCGGGCCGATGCCGAGCC
Source organism: Arthrobacter sorbitolis (assembly GCF_054510995.1). NCBI lineage: Bacteria > Bacillati > Actinomycetota > Actinomycetes > Micrococcales > Micrococcaceae > Arthrobacter > Arthrobacter sorbitolis. The sequence continues at coordinate 59,362 of NZ_JBTNDM010000002.1, forward strand.
GCCCTGCGGCGCCGACCAGCGCGGACAGGCGGCTCGTCGTGTCGTCCGGAGGCGTGGGCTCCTCCAGGTGGGGCGCCGGCTCCGCCGCCGGGGCGGTCGAGTCCACCAGCACCAGCCCGGCCACCTCGCCGGGGTAGCGGGCCGCGAACGTGAGGGCGTACAGGCCTCCGAAGGAATGACCGGCCAGCACGTACGGTCCCGGCTCGTTCCCGCGCTGCAGCAGCGTGTGCAGATCGGTGGCGATCCGCGCGCCGTCCTGCGGTGTGTCCGCCGGATCGCTCCACCCGCGCCCCGCCCGGTCGTAGATGCACACCCGCGTGTCCCGGGCGACCCTCGGGGCGATCAGGGCGAGGTCCGACGACATCAGGCCGGCTCCCGGTTCGATGACCACTGTCGGGCTTCCCGAGCCGGTGCAGTCCAGGTACAGGCGGTGGCCGCCCACGTCGATCAGCCTCCCCTGCCCCGGGGGGCTCCCCGCCCTGACGGCTCCGCGCACGGTCTCGTATCCGCCCGCCAGGGAGGCGAGGACCAGCAGCGCGATCACGGGATAGAGCAGTATCCGCGCGCCCCGACCGGCAGCCGACCGGATCCTCGCGACCATCCACACCACCAGCAGCAGCAGGGCGGGGGGCCATACCCAGGCGAGGGCGTCCTGCATCGGGGAGCCGAACCCCAGCAGGAGCAGGCCCCCCAGGCCCAGGAACAGCGCGGGAGCCACGGCCCATCGCTGCGGCTGGTCCGTGAACCCCGACAGCACCGCCAGGAGGGCCCAGCCCAGGGCGAACCCCAGCAGGACGGCCCCGGTCACGCCGCTCTCCGTCGCCGGGGTGAAGGGTGCGGCCGCCAGCAGGAGCGCGGCGAGGGCCCCGGCCACCAGCGAGCCGGCCACCAGCAGGCCGACACGCCCGCTCCGCCCGGGGCCGGGAGCGCGGGAGGCGTCGAGGCCGTCGGGAGGAGGGCTCGCGGGAAGGGTGGTCACCGGGGCTCGCTTCCGTGGTCGGCAAGGGCAGTCCCAGCAGTGAACCATCCGGGACGCAGGTTGACCAGTGGGCTCGGCGCCTGTCCCGGCGACCGGGGGACCACGGCGCGCCCGTCCGTGCGCTCCCCGTCCTGACGTCGGCGGAGACACGGGCGGCTCAGTCCAGCGGCGGGATGATCCTCTCCGCTGCCAGCTGACCGAAGAGCTCCGTGAACCGCTCCTCGGTGTCCAGGCAGTCGGTGAAGCCGTGGCGCCGGGCCTTGATGGTGGAGGTGACGTTGTCGAAGCCCGAGCGGAAGAGGAAGTCGCCGAAGGACCAGCCCGCGAGGTCCTCGAAGGGAGTGGGCACGAGGTCGTACTTCGCCACCATGCCCTTCCAGAGCTCCTCGTGGTGAGGCATCGCCTCGGCCAGCGGGACCGGCTGGGGTTCGGCGTGGTCCATCCCGAAAAGGCGGGCGAAGACGGGCCACAGGTGGCGCCAGCGGATCTGGTCCCCGTTGGTGATGTTGTAGACCTCGCCGGCGGCCCGTGGTTCCGCGCCGGCCCAGACCGTGGCGCGGGCCAGGAGTGAGGCGTCGGTCACCTGGTACAGGGCGTCGTAGGCGGCATGGGTGCCGGGGAACCGCAGCGGCTGGCCGAGCTCCCGGCAGATGCTCGCGTAGACGGCGATGACCATGAGGATGTTCATGGGATTGCCGACGGCGTACCCGACGACGCCCTCGGGGCGCAGCATGGTGGCGTGGAAGCCACGCCCGGCCGCGGCGGCCCGGAGGATGTCCTCCTGGTCGTAGTAGAAGTTCGGCTGGATCAGCCGCGCGTCACTCTCCTTGGCCGGGGTGTTGAAGTAGCCGAGGTGCGCGCCGTACGCCTTCCCGCCCTGGTAGAGGGTGACGTGCCGCAGGGGCGCCCCTGCGGCCTCGAGGCCGTCCAGGGTGTTCGTCAGCAGGGCCGAGTTGACCCCGATCTGCTCCGCGGTGGTGTCCCGTTCGAGATAGGCGCCGAACACCAGGTGCGTGGTGTCCGCGGCGGCCTCCAGCCCGGCACGTGTTGCTTCCCGGTCGAGCAGGTCCACGGGCAGGTGGTCCCACCGGGCGCCGGTGACGGGACGCCGGCTGAGCCCCCGGACCCGCACGCCGCGGCGGGTGTACTCGTCCGCCGCGTGCCGGCCGATGACCCCTCCGGCCCCGGCGACCAGGACGGTCTTCGCCTCGACGTCGGCCGCTGCCTGTACGTCGGTCCTTCGGGTGTTCTCGGGGGTCACGGGGGCTCCTGGGTAGCGGTTCGTCGGCGCCGTCCGGCATCACTGTCGGCTTCTCGACCGGCCTCTTCCGACTATAACTTTCGGCACAGGTCGCCGGGCGGCCGGCGACCTGTGCCGAAGGAGCCGGGAGCCCTTGACGGACACGGCTCCCGCCTCAGCGTGTGCCGGTCGCCACCGCCACGATCTCCTGCATGTAGGGTGCCACGACCTGCTGCGAGATCCTGCAGTCGAGCAGCAGGACGCCGTCGTCGTCGGACGCCAGCCAGCCCTCCACGGGGGCGAGGTCCTCGAGCGAGCCGATCGTCGCGGACCGGGCGCCGAACGCGGCGGCGACGGCCGCGAAGTCCACCTCCTCGATCATCATGGGCCCCGGGTCGATGCCGCGGACGGCGTACTGGTGGATCTCGGCCCCGTAGGCGGCGTCGTTGAAGACCACGATGACGGCCCTGCGCGCGGTGCGGATGAACGTGACCAGGTCGGCGAGCGCCATGAGGGCGCCGCCGTCGCCCGTGCACAGGACGACGGTGGAGCCCGGCAGGGCGCGGGCGGCACCGACGGCGCTGGGGAAGCCGAGGCCGATGGTCTGGTACGCGGTCCCCACCATGATCAGGCGGTTGGGCGCCTGGACGTGGAGGTAGCCCGGCGCCCACCCGATGAAGTGGCCGCCGTCCTGCACGACGGTCCGGTCCGCGGGCAGCATCCGGTCCAGTGTCCGGCACAGGCTCCGCGGGTCGAGCCGGCCGTCGGGTGCCGCCACCTCGCCGTCGTCGCGTGCGTCATGGGCGCCGAGGGCGTCGTCGGCGGCGGTGGTGCTCCACCTCCGGGCCCCTTCCCGGGGTTCGACGGCGGCGAGGAGCGCCTCGGCGGCCAGCCGTGCGTCGGCGTGGAGGAAATCGGTGACGGCCGGCGAGGTGGGACCGGCCGTGATGTCGGCCTGGATGACGCGGGCGCCCGGGCCGAAGGAGTGCCCGAAGCGCATCGTGAACTGGTTGAGCCGTGCACCGAGCACGAGGACGACGTCGGCCTGCCCGACGAGGCGGGCCGTGCGTTCGGAGGCCCAGCCGCCCGCGATGCCGAGGGCGGCCGGGCTGTCCCCGAAGAGTCCCGCCCCGAGACCCGAGGTGGCGGTGAGGGCGCCGAGGCGGTCGGCGAGGCGTGCCGCTGCCTCGCCGGCGCCGCTCACCCAGGCGCCACGCCCGGCCAGGACGAGGGGCCGCTCGGCAGCGGAGAGCAGCGCCGCGGCGCGGTGGATGTCGCCCGCGGACGGCTCCTCGCGGGGCGCCCGAGCGGAGGGCGCGGCCGGTTCCTCGGGCGCGGCCTCGGCGGCGGCGAGGTCGTAGGGGATCGCGAGGACCACGGGTTCCCGGTAGCGGAGTGCGTGCTCGACCGCGGCCGTCGTCGTCGCCAGGGGGCGCGCCGCCGACACTGTGAACGTGGTGGCGCCGAGCCCCTTGGCCATCAGGACCTGATCGACGTCCCACGCGCGCATCCCGGTCGTCGGGGCGTCGCCGACCACGAGGACCAGGGGGATGTCCGCCTGCACGGCCTCGGCCAGGGGCGTCAGGGCGTTCGTGAACCCGGCGCCGTACGTGGTGGTGGCGACGGCGACGCGGCCGCAGGCGCGGTGGTAGGCGTCGGCGGCGGCGACCGCGCCCGCCTCGTGGCGGACGGCGGTGAAGTGCAGCGACGGTGCCGCCATGACGGCGTCGAGGAAGTGCGCGTTGCCGTTGCCCATGACCCCGAAGACCTCGGTGGTGACGGGCAGCAGGGCTGAGACGATGCGGGCGGAGACGGTGGCCATCGTGGAATCCTTCAGGGCGGAGTCCTCCGGTGGCGGTGGCGGTGGTGGCACACGGTCGACCCGGCGGACCTGGTGGGTGAGTTCCGTATGTGCCTCGGGCGGCGATGCCCTTATTGCCTCTTTTTCAGGCACGGCGCCCTGAGCGCCCGACGGATGTCACTATAGCGGCCGCCGTACCGCTGGGTGCCCTGCCGGCGCGACGACGTCGGCGGAACCGGTTCGACGTCCCTGCCGTCCTGCCCGCCCGCAGGGCCCACGGATGCCCACCGACTCGTCGGAGTCGGTGGGCATCCGGGAGCGCGCTGACGGCGATCCGCTAGGAGTGGCGCCCGACCCCGGCGTCCGCGCCATCCTTCTCCGCCTCCAGCGGTGCCCCCTTGGTCTCCTTGACCAGGGTGACACCGATGAAGGAGATGACGCAGAGGCCCATGATGTAGAGGCCGATGGACCCGGACCAGCCCGTGCCCCTCAGCAGGGCCTCGGCGATCAGCGGGGCGAACGCGCCACCGAGGATCGCTCCGAGGGCGTAGCCGATGCCGATGCCGGAGTAGCGGACGTTGGCGGGGAACATCTCGGCGTACATGGCGGACATGGGGCCGTAGGACAGCCCCAGTCCGATGGTGAGGATGAAGATGGCGATCCCGTAGGCCCAGATGCTGCGGGTGTCGATCAGCATGAACATCGGGATCATCCAGACGAAGATGAGGCCGTAGCCGATCTGGAACGTCCGGACGCGGCCGATCCGGTCGGACAGGATGCCGCCGTAGAGCGTGAAGATGAGCCAGCCGAAGGATGCCAGCAGCGTCGCCAGGAGCACGGGTGCGGCCGGCATCCCGAGGGTCCGCTGCGCATAGGAGGAGAGGAACGCGATGACGAGGTAGCCGGCGGCGTTGTTGCCGATGAAGATGACGGCGGCGAGGACGACCTGCTTCTTGTTGGTCTTCAGGAGGCTGCGCAGGGGAGTGGCGGTGTCCCGCTTCCGCTCGATCATGCGCTTGAAGACCGGGCTCTCGGCGACGGCGGCACGGATGAAGTAGCCCACGACGATGAGGACGACGGAGAGCAGGAACGGGATGCGCCAGCCCCAGGCGAGGAAGGCCTCCGGGGACATGGACGTGCGCAGGAGGAACAGCACGAGCGTCGCGAGGATCATGCCGACGGGCACGCCGATCTGCGGGTAGGCGCCCCAGAAACCGCGCTTGCCCACGGGGGCGTGCTCGACGGCCATGAGTGCGGCACCGCCCCACTCGCCACCGGCGGAGAACCCCTGCAGGATGCGCAGGAGCATGAGGAGGATGGGCGCCCAGATGCCGATCTGCGCGTACGTGGGCAGCAGGCCGATCAGGGCGGTGGCGGAGCCCATCATCACGAGGGTGAAGACGAGCATGGCCTTCCGGCCGATCCTGTCGCCGAGGCGTCCGGCGATGACCGCGCCGAGGGGCCGAAAGAAGAAGCTGATGCCGATCGTGGCCCAGGCGACGAGCTGGGCGAGGCCCGGGCTCTCACCCTCGAGCGGCCCGAAGTAGAGCGTCGCGAAGACGATGCCGGCGGCCTGGGCGAAGATGAAGAAGTCGTACCACTCGATCGTGGTGCCCACCATCGTGCCGGCGAGGACCTTCCGGTCCGCCGCGCTCATGCCGCTCCGGGACTGCGCGTCCGGACGCTCTGACGCTAGTGCCATGAAAAACTCCCTTGTTTTGTGCGTGGCTACTGGTATGCCCTGATCCGGACGGGGACGCCGTAGTCCCCATCGAGCAGAAATCGTATACGAATGCTAGGCCGCGTCCCGGTGGAGGGTCAAGGGTTCCGGAGGGGGCATCAGGCCCTTTTGGTCGTAGTGTTCACGCGATGCCTCCGGTGTCCGTTGGATAACCCGGAGCGATCCTCAGTACTGTTTGACCATGGCCTCCTTCCTGAGAAACAGCCGCGCCGCCGCGCTTCCCGCCAAGCTCTCACGATCCTGGCTGCTGGCCTCCGCTGCCACCGGCGACGCGTTCATCCCCGCCCTCACGTCGGAGGCCGATTCCGTGGTGTTCGACATGGAGGACGCCGTCCCCGCCCCGGGCAAGGCCGAGGCACGCGAGCGCGTCGTCGAGGCGCTGTCCACCGGCATGACGGCCTGGGTGCGCGTCAACGGCATCGAGACCGAGTACTGGGCCGACGACTTGGCCGCACTGTCCAGGGCACCCGGCCTGCGCGGCGTCATGCTCGCCATGACGGAGAAGCCCGAGCAGGTGACGCACACGGCGATGCGCCTGCAGGCCGGGACGCCCGTCCTCGCGCTGATCGAGTCGGCGCTCGGCATCGAAAACGCGACGGCGATCGCCAGCGCGCCGGGGACGTTCCGCCTGGCGTTCGGCGTGGGCGACTTCCGGCGCGACACGGGTGCCTCGGACGACCCGATGGCGCTCGCCTACGCGCGCTCGAAGCTCGTCGTCGCCTCGCGCGTCGGGCAGCTCCCCGGCCCGATCGACGGTCCGACCGTCGGTGCCCTCGGGGACGAACTGCTCGAGGCCTGCAAGGTCACGGCGTCCATGGGCATGACCGGCAAGCTGTGCCTGCTCACGGATGCCACGGACACCATCAACAGGGGCCTGTCCCCGAGCGACTCGGAGATCAACTGGGCCGCCGAACTGCTCCGCGAGCATGCGGCGGGCGCCGTGGTGGGCGACGGCTCCTACCTGCCGCGTCTCGCCCGCGCACAGAAGATCTCGTCGCTCGCGGACTCCTACGGCCTCTGGAACGCCTAGTCCCCGGCAGGAGGGCTAGTAGGCGAGGGCCCGCTGCTCGGAGCCGCTGATCGTCGACGTGCCGCCGCAGTTGGTGCACACCTGCAGGCGGGTCTTCTTGAGGGTGATGAGCGGGATGAAGAACACCGAGAGCTTCGTCTTGCGCTGGACGACCTGCTGCGGGGCGTGCATACCGCAGTAGCGGCAGCCGGCGGATCGGGTGAACTGCAGGTGCTCACGCGTGGTGAGGCCGAAGAGGAAGAACATCCATCCACCGTAGCCAGCCCTGCGCCGGCGCGGGCGTGCCGTTCTGCACACCCGGCGGGCTTGCATTACCGGGCCGTTGATGCCACGCCACCGGCCGACCGCCGGACGACGTCCAGGAAAAAGTCCGCTCCCCTGCATCCAACGGGTCCTCCTTCCCGGTAATACCAGGTGTCAGCAGAAGCGCCCCCCGGAGGGGACGACACGAAGGAGTTGTCATGCGAAGAAGCCTGTACACCGTTGGAACCGTGCTGGTGGTCGCGACGGCCGCGGCCGCGCCCGCAACGGCCGCCGAGTCACAACCCGCAGCATCGCTGTCCGTGCTGCACGGAGTCCCCGACCTCACGGTCGACGTCTACGTCAACGGTGCCCTCACCCTCGACGATTTCGCGCCCGGCACACTCGCCGGTCCGCTCTCGCTGCCCGCCGGCAGCTACCAGCTGGCCATCACGGCGGCCGACGCACCCGACGCGAGCGCGCCGGTCATCGGCCCCGTGGACGTCTCCCTCGCCGCCGGCGGGAACTACACCGCCACGGCCAACCTCGACGCGGCGGGCACGCCGACCGCCAACTTCTACACCAACGACGTCTCGGCGGTGGAGGCCGGCAAGTCACGCCTGACCGTGCGGCACGTCGCCGCGGCGCCCGCCGTCGACGTCCTCGCGGGAGGCGCGCCGATCGTGCCGAACCTCAGCAACCCGGGTGAGGCGACGCTGACCACGGACCCGGGGACGGTCTCCGCGGCGGTCGCGGCAGCGGGCACCACCCAGCCCGTGATCGGCCCGGCGGACCTCACCCTCGCCGAGGGCACGTCGACGATCGTCTACGCGTGGGGGAGCCTCGAGGCGGGCAACCTCGCGCTCGCCACACAGGTCATCGAGGGGCTGCACTCGTCGCCGGGCTCCGTCCCGGGCGGACAGTCGGGCCTGGCCGCCCAGGACGACGACGCCGGGGCGGCGGTGGGGATCGGCGCAGCCGCCCTCGCCCTCCTCGGCGGAGCGATCGCCGTGAGCCGGAGGCGTACGGCGCGGGTATGACGGGCCGGGCGCGCGGACGCCGTCGGGCTCCACGCGCCCTGTCCCTCCAGCCGATCCACGAGAACCAGGACGATCCAGTGCACCCTCCCCGTATGGCAACCGGCCTGGCGGCGCTGTCGATAGCGACCGCCGCCGTCCTCAGCGGATGCTCCATCTCGCCCGCGGACCCCGCCACGCCGGCGGCGCCCGCGGCACCCATCCTCGCCCCCACCCCGCCACCCGGGACGGAGACGCCGTCGGACACGACACCGGTCCCGGTGCCGGACGTCCCCGCGGAGTCCACCGCGGCGTCGCCGGCGGCTGCGGGTACGGGCCTCGCCGCCGGTATCCCGGTACGTCCGGCGGACGCGGCCGTCCAGCCGCCTCCTCCCGCTCCCGTCTCCCTGGACATCCCCGGCACGGACATCTCCGTCCGGGTCGTCGACGTGGGCATCGCCGGGAACGACGCCATGGAGATCCCGGACAGCTTCTGGGAAGCAGGGTGGTACCGCTTCGGACCGGCCCCCGGAGCCGATGCGGGACACGCCGTGATCGCCGCGCACGTGGACAGCCGGACGGAGGTCATGCCCTTCGCCCAGCTCGACGACGTCGATCCCGGCACCGTCCTCACCGTCGGCCTCGCGGACGGCGACACGGTGCAGTACCGCGTCGACGACGTCCGGAACGTCCCGAAGGCAACGCTCGACGGATCGGACGTCTTCCGGCGGGACGGCCCCCATCGACTCAAGATCATCACCTGCGGAGGCGAATGGCTGCTGGACAAGGGCGACTACGAGGATAATGTTGTCCTCACAGCCTCACCGCTCTGAACGCACGGCTCCCGCGGTCCGCCTGACTCGCACTGTCCGCCCTCCGACGCACCGCCGTCGGGACGGGACAGCGCAGGTGGGCCGGGTGCTCCCGGTGCGGTGCTGGGCCCGGCACCGCGCTGAAGGAGTAGGGCGTGACACCTCCAGGCACCGAGTGGACGCGGGAACTCGACGTGGAGTTCTCCGCCGGTGACGAGGAGGCGCTGGCCGCCGCGTACCGGCGTCTTGCGCCCCTCGTGTTCACGGTGGCATTACGGTCCATGAACGACCGGACGGCGGCTGCGGACATCACCCAGGACGTGTTCGTGCGGGCCTGGCGTTTCCGGGACAGCTTCGATCCGCAGTACGGGACGGTTCCCGGCTGGATCCTCGGCATCAGCAGGAACGTCATCCTGGACACCCTGGCGGCCAGGAGCAGGCAGAATCAGATGGTGGCCCGGTCCGGGGCGATCGCCGAACCGGAGAGCCCGAGGCAGCACGCGCGGGAGGTGGATGCCGTGACGGACCGTGTGGTCCTGGACGCGGAACTCGAACTGCTGGGCGAACCCCAACAGTCCATCCTGCGGCTCGCCTTCTACGAAGACCTCACACATCAGCAGATCGCACAACGGTTGGAGTTGCCCCTGGGAACCGTGAAGAGCCACATCCGGAGGAGCCTGACACATCTGCGCAGTCGACTGGAGGCGTGGAATGCGGCATCTTGATCCGGACAGCCTGGGGATCGCCGCGCTGGACGAACCGCTGGACCGGCCGTCGCGCACCCATCTCGACGCGTGCGCTGCCTGTGGCGAGGAGGTCGCCGCCCTGCGCGAGGTCGTCGTCCTGGCCCGATCGGGAGGGCACCCCGCCCGGCTCGAGGTGCCCGACCCCGCGGTGTGGGACGCCGTCGCCCGGGAACTCGGTCTCGCGGCCGACACCGCACCCGCCCTCCGGTCGGTCGGCACCCTCGAGCCCGTCGGCCCCCGTCCCGGCCCCGCGGAGCAGGGCACTCCGCAGCAGGGTGCCACGGAACCCGACTCCGGGGGATCGGGCCCCGCAAAGTCGGCTGCCGTGCGACCGGCCGTGATCCGGGGCCGTGCCGTGCCCGGTCCTGCCCGCACGTCCCGGACCGTCCCCGCGTGGTGGCTGGCCGCGGCCGCCGTCTCCGGGATCGCGGTCGGGGGAGGTGTGCTGTGGGCCGTCCAGGCCACGGAGGCGGGCGGTCGGACCGTGGCCCGCGCGGACCTGGCCCCCCTGCCCGACTTCGGCGGTTCGGGGGAGGCCACGCTCACCGAGTCCGAGGACGGCGTGCGACGCCTCGACGTGACGGTCTCCGGTGCGGCACCCGGCGGCTACCGGGAGGTCTGGCTCCTCGCACCCGACGCCAGCCGGATGTACAGCATCGGGATCCTGGACGGCGACCACGGCACGTTCGATGTCCCCGGCGCCATCGACCTCCGGCAGTTCCCCGTCGTCGACGTGTCGGACGAACCGCTGGACGGGGACCCGACCCACTCGGGAGTCAGCGTGGTGCGGGGCACCATCGACGCCGGGGAGGTCTAGCCGACCTCAGGGACGGCGGAAGCGGTTGACCATGGGGCAGTCGAACGGGTCGCGGGCGGCCAGTCCGACGCGGTTCAGGTAGGACACCACGGCACCGTACGACGCCGCCACCCCGACCTCGGTGTACGGCACGCGCAGGCGCTCGCAGTGCTCACGGACGATCACGGCGGCGCGGCGCAGGTGCGGGCGCGGCATGTCCGGGAAGAGGTGGTGCTCGATCTGGAAGTTCAGCCCGCCGAAGGCGTTGTTGACGAACGAGCCGCCGCGGATGTTGCGCGAGGTGAGGACCTGCTTCTGGAAGAAGTCGAGCTTGCTGTCCTTCGGGACGACCGGCATGCCCTTGTGGTTGGGCGCGAAGCTCGCTCCCATGTAGACGCCGAACACGGCGAGCTGCACGCCCAAAAAGGCGAAGGCCATGCCGACGGGCAGGAACCAGAACAGGACGCCGAGGTACGCGCCGAACCGGACGCCGAGGAGCGCGAGCTCGACCCAGCGGCCCTTGATGGTGCGGCGCGCGAAGAGGGTGCTGATGGAGCGGGCGTGCAGGTTGATGCCCTCCATGGTCAGGAGGGGGAAGAAGAGGTAGCCCTGGCGGCGCGTGATCCAGGCCTGGAGGCCCTTGGCCTTCGCGGCGTCCTCCTCGAGGAACGAGATGGTGTCCACCTCGATGTCCGGATCCTTGCCCCTGGTGTTCGGGTCGTTGTGGTGGCGGGTGTGCTTGTCCATCCACCACGCGTAACTGATACCCACGACGCCGGCGGCGAGGATGCGCCCGGACCAGTCGTTCGCGCCGCGGCTCGCGAAGATCTGCCGGTGCGACGCCTCGTGGGCGAGGAACGCGACCTGGGTCAGGACGACGCCGAGGACGGCGGCCACGAGGAGCTGGAACCAGGTGTCGCCGAGGAGGGCGAAACCGGTCCAGGCGGCGCCCATGGCGAGCAGGAGGGCCGCGAACACGGTGATGTAGAAGCGGCGCCGGCGGTCGAGCAGGCCTTCCTTGCGGACCTGCTTCAGCAGCACCGAGTAGGAGGCGACGACGTCGTTCGGACGGGAGATACGGACAGTACGCGGGGCGGCGTTGACGCTCATGGGAGTCCCTGGGTAGCGGAGGGCTTCCCAGCCCGAAGAGGGTGTGCTAGAACCCTGGATATTTCGACTGTACGGGAGAAGCCCGGGTGCTGCCTGTGGGGCAGAAGTACCCACGTCACGTCGTTGTGTGCATACCCCCGTAGTGGCCGGGCCAGTCCTGCAGCGGGATGCGGGTGATGCCGCGGATCGTCCCGGCCGTGCCCCACTCGTTCCTGCCGAGCCGCGAGAGCGGCCTGAGCGCGTCGATCGCGGGCAGATCGCCGTCGAGCACCTCCTCCGACACCACAGCGTGCAGCACCTCTCCGAAGACGAGCGTGCAGTCGCCCATGTCCTGGATCAGGTGGAGCCGGCACTCGAGGGCCACGGGTGATTCGAGGACGCGGGGCGGCCGTACCGTCCTGCTCGGCTCCCGGGTGAGGCCGACGGCGTCGAACTCGCTGACCTCGGGCGGGAAGGCCGTCCCGGTCGCGTTGACGGCCTCGAAGAGACGCTCCGGCGTGAAGCCGACCACGAACTCGCCCGTGGCCTCGATGTTGCGCACGGAGTCCTTGCGCCCCACCGAGGTGAACTGCACGATCGGCGGATCGACCGACGCGATCGTGAAGAACGAGTGCGGTGCGAGGTTGTCCACGCCGTCCGCCGAGGTCGACGAGATCCAGGCGATGGGACGGGGCACGACGACGGAGGTCAGGAACCGATAGAACGCGCGGCTGTCCGCGGGGTCCGGGACGACGTCCCTACGCACGGGTACCGCCCCCGTGCCGCGCCGAGAGGAGGTCGCGGAGGCGGACGGGCCGCCGCCCGGTCAGGCGCTCCACGTCGGGCGACACCTCGGCCATCTCGCCGCGCGCGATGGCCGCGTAGGTGCTGACCCACGCCTCCACCAGCCACCGGGGCGCACCGTGGTGGGCCCGTGACGCCATCGCCTCCTCATGGCTCTGGTCCTCGAAGCGCACCGTCGCGGGGGTCATCTCGCTGATGGTCGCCGCCGCCTCGGCCAGGGTGAAGGCCTCCGGTCCGGTGAGGTGGTACGTGGCGCCCGCGTGCTCGTCGGGTGCGCGCAGCACGGCGGCGGCGGAGCGGGCGACGTCGGCCTGCGCGACCGCGGAGAGCCGGCCGTCTCCTGCGGGACCACGGATGACGCCGTCCTCCGCGAGCGCGGGCACGACGTCGAGGTACAGGTTGTCGCGGAGGAACGTCCACGTCAGGCCCGACCGGCGGATGTGCTCCTCGGTGTACCAGTGGTCGCGTCCGAGGAGGAAGGACGCGTCGGGGGCGGCGCCGAGGAACGAGGTGTAGACGATGTGCCGGACGCCTGCTGCCTGTGCGGCGTCGATGAACGCGCGGTGGCTCGCGAGGCGGTCCTGCGCCTCGGCCGCCGAAACCATGAAGAGGACGTCCACCCCGGCGAGGGCCTCGCGCGAGGCCTCGCCGTCCCCGTAGGACGACCGGCGTACGACGGACTCGGGCAGGTGCTGCGCGCGGTCGGGGGACCGGACCGGCAGGACGAGCGGCACCCCCTCGGCGGCGAGGATCCTGGCCACGCTGCCCCCGACGACGCCCGTTGACCCTGTGACTGCGATGCGGTGCTCCATGTCCGTCTCAGCCACGCCGGCGCTCGGATTATTTCCGCCCCTCCGCCACAGGGTTCACCGGGCGTTGGTCCCGCCGTCGCCCGCGGGTCGCCCGGCGGGGCTAGGCTCGCTCGAATGGCTGGACGGTTCGTGGCGATCGGGGATTCCTTCACCGAGGGGGTCGGCGACTGGAACGCGCAGTTCCCGAACGGCGTGCGGGGCTGGGCGGACCGCGTCGCCAAGCAGCTCGGACGGCAGGACCCGGCCTGGGAGTACGCCAACCTGGCCATCCGCAGCAAACGCCTGCACCACGTCCGCGACGAGCAGGTGGAACGGGCGCTGGCCCTGCGTCCCACGCTCGTCAGCCTCTACGCCGGCGGCAACGACATCCTCGAGCTGCGCACCGACATGGGCGCCCTCATGCGCGAGTACGAGGCCATGGTGGCGCGCATCGCCGGCAGCGGGGCGCGCCCGCTCCTCTTCACGGGGTTCGACATCCCGCTGAGTCCCGTGTTCGAGCCGATGAAGCGCCGCAACTGGCTGTTCAACGACCACGTGCGGCGCATCGCCCGCACGTACGACGCCGTCCTCGTGGACTACTGGTGCTTCGAGGAGTACTCGGACCCGGGGCTGTGGGACGCGGACCGCCTGCACATGTCGCCGGCCGGGCACCGGAACCTCGCCGCCCACGTCCTGAGGATCCTCGGCGTCGACCATTCCCTGACACCCCGCCTGCCGGAGCGGGAGGGCTATGCCGGGCTGGTGGCGGGACTCCGCCGGGAGACGGCGTGGCTGGGCGAGTGGGTGGTCCCGATGTTCGGCCGGCGCCTGCGCAACATCACGCTCGGCGACGACCTGCGGCCCCGGTGGCCCGAGCCGGTGCGCCCGGCGGACGGCCTGAAGCGCCTCGCGCGTGCACGGCAGGCTGCTTCGGCGTGATCCCGTCCGGCGGCTAGACTGGGCCGACTATGGACTCCATGCGCAAACTCCGCACCCCGATCGTCTGGCTCCTGGTCGCAGCGATGGTCATCAGCGTCGGCGCCGGCTTCTTCTCCGTCGTCTTCTGACCGTCGTCCTCCTGCGGGCGGCCCGCGCGTAGCCGCCTTCGCCGCGTCGCGCCACCGCCTCCCGGTTCGCGAGGGCGAGCCTGGAATGTTTCCCCGGACCCAGGGTGATAAGTAGGCTTAGCTTTACCGGCCCACTTCGCCCGCATGTCCGCCGGGGCCGCGACCAGCGCGGCACAGGACACGCTTTCCGTACAGGGAGAACACGCATGACCTCCGAGAGCGCAGCAGGATCGACCGACCAGTACACCTTCCAGAACCCCGTGACGCGGTTCGAGAGCATCTCGCCGCCCACCGACCAGATCGAGGAGCCCGGGCTCGAATCGGACATGGAGGTCCAGGCCGACCGCGGCGAGACCTCCTACCGCGGGACGGGCCGGCTCACGGGCCGCAAGGCCCTCGTCACCGGCGCCGACTCCGGCATCGGCGCGGCCGTCGCCATCGCCTTCGCGCGGGAGGGCGCCGACGTCGCCATCGCCTACCTCCCCGAGGAGGAGGAGGACGCCCAGGTGATCAAGGACCTCATCGAGGCAGAGGGCCGGACCGCAGCCTGCCTCCCGGGTGACCTCCGGGACCCCGCGTACTGCATCTCGCTCGTGCAGCAGACCGTGGACGCCCTGGGCGGCCTGGACATCCTCGTCAACAATGCCGGCAAGCAGCAGGCCGTCGAATCGCTCGAGGACCTGACCGACGAGCAGCTCGACGACACCTACAAGACGAACATCTACTCGTTCTTCCGCGTGACGAAGGAGGCGCTCAAGCACCTCCAGCCCGGATCGGCCATCATCAACACCACGTCCATCCAGGCGTACGAGCCGTCACCCACCCTCGTGGACTACGCGAGCACGAAGGCTGCGATCAACAACTTCACCAAGGGCCTGGCGCAGCAGCTCGCGCCCAAGGGGATCCGCGTCAACGCCGTGGCGCCCGGGCCCATCTGGACACCGCTGCAACCGTCGGGCGGCCAGCCGGCCGAGGCCCTGCCGGAGTTCGGCAAGGACACCCCGCTGGGCCGCGCCGGTCAGCCGACCGAACTGGCGCCGGCGTACGTCTTCCTGGCGTCGTCCGAGGCGAGTTACGTGCTCGGCGAGACCCTCAACGTCAACGGCGGGATGCCCTCGCCCTGAGACGCCCGCGGACACGCGACAGCCCCGGACGCCAGGAGTCCGGGGCTGTCGTGATCGTCGGGACCGATGCCGAGGGGTACCGGGGTCCTAGCCGGCTTCGTCGAGGGCGTCGAAGTCCGTGCGGTCGATCTTCCGGTGGTACCGCATGCCCGTGAGGCCGCCCAGGATGGCGCCGAGCAGTGCGACGGCGGCCACCAGGAGCAGCCCGATGAGGCCGGGGCCCGTGAGGTCCTGGGCCGACGGGACGCCGAGG
Source organism: Arthrobacter sorbitolis (assembly GCF_054510995.1). Taxonomy (NCBI): domain Bacteria; kingdom Bacillati; phylum Actinomycetota; class Actinomycetes; order Micrococcales; family Micrococcaceae; genus Arthrobacter; species Arthrobacter sorbitolis. The sequence goes on from NZ_JBTNDM010000002.1 coordinate 74,891, forward strand.
CCCTGGAACCGGTCCGTGACGTTGGCCTGGTTGCCGACGATGACGCCGATGATGGTGAGCACGACGGCGACGATGATCGCCCAGAGCCAGACCGCGACACCCTGCTTGATGCCGCTGAAGCGTGCCATCCGCCCCGCGACGTACCCACCGGCGAAGTAGGAGACCAGCAGGATCACGCCGAGGATGACGGCGGCCGTGATGCCCGTGGTCTGCGCCTCCCCCGAGCCGCTCGTCAGGTCGGCGGCGGACAGGTTCGCGCCGGCGCCGAAGAGCGCGGCCACGGCGCCGACGAGCGCCGAGAGCAGGACGAACATCCCGGTGGCGGTGAGCCAGCCGAAGAACGCCGAACCGAACTTCATGCCGCCGAAGTGTTCCTTCTCGCGCTGGTGGAGGAGCTTCCGGTCCTCAAGGCTCGGTACGCCCGAGGCCGCGGCGGCCGTCCGCGGGAGGTGGCGGTCCCGGCCCTTGCCCCGGCCCTGTTCGCGGTCGTCCGACTCGGAGTTCGCCTTCCCCGCGGTCACGGGGACCACCTGCGTGTGCGCCTGCGTCCTCGGTTCGTGGTCCCGCGTCGCGGACGCGTCCCTCGATGCCGAGATCGGCGCCGGGGCCTGGGTCTGCTCGCGCGTGGGCGCGGCCTCCGAGCTGTACATCCCGGGCACGTAGTCGCCGCTGGAGTCGTCGTCGGAGGAGTAGCCTCCGGGCACGTAGTCGCCGTGCCCGTCGTCCGCGCCCGCCCGGGTGGCACCTGAGGCACTGCCGGCACCCGTGCCGTCGTCGGCTCGTCCCACGCTGCTCGCGCCGGAGCCGGACCGGCCGGTGTCCATCAGTTCCGTCGGGGTGTCGGTGCCGTCGGCTCGACGCGATCCGTCGCCGTCCGCGTTGCCTGTTCCTGGTGTGCTCATCGGTCCTCCTGCTCTTCGGGCCCGCAGGCTCCCTAAGGTGGCTTACTATTGCCCCCAAGTATTCCATGCCGTGGCGCGCCGGGCGTGCGTCGGGACACGCGTCGCGCGGGGAGTGCAAGACTGGGGCCATGGATCTACAGGTCTTCATGACGGTCGTGTGTGGCGCGCTCATCGCCGTCGGTATCGCAGGAGTGGTGGTCCCGGTGCTGCCCGGGAGCATCCTGATCATCGTGTCGCTGCTCGCCTGGGCGCTCACGGTGTCCAGCACCGAGGGGTGGGTGGTCTTCGCACTCGGCGCCACCCTGGCCAGTGCCGGCCTCGCGGCGGGGCTGGTCCTCACGGGGCGGACGCTGAAGCAGCGGAAGATCCCGGGCAGGTCGGTGACCATCGGTGTGCTCACCGGGATCGTCGGCATGTTCGTGATCCCCGTCGTCGGCCTGTTCGTCGGCTTCGCGCTCGGGCTGTTCGCGAGCGAGTACGCACGGCAGCGCGAGGCCCGCGCGGCGCTGACCTCGAGCCTGCACGCGCTGAAGGCCACGGGCCTCGGCATCCTCGCCGAGCTGGCCCTCGCCTGCCTCGCGGGGACCACCTGGGTCATCGGCGTGTGGGTCTACTTCGCCACGGCCTGAGCCCTCAGGACTTGCCCGCGATCGACAGGGCCGCGACGATCAGCGCCAGGTGGCTCAGCCCCTGCGGGATGTTGCCCATGAACGAGTTGTCCGACGGTTCGATCATCTCCGACATGATGCCGACGTCGTTGGCGAGGGGCAGCAGCTCCTCCATCAGGTCCACGGCCTCGTCGCGGCGGCCCACCGAGACCAGCGCCGAGACCATCCAGTAGGCGCAGGCGAGGAAGGTGGCCTCCTCCTGCTGCATCCCGCTGTACCGGTAGAGCAGGGGGCCGGCGCCGAGCTCCTCCCGCAGGGCGTCGATGGTGGAGGACATGCGGGGGCCGGTGTCGAAACCGCTCACCGCGTGGAGGAGGATCGAGGCATCCAGCTCGGTGGACCCCGGGTACCAGATGTAGCTCTGCCGCTCCTCCGACCAGCCGTGCTCGTGGACCCAGTCACGGATGCGGTCGCGTTCGGCGGCCCACCGCTCCACCGGCCCCTGCAGCTGTCCGCGCTCGGCGAGCAGCAGTGCGCAGCGGAGCGCGTTCCAGCAGCCCAGCTTCGAGGTGATGTAGTGGCGCTCCTCCGGCAGTTCCCACATGCCGGCGTCGCGGCGCTGCCAGATGTCGCAGGTCAGGTCCGCCAGGTCGGCGAGCTGCCGCATGGTCGCCGGATCGAGCACGTGGCCTGCCTGCACGTACTGCCACACGATGTCGAACACGTCGCCGAAGACGCCCAGCTGCAGCTGGCCGGCCGCGGGATTGCCGTCCACCACGGGCCCGGTGTTGCGCCAGCCGGTCAGATCGGGACGCTGCGTGCCCTCCGGGATGCTGCCGTTCAGCCGGGTGAACACCTGCAGGTCCGCGCCCTGCGACCGGAGGTTCTTCAGCATCCACGACACCGCGGCGTGGACCTCCTCCCGGAGCCCCGCGCGCGTCAGCGCGTGCAGCGTGTAGGCGGTGTCCCGGACCCACGCGTAGCGGTAGTCCCAGTTCTTCCCGCCGGCAGCGCTCTCCGGGAGGGAGGTGGTGGCCGCGGCGGCGATCGAGCCGGTGGGGCTGTGGAGGAGGAGCTTCAGCGCCAGGGCGCTGCGGAGCACCGCGTGCCGGTAGTCCCCGTCGTACGCGAAGTCGTCGGACCAGGCCTGCCAGTTGAGGATGGTGCGGTCCACGCCGTCGTCGATGGACTGCGGGTCCTGCAGCGGCAGCGGTTCCCCGTGCGTGGAGATGACCGCCACGAGGTGCCGGCTGCCCGCCGTCGTGGTGAACGCGCCCTCGACGGACTGGCCCTCGGGGGTCTTCAGGCCGTGGTCGATACCGCGGATGCCGAGTCCCACCGCGTCGATGCGGAGGACCGGATCGTCAGGGCCGTTGTCGAGCCAGGGCGAGGCCGACCCGAAGCAGGTGCCCGGCGCGATCGACCATGCCATGGCGACGGAGCCCGAGACACCGTCCACGCGCCGGGCGAGCTCGCCCCAGGGCAGCCTGCCGGCGACGCCCGTGTTCAGGGAGTCGGTGACGCGGACGGTCCCCGCGGCCGTGGTGTAGGTCGTCTCGAGGACGTTCGTCCCGTCCACGTACCGCCGTTCCACGGAGAAGTCGTCCACCGGGGCGAGGGCCATGAAGCCCTCGTCCGCGTCGAGCAGCCGGGCGAAGGCCGGCGTGGAGTCGAGGTCCGGCGTCGGGTACCAGTCGATCGAGCCGTCCAGCGCCACGAGGGCGACGGTCCGCCCGTCGCCGATCGCGGCGTAGGAGCGGATGTCGGCGAAGCCGTCCTCGTCACGGAGCCCGGAGGTCATGGGGCCCCGGTCCCGACGCCGGGGTTCCTACCTGCCGTACTTGCTGTTGTAGCGGGTCTTGTTGGCGCGGGGCGGCTGCCCGGAACGGCGGTTGTTCATGAGGCGGGAGGCGATGACGGGGACCAGTGCCCAGAGGAGCTTCTTCAGCATGATGCGTCCTTACGGTCGGGCCGGCGGCGACGGTCACCGCCGGGCATATTCATCATCCTACTTACTATTCCTGGACGTCTCCGCCTCCGCCCACGAAGGCCTTGAGCGCGCGCAGCTGCGTCCGGCGTGCTACCGGGTTGAGGTACATCATGTGGCCGGCCTCGTGATAGTGGTGCGTGAAGCGGGCACGCGCGGCCTCGTCGAGGTTCAGGTGGGCCCACACGTACTCGGCCGCGAAGTGGGGGGTGGCGCCGTCGTGGTAGCCGTAATCGACGTGCACGCGGAGGCTGGGGTTGTGGACGAGGAGCCGCTCGAGGACACCCGAGACGTCCACGGGTGCGCCCTCGAACGTGCGGTAGCTCCAGGGCTGCACCCGGGCGGTGAGGATCTCGTAGGGCAGGTCGTTCTCGTAGCCGAGTTCGGCGCGGACGTAGTGGTTCATCGCCGCGGAGTACGGCCCCGTGATGGCCCTGATACTCGGATCCTCGGTGGAGTCCGAGGACTGCAGGTTGTCCGGCCGCGCGGTGAAGCGTCCGTCGATCCGCCCGACGGCGAGCCCCTCGGACCGCAGGAGCTCCGCGGCGAACTCATGGTACGCCCACCGGAAATCGGTGCGGCGGATGAAGCCTTCGTCGAGCGTCGTGATGGCGTGCAGTCTCGCGACGACGGCCTCGTGCTCCTCGGGGGTCAGCCGGGTGCCCTGCGTGAGGGCGTAGCCGAAGTCCCGTGCCGAGTACTCCTCCGCCTCGCGGACCACCTCGGCGAGCTCCCGGTCGCCGTGGCGGCCGTGGTAGTGGGCGATCGCCGCGTAGGTCGGCAGGTGGAGGGCGTAGGGGAGGTCGCTGCCGGGGAAGAAGCGGAGGGTGGACATGTTGAGCACCGTGGAGATGAGCCCCAGGCCGTTGACCGCCATGCCGTACGCGTCGAAGAGGCGCCCGGCCACGGCGACGGCGCGGAGGGTCCCGTACGACTCCCCGACGAGGTACTTCGGGGAGAGCCAGCGGTTGTTGCGGGTGGTCCACAGGCGGATGACCTCGGCGACGAGGTCCCTGTCCTGCACGAAGGCGTGGAACTCGTCGGTCTTCTCGCCCTCGACCACGCGGGAGTACCCCGTGCTGACGGGGTCGATCATCACCAGGTCGCTGGATCCGAGCAGGGACTCGGGGTTGTCGACGAGCCCGAACGGGGCGGCGGTCATCGCTCCGACGTCCCCCGAGTCGACGAGGCGGGGGCCGAGGAGCCCCAGGTGCAGCCATACCGAGGCCGAGCCCGGGCCGCCGTTGAAGGCGAAGGTCACGGGTCGTCCCGGGTCGGCGTCCTGCTTGGTGTAGGCGACGATGAAGATCTCGGCCTTCGGCTTGAAGCCGTCCGCCTTGCCGTCCTTGGTCTCCTCGCGCCGGAGCACGAGGCGCCCGGTCGTCGTGGTGTACCGGAGGCCGTCGGGGGAGGTGTGGTCCCGGACGGTGAAGTCGTCCGAGGCGTCCTTCGCGCCGGCCACCCCGGCGTCCTGTCCCGCATCCTGCCCGGCGTCCTCGGGTGTGTCCTTCGTCTCATCAGCCATGGCACGAGACTACCGGTCGTTCACCGAGGCAACGGCCTACGTGTCGGCGGGTGTCGCTTCCCGGCGGTTCGTCGGCGCCGCGCCGACTGCGCCGGCATCCCCGTCCCACACGCGGTTCTGCTGGGGCTTCGCGAAGAACAGGGCCGCGGCGAAGCCGATGATGATCACGACGGCGGGGAGGTAGAGCGACTGGCCCATCGACAGGGCGTACCCCGCCTTCGCCTCGTCCGGCAGGGCTGCCGAGGGGGTGGCGCCCATCCCGCCGCCGCCGAGGTTGGCCATCAGGCGTGACTGCATCACGGCGGCGATGGCGGCGCTCCCGAGCACCGCGCCCATCTGCCGGGTGGTGTTGTAGACGCCGGAGCCGGCGCCCGCGAGGGACGGTGCGAGGTTGCGGGTGGCCGTGAGGGACACCGGCGCCCAGATCCCGGCGCTGGACAGGCCGAGCAGTGAGACCGGCAGCAGCAGGTGCCAGATCGGGACGTCCGGCGTGAGGATCGAGCCCATCCAGAACAGGGAGGCCGACATGCCGGCGAATCCGGCGATGGCGATGTACTTCGGGTTGCTGCGCTGCACGTACTTGCCGACGAAGGGGGCGAGGACGCCCGAGATGACGGCCATGGGGGTCAGCAGGAGCGCGGCCTGCGTGGGCGAGAGTCCGCGGACGGTCTGCGCGTAGAGCATCAGCGGCAGCGTCATGGTGGTGATCGAGAAGCCCATGGCCGTGATCGAGGTGTTGGCCAGGGAGAAGTTGCGGTCGCGGAAGAGCCGGAGCGGGACGAGAGGCTCCCCGCGGTTGACCTTCTGCCACACGACGAAGGCCACGAGCAGCACGATGCCGGTGATGATCAGCGACCAGACGGACAGGGGCCCGGAGATGGTGCCCCAGTCGTAGCTCTCGCCCTCCTGGATGCCGAACACCAGGCAGAAGAGGCCGGCCGCGCTGAGGAACACGCCGAGCATGTCGAAACGGTGCGACGTCGTCGGCAGCGCGGGCACGAGGCGGGCAGCGAGGACGAACCCGACGACGCCGACCGGGACGTTGATGAAGAAGATCCATTCCCATCCGGCGGAGTCGACGAGCACGCCGCCGAGGACCGGGCCGACGAGGGTGGCGATGCCGGCGACCGATCCCCACAGGCCCATCGCGGCGCCGCGGCGCTCGGGCGGGAAGATCCGGGTGATGACGGACATCGTCTGCGGTGTCATGAGCGCGGCGCCCAGGCCCTGCATGACGCGGGCGATGATGAGCGCCTCGACGGTGCCGGAGAGCCCGCACCACGCACTCGAGAGGGTGAAGACCACGAGGCCCGCCAGGTAGACGCGCTTCGGGCCGAATCGGTCGCCGAGCCGTCCCGTCACGAGCAGCGGTACGGCATAGGCCAGCAGGTACGCGCTGGTCACCCAGATGACGCTGTCGATACCGGCGCCGAGGCCCTCCATGATGGCGGGGGTGGCGACCGAGACGATCGTGGAATCGACGAGGATCATGAAGAAGCCGATGACGAGCGACCACAGGGCCGGCCAGGGCCTCACGGCGTCGTTCTGGGGCAGGGCAGGCGCTGCCCCGGAGGGATTGCTGGACATGGGAGAAGACTACGCCCGGCCCCCGACACTCCCCGGCCCGATGCGCGCCGGACGCCGCTTTGGGCTAAGCCGGTCCTGTTCGGTACAGTGTTGGTGTTCGGAAGTGGTATCCGGGGCTTTAGCTCAGTTGGTAGAGCGTTTCGTTCGCAATGAAAAGGTCGGGGGTTCGATTCCCCCAAGCTCCACGGTGGTGAAAAGCGAGGCTCCTGTTCCCGGAAGCCTCGCTTTTCCCGTTCCGGACGCGGCAGGAGGGGTCAGGACCGGTACTGGCCGGGCTGGTGGGCGCCGACCGGGCCGTGCCTCCGGGTCTACTCCTCGGGGGCCTTCCGCACCCAGGGCCGTGCCGCGAGGATGCGCGCGAGCGGGCTGAGCCAGGACATCACCACGAGGAGGGTGAACGTGCTGCTCAGGGAGGAGCCGAGGCTCGTCGCGGGGAACAGCTGATGGACGCCCACGAGGATCGCGGCGACGAGCAGCAGCTTCTTGAGGCCTCCGAGGACATGGGACGGGACGGGCCGTGGCCAGGGCGTGAAGTCGATCGTGCCGGTGTCCTGGTCCTCCGCGCTCATGCCGTCCTCCTCCGCAGTCCGTCGTCCCATTATCCCCTTGGTGCCGCGACTGCGCCCCTGCATCGGGGAGTCCGGACGGGAGACGTTCAGCCGAGGACGGCCCAGCCGCGCGCGGGCAGCCGGATGCGGCCCGCGTCGGCGTCGACGGAGCCCTCGCCCGCGAGGACCGATCCGACGCCCGTGATCCCCGGGACGCCTGCCGTCCCGGCGTCCCCGGAGAGGTTGAGCGCCACGACGAGGGCGTCCGTACCGTCCGTCACACGGTAGGCGAGCACCTCGTTGGACAGGTGCAGCACCTCGGTGGTGGCGCGGTGCAGCCAGGGGTAGCGCCGTCGGACGCCGATGAGCTGCTGGTGCACCTCGTAGACCGGCCGTCCGACGCCGGAGAGCTCCCCGGGCCCGGCCGGGAAGAGCGGCCGCACGTCGTCGTCGCCGCCGGCCCGGTCCTCCTTGAGGCCGCGGTAGCCCTGCTCGTCCCCGTAGTAGACGGACGGGGTGCCTCCGGTGGTGAACAGGACGACGACGGCGTGCGCCAGGAGGCCGGGGTCGGCCAGCCGGCTCGCGATCCGCGTGACGTCGTGGTTCCCGACGAAGGTGAGCGGCGCGAACGATCCGAGCAGTGCGTTGTGCCGTTCGAGAGCGGCCGCGAGTTCGAAGAAGTTGGCGTCGTTGAGCGAGCTCCAGACCGCCTTCCACAGCTCGTACTGCGTGGCGGAATCGAGCCCGCCGGCCTGCACCTCCGCGGCGTAGTCGCCGTGGATGTATTCGCCCACGAAGTAGGCGTCGGGATGCGAGGAGCGCACCCGCGCCGTCACGGCGGCCCAGAACGACGACGGGACGGCGTAGGCGGCATCCAGCCGCCACCCGTCGGCGCCCCGGCCGAGCCAGTACTCCATCACGTCGACGACGAAGTCGGCGACGGCGGGCTCGTCGTGGTCGAGCGCGACGAGGTGGGCATGGCCTTCGAAGTCGCGATATGCGGGTTCGGTGCCGGCACCGGCACCCTCGGGCCAGTCGAGGGAGAACCAGGAGGCCTTCGCTGCGCCCGGGCCGTGCGCCAGGACGTCCTGGAACGGGGCGAACGAGCGCCCGGCATGGTTGAAGACGCCGTCGAGCAGCACCCGCAACCCACGCCGGTGCGCCTCGGCGACGAGCGTGTCGAAATCCTCGAGCGTCCCGAGGCGGGGGTCTATCCGGAAATAGTCGGTGGTGTCGTAGCCGTGGGTCTCCGACGCGAACACGGGCCCGAGAGCCAGCCCCGACGCTCCGAGGTCCACCGCGTAATCGAGCCACGGCACCAGCCCCAGCAGCCGGTGGGCGGCCGCGGGGTCCGGGGTGGCGGCCTTCTCCGCGCCGGTGAAGCCCAGGGGATACACCTGCCACCAGATGGCGTGTTCCACCCAGCCGGGTTCGTCCATGGTGCTGCCCTTTTCCTCGATGGACCCTTCGCGGCCCGCATCCCGGCCCGACCCGGGAGGGGCGGCGCGGCTCCTAGCCTACGTCGACGAGCAGGTGGCCGCCGGACGCGAGCTGCTGCACGTCGGCCGGTTCGAGCTGGGCCGCTTCGGCGATGTCGGTGATCGCCGCCCCGGCGTCGGCGGCCCGCAGGACCGCGGACTCGAGCTCGCCCGTCAGCCGATCGAGCTGCCACTGGACGGACTCGAGGTCCGCGGCGGCCGCGGCGACCCTGTGCAGGGCGGGGGCGAGGGGGAGAGCGAGTTCCTTCGGCTCCGCAGGGGAGAGCTGGAAGCCGCACGAGCAGGCCCAGACGAGTTCGACGTCGGATCCGGCAGGTGGCTGGGCCACCAGGCCGTAGGACGACCCCCGGTAGGAGGTCTCGCGCAGGATCATGGGTTCGCCGCAGTGGAGGGGTGCTCCGAGGGCCACGTCTCCGGCGCCGACAACAACACTCGTGGTCTGTGTCATGGCTCTCTCACCTTCCGATCAGGAACAGGTACCTCATGCAACTAGTTCGATGAATTAGTTATATGTGGAGTGAGCTACCTCTGTCCACTTCCGCGGGGGTGGCGGAGGCGGGCCGGATCAGCCCTTCGTCGCAGCGGCGAGCGTGCTGTCGACGAGCTGCTGGAGCTCCTCCTGCGTGCCCTCCGGCAGCGCGTCGCGAGCCGTTCGGACGGCCGTCACGGCCAGGTCGCCGCGGGTCCCGACGACGGTCATGGTCTCCTGTTCGGCGCCGTCCGACGACGTCTGCGTGGTCACGGTGCCGAACGTGGTCTCGGCCTCCGTCGCGGCCTCCACCGCCTGCACGGTCTGGTCGATCGCGACCCCCTGGGCGTCGAGGCTGAACGACGCGCAGGGTCCGAGGGCTGCCGAGGCGGCGTCCGTGCGGGTCCGGGCGTCGGAGGCCTCCGCCGAGGAGGACGCCGAGACGATCGTCTGGACGGCGTCGCCGTCGACGCTGGAGACCGCGGTCGAGTAGCTTGCCCCCTCGGGTGCCTCCAGGCTGTCGGAGACGAAGATCCTGCATTCCTCGGGCGTGATGGTGACGTTCTCGAGGAACTGTCGTGCCTGGGCCATGCTCCGGTCGATCTGGTCCGCCGGGAGGACCTGCAGGGGTGCGCCCCCGGCCTCGGTCAGGGTGCCGAGGATCGCCGCGAGCTCCGCGGAGGAGTAGACGCCGCCGTCCGCGGGTGCAGGACCGGAGGTGCCGTCGCCCGACGCGGGTCCGGAGGCCGGCGCCGTCGTCCCGCCGGTGTCGGGCGAGGCCCCCGAGGGCTCGGGGGCGGGCGCCGAACATGCGGCCAGGCCGAGCCCGGCGAGCAGTGCGGCGAGCGCGAGTCCGGCAGAGGTCGTGGTGCGTGGCATGGTGTTCCTTCGATGGGCGCCGGGCCCGCGCCCGCTCCCGCAAGGCTACACAGGGCGGCCCTCTCCGGAGGACGGGGCCGGCCGCCGCAGGCGCCGCCCGCCCTCCCGGTAGGCCTGGGCGCAGAACGCCCAGAGCAGCAGCACGTGGACGGCGTCCCCGCCGTAGTACATCAGCTGGGCCGCCTGTTCCGTGTCGGCGGGCCAGGGGCCCCGGTCCGCGACGGCGTACAGGTGTTTCGCCACCACCGCGTGCACGGCGATCGCCCCTGCGATCACGGCACCCCTCAGCCGGATCCCCGCCCTGTGCGGATTCGGGTCGACCCCGACGACGGCATAGGCGAAGAGCGTTCCGGCCGCGACGAAATGGACGTGCAGCAGGGGACCGGCCACGGGGGAATGGAGCAGGGCGAGGGTCGCAGGATCCCAGTAGAGGATGGACGTCGGGACGGTGACGACCAGGGCGGCGACCACCGGGTGGGCGGCCAGGCGGAAGGGCGCGGACCTCGCGAGGCCCGTGTAGCCGCGTCCGACCGGCGCCGGTACGGCCCGGAGGAGGGCTGTCGCGGGAGCGCCGAGGACGAGCAGCAGCGGCACCAGCATCCCGAGGACGAGGTGGACCGCCATGTGCGCGGTGAGGCCGGCGGCCGCCACCCCGGCGGCGGGGCCTCCGGTGGCCACGAGTCCCAGTCCGCACCCCGCCAGCCAGGCTGCGGTCCGCCGGGGCGGCCAGCCGGTCCGTCCGCGCAGGGCGGCCGCGCGACCGGCGAGCAGGTAGGCGGCGGCGAGTCCGAGCCAGACGAGCACGACGGCGGTGTCCGCTGCGAACGCGCCGAGGCTCTCAGCACCGACGCCACCCGGCCCACCCGGATGATGCGGGTCCTCGGCCATCGTCAGCCGTCCGGGGCGCCGGCACCCCGCCGTCCGGCGCGCCGGACGGCGAGGAGCAGGAGCAGCCCCGCCACGAGGAACGCCAGGGCGGCGCCGTTCCAGGCCAGGTCGTAGGGCACGAGATCGACGCCGTAGCGGATCTCGTGCAGGTCGAGGAGCTTGTGCTGCACGAGGCCGTCGAACAACTGGAAGGCGCCGATACCCATCAGGATCCCCGCCAGCCACCGCCGCGTCGACAAGGCACCGCGCCGCCGCAGGTCCGCGAAGAGGAAGAGCGAGGCGACGGTGGCGAACCAGCTGAACGCATGGAAGACGCCGTCCGACACGAGCCCCGCGGCCTGCGTGGAGCGGTCGTAGAAGTGGTGCCAGTGCAGGAGCTGGTGGAAGACGGCCTCGTCGACGAAGGCGATGATGCCGCACCCGAAGAGGGCGCCCACCAGCACGTTGCGCCGCCGGAGCACGGCACCGCCGTCCTGCCCGGCAGGGCTCGGTGGTCTGGTGGAGGAAGTGATGGGGTGCCCCGTCGTCGGAGGTCGGATGCCCCCAGCCTGACAGCGCAGCGCCCCGAGCGTCCACCCCTTTCTCCCCGGGCGGGCGTGCCCGGACGGCCGCGGGAACCGCACGCCGCCGGGCGGGACCGCACCACCCGGGGGTATGACGAGCATCACGGCAGGGAGGCCGGTAACCGGCGATCGCGCCGGATTCTCCCACTAGACTCGGATGCTGCACGAGCCCCAGCGGCACCTAAAACCCCCACGAAGAACGGCATCGGCATGGCAACGGACTACGACGCACCGCGCAACAACGACGAGGACAAAGAGGCGGAGTCCCTCAAGGCGCTCCAGGCGAACCGTGGCAGCAAGGCCCAGTCGGCGTCGGTCGACATCGAGGACGGCGACACCGCGGAGGGCATCGACCTGCCGGGCGCCGATCTCTCGGGCGAGGAGCTCCTCATCCAGGTGATCCCGCCGCAGGAGGACGAGTTCACCTGCGCCTCCTGCTTCCTCGTCCGGCACCGCAGCCAGATCGCGCTCGAGAAGGACGGCCGGCAATACTGCACGGACTGCGAGGGCTGACGGCACCCCGGCCCAGGGTGCAGGAACGGCGCTCCCCAGGGGCGCCGTCCGTGTCTGCTGCCGATCTCGGGCGTCAGGAGGCCTTCTCGCCGTACCACCAGTGGGCGGGCTCGAGCGGTTGCTGGGCGTTCAGGGGCACGACGACGGCGTGGCGGCGCGGGTGGGTCAGGACCATGCGGACCGCCGCGAGCAGCGCCGCGGGGATCGATACCAGGACGACGACGGCGAGCGCGTACATCGCGAGGACGGCGTGCACCGGTGAATGGTGCAGGGCGGCGATCGACGCGGCGCTCCCGAGCCATAACCACAGCCAGAACAGCGCGATCACGTAGAGCAGTGATCGCGCACGCCGATAACGCAACGGATAGTGCATCCGCTCACGCTCCATATTCGTCTCCCCAGACTCATTCGGGCCCGCCCCCAGGCGGCACCACTGGATGAATGATAGCGCTCTGACGAGGCATTTCGTAGGTCCGGGGCAGGAAGCGGGGCCGGTGTCCGCCGCGAGCCGACACGCCGGGCGGATCGTGCCCGGGGATCGGCGCGCCGGAACGTCGGGAACGGTCGGTCCGACAGGGGTCCTGCGGTCGCCCCCGGTACGCCGGGTCGGACCGCTGCCTCAGCGGCTCGGCGCTCCCGCAGGGAGGCCGGTGCCTGCCGTCGCGACGGAGCTCCGGGTGCCGGTCGCACCGCCGAGGAGGCGGACGTGGTCGGGGGTGAGGTCGCTGATCCGGTTCACGCCGAGGAGTTGCAGGGTGCGTGCGGTCTGGGTGCCGAGGATCTCGATGCCGCGGTCCACTCCCCGGCGGCCGCCGGCCATGAGCCCGTACAGGTAGGCGCGGCCGATCAGGGTGAAGTCGGCGCCGAGCGCCAGGGCCGCGACGACGTCGCCGCCGCTCATGATGCCCGTGTCGAGGATGATGTCCGCCTTGCCCTTGAGTTCCGCGGCGACGCGCGGCAGGAGGTGCAGGGGGATGGGGGCCCGGTCGAGTTGCCGACCGCCGTGGTTGGACAGGACGATGCCGTCGGCTCCGTGGTCCACGGCCTTCTTCGCGTCGTCGAGCGTCTGGATGCCCTTGACCACGAGGTTGCCCTTCCAGGCGCCCCGCAGCCAGTCGAGGTCGTCGAAGGTGAGGGTCGGGTCGAACATCGAGTCGACGAGGTCCGCGACGGTGCCGGAGTAGCGCGAGAGGGAGGCGAACGAGAGCGGCTCGTGCGTGAGGAAGTTGAACCACCAGGCGGGCCGGTACGAGGCGTCGACGACGGTCCTGAGGGTCAGGGCGGGAGGGATGGTCATGCCGTTGCGGACGTCCCGGAGGCGGGCCCCGGCGACGGCGGTGTCCACGGTGACCATGAGGGTGTCGTTCCCGGCGGCGGCTGCCCGGCTGATGAGCTCCATGGAGCGGTCCCGGTCCGTCCAGAGGTACAGCTGGAACCAGTTGCGGCCGTCCGGCGCCGCCTGCGCCACGTCCTCGATGGACGCGGTGCCCATCGTGGAGAGGGTGTACGGGATGCCCGCAGCCGCGGCTGCCTGCGAGCCGGCGTACTCGCCCTCGGACTGCATCATGCGGGTGAAACCGGTCGGCGCGATCCCGAACGGCAGGGCCGACTCCTTGCCGAGGATCCGCGTCGCGGTGCTGACGGTCCGGACGTCGCGCAGGATCCCGGGCCGGAACTCGAGGTCGAGGAAGGCGTCCCGTGCGCGGCCGAGCGAGATCTCCGCCTCGGCGGCGCCGTCCGTGTAGTCGAAGGGTGCCCGGGGCGTCCGCCGTTTCGCCAGGTCGCGGAGGTCCCAGATGGTGTTGGCCCGGTGGAGCCGTGCGGCGGCGCCGAACTCCGGCTTCCTGAACTGCATGAGCGGGGCGAGGTCCGCGGCCTTCGGGATCCGGCGGCGGAGCGCCGGGGGGAGAGGGGCGCTGGAGGGTTCCTGCATGGTGTGCCTTCGCTCGTCGTCGGCCGGGTGGGCGGGGAAGCTCTCGGACGCCCGGGGTCTGACTCCAGATCCTACGACCTGCCGGGCCGGGATGCGCGGCCACGGAAGGGCGGGGATGCGCCGCCGCAGGGGCGGCTCCTACCGCGGTTCTGGGTCCCTGCCAACGGGTGCGGAGCTCGGCGAGCCGTACTGTCGGACGGGGCCCGGGTCCCCTACACTGCAGGGACTGGTCGAGCAGGAGGCCATGGACCCACCCGACGTGGAGCAAGCCATGGACACCTTCCCCCCGACACTCGACGATCCTCCCCTCCGGCACGCAACCCTCTCCCGGGCGGCGAAGCGGGCCCGCCTCGCCCCGGTGCTGCTCGGGGCGGAGCCGGAGATCCCTGCCGATCTCGGGCCCGTCTCCACCCGGCGGCTGCGCCACCTCTGCGACCGCACGTACCAGCTCCTCGACCAGGCCCGGCCCTTCCCCGAGGCGCGCGAGCGGTACGACGCCCTCGTCGAGGAGCTCGAACGGCGCGAGCGCGAGGCCGCGCTGCGAGCCGGCGAGGAGGACACCCTCGGGAAGTTCCGCGACAACGCACTGTTCTCACGCTTCGAGCTCTACCACGACGGGATCCTGGCCGGGTACGTGCAGTACGAGCTGCGCGGCGGGCAGGTCCTGCTGCTGCACGCCGTCGTCGATCCGAGGTTCCGGGGCACGGGCCTGGAGCCCGCCCTGATGCGGGCCGTGCTCCTCGACGCGCACCGCCGGCGCCTCGCCGTGACGCCCTGCTGCCCCGAGGCCCAGGACTTCCTGGCCGACCATCCGCAGTTCCTCCCGCTCATCCCCGCGCGGCAGCGACGCCGGTTCAGGCTGCTCAGGGCCTCGCGGGCCGCGGGCGTGGAGCAGGACCTGCGGTGACGCCGGCCGATGTGCTCTCCGAGGCGTACAGCCGGCTGCCCGACCTGGTGCGCGACGCCGTCGACGGCCTCGACGCCGACCAGCTGGCCCTCCGTCCCGGAGGATCCGGGAACCCGATCGCCTGGCTGGTCTGGCACCTCACACGCGTGGAGGACAGCCATTTCGCCGAGGCGTTCGGCCACGACCAGCTCTGGCTGACGCGCGGCTACGCGGACCGCTGGGAGCTCCCGCTCGACCGGGACGACACCGGGTACGGCCATTCCTCCGACGAGGTCGACGCCGTCAGGGTCGGTTCCGTCCAGCAGCTGCTCGACTACTTCGACGCCGTCCACGGCCTCGCCCAGGACCTGGTGGCCGGGCTCGACGACGAGGACCTCGCCCGCGTGGTCGACGAACGCTGGGACCCGCCCGTGACACTGCTCGTCCGGCTCGTGAGCGTGATCGACGACGCCGTGCAGCACGCCGGGCAGGCCGCCTACGCGCGCGGGCTCATCCTCGGCTAGGACAGGCCGGTCTGCCGCAGCGTGATGTTGAGCCGGCCGTCGAAACCGATCCCTGCGGGTGCCGTGCCGGGCAGGATCCTCGGCACCCCGTGGTAGGCGAACCGCGACGGGCCGCCGAAGACGAAGAGGTCGCCCGAGGCGAGTTCCACGTCCTGCCATGGGCGGTTCCGGTTCTCCGTGTTGCCGAACCGGAAGACGCACGAGGAGCCGAGGCTGAGGGACACCACGGGCGCGTCGACCCGCTCCTCCCGGTCCTGGTGCATGCCCATCCGGGCGTCGTCGTCGTAGTAGTTGACCAGCGCCGCGTCCGGCTCGTAGGACGCGGCGTCCGCCGGCCCGCAGGCCGCCGCGACGGCGTCCCGTCCCAGGGAGCGGAGCACCTCGGGGAACGGGGCGACGGCGGCGCCCCCGACGTCGTCGGCCGTCCGGCTGTACCGGTAGGGGAGCCAGTGCCAGCCGAGGCTCATGCTCCTCACCGACATCACGCCGCCGGTCGGCATCGTCACGGCCCGCATGGGCACCGGCCCGCTCGCCCAGGTGCGGCAGAGTGCCACGAGCTCGCGCTGCCGCTCGGGACCGAGCCAACCCGGAAGGTGCACGGCGCCCGGCGCCAGCTCCCGGCGCGGACGGGGGATCAGGGCGTCGATCGGTTCGCTCACCTCCCTATTGTGCGCCGCGCGGGCGGCCCGGGCGGAGCGTCAGGACTCCGGCCGCTTCTCCCCGGCCTCGACGGGGGCGTCCACGACATTGGCGTCCACCGGGAGGGGGCACGTGCCGAAGGGCGTGAAGGCGCTCGGGTAGTTGATGGTCCTGTTGAAATCCAGGATCACGGAGCCGTCCGGGCGCGGCCGGCGTACCGCCACCTTGCGCCACGGCGCCGTGGAGGTGCCGTTGGTGGTGTCGTGGAAACTGACGGTGAGCGCACCCGCCTCGTCCTGCGAGGCGCGGAGCCGATGCTCGCCGGGCGTACCGGGAAGGGCGAAGACGACGTCCCCCACCGAGGTGTGCGTCCCGGGCACGTCGGGATGCGCCGTGGGGATCCGCTCGTGCAGCGGCTCCGCATACGGTTCGAACCGCCCTTCGACCACGAGGTCTGGCCGGTAGTCGAAGACGGGAGTCCCGGTGAAGCGTGCCAGGGTCGTCGATGCCGCATCCCGGGTCCGCAGGGCGTACCGGTCGGCACGGCGGGCGAGTTCCACCACGACGCGCTGTCCGTCCGCGCCGCCGTAGGCCACCCACATCAGGGAGTCCTCGTCGTCGAGCACCGCGGTGAGCATCCCGTCGACGGGGCGGCCGCTCGCCAGGTCGGTCAGGCCGTCGGCGGGCTGGGCGGTCACGCTCGCCATGCCCCCGGCCGCCGACCAGAGTCCGGGCAGGCCCCCGACCTCGGCGGGCCCGTCCTCGAGCCAGTGGAAGGACGTCAGGGACAGCCAGCCGTGCGCCTCCGCGAGCGCGGCGTTCCGTGCTGCACGGAAGCGCGACCAGCGATCCTCGGCGGTCTGGGACGTGGGGCTCATGGATTCTCCTGGCTCGTGGGTACCTGCATGGGCTGGAACCGTGGGAGCGCGTGCAGCATTCCCGGGCCGGGCGGGCCGGGCGGGCATGACGGGCAGGTAGGCCGGATGACCGGATTCCCGTGGATCCTGCGGCAGGGCCGGCGTCGGGCGGTCCCGTCCGGGTACCAAGCCCCTGCCGTTCCGTCCAGCCGGCGCGGGCGCTGGGGGTGCAGGTGTCCGTGCCGCGGTCTTCTGGAACGATGAAGGACCGGCGGAGATGCGGCGTCCGTCCCCGCCCCGGGCCGTCACGTCGCCCACGAAGCGCGCCCGGAGCGCCGTGGCCGGCTGCGCTGCTGCACGAGGAGGAGACCGACATGACCGACACGACCGACACGACCGACACGACCGACGAACCCACGGACGCGCTGACCGACGAGCCGACGGACGCGCCCGCGGACCGTACGGGTCCGGCCGGGGCCGACGGCGCCGACGCCCCGCCCCCGTCCATCCCGGTCCCGACGCCGCACGCGGAGGGCGAGGACCACGTGCTGCTGCCGCACCCGGACCAGCCGACGTGGCGCGAGGACTACCCCTACGACACGCGGATGACGGAGCGTGAGTACCAAAAGGCCAAGAGGGCGTTGCAGATCGAACTGCTCAAGATGCAGGGGTGGGTCAAGGCGAACCAGGCCAAGGTGGCGGTGCTGTTCGAGGGGCGTGACGCCGCGGGGAAGGGCGGGACCATCAAGCGGTTCACCGAGAACCTCAATCCCCGCGGCGCGAGGATCATCGCCCTCGACAAGCCGAGCGAGAAGGAGCACACGCAGTGGTACTTCCAGCGCTACGTCTCGGTGCTCCCCTCGGGTGGGGAGATCGTGCTGTTCGATCGGTCCTGGTACAACCGGGCGGGCGTGGAACGGGTCATGGGGTTCTGCACGCCCACCGAGTACCTCGAGTTCATGCGGCAGGCCCCGGACCTCGAGCGCATGCTCGTCCGCAGCGACACGCACCTCATCAAGTTCTGGTTCTCGGTGTCCAGGGAGGAACAGCGCCGTCGCTTCGCGCAACGCCATTCGGACCCGGTACGGCGGTGGAAGCTCAGCCCCATGGACCTGCAGTCCCTCGACAAGTGGGACGCCTACACCGAGGCCAAGGAGGCGATGTTCTTCTACACGAACACGGCGGACGCCCCGTGGACCGTCATCAAGAGCAACGACAAGAAGCGCGCCCGGATCGAGGCGCTGCGCTACGTCCTGTCCGTCCTCGACTACGACGAGAAGGACCACGACGTCGTCGGCACGCCCGACCCGCTGATCGTCGGGACGGGCCCGCACTCCCGCGTGTTCGAGGCGGACGAGCAGTCCACCCGCCTCTTCCCCACGCTGTGAGGGGAGTGGCCGCGCCCGCGCGGACGATGGGGGCTCAGCCGCTGTAGGTGGCGGTCGCTCCCAGCCCCACGACGAGGATCACGAAGAAGACGATCATGGCGAGGACCGCCAGCGCGTAGAGGATGGTCACGATCCAGCCGAGGATCTTCCCCGCCGTCGCCGGCACGCCGAGGCGTTCGGCCTTCCGCGCCTGCCAGATCGCGAGCGGGCCGAGGACGAAGCCCGCCACGAAGAGTCCCACCAGTCCGAGGATGAGGGAGAGCTGCGCGGCCTTCTCGCCCTCCAGCGCGTCGTAGGAGGGCGGGTAGGACTGGTAGGGGCCCACCGGGTAGCCGCCGCCCGGGTAGGGCCCCGGCTGGTAGTCGGCAGGCGGGTAACCGCCCGGCTGGTAGGACTGCTGGTACGGCTGGGTGGGCTGGTAGGGCCGGCTGCCGTAGGCACCGCCGTCGGACGGGTTGTCGGAGCCCCCGGGGGAGGGGCGCTCACCGGGATACGGATCCTGGGACATCGTGGTTCTCCTGGTTCAGCTGGGCGGGCGCCCGAAGCAGCCGCCCCGGGGCACCATCATCTCGCGTCCTCGACGCCGGCGCACACCGCGCGGCGCTCCGCCCTACACCGTCACGCGCTGTTCCGCGCGGAGGCGGGAGTGCCGGTAACCGTACGCGAAGTAGATGGCGATACCGATTCCGAGCCAGACGGCGAAGAACAGCCAGGTGATCGTGGCGAGGTTGAACATCAGGTAGAGGCACAGCGCGGCCGACGCGAGGGGGATGACCTTCCCGAAGGGCACGCGGAACGCGGGCTTCAGATCGGGGCGCTTGCTGCGCAGCACGATGATCCCGAGGCTCACCGTGATGAACGCGGTCAGCGTGCCGATGTTGATCATCTCGGCGAGCACCTCGACCTGCGTGAACCCGGCGAGGAGCGCGACGACGACCCCGCACAGGACCTGGGTGCGTGCCGGCGTGCCGTGCTTGTCCGAGGTGCGGCTCAAGGCGCGGGGCAGGAGCCCGTCGCGGCTGAGGGCGAAGATCACCCGGGCCAGCCCCATGAGCAGCACCATGATGACCGTCGTCAGGCCGATCAGGCTGCCGAGCGAGATGATGCCGGCGGCCCAGTCGGCGCCGACGAGCTCGAAGGCGGTCGCGAGCGACGGCGCGCCCGACGCCCCGAGGTCGGTGTAGGGCACCATGCCGGTGACCACGAGGGTCACCAGGATGTAGAGGACGCTGACCACGGCGAGTCCGGCGAAGATGCCGCGCGGGAGGGTGCGGCTGGGATCCTTCACCTCCTCGGCGGAGGTGGCGACGACGTCGAACCCGATGAACGCGAAGAACACGAGTGCGGCTCCCGAGATGATCCCGGTGAAGCCGAAGGCGGCCGGCGAGGCGCCGCTGAGGAAGGAGAGGAAGGGCTGGTCCGCCCACCCGGCACCGGTGTCCGCGGCGGGCTGGGACGCGGGGACGAACGGCGTGTAGTTCGCGGGGTCGACGTAGAAGAAGCCGACCACGATGACGAACAGCACGATGCCGATCTTGATGACCGTGAAGACGCTGTTGACCCGGGCCGAGAGCTTCGTGCCGTAGATGAGCACGGCCGTGAACACCGCGACGATCAGCAGCGGGCCCCAGGTCAGGTCCAGGCCCAGGAGGCTGACCTCCGAGGGGACGTCGAGGTCCAGGGCGCTGAAGAGGTCGCTGAGGTAGACGCCCCAGAACTTCGCGATCACGGCGGCCGCCATCAGCAGTTCGAGGATCAGGTTCCAGCCGATGATCCATGCGAGCAGCTCGCCCATCGTGGCGTAGGTGAACACGTAGGCGCTGCCGGCCACCGGGATGGCCGTCGCGAACTCCGCGTAGCACATGATGGCGAGGGCGCACGTGACGGCCGCCAGCACGAAGGAGATGGTCACGGCCGGGCCGGCGTTGAAGGCGGCGGCCTGCGCGCCCACGGAGAAGATCCCGGCCCCGACGGCGACGGCGACGCCCATGATCATGAGGTCCCAGGTCGTGAGGGACCGCTTCAGGCCGTGTCCCTTCTCGTCGGAGTCCTGGATCGACTGTTCGACGGACTTGGTCCGGAAGAGGTCCATGGCGGTGCTGGTCCTTCGTTTGGGGAGCGTGGTCGGGGCGGGCCGGGTGCTGCCGGCCCCTGACGAGGATAGGAGCAGCAGGGAGCCCGCCGCACATCGTGACGTGCGGCGGGCTCCCTGTGGGTGGTGCCGGGTGATGCTGTGGTCGGATCCGGGGGCTACGCGCCGCTCTTCAGCAGGGCGTGCCGCGGACTGTCGGGGTTCATCAGCGAGTGCTTCCGCCCGTAGAAGAAGTACACGGCGAGGCCGATCACGAGCCAGATGCCGAACCGCACCCAGGTCTCCCAGTGCAGCTGCAGCATCAGGAACAGCGACGCGAGGACACCGAAGGCGGGGACGATCGGCATCAGCGGCAGCCTGAAGGTGCGGGGGACCTCGGGCCGCGTGCGGCGCAGCACGATCACCGCGATGCAGACGACGACGAACGCCGCGAGGATGCCGATGTTGGTGAGGTCCGCGACGGCGCGGATGGGGAAGACCCCGGCGAGCAGGGCTGAGGCGATACCGGCGATCCAGGTGACGCGCTGCGGCGTGCCGTTCTTGTCCGTCGTGGAGAACCAGGCCGGCAGGAGGCCGTCGCGGCTCATCGAGAACCAGACGCGCGTCACGCCGAGGAGGAAGGTCAGCATGACGGTGAGGATGGAGATCACCGCGAACGCCGAGATGATCGTCGCGACGACCGGGAGGCCGACGGACTGGAACGCCGAGGCGAAGCCGGCCGTGGGGCTGATGTCCTGGTAGTTCTGCATGCCCGTGAGGACGAGGGTCGCGAGGACGTACAGCACCATCGCGATCAGGAGGGACAGGAGGATGGCCTTCGGCATGTGCTTCTTGCCGTCCGTCGCCTCCTCCGCCGCGGTGCTCATGGCGTCGTAGCCGAAGACCGCGAAGAACACGGTCGCCGCACCGGTGAACACGGCGCCGAAGCCCGACGGCAGGAACGGCGAGTAGTTGTCGGCGTTGACGTAGAAGAACCCGAGGCCGACGATCCCGAGGATGAGCAGGATCTTGAGGCCCACGGCGATGAGCTCGAACCGGCCGAAGGTCTTGGTGCCGCGGCTGAGGATGAACGTGATGATCAGGCACACCACGATCGCGGGGACGTTGATCAGGCCACCCTCGATGGTGTCCGGGGTTCCCTGCATCCAGGTGGGCACGGTGACCCCGATGCCGGACATGAACTCGGTGAAGTACCCCGAAATGCCGATGGCGACGACCGCCACGATGGCGATGTACTCGAGCAGGAGGTCCCACCCGATGAACCATCCGATGATCTCCCCGAGCGCCACGTAGCCGTACGTGTAGGCCGAACCGGCGCGGGGGATCATCCCGGCGAACTCCGCGTAGGACAGCGCCGCCGCGGCGCTCGCGAGCCCGGCCACGAGGAAGGAGAGCAGGACGGCCGGGCCGACGGGCGTGCCGTCCGGCCCGCCGTTCGCCACGAGTCCGGCGAGCGTGAAGATCCCCACGCCGATGATGCCGCCGACGCCGATGGCCGTCAGCTGCCAGAGGCCGAGGCTCTTGAACAGGCCCGAGCGGCCCGTCTCGTCCTCGACGTTGTCGATGGGCTTGCGCCGCAGAACCGATTGCGATCCCGGCGCCCCTGAGCTGTCCGACATCATCATCCTTTCCTAGGAGGGGTGTGCACTGTGCATCCAGCAAGTATGGAGCCGGCTGTCGGTCCGCGGAAGCAGGCGTTCCTGAAGGGAAAGCGTCGGTTCTCCTTAACCTTCGCCGGACGGGGCGCCGCGCAGCGCGTCCAGCAGGAAGCCGAGATACCGTTCGAAGCCGGCGGCGCGGTCGGCAGGTTCGGACGGGAGGGAACCGAGCATGCGGATGAGGGCCAGCAGGTCCTGCGCCGTCAGGTCCGTGCGGGCGGCGCCGTCGTCCCTCAGCCGGACCGCCAGTTCCTCGGCGGCCGGCGTGATGCGCTCGCGCAGGAGGGCGAGTCCGGCCGATACGAAGCGGGGATCGTGCAGCAGTTCGCGGAGCCCCCGGTCCTCCAGCTGCATGCGTGCGGCGGCGCCGACGAAGAGTCTCGCGGCCGCCCACGGGTCGGCGGTCCGGAGAGCGGACGCCGCGACGGCGTCGACGTCCGCGACGCGCTGCTCGAGGATCGCCTCGATGAGCGTCCGGCGGTCCGGGAACCTGCGGTACACGGTCCCGACCCCGACGCCGGCCTCACGGGCGATGTCCTCGAAGCTGCAGTCCGCCCCCCGCACGGCGAACATGCGCCGCGCCGCCGCGAGGACCACCTTCCGGTTGCGCCGGGCGTCCCGCCGGAGCGGGCGCTCGGCGGGACCCGCTCCGGGAGCCTCAGGGGGGCGGGGCATGCACGGCCGCCCGGTGCAGCCGGAAGGTCAGGAAGAGCCGGTGGGCGGTGATGACGACGGCGAGCCAGGCGATCCCGAGGGTCCAGGCCACCAGGACGTCGGTGAGCCAGTGGTGGCCGAGGTAGACGCGGCTGAGCCCCATGCTCACCGCGAACAGGACGGCGAGCGTGATCGTGAGGGTCCGGGTGCGCTTGCGGTGCTGTCGCACCACGAGCAGGTAGGCGACGATGCCCGCGATCACGAGCGCGTTCAGCGAATGGCCGCTGGGGAACGACGGCGACGACTCGTAGGGCGGGACGGCGAGTTCGACCGGCGGGCGGAGCCGGCCGATGGCGTCCTTGCCGGCGACGGTCATCAGCAGGGACCCGAAGGCCGCCGCGGGCAGCAGGATCACGGGGGTCCACGACCTGCGGCGGACGGCGAGCAGCAGCATCACGGACACGGCGAGGATGGGCATGCCGATCGGCCCGCCGATATTGGTGTAGCCGGTGATGAAGGCGTCGAGCCAGTCCTGCCGCAGTGAGACGGCGAGGTCCAGGGCGGGGCGGTCGAGGGCGGCGACGCCGTCGGACTCGACGACCGATTCGTACACCTCGGCCGACACGGCCGTCAGGGCCGCCGCGACACCCCCGCCGACCGCGATCAGGAGCAGCAGCGCACCGTGCGGTCCGGCCCAGCGGGCGAGCGGACGGACACACCGCACGAGGAAGCGGCCGACCGGCGACTTCCAGCGGGTGAGGTCCCGTGGTCCTACGTACTGGTCCTCCTGGTGGGCTGGCATCCAACGACTCTATGCCGCCGGTGCGCGTGGCGGCATCCGGACGGGCCGGGCGGAGGGCGGTTTGCGCCCGCGGCGGCCGCGTGGGCCCCGGGCCGACTAGGCTGGCCGCATGAACGAGCCAGGCCTGATCCGCGACCTCGTCCGCGGCGTCCTCGTCTTCCCCGACGACATGCCGCCCTTCGACCCGCAGGCCGCGCCCGGCTCACCGGTCGACCTGTTCGTGGAGTGGCTGACGCGCGCCGTGGAGGACGGCGTCGCGGCACCGCACGCGGTCACGCTCGCGACCGTGGGCGACGACGGCATGCCGGACGCGCGCGTGGTGATCCTCAAGGACGTCACCCCGGCCGGGTGGCAGGTGGCCTCCAGCCTGGACAGCCCCAAGGGGCGGCAGCTCACCGCGAACCCCTCAGCGGCCCTCACCTTCTTCTGGCCCGCGGCGGGCCGGCAGGTGAGGATCCGGGGATCGGTCTCCACCGCCACCACCGAGGAGAACGACGCCGACTTCCAGCGCCGGCATCCCGTGGCGCGGGCACTCGTGCTGGCCGGATCCCAGAGCTCCGTCCTGCGCAGCAGGGAGGAGCTCGACGCCGCGGTCGGGGAGCAGGTGGAGCGTCTCGAGGCGGCGGACGGCCTCGCCTCGACCACGTGGACGGTCTTCACCGTCGCGCCGGACGCCGTCGAGTTCTGGCAGGCGGACCAGGAGCGCCGCCACCTCCGCCTCCTGTATTCGAGGTCCGGCGAGGGGTGGCGCCGGGAGCTGCTCTGGCCGTAGGCCCGTCAGGTCGCAGGGCCCACGTGCGCTCCGTCAGGCGCCTGGCCCTGCCACCGGTTCCCCGACGCGCACCCGCAGCTTGTGCACGAAGTCGAGCTTGGCGACGACGGCGGGCGGCAGGACGAACGGGTAGAGGTCGTTGGCGCCCATGCTGCGGTTGACCTGGTTGAGGGCCACGGAGAGCGGGATCCACGTCTCGCGGACCACGTCGCCGAAATCCTCCGAGCTGTTCGGCCCCGGGCCCTCGGCGAGCCCGTACTGCAGGGCGGTGTCCACGGTGTCGCAGATGTGGAGGTAGTGCGCGAAGGTCTCGGCGAAGTCCTCGTAGGGGTGCATCGTGGCGTACGTGGAGATGTGCTCCCGCCTCCAGTCCTCGGGGGCGCCCTCGGCGTAGTGCCGCTGGAGTGCGTCCTGGTAGCTGGAGCGGTCGTCGCCGAAGATGCCGCGTGCCCGGTCCGTCAGCGCCGGATCGGAGAAGACGAGCGTCCCCTCGAAGTAGTGGCCCGTCTCGTGCCGGAAGTGCCCCAGCATGGTGCGGTAGGGCTCCTCGAGCTTCGCCCGCATCTTCTCGCGGTGGGAGTCCACAGTCTCCGCCAGGTCGATGGTGATCAGGCCGTTCCGGTGCCCGATCACCACCTTCTCCTCAACACTGGACAGCAGGTCGAACGCGAGGCCCCGCTCCGGGTTCCGGACGCGGTCCTCGATCGGCAGGCCGAGGACGTCGAGTTCGTGGACGAGGTGCCGCTTGGACCGCTCGGCGTCGAGGAACTGGGCGAGACCGGTGGTGTCGTGGTCCTCCGGACGGGTGCGGGTGAGGTTGCAGCTGAAGCACTCGTCGCCCTCCTCCCCGACCAGCCAGGTGCAGCCGGAGAGCGTCAGGTTGACGCAGCGGCGCAGGGACCGGCCCTCGAGGTCGCGGTACACGCCGTCGTCGTCCAGAGGTGTGATGGCGCGCTCGCCGCGGTGGAATCCGAGGTGCGTGCCGCAGGCGAGGCAGCGGGAGTTCTCGAAGAACAGGGGCGCCGAGCAGACGGCGCAGGTGAAGCGTTGCATGGGGATCCTGGTTCCGGGTGGGTGGCGGTCAGCTGAAGAAGACGATGCGGATCAGTGCGGCCGTGCCGATGACGAGGATGGTGGCGCGCAGCGCGAGGGGGGAGAGCCTGCGGCCCACGCGGGCACCGAGGAACCCGCCGAGGGTGGCGCCGACGGCGATGATGAGCACCAGCGCCCAGTTGATGGAGCTCCAGGCGAACACCATGAACGTGACGGCTGCGACGCCGTTGACCGCAGTCGTCAGGACGTTCTTGATGGCGTTGATCCGCTGGAGGCTCTCGATGGTGACCATGCTCATCAGGCCGACGATGAGGATGCCCTGGGCGGCCCCGAAGTAGCCGCCGTAGACCCCGAGGACGCCGATACCGGCAAGCAGGAGCAACGAACGACGCCGGGACGGTGCGGCGTCGGGGGCGGCGTCGCCCGCCTTCGCGGCGGCGGCCCGCTGCACGCGCGGAGCCAGCGCCACCATGACGAGTCCGATGATGATGAGGGCGGGCACGATCGCCTGGAACGCTTCCGCGGGCAGCACGAGCAGCAGGAGCGCGCCGACCAGGCCGCCGAGCACCGACAGCGGCAGCAGCCTCAGGAGGAGCCGCTTGTTCGCCACGATCTCGCGGCGGTATCCCCACGAGCCGGACAGCCCACCGCCCACGAGGCCGATGTTGTTCGAGATGTTCGCGACGATCGGCGGGTAGCCGAACAGGAGGAGGGTCGGGAAGGTCACCAGGGTCCCGGACCCCACGACGACATTGATCATGCCTGCCCAGAAACCGGCGGCGAGGATCACGGCGATCTCGAGCAAGCGGGGGACGTCCTCTCAGGTCCGGGAAGGGCGCTCCCGTCGGTGCCGGGATCAGCAGGACGGCCGGCGGGAAGGTGCCCTCGGCAAGGATATGCCCGCCGCCCGGCCCGACCGGGTGTCAGTGGCCGAACTCGTCCGAGTCCACGATCTCCGCGTCGCCGGTGTCGAGGGTGTAGAGGCGAGCCAGCTCCTCCCCCGAGAGTTCGAAGTCGAAGATGTCGAGGTTCTCCGCCAGGCGCTTCGGGTCGGACGACTTCGGGATGGCGACCATGCCCTGCTGTACGTGCCAGCGCAGGACCACCTGTGCGGGCGTGCGCCCGTGCGCCCGGGCGATCGCCACGAGGCCCGGATCCTCCAGCAGCCCGCTGCCCTGGCCCAGCGGACTCCAGGATTCCGTCACGATCCCGTGGTCGTTGTGGAAGGCGCGCTCCTCGATGCGGGGCCGCTGCGGATCGAGCTGGATCTGGTTGACGTCGGGCACGATCCCGGCGTCCAGGACCTGCTGCAGGTGCGCGGGCTTGTAGTTGGACGTGCCCACGGCGCGGACGAGGCCCTCCTCCAGGAGGCCGGCGATGCCCTGCACGGCCTCCACCTGGCGGCCCTGGCCGGGGTTGGGCCAGTGGACGAGCAGCAGGTCGATGTAGTCGAGGCCCAGCAGGCCGGCGCTGGTCCCGAAGGCCCGCCGGACGCCGTCCATGCTGTGGTGTTCGCTGTTGAACTTCGTGGTGATGAACAGCTCCTCGCGGGGGACGCCCGAGCGGCGGATTCCCTCACCCACGCCTTTCTCGTTGCGGTAGTTCTCCGCGGTGTCGATCAGCCGGTACCCGGTCTCGATCGCGAGGCTCACGGTGTCCGCGGCCGCCGCGTCGTCCAGCGGCCAGGTGCCGAGTCCGAGGAGGGGGAGATGGGCGCCGCTGCGCAGCTGGACGGTGGGGGCCGGTGCCATGGTGGGACTCCTGGTCGGGGGACGGTGTCCGCACCAGCCTTCCCCGCCGGCACTCGACCCGTCAACCGGGCACGGACCCGACAGTCCCATGGCGGGGAGCGCGCTGGCATTCCTCCCCCCGGACGACCTGCGGCTAGCCGACCAACCGGGGGGAGGAGTGCCGGATGACGTCGAGCGCCGCGGGCGTGCCGCCGTAGGTGGCGCGCGGCGGACGTCCCGGGGTGCCGCCTGCCAGCAGATCGTCGATCAGCTCGTTGACGGCGCCCGCGATGCAGTCGCGTTCCTCGCCGGTCAGGGGGATGAGCCCGTGGAGATAGGCGTCCAGCTCCAGCTCGTCGAAGAAACCACCGGAGTTGAGGTAATGCAGGTGCACCTCGCCGAGCGTCAGGGACGACGCGCTCATGGCTCTCCGGGCGGTCTGGAACTGCACTGGGGGCTCCTCGGGGGATCACCCGGGCGCCGACCGCAGGGGTGTTGCCATCACGGTAGTCCCGCCGCCGTCAAGCCCTGCCGGGCACAGCATCAAGATTTGTTCAAGCCGCACGCCGCCCCCAGAACAGGGCCACCGGGGATATAGTAAGGGTACGTAATTTCCCATCGGGAAAGAATGCGCCTATAGTTTCGGGCAGGGCCTAGCAGCGGGCCATCGAACCACCATCGTGGAGCTGACCATGGAAACAACCTCTTTCGTCGATTACCGTCCACAGCCGGCACAGCCCGCTGACACGGACCAGGTAGGGTGGGGCACCGTTCCCCGCATCTCGCCCAGCCCTCTCCCTCGCACCGAGGACACGGAATTCCCCGAGGACCTCAGCGTCGTGTCGACGCGCCAGCTCCGTGTCCTGTGCAACCAGACCTACCGCCTGCTCGACCGGGACTTCCCGCCGATGGAGGCCGTGCACCACTACGAACTGCTGGTCGAGGAGATCGAGCGGCGCGAGGTCCAGGCAGAGGTGCGCTCCGCCCCCGTGAGGACCCGCAGCGGCTTCCGCGACAACTCCCTCTTCGCCCGCTTCGAACTCTTCAGCGACGGCACCATGGTCGGCCACGTGAAGTACGAGATGAAGGGCGCCCACGCGGTCCTGATCCAGGCCGTCGTCGACCCGCGGTTCGACGCCGTCGACGTGGAGCCGGCCCTCATCCGCCAGGTGCTCCTCAACGCCCACCGGCGCCGTATCGCCGTCGTCCCCTACTGCCCGCGGGTGCGTGAGTTCCTGGTGGAGTTCCCGCAGTACCGCGCGCTCCTGCCGGTCGACCAGCGGAAGCGGCTCGAGGCCACGATCCACGCAGCAGGCGAGGACTAGCCGCTCGGCGGCGCGGCCACGAGGAAGCGGTTGCGGACGCCGATGAGGTGACGCAGGTACGGCCGGAGGAGTAGGCGCTCCGCCACCAGGCCCGCCGCCCCGAAGGGTGCAGAGAACTCGATCCTGTCGATCATCGTCGTGACGCCGTCCGACGCCGAGAACTCGTGCACGTGCCGGAAGGCGCGGAACGGGCCGCTGAGTTGCTCGTCGACGAAGCGGTGCGGAGCGTCGAACTCGGAGATGACGCTCGTCATCCGGATCGGGAGGCCGAAATGCCAGGCCCGCCACGTGACCTGCTCGCCGTCGCCGATCAGCCCGCTCGTCACCCCTCCGATCGCGCGTTCCCGTGAGAAGCGCATCGATCCGACGTGGGCGTCGATGCTGCGTGCACGGTCGAACAGTTCGGACGGGCCGACGGGCGTCGTCGTCGTGCAGGTGAAGGCGACGGTCATGCCGCCAGTATCGCAGCCCGGCGTCGGTCGGCCGCGTCGACGGCGGGATCCGCCGTTCAGGGGCGGACGAGCATCTTGCCCGTGTTCGCGCCGTCCATCATGTCCAGGAAGGCGCGGACCGCGTTCCCGATGCCGTCCACGACGGTCTCGTCGAAGACCACGCTGCCGTCGGCCAGCCAGCCCGTCATCTTCCCCGCGAACTCGGCCTGCAGATCCTGGTGCTGCCCGACGATGAAGCCCTCCAGCTTGAGGGAGTTCTTGACGAGATTGGCCATGTTGTCGGGGCCCGGCGTGCGCGCGGTGTTGTTGTACTGCGAGATGGCGCCGCACAGGGCGGCGCGGCCACCGCGGTTCAGGCGGTCCAGGGCCGCCTCCAGGTGATCCCCGCCGACATTGTCGAAGTAGACGTCGATGCCGTCGGGGGTGGCCTCGCGCAACTGCTCCCGCACGGGTGCGTCCTTGTAGTTGAACGCCTCGTCGTACCCGTACTTCTCCTTCAGGAGCGCCACTTTCGCGGCCGAACCCGCGGAACCGATCACCCGCGATGCGCCCAGCTTGCGTGCCACCTGTCCTGCGATGGATCCGACGGCGCCCGCCGCCCCGGAGATGAAGACGACGTCGCCCTCCTCGAGGCTCGCCACGCGCTTCAGGCCGGCATAGGCGGTGAGGCCGGTCATGCCGGCGGCTCCGAGGAAGACGGACAGGGGCAGTTCCGTCTCCGGCAGGGGGGAGAAGTGGCGGGCAGGACCCTGCGCGAGATCGCGCCACCCGTCCCCGTGGAGGACCGCGCTGCCCACGGGCAGGGAGTCCGAGGTGGACTCCACGACCCTGCCCACGGCGCCGCCCGTCATGGTCTCGCCCAGCCCGAACGGCGGGATGTAGGACTTCGCCCCACTCATGCGGCCGCGCATGTACGGATCGACGGACACGAACTCGTTGCGGACGCGGACCTCGTCGTGACCGAGTGCGGGCAGTTCGACCTCCACCGTGGCGAAGTCCTCCGGGGTCGGTGTGCCGACGGGGCGTGAGACGAGCTGGATCTGGGTGCTGGTGGTCATGGTTGCTCCTCGTGCTGGATTGTTTCCTGCTGGCGGAAACCACTGAACCGGAGAGATTATTCCGTTTCTGTGCCGTGGCCGCGGACACGATCGACGGTGATGTTACTGGTGAGTAATATAGCGGGCATGCACCTGATCTTCCGCACGATGCTGCAACTGTTCACCTCCGGCAGGCGCTCGACGCTCGGTATCTGGGATGCCGGCAGTATCGGCCTGCGGGTCCTCCTGACCGACATCGACATCGCGATGCACATGAACAACGGCATGTACTTCTCGGTGTTCGATCTCGGGCGCTTCGACCTCCTGGTGCGCAGCGGTGTCTGGCGCACGATGCGTGCCCGCGGGTGGAGTCCGGTCGCTGCAGGGGAGACGATCAGCTTCCGCAAGTCGCTCCAGCTCGGCCAGCGGTACTCGGTCGAGACCCGCATCCTCGGCCTCGACGAGCGCGCCATCTACTTCGAGCAGCGCGCCGTGGCCGACGGCGAGATCTACGCGCGTGCCGTGATCGCCACGCGCCTCGTCTCCGGCGCGGGCCCGGTGAGCAACGAGGAGATCATCGCGGCCTTCGGTGCGCCACCCGAGGATCTCGTGCTGCCCGGGTGGGTCCACGAGTGGCGCCTGAACAACACGCTCCCGAGTACCCGCAGGCCGGCCCCGCACTCCTGGTGACCGTCCGGAGCAACCCTTGCCCGCACCCTGCGACGTCAACTAATGTTGACGCATGGAGGTGGAGCGTATGAAGACTCTCGTCGGGTCGATGGATGGGAAGGGACCAGCGGAATCCCTGCAGATGATCGCCGAACTGCACCGGGAGGTGGGGCAGGCGGAAGCCGGCCTCGTGCGCAGTGCCCGGCAGGCAGGACTGTCCTGGGAGGCCATCGCGCAGTCCCTGGGCGTGAGCAAGCAGGCCGTGCACCGCAAGTACGGCAAGCGGTAAGGGCTCCGAGGTCCGGCACGGAAGGGGGAGGCGGCCCGTCGGCGGACCGCCTCCCTGCCCCTTCCCGGCGCGGACTTCGGAGCGGGCGGGGTTACCGGTCGGCAGCCTTCGCCGTCCTGCCGCGTACCACGTGCTGCACGCCGTACAGGGCGAGCCCCAGTGCGAGGAGGATCCCGGCGCGGAGCCAGATCTCGCCCGTCTGCTGCGTGAGCAGCAGGACGCAGGAAGCGATCGCGAGGTACGGGAACACCACCGGGATGCGGAAGTGCTCGTGGTCCACCTCGTCCTTCCGCAGCACGATCACGGCGATGTTGGTGCTGAGGAACACGAACAGCAGGAGCAGGACCACGGTCTGCGACAGCGACTCGAGCCCTCCGGTGAGCGTCAGCGCCATGGCCACGAGGGTGGTCGCGACGATCGAGACCCAGGGGGTGCGTCGGTGGGGGAGGACGCGGTCGAAGACGGACGGGAAGAGCCCCTGCTCGGCCATGCCGTAGGTGAGGCGGCTCGACATGATCATGGTCAGCAGGGCGCCGTTGGCGACGGCGATGAGGGCCACCAGGCTGAAGAGCCAGGTCGGGATGCCCGCGCCGGTGGCCGCGACGACGTCGAGCAGGGGTGAACTGGAGCCGGCGAGCTGGTCGGGGGCGAGGGCCGCGGAGGACGCCAGTCCGATGAGGAGGTAGACGACGCCGGCCGTCAGGAGGGCGCCGAAGATGGCGCGGGGGTAGACGCGGCTGACGTCCTGGACCTCCTCGGCGACGTTCGCCGACACCTCGAACCCGACGAAGGAGTAGTAGGCGATGAGGGAGGCGGACAGGACGGCGGATGCTGCGCTCACGCCTGGAGGGAACTCGCTGACGCGCGAGATGTCCCCGTTGCCGCCCGCCACGAAGATGCCGACGACGACGATGACCAGGACCAGACCCGAGACCTCGACGACGGTCATGACGACGTTGCTGCGGACCGATTCCTTGATGCCGCGCATGTTGAGCAGGGCCAGGAGGACGAGGAACACCAGGGCGGCGGGCACGGCCGGCACGTCGATGAACGTCGTGAGGTACCCGCCGGCGAAGGCCTGGGCGAGGCCGGCGGCGCTGGTCACGCCTGCGGCGAGCATGCAGAAGCCGACGAGGAACGAGATGAACGGCTTCTTGAACGCGCGGTCGGCGAAGACCGCGGCACCGCCGGCCTTCGGGTACTTCGTCACGAGCTCGGCGTAGGACCCGGCGGTCAGCAGGGCCAGGGCCAGGGCCACCATGAGGGGGACCCAGATGGCGCCGCCCACCTCGGCCGAGATAACGCCCACGAGCGCGTAGACGCCCGCGCCGAGGACGTCTCCGAGGATGAAGAGGTACAGCAGCGGGCCCGAGATGCCGCGCTTCAATCTGGTGTCGGGAACCTGCTCTGTGATGGCCATGGGGGTCAGTCTAGGTGAGAATACTAAGCTGGCTGGCTATTCCCTGCTCCGGTATACCACTCGGCGCGCCAGGATGACCACCCGTCGCGGAATGGCGACGGCCGCGTGTGACGCACCGCATAATTGCCTGTACCAACGATGGCCGGGGTCGGCCACTCATGCTGACGGAGAGGTTATCGATGAGCTGGTTAGACCGCGAGCACACTATCGCGCCACCTGGATACAACCGCTGGCTCATCCCGCCGGCCGCACTGGCCGTCCACCTGTGCATCGGGCAGGCATACGCGACCAGCGTGTACAAGACCGCGCTGACGGCCCACTTCGACGCCACCCTCACGCAGATCGGCATCATCTTCTCGATCGCCATCGTGATGCTCGGGCTGTCCGCCGCCGTGCTCGGCACCTGGGTGGACCGCAACGGGCCCCGCAAGGCGATGGCGACGTCGGCCGTGTTCTGGACCTCGGGCTTCCTGGTGGGAGCCCTCGGCATCTTCACCGACCAGCTGTGGCTCGTCTACCTCGGGTACGGCTTCATCGGCGGTATCGGCCTCGGCATCGGTTACATCTCGCCGGTGTCCACGCTGATCAAGTGGTTCCCCGACCGTCCGGGCCTCGCCACCGGCATGGCCATCATGGGCTTCGGCGGCGGCGCCCTCATCGCGAGCCCGCTGTCCACGCAGCTGCTGCGCATGTACGACCCGAACTCCGGGGCGGAGGGCTGGGTGGCCAGCGGCGACGCCGTCGGCAAGCTGTTCCTGACCCTCGCCGTCGTGTACTTCGTCTACATGATGTTCGGCGCGTTCACCATCAAGGTGCCGGCCGACGGCTGGAAGCCTGAGGGCTTCGACCCCTCGCAGCTGAAGTCCAAGCCGCTCGTCACCACCGACAACGTGTCCGCCGCGAACGCGATCAAGACCCGCCAGTTCTGGCTCGTATGGATCGTCCTGTTCTGCAACGTCACGGCGGGCATCGGCATCCTCGAGCAGGCGTCCCCCATGATCCAGGACTTCTTCCGCGGTGCGGACGGCACGACGGCGGTCTCCGTCGCCGTGGCCGGCGGCTTCGTGGGCCTGCTGTCCATCGGCAACATGGGCGGTCGCTTCGTCTGGTCGACGACGTCCGACATCATCGGCCGCAAGCGCATCTACATGGTCTACCTCGGGGTGGGAGCCGTGCTCTACGCAGTGCTCGCCCTCGCCGGCTCGTCCACCACGCTGCTGTTCGTCGTCCTGGCCTTCGTCATCATCTCGTTCTACGGCGGCGGTTTCGCCACCGTCCCGGCGTACCTCCGGGACCTCTTCGGGACGTACCAGGTCGGCGCGATCCACGGCCGACTGCTCACTGCTTGGTCGGCCGCAGGCATTGCCGGACCGCTGATCGTCAACGCGTTCCTCGATGCGCAGGGCACCCCGGGAGAGCTGACGGCCGGTGCCTACCAGCCCGCGCTGCTCACCATGGTGGCCCTCCTGATCGTGGGGTTCATCGCCAACCTGCTGGTCAAGCCGGTCGATCCCCGCTTCCACGAACCCGTCGCGGAAGCACCCCGAGAATTCGCGAAGGAGGCCTGACATGACCGGAGCACGCATCGCCGCCGTCTGGGCGCTCGTAGGAGTGCCCCTCGCCTACGGCGTCTTCCAGACACTGACACGTGTAGCAGCCCTGTTCGGGGGCTGACCCGGGCGTCGGCGGTGCATGCCGCCTACGGGCAGTCCCGCTCAATCTTCCCGTGCCGCCGCGCCGGGTGCTCAGACCCGGTGTAACGCCCCCGCGGACCTGGCCTGCCGCGCCGGGTGTACGGCCGGGTCTACGGTTGGAGCAGGCTACCCGGGGAGGATGAATGCAGAGCACGAGCAGGCAGCAGACGGACGCCCTCGAGCGGGGCGACCTCCCTCCGCTCGACCGGGTACGGGACGACGTCTGGGCTCTCGCGCAACCCATGCCCGGCGGCCACCTCGCCTACTCCTTCACCTACCTGCTGCGGGGCGCGGACGGCGGTGTCCACGTCATCGATCCCGGATGGGACTCGGACACGAACTGGGACCGTCTGCTCGCGGCGCTCGCCGCGATCGTCCCCGGTGCGGCGGGCGCCGACGCCGTCACCGGCATCACCGGCACGCACCTGCACCCGGACCACGTGGGTATGGCCGCCCGCCTGCGCGGAGCATCCGGCGCACCGCTGGCGATGCACGCAGTGGAGCGCCGCGCGCTCGAGCTGCACCGGGTCCGCCGGTTCGACCCCGACGAGGCCCTCGGCCGCCTGGCGGCATGGGGTGTCCCGGAGGGGCGCCGCAGTGAACTGGCCCAGGACGTGGACCGGTCTCCCGAAGCACTGGTGCTGGCCGTCGACCGGGAGCTCGGCGACGGGGACCTCCTGTCCGTCGCCGGCTTCCGCGTCTCGGTGATGTCCACGCCGGGCCACACCGCAGGCCACCTCTGCCTGCGCGACGACGACCGCGGCCTCCTCTACACGGGGGACCACGTGCTGCCGACGGTGTTCCCCGGTCTCGGCCTCGGCGGAGAGACGCCGTCGAACCCGCTGGCCGACTACCTGGCGTCCGTGGAGCGCATCCTCCCCTACGGCGGGTACGAGGCCGCCCCCGGCCACGGCTACCGGTTCACCGGACTCGGCGAGCGCGCTGCCGCGTGCGCCGACCACCAGCTCGAACGGGCACGGGAAGTGGCGTCCGCGCTGGCCGGAAGCGCGAGCCCGTCCGGGCCGACCGTCTGGGAGATCGCTTCGCACCTCACCTGGACGGCGGGATGGGACGGGCTGCACGGATTCCAGCTGCTCTCCGCGTTGACCCAGACGCGGATGCACCAGGACTTCGTCAGCACGCACGGCCTGCCCTGACCGCCGAAATACTGAAACTTTTCCGGCGAATACGGCCATGGGTGCCCCCGGCATCTATACGCTTCCTCCATGGACGCAGCAGCAGATACCGACGGGGTGGAATTCGACCGCGCCATCGAGGTGCTGGAGGAGCAGACGAGCGTGTTGTGGCGCCGGGAACGGACCACGTCCCACGCGCTCGCCAAGAACGTGCACCCGGAGATGGAGCCCGCCGCGTACGGCATCCTGACCCTGCTGCAGCGGGAAGGATCGCTGCGGGCGACCGACATCGCGACGAGCATCGGGGTGGGCAAGCCGTCGGTGAGCCGGCAGCTCGCCGGGCTGGAACGGCTCGGGCTGGTCAGCCGCCAGCTCGACCCGTCGGACGCCCGCTCCCAGCGGGTCCTGCTGACCGCGCGTGGCCAGCAGCAGCTCGCCACCGCCCAGGCGGGCAGGCGCTCGGCCTTCACGGCGCTCATGAACAGCTGGGACCCCGAGGACGTCGAGACGCTCGGGCTGCTGATCGCCCGGCTCAACAGCACCTACACGAAGGACACCTGGTAGCGGCTCGGCTCCGCTCCCTTCCAGGATGAACTGCCCTCCGCACCGCACCGCACACGGCGGCCGGCCGGCAGCGTCAAATCCGTGCCCGGCCGTGGCGCCGGATGCACCGCCTGCTCATGCATGCCTAGATTGGTGCCATGGCCGATACGACGCAGCACGAAGAAGAAGCCCCCGCGGAACCCACCCCCCTCGAGCGCCTCGCCGAGGCGCACCGCGTGGGGACCACGTTCAAGGGATGGGACGGCCGCCCGGCGCGCGTCGCACCGGAGACTCTCGTCGCCGTCCTCGCGGCACTCGGCGTCGATGCCGCCTCCGACGCCGCCATCGCGCAGTCGCTGACCGACGTCGAGGACGGCCCGTGGCGCTCGGTGCTCCCCGCCGTCGTCGTCGTGCGGCAGAGCGACACGGATCCGGTGATCCTGCACGTGCCCGCTGGCGCGGAGGTGGAGCTCCGGGCCGTCGACGAGGACGGCGTGCACTACACCGGCACGGTCGGTGAAGCCGTCGGGGCACGGACCGTCGACGGACAGGACCTGGAGCGGCGGGAAGCCGTCTTGCCGCATGCACTGCCGCTCGGCTGGCACACGGTCTCCGCCCGTGTGGACGGGCTGGAGACGTCCTGCACGCTCGTGGTCACACCGGACCGGCTCAGCACGACGGCGGCGCTGATGGACTCCCGCACGTGGGGCCTCATGGCGCAGCTCTACTCCGTCCGCTCCTCCGAGTCGTGGGGTATCGGCGACCTCTCCGACCTGGGCCGACTGGCCCAGGCCGCAGCAGGGTACGGCGGCGGATTCGTGCTGGTCAATCCCCTGCATGCCGCCGAACCCGTCCCTCCCGTGGAGCCCTCCCCGTACCTGCCGACCACGCGGCGCTACTTCCACCCCCTCTACCTGCGCGTCGAGGACATCCCCGAGTACGCGAGGCTCGACGACGCCGCGCGGGCGCGGATCGGTGCGCTCGCCGCAGGCTTCGCCGAGGCGAACACCGCGACCGAGCTGCTCGACCGGGACTCCTCCTACGCGGCGAAGCTCGAGGCGCTCGAACTCGTGTTCGCCCACCCGCGCCCGGAACAGCGCCAGCACGCCTTCGACGCCTACCGCGCGCACCAGGGGCAGGGACTGTCCGACTTCGCGCTGTGGTCCGCGCTCGCCGAGACCTACCCTCCGGGCGCGCCGGAATGGGACGACGTCGGGCGGCCCGGTTCCGCCGGTGCCGCGGAGTACGCGCAGCGCCACGCGGCCCGGATCGAGTTCCACGAGTGGCTGCAGTGGCTCCTCGACGAACAGCTCCAGGAGGCCCAGCTCGAGGCCACCGATGCGGGGATGCCCATCGGCGTCGTCCACGACCTCGCGGTGGGCGTCCACCCGAGCGGCGCCGACGCCTGGACGCTGCAGGACGTGCTCGCGGCGGGGATCAGCGTCGGCGCGCCGCCGGACATGTTCAACCAGCACGGCCAGGACTGGAGCCAGCCGCCATGGCACCCGGAACGCCTCGCCGCCTCCGGGTACGCCGCCTTCCGCGACATGCTCCGCAACATCCTGCGGCACGCGGGCGGTATCCGCGTGGACCACATCCTCGGGCTGTTCCGCCTGTGGTGGATCCCGCAGGGCGAGGCGCCGGGCGCGGGAGCCTACGTCTACTACGACCACAAGGCGCTGATCGGCATCCTCGTCCTCGAGGCCGAGCGAGCTGGCGCGGTCGTGGTGGGCGAGGACCTCGGCGTCTTCGAGCCGGGGGTGCAGGAGTACCTCGGCGAGCGCGGCGTCTTCGGCACCTCGATCCTCTGGTTCGAGCAGGACGAGGACGGCCCCCTTCCGCCAGAGGCCTACCGGGCGGGCTGCCTGACCACCGTGACGGTGCACGACCTCCCGCCGAGCGCGGGCTACCTGGCCGGCGAGCACGTGGTGCTGCGCGAGAGGCTCGGCCTGCTCAGCCGCCCGGTGGCCGAGGAGCAGGCCGAGGACCGCGCCGTGCAGGAGAAGTTCCTCGCACTCCTCCGCCGACGCGGCCTCCTGGAGGGTGCGTCGCCCGATGTCCGGCAGACCGTCGAGGCGCTCCACGGCTTCATCGCCCAGACCCCGTCCGTGCTGCTGGGCGTGGCACTCGCGGACGCGGTGGGGGAACGCAGGACCCAGAACCAGCCCGGTACCAATGACGAGTACCCCAACTGGCGCATCCCCCTCGCCGACGCGGACGGCAAGGCCGTCCTCGTCGAGGACCTCGCCGGGAACCGGCGTTTCGCCTCGCTCGTCGCCTCGCTCGGTCTCCCGGCCGACGGCCGGGGAACTGCAGGGCCGACGGCCTGATGGCAAGGACAATCTGAGGCGGCGGCCCCTCCGCGCCGCGTGATCGGATGGACGGATGGACAGGCAGCAGACGTACGACGTCGTCATCGTGGGCGGAGGGGTGTCGGGGCTGAGCGCCGCACTCGTCCTCGGGCGGGCAAGGCGGGACGTCCTCGTCATCGACGCGGGAACACCGCGCAACGCCCCGGCCGACGCGGCCTACGGATTTCTCACGAGGGACGGGACGGCGCCCGGGACCCTCGTGGCCCTGGGTCGGCAGGACCTCGAGCCCTACGGCGTGGGGTTCCTCGACGGCAGCGCCGAGGGGGCCCGGCAGCTCGAGGAGGGGTGGTCCGTCACGACCGCGGACGGCCGATCGGTCGAGGGGCGACACCTCGTGCTGGCCACGGGACTCCGCGACGTCCTGCCCGATGTGCCGGGAGCCCGCGAGGCCTGGGGCCGGGGCCTGCTGCAGTGCCCGTACTGTCACGGCTGGGAGGTGAGGGACCAGCCTCTCGGGGTGCTGGGGTCTTCCCCGACGTCCCTCCACCAGGCGTTGCTGGTGCGGCAGTGGTCCGACGACGTGACGTTCTTCCCGCACACCCTCGAACCGCTGTCGAAGGACGACGAGCGGCGCCTGCGCACCCGCGGGGTGCGGATCGCCGAGGGACGCGTCCGGGGCCTGGTGCTCGAGGCGGGGGACGACGGCACCCCCCGGGCGCTGCGCGGCGTCCGCCTGGACGACGGGTCGCAGCATCCGTGTGCAGCGGTGTTCTGCGAGCCCGGCGCCGACGCCGCCCTGCCGTTCATCGACGCCCTCGGATGCGAGATGCGGGACGACGGCTGCGTGACCACCGACGACATCGGGCGGACCTCGGTGGACCGGGTATGGGCCGTGGGCAATGCGGCGGACCCGGCGGCCCAACTGCTACCCGCCGCCGGCGATGCGTACCGGTTGGCCGTCGCCGTCAACGCCATGCTCGTCGAGGCCGACTGCGCGGTGTGTCTCGACGCGGAGGAAGCGGTGAGCGAAGGCGTCTGACAGACGGAAGGGGAGGCCCGGCGCGAGCCGGACCTCCCCTTCCCTCGTGCGAGCCCTACTTCTTGAGGTCGGGGCGGGTGTCCTCGTCCTGTGCCTCGAACGGCGTGTCCTCGACGTGGCGGGGATCGCCGCCGCTCGGGCCGGTGGTCCCGGGACGTCCTGTGTCCATGGCCGTGACGACGGGCGGTACGTCGAGGGGGAGGTCCCCGCTCGCCCCGATGTCCTTGCCCGGGGTGCTCGGGGCCTTCGCCCCGTCCTTCGAGCCCGCCCCGCCCTTCTTCAGCACGCCCTTGAGGGAGTCCTGGACCGCGGGCGCCTTGCTCTTGAGGGTGCCGGTGGTCGACGAGACCTTGTCCTGCACCTTCGGGTCGTTCCACAGCTTCTGCGCCTTCGACCGGAGCTGCTCGTAGCTCTCCCGGCCGGCCCGCGTGCCGAGGACGTAACCGGCGGCCATGCCTGCCGCGAAAACAAGTTTGTTCTTCATGCTCTTCTCCGTTCGGTGGATTGCGTTGCCTTCGAATCTAGACCACCTCGCCGACGCGGGCGAGGGGCGTTCCGCGCCTGCCGGTCCGCCGGAAGGGTCAGGAGGTGCGGAGCTCCGTGTCGGCGAGGTCGGCGTCCGCACCGGCGGACCCGGCCTGCCGGTCACGCCGATCCAGTTCCTCGGTCAGTTCCTCGTGCCGGAACTCCGTCTCCGGGGACGGCTCGCCGTCCTCCGCGTACTCGTGGTCGAGCTCGCGGTGGACCCTGCTGTTCAGGACCTCCGCCTCGGGGAGGTCGAGGGCGGCGAGGTCTTCGGGGAAATCCTCTGAGGGCGACAGTCTGGTGTTCATGGGGGCCTGTTCGGTAATACGAGGTGGACAGAGCTACCGGGCCCGCTTCAAGACCGCGCGTGACGGGCAGGGCCCGGCAGATCCCCACAGTATCGGTCCGTCCCCGGGAACGGAAGTCGCGGCTCCCCTCCGGTGGTGGGCGCGGAGCCACTACCGGCGGCCGGGAACCACGCAGCCGGCCACCCTGTCCGTGGCGGGCGCTACCCTTCCTACGGACCGGCCGACCGACGGCGGTGCGCCACGCGGCGGGAGGTGGAACATGCCCGAGGGGGACAGCGTCTTCCGGCTGGCCGTGCGGCTCCGGCGGTCGCTCGACGGCCGCACGCTCCGGCGGGGGGACCTGCGCGTCCCCGCGCATGCGACAGCCGCGCTGGACGGCCGGCGGGTGCTGCAGCATGTCACGCACGGGAAGCACCTGCTGACACGGTTCGACGGCGGGCTCACACTCCACACGCACCTGCTGAAGCAGGGGTCCTGGACCGTCACGGCGCCGGGCAGGAGGCTGCCGCACCGACTGCTGCCGGACGCGCGCGTGATCCTCGAGGTGGCCGACGGGCCGACGGCGTACGGGCTGGACCTCCCCGTCGTCGACCTGCTGCCGACACGCGCCGAGCACGACGTCGTCGGGCACCTCGGGCCGGACCCGCTGCGGGACGACTGGTCCCCGGGGGAGGCGGCCCGCCGGCTCCGGCTCGACCCGGGCGAGCGGGTGGCCGCGGCCCTGCTCGACCAGCGCAACGTCGCCGGGTTCGGCAACCTCTGGGCGAACGAGCTCTGCTTCCTGCGCGGGCTCCACCCCGACACGGCCATGGCCGACGTCGACGTGCCCGCCCTGGTGGCACTCGGCGCCCGGTGCCTCCGCTTCTCCGCCAGCCAGCCCGGCGCGCACCAGGTCACCACTGGGAACACGCGCAGGGGCGAGCAGCACTGGGTGGCAGGCCGGGCCGGGAAGCCCTGCCTGCGCTGCGGGACGACAGTGCTCGTCCGGGCCGAGGTAGCGGGCGATCCGGGCCGGCGTCGTACCTGGTGGTGTCCGCGCTGCCAGCCTCCCGTCTGACCGGGTGGGGTTGCCGGGGGAACCGATCCCGGCCATCCACCGGCCGGCCGCTGGGCATTTCCCGGAGTGTGGACCACAATGGGTCCAGCCGCGGGTTCGAGGCTCCCACGGCGGTTGTGCTGAGGGGATTGGATGATGCACACACCGGCATTCACGAACACCATCGCGTCGCAGGTCGAGGAGTTCACGCCGACCTTCGAGGCGCGCATCGGTCCCGAACTGGCCGCGGTCTTCGCCCGCGAACAGGAGGACCTGCGCCGGGCAGGGCTGCCCAGCGGGATCGCACAGGTGGGGGACCGGCTGCCCGACGCGCACCTGTACGACCCGGGCGGGCACCGGATCGGGCTCGGCGAGGCGCTGGGCGCCGCAGCGGCCATCATCGTCTTCTACCGGGGCGCATGGTGTCCCTACTGCAGCATCGCGCTGAAGACCTACCAGCACGAGCTCCGGCCGGTCGTCGAGGCCTTCGGCACGCGGCTCGTCGCGATCAGCCCGCAGGCGCCCTCCATCGCGGTGAGTGGGGCCCGCGACGCGGGACTCCGCTTCACGATGTTCTCCGACAAGGGCAACGCGCTGGCGGCACACCTGGGCATCGTGACGGTGCCCAGCCTCGAGTCGGTCCGCGCGCGGGCAGCGCTCGGCATCGACGTCGCCGGGTCGAACATGGACCACACGGCGGCCATCCCCTTTCCCACGGTGATCGTGGCCGACGCGACCGGGACCATCCGCCTCATCGACGTCCGGGTGGACTACACCACCCGGACCGAGACGTGCGACATCATCGACGCCCTCATCGCGCTGTAGCCACGGCCTCCGGCAGGGGGACGGGGCCTGCGCGGTCCGGCATGTTCGGGCAGGGCGCGAGGCACGTGGCGCAGGACGGGCAGCACCGGGCTCACACATCTCCGCCGTCCGCCACTGCCGACCGTCGGCGCGGTCCGGCCCCGGGGCGGCATAGACTCGGCCCATGAGGGGTTTGTTTCGCGCTCCTCGTGCGGTTCAGCCACTAGCCGCGATGCCCACTCACCCCTGCGCCGGGTTGGAAGTTGTCACCGTGAGAATCGCACCCGACCTTGTCCGTCCATGCCTCCTCCGTGCCCCTGCGAGGACCGGATGAGGGAGTCGAGGAGCGGCCGCCGGACGCAGGAGGAGCAGCGACGGCTCACGCTGCTCGCGATCGAGTCCTCGGGGCTGATGCTGCACGAGGTGTGGCTGCGGTACTTCGAGTACACGGGCGTCGCCGGCCAGACCGAGCTCGAAGCCCACCTGCAGGGGCTCGTGCCGCTTCCGGCGGAGCAGGCGGACATCCTCTCCCACGCGGTCAACGAACTGATCGACGAACTGCCGCCTGTACCCCGCGCCCCCTACAGCGACGAGGGGATGCCGCCGGCCGACCTCTGACCGGGCGGCCCCGGGATCCGCGCGGCAACGGTCATCCCACGCCGGTACTGGCCCGCACCACGAGTTCGCCGACGGGCATCGGCCGGGTCTGGATGCTGCCGGTCTCGAGCAGCGCCAGCAGGAGTTCCGCCGCCACCCGCCCCTGCATGCCGGGGTTGCGGGACAGCGCCGTGACGGCCGGCGACGCGAGCCGGCAGTGCAGGGAGTCGTCCCAGCTGGCGATCGCGACCTCCTCGGGGCAGCGCAGCCCGAGTTCGCGGAGGGCGAGCAGGCCGCCCATGGACATCAGGTCGTTGCCGAAGACCATCGCAGTGATCGGCCGCTCGCCGGGATCCCGCAGCAGGGACAGGACGGCGTCGTGCCCGGCACTGAGCGCATAGTTCCCCTCGAACGGGACCACCTCCATCCTGTACCCGGCGGCACATGCCGCCACGCCACCGATCCGCTCCTCCTCATGCAGGAAGGTGTGCGGGCCGGAGACGTGCGCGATCCGGCGGTGCCCGCGGTCGTGGAGGTGGCCGACGATCGTCGCGGCATCGGCGGCGTGGTCCGTCGTCGTCCCGGAGAACCCGGCCGGTGCGGCCGATGCGGGAGCGCCGTGCAGCACGAACGGCAGGCCCAGCCGGTCGAGGAGGGCGGGGCGGGGATCGTCGTGGAGGTGGTCGAACACCAGGACGCCGTCCACCTTCCGCTCGCCGGCCCAGCGCTCGTAGGTGGCGTACTCCTGCGCCGGATCCCTCCCCACCATCCGCAGCATCAGGGCCATGTCCCCCTCCGCCAGCGCGGTCTCGATCCCGGCCAGCATCGCCATGAAGTACGGCTCGGTGCCGATCAGGAGGGGATCGGCGGACAGGACCATGCCCACCGCGCCCGCCCGGGACCGGGAGAGGGCGCGCGCCGAGGAGCTCGGGTACCACTCGAGTTCCTCGGCGAGGTCCAGGACGCGTCGCCGGGTCAGTTCGCTGACACCCGGCTGGCCGTTGA
Source organism: Arthrobacter sorbitolis (assembly GCF_054510995.1). NCBI lineage: Bacteria > Bacillati > Actinomycetota > Actinomycetes > Micrococcales > Micrococcaceae > Arthrobacter > Arthrobacter sorbitolis. The sequence goes on from NZ_JBTNDM010000002.1 coordinate 118,038, forward strand.
GGGCGTAGGACACGGAGGCCTTCGAGATGCCCAGCCTCTTCGCCAGACCGGCAATGGTTTCCTTGGCCATGGCTCCCACAATAGCCGGGAGATCTGCTTGACCCGCTCCGGCATATCGCCTAGGTTCGTGGCATACCTGAACCGGTTCAGTAACCCCATTTTCTCAGCGAGGAGAATTCTCCGTGACGTATTCACTCCAGCTCTACACACTGCGGACGGCACTGGGGGAGGACCTGCCGGGCACCATCAAGCGCGTCGCCGCGCTCGGCTACACCGCCGTCGAGCCCTACAACTTCGTCGCCACCGCCGACGAACTCGCCGCGGCCCTCTCGGAGAGCGGACTCACCGCACCGTCCGGCCACGCGCCGCTGCTGCGCGCGGACCAGGACGAGATCTTCGAGGCGGCCCGCAAGCTCGGCATCGGCACCGTGATCGACCCGCATGTGGAGCGGTCCCGCTGGACATCGGACGAGGACATCAGGGCCACGGCGGACGCCCTCAACGCGGCAGCCCGGAAGGGTGCCGGCTACGGCATCACCGTCGGCTACCACAACCACGAATTCGAGCTCGAGGAGCGGATCGGCGGCACCTCCGCGCTCGAGGTGCTCGCCGGTCACCTCGACCCCGAGGTGGTCCTCGAGGTGGACACCTACTGGGCGGCGGTCGGCGGTGAGGATCCCGTCGAACTGCTCCGCCGTCTCGGCGACCGCGTGCGCTTCGTCCACATCAAGGACGGACCGCTCACCCGGGACGACAAGGAGCAGGTCGCCGTCGGCTCCGGCAGGATGCGCGTCTGGGACGTGCTCGACGCCGTCCCCGGCCTGGAGGCCGCCGTCGTGGAACTGGACGATTTCGAGGGCGACATCTTCACCGCCGTCGCCGACAGCCTCGCGTACCTGAACGAGGGAAGGAAATGAGCGCTCCGACGGAAGCACGGCGCACTGGCCCCGTCGGCGTCGCCGTCATCGGTGCGGGGGTCATCAGCAAGGAGTACCTGACGAACCTGACGGGCTTCCCGGACGTGACGGTGCACATCGTCGCCGACATGTTCGAGGAGGTGGCCGCCGCCCGCGCGGCCGAGTTCGGCGTGCCGGCCTCCGGAGGCGTGCAGGACGCCCTGGACCATCCCGACGTCGAGATCGTCGTCAACCTGACCATCCCGGCCGCGCACGTGGAGGTGGCCACTGCCGCCGTCGGCGCGGGCAAGCACGTGTGGAGCGAGAAGCCCTTCTCGCTGGACCGCCAGAGCGGCATCGGCCTGCTGAAGACCGCCGACGCCGCCGGTGTGCGCCTCGGCTGCGCTCCGGACACCTTCCTCGGCGCGGGCCTGCAGACCGCGCTGCGCCTCGTGGCGCGTGGCGACATCGGTGTCCCCCTGACGGCGCTGACCCTGATGCAGTCCCCGGGCCCCGAGTCCTGGCACCCGAACCCCGCCTTCCTCTTCCAGGAGGGCGCCGGGCCCCTGTTCGACATCGGGCCCTACTACCTGACGACCCTCGTGCAGACCTTCGGCGCCATCACGAAGGTGGCAGGGTTCGGCTCCACGTCCCGCGAGACGCGGACCATCGGTTCGGGCCCGAAGGCCGGCGAGGTCTTCGACGTCACCGTCCCCTCGCACGTCAGCGCCATCGCCCAGTTCGCGAACGGCGAGTCCTCGCAGAGCATCTTCAGCTTCGACTCCCCGCTCAAGCGGGCCGGTTTCGTGGAGGTCACCGGGACCGAGGGGACGCTCGCGTTCCCCGACCCGAACAACTTCACCGGCGACCTCGTCCTCACGCGCCGCGGAAGCGACGAGCCGGAGGTCATCCCCGCCGTCGGCGCGACGTCGACCCGTGGCAGCGGTGTGCTCGAGATGGCGCGCGCCCTGCGCGAGGGCCGTCCGCACCGCGCGCAGGGTGAGATGGCGTACCACGTGCTCGACGCCATGGTCTCGATCTCCGAGAGCGTCCAGACCGGCGAGTTCGTGTCGCTCTCCAGCACGGCGACCGCCGCCGCTCCGCTGCCCGAGGACTGGGACCCGTACGCATCCACCCTCTCCTGATCCCGACGGGCACCACGGAGTCGCTCCGTGGTGTCCCTCGTCCAGGCACGACGACCGCCGCCTGCCTCCGCCGGCCCGCCCGGCGCCGCTTCGCCGACCTGGGCTGCCCATGGAGGCCGGATGAGGACCACCACATCCGACGCCGTCGTCCCCGGTCGGTGCCGGCACCGGCGGGCCGACGGCCCCGTTCAGAGCCCGTGATCGGTCATGCCCCCGGCATCGGAGTCACACTGGCGTAGGCTGGAAGCCTGCGGACAAGTTCGCGTCACCTCTGGCGCCGTCCGCGAGGAGGCGGAATTGGTACAGCGCATGGCAGACCCCACGTATCGGGACCAGCAATGGGAACAACGCTACGATCCACGGATAGAGGACGTGAACCGGCTGTGCGACACGCTGGCCGAGTCGAAGCCCGGATCGGTGGTCCCCTACATCGATCCCATCCACGACGTGGACGGCTGCAAGATCGTCAGTCTCTTCTCCAGCCCGGGAGCATCGCTGCCCTCGGGCTTCGTCTCGTTCGAGAACGACGACCCGAGCTCCATCCGCATGGCGGGGATCTATGAGGCGGTAGGCCTGCAGCCGGATGCGGTCATGCCGTGGAACGCGTACCCGTGGTACCTGCCGGAAGGCAAGGAGCGGGCGCTGACCATGGAGCAGATCGCCGACGGCGTGAAGCCGTTGCTCACGTTCCTGCAGCAGGTGCCCCGCGCCTCCGCGCTCGTCGCCCACGGCGCCGACGCCCACAAGGCCGCGCGTCGCCTCATGAAGCTGGAGAATCGCGCCATCGCGAAGCGCGGATTCAAGATCTACGAAGTACGGTCCCCCGGGGAGCGTGCCTTCAAGGGGACTCCCGCCAGCCAGGAGCAGTGGCTGAAGGACATCCAGTCCGCCTACACCGACGCGATGGGCAGGGCGGGCATCCGCGCCCGCCAGTCCATCTGATCAGGGCCTGAAGGCGCCGGCTCGACCGCTCCGCTTCCCGAGCCGGGCGGTCGACGGCGTTCGCGCCGAGAACCTGCCGGACCGCTGCCGCCCCGCCGATGGCCTCGCTACGGCGTCTTGGCCACCCAGGACTCGGCGGCTCGTCCGAGCGCCAGCCCCCGGAGGGTCGCCGCGATGTCCTCGAGGGACTGCTGCACCCATTCGAAGGCCTCGTCGTCTGCCGATCGGTCTCCCGACGGGGGGACGCACGCGCCGTACGCCAGGGCGAGGCGCGCGATGGTCTGCTCGAGGGTGTCGAGGAGTTCGGCCGATTCGAGGGCGAGATGATCGGCCGCGGCGCCGGCGTCCTGCGCGGGACCACCCGGCGCGAGGAGCGCGGTCCGGGGAAGGGCTGCCGCGTCGAGGGACGTCGGAGCAGCCGGGCACTGTGTACTCATGAGAGACCTTTGCTGGGTCAGGAAAGCGCCCGGTAGTTCCCATGGGCACACGACATTGTCAAGGACAGTCTGCCACCCGAAGAGCACTGTTCAAGCCAAGTCCGACGCAGGACTTCCGCAGCTCACCGGAAGGGCCCGTCGGCGCTACCGCTCCCGCTTGGTCGTGAGGTAGGTCGATCCGTCCGGATTGCGCACCACGGTCCATTGCTGCAGTTCCTCCTGCCGGCGCCGCTGTGCCTCGTCGTCGAGATACACGATCGGCCCGCTGGTGGTGCCACGGGCGGCCGGCCCGAAGAACATGCGCAGTTTCCCCGTAGCGCTCATGAAGCGCGAGGACAGCGGTTCCTTCTTGCTCATCCCGGATTCCCTCCTGGTGTCGTGCGGGCGGCGTCGGTGCTCGTGCGCGGCGACCCGGGGAGCTCCGTACCCGTGGCGCGGATGATGGAGTGCATGGCGTCGTTGAGGCTCTCGACCTGCTCGCGCGTCAGACCCAGCCGTTCCATCATGGTGGCGGGCACCTGGCGCGCCGCCGAGCGGAGGTCCCGGCCCGTCTGCGTGAGACCGACGGCAAGGGCCCTTTCGTTGCCGGGGACGCGGGTGCGGGTGATCAGGCCCTGGGCCTCGAGCCGCTTGAGCATGGGGGAGAGGGTCGCGGATTCCATGGCGAGCGCCCGTCCCACGTCCCGGACCGTCCGGGGGCTCTCCTCCCACAGCGCGAGCATCACGAGGTACTGCGGATGGGTCAGGTCGAGCTGCTCGAGCACCGGGCGGTAGGCACCGACCACGCTCCTCGACGCCACGGACAGGGCGAAGCACAACTGCCGTTCGAGCAGCAGGTCGTCGTCAAGGGTCGTCGTCATTCGTCCTCCGGAGTCCACTACCGGACCATTAGGGTCCGAACAGTTAGTGTACTACCGTTCCCGATCATGCGCAGCCCCCGCGTACGCGCCGGCGATCGTCCCGCCGGCCGGGCCCCGGTCCCGCCCGGTCAGGTGAAGTTCTCGGTCACCATGAAGTCGTGGCCGCGCTGCACGAGCTCCTCGAGGACCCCGAGCTCCACGCCCGCGAGCGAGGTGATGTACAGGCATCCGGCGCCGCGCCGGTGACGGCCGAGTCGCGGCAACAGGAGCTCCGCCTCCGGGGCGGCGAGCAGCCCGTAGAGCGCCTGCGCGGAGGCCCTCGGGGAGAAGCCGACGGCCAGGGCGTCGCCCTCGTGACCCGAGGCGTACCGGTAGTGGTACTGCCCGAAACCGATCATCGTCGGCCCCCACATCACGGCGGGTTCGCCCGTCACCCGACCCATCAGGTCCAGCAGCACCTCGGCGTCCCTGCGGCGCGTCGGATGCGCCACGGTACCGATGAACTCCACTGGGTCCTGCTGCGTCGGCTGCGTACGGAGTTCGGCCATGTCCTGCCCCCTTCGCGGCGCCCGGGTGACTCCGTCCCCTCACTCTAGGACCGGATCCGGCGGGCCAGAAGTGTCGGTGGCAGTGGATATCCTCGAGGTAAAGCCGCACCGTCGAGAGGTCGTATGCTCCAGGCCAGCAAGTTGCTCCAGATCAGCCGGATCTACGTGGAACCGGCGGCCGCCGAGCTCCCGCGTGGCAAGGAGATCCTCGCCCGGTGGCCCGACGCCGACGTCGTCGAGGTCGCCAGCCACTGGCGGATCCCCGAGCTGAGCGGCGACGAGGCCAACGTGCGCCGCTGGGTCCGCATCAAGACCGAGGCGCTGATCGTCGGCGTCAAGAAGAGCCTCACCGCCAAGCCCAACGGACGGTCGGCGGACTTCATCGCGCCGTCCACCGCGAACGGCTGCGCGATGGCCTGTGCCTACTGCTACGTCCCGCGTCACAAGGGCTACAGCAATCCCATCACCGTCTTCGCGAACATCGACCAGATCAGCGGCTACCTGGAGCGCCACGTGACTCGTCAGGGCATCAAGCTGGAGCCCAACCAGTGCGACGAGCACGCGTGGGTGTACGACATCGGCGAGAACAGCGACTGCTCCGTGGACGCACTGCTCAGCGACAACGTGCGGGACCTCGTGGACCTCTACCGCGACCTGCCCACCGCCAAGCTGTCCTTCGCCACCAAGTACGTCAACCGGGACATGCTGGCCTGGGATCCGCAGGAACGCACGCGCGTGCGCTTCTCGCTCATGCCCGAGCGGCTGGCCCGGACGGTGGACGTCCGGACGACGCCCGTCCGGGAACGGATCGCCGCCATCAACGACTTCGTCGAGGCGGGCTACGAGGTCCATGTCAACTTCTCCCCGGTGATCATCACTCCCGGGTGGCAGGAGGACTGGCGCGAGCTCTTCCGGCAGCTCGACGCGGCACTCTCGCCGGCGGCGAAGCGGCAGCTCGCCGCGGAGGTCATCTTCCTGACGCACAACCAGCAGCTGCACGAGGTCAACCTGGGATGGCATCCCCAGGCCGAGGAGATCCTCTGGAGGCCCGACCTCCAGGAGACCAAGCGCTCCCAGAACGGCTTCGCCAACGTGCGCTACATCGCCTACGAGAAGCGCGGCTACCTCGACGAGTTCCTCCGCCTCGCCGCCACGGAGCTGCCCTACTGCCGGATCCGCTATGCCTTCTAGGCCCGGCTCGGCGCGGCGTCCCGTTGGCCGGGCCGCCCCGGCCGGCGGGCGGAACGCGGCCGGAGGACGCATACTCGGAGGATGCCCGTGAGCACCGACTACCAGGACCCCGCGTGGCACCTCGCCCCCGAGCTGCCGCGCCCCGTCATCATGGACCAGTTCTGGGCGGACGCGGTGTTCCTGCACTGGCGGATCGACGCACGCGCGGTGGCCGCGTACATGCCGCCCGGCGTCGTGCCCGACGAGGTGGACGGCTCCTCGTGGGTCGGCCTCATCGGCTTCCGGATGATCGGCGCCGGGCTGGGCAAGGGCCTGCCGGTGCCCTACTTCGGGTCCTTCACCGAGATCAACGTGCGGCTCTACTCGCGGGGACCGGACGGCACCCGCGGTGTCGTCTTCGTGACCCTCGACGCCTCACGCCTCGCCGTCGTGCTGGCCGCCCGGGCCGGTGGCATCCCCTACGTCTGGTCGAGGTGCTCACCGCTGGCACGCGGGACGGGCACGCAGCAGGAGTACGGGTACGCCGTCGAGCGGTACGGCAACCAGGCGGGGTCCCGCTTCGCCGTGCGGCCGGATGCGACGACGACGGCGGGGGACACGCTGTCGCTGGAGCTCACGGCGCGCTTCGGGTTGCACAGCACGCTCGGCGGGCGCACCCTCTACATCCCGAACACCCACAGCCCGTGGCCGCTCCACCCCGCCTCGCTCACCGAGTTCGACGACGGGCTGCTCGCCGCGGCAGGGCTGCGCGTGGAGGGGCCGCCCGCGTCGGTCCTGTTCTCGCCCGGGGTCCAGACGCAGTTCGGCAAGCCCCGCGTGGTTCCCCGGCCCTGACGGCGCCCGCTTCGCTGTACTGCCTTGCTGGGGCTTCCGGCTGCCGCCGCGCCGGGCTTCCGGCCGCCGCCGCGCCGGCCCCGCGGACGGCCGTTGTCCGCAAGAGGGACTAGGTTCGGCCGCATGACTATCGCGCGCTTCCCCACCACTGTCCTCGACTGTCCCGACCCCGCAGTGCTTGCCGCCTTCTACGGTCAGGTGCTGGGTTGGACCGGCGACGTGGAGGACGACTGGGCCGAGATCCGGGCGGACTACGGGCAGAGCCTGTGCTTCCAGAAGGTGGAGCACTACACCGCGCCCGAATGGCCCTCCTCCGAGCGACCTCAGCAGGCGCACCTCGACCTGGTGGTGGACGACCTCGACGAGGCGGAGGCGGCGGTGATCGCCCTCGGCGCGGTCAAGCACGAGCACCAGCCCGGAACCACCTTCCGCGTCTTCCTCGACCCCGCGGGCCACCCTTTCTGTCTCTGCGTCAGCTGACCGCGGGTCACGCGCGAGCCTGCAGGGGTTCAGCCACCGCACAGGCCGGCCGACTGTCGGGCGGACGCTGCGGCAGCCTGTCGGGGTGGATCTGCGGGGCTCTGCGGCGGTTTGCAGCGCGCTGCCCCCGCGCATCGTCGTCTGGCGGACCCGGCGCGAGGCGAGCGGGCCGCACTGCACACGCCTACTCGGACACTCGATGCGGCGCGTCCGCATCGGCCATGGCCGTGCGGACGGTTCAGCCGAGGGTGATGCCCGAGGGGCGGATGCTGAGGGACTCGATCGTGGACTCGGGCGTCGCGTCGACGGCGAGCCGGACGGCCTTGGCCACCTGGTCCGGCTGGATCCATGCCTCCGGCCGGTAGTCCTTGCCCTCCCAGGCGTGCAGTTCCTCCTGCATGTCCGTGGCGACCCGCCCGGGATGGATGGAACTCACCCGTACGCCGTGCTGGCGCTCCTCGTCCCGCAGGGCGTCCGTGAAGGCGCGCAGCGCGAACTTCGTGCCGCTGTACACGGCCGAACCCGCTCCCGAGCTGAAACCGGAACCGCTGTTGATGGTGATCACCTGGCCGCGGGCCGCTCGCAGGGCGGGCAGGAGTGCCCGGGTCAGCGCTGCGACCGCGAAGACGTTCACCTCGAAGCTCTCGCGCCAGGCGTCGTCGGACAGTTCGGCCACGGAGCCCATGCGCAGGACACCGGCGGAGTGGACGAGGACGTCGATCCGGGGGATCCCGGCGACCGCGGCGGCCACCTGCCCGGCGTCGCGGAGTTCCGCCGCGAACGGTTCCGCCGACGGGAAGGACGACGACAGTTCCGCCAGGGCGGTCAGGTCGCGGCCGCCGAGGAGCAGGTGATGGGTGGAGGCGAGCTCGTCGGCGATGGCGCGGCCGATGCCGCGGGACGCGCCGGTGATGAGGGCGACGGGGTTCGAGGACATGGGAGCAACCCTAGCAATGCGCACCTGCGGGCGTGCAGGGCGGCCCCGCCCGCCGTCGTTCCTGGTTCTTCGTCGGCGGGACGCGTGGCAGCGCGCGGCACGCCGGCGGAACACCTCCTCGGGCTGGCAAGGGTGGGAACGACGGCGACAGTCCCGGGCCGGCAGGTCGGTGCCGACGGGTCTTCCCGTGCACCCCGGCGTCCTTCTGTGTGCACCCGGCGCGGCAGCCCGGAGCCGGCGCGGCGATCCCCCGGGCCTGGGCACCCGGCGCGGCGGCCCCCGGGGAGGGGTCCGGGGGTGACCGCCCGTTGACATCCGTGGCCTGCGTCACTCATGATCACGAGACAACAAATGTTCACTGGGGGACAACAAGAAGACAGTAGAGGCCCCATGCCCAACGAGTTCCTGACGGACGAGGACGTCCTCACGGCCGCGACCGCCCTGGTCGACGCCTTCCGCGCCACCGACACGCGCGCCTACTTCGGCTCCTTCGCCGAGGATGCGACCTTCGTGTTCCACACCGAGCAGCGCCGGCTGGACAGCAGGGCCGCCTACGAGCAGCTCTGGGCCGGGTGGCTCGCCGACGGCTGGCGCGTGACCGGGTGCATCAGCAGCAACCCGCGCGTGCAGCTCCTCGGGGACACCGCTGTGTTCACCCACGACGTCCGGACCACCACCTCGGTGGACGGCGTCTCCGACACGACCCGCGAGCGCGAGACGATCGTGTTCCGCCGCTCCGGGACGGCCGTCGAGGCCGTCCACGAGCACCTCAGCCCGATCCCCGCCGACTCCCCGGAAGAGGGTGCCTGATGACGGCGAGCCCGTCCGCCTACCGGCGCCTGTCCGACCACCTCGACCAGAACTCCGACGGGTACGGGCCCCTCCGCGGCACCCTCGGAACCGGGCGCATGGGGATGATCTGGCTCGCGGCCAACCTCGTCGTCACGACCCTGCTGACCGGGACGCTGTTCGTCCCCGGCATCAGCTGGGGCGTGGCGGTCGGCATGATCGTCCTGGGGACCCTGATCGGCGGCTCGGTCCTCGTGCTCGTCGGCAACATGGGCACCCGCACGGGCCTGCCCACGATGTCCCTCACCAAGGGGTCCTTCGGGCTCCGCGGGTCCTTCCTGCCGGTCGCCGCGAACGTGGTGACCCTCATGGGATGGAGCTGGGTGCAGGCGATGCTCGCGGGCGTCACGGTCAACTTCCTGGTGGAGCAGGCCACGGGCTTCTCGAGCCCCGTCCTGTTCTCGGTCCTGTGCCAGCTGCTCGTGGTATGCCTGGCCATCTTCGGCCACGCGGGCATCGCGCGGGTCGAACCATGGCTCGCCCTCGTGATCCTCGCGTTCATGGCCTATATCTTCACCACAGCGTTCCTCGCCCACGGCCCGGCCGACTTCTCCGCCATCCCGCAGGACGCCGCCGCCGGGTGGACCCCCGTCGCCGCGCTCGACGTCGTCATCGCGACCGCGATCTCCTGGACCGTCCTGTCCGCGGAGTTCAACCGCCTCGCGCGGACGCAGGCGGCGGGGATGATCGGCTCCGGCATCGGGTACACGCTGTCCACCGTGCTCGCCATGACCCTCGGCGCCACCGCCATCGGCTACGTGGTGCTCGAGGGCGGCGAGGCCGTCGCGTTCGATCCCACCGTGATCGTCGCCGCGTTCGGGGCTCCGCTGGCCGTCGTGATCTTCCTGTCCGTCATGGCCACCAACACCATGGTGGTCTACGGCATGGTGGCCTCCGTGGTGAACATGGCGCCCTCGCGCAAGGTCACCTTCCTGCCCACGGCGATCGTCCTCGGGGCGGTCTCGATCCTCGGCTCCACATGGCTCGCCCTCCTCGACCGGTTCACGGCGTTCCTGACGGTCATCGGCGCGATGTTCATCCCCGTGTTCGCCATCATGATCGTGGACTACTACCTGGTGCGCTCACGCCACTACGGCACGGACATCCTGCGGGCCCGCGACGGCGAGTACTGGTACACCGGCGGCGTGAACGTGGCGGCCGTCCTGGTGTGGCTCGTGGGCGCCGGGGCGTCCCTGCTGCTGACGTACGTGCTCCCCAGCCCGATCGGGGCCACCATCCCCACCTTCGTGCTCTCCGCCCTGCTGTACCTCGGCTGGGCCGCGGCCACCCGGCGGATCGACCGGACGCGACGGCCGCACGTCCACCTCCTGGACCTGCCCGGGACAGGGCGGACGCATGCGGATCACTGATCTGTCCCAGCCGATCCGCACCGGGATGCAGGTGTACCCCGGCGACCCGGAGGTCACCGTGACCACGGTGGCGACCGTCGCCCAGGACGGGTACCAGGTGGCGTCCCTCCACGCCGGGTCGCACACCGGCACGCACATCGACGCACCGCTGCACTCGATCCTCGGGGGCGAGGCGGTGGACGGCATCGACCTCGCACGGCTCGTGGGCCCGGCGCGGATCGTGCGGTGCGGGTCCTCCGCCCCGCACGCGGTGATCCGGTGGGAGGCCGTCGCCGACCAGCTCCAGGATCTCGCCGGTATCGCGATGGTGCTGTTCCACACCGGCTGGTCCGGGTGCTTCGGCTCGCCCCGCTACCTCGAGCATCCGGTCCTCGCGGTCGACGTGGCCGAGGCCCTGCTGGCGGCGGGCATCACGGTGGTCGGCGTCGACACGCTCAACCCCGACTCCACCCTGCGGAACGGGGGCGTCCTGCCGTTCCACGCCGCGTTCCTCGGCGCGGGCGGCGTGATCGTCGAGAATCTCGCGAACCTCGACGCCGTGGACTGGGACCGCCCGCTGGTCTCTGTGCTCCCGCTGGCCCTCGAGGGCGCTGACGGAGCACCCGTCCGCGCGGTCGCCATGGATCCCGGCGCCGGTCCGGTGCGGCGAAGCTGACCCGGATGCCCGGCCGCCCGGCCTCCGGAGAGGCGCGGGCGTCCGGGGCGGGGGATCAGTCGGTGCTGGAGAGCACGGCCATCTCGTCGGCCGAGAGCTCGAGCTCCGAGGCCTGTGCCGAGTCGCCGATGCTCTCGGGGCGCGAGGCGCCCGGGATCGGGATGACCGTCGGGGCGAGCGCCAGTTCCCAGGCCAGGCATACCTGCTGCGGGCTCACGCCGCGCTGGTCCGCGATCTGCTGGAACGGCGTGAACTGCTCCCCGAGTCCGCCTGCCTTCTTGATGCCGCCCAGGGGACTCCAGGGCAGGAAGGCGATGCCGTTCTCCCCGCAGTACTGCAGTTCGTCCTCGCTGGACCGGAAGGCGGGCGAGAACTGGTTCTGCACGGAGACCAGTTTCCCGCCGAGGATCTCGTTCGCCTTGCGGATCTGGTGCACGGTGGCGTTCGAGATGCCCGCCATGCGGATGACACCCTCGTCGAGCAGCTCCTTGAGGGCGCCGATGGAGTCCTCGTAGGGCACCTCGGGGTCCGGGCGGTGGTACTGGTACAGGTCGATCGCGTCCCCGCCGAGGCGCTTCAGGGAGGCCTTCGCCGCGTCCTTGAGGTAGTCCGGGTGACCGTTGAGCGTCCAGGATCCGTCGCCGGGCCGCAGGTGTCCGCCCTTGGTGGCGACGAGGACGCCCGAGCTGTCCGAGCCATAGCCGGCCAGGGCCTTCGCGATGAGCGACTCGTTGTGACCCACCTCGTCGACGTCGCGGTGGTACGCGTCCGCCGTGTCGATCAGGGTGACACCCGCGTCCAGGGCGGCGTGGATGGTGCGGATCGAGCGGTCCTCGTCCGGGCGGCCCTCGATGGACATGGGCATGCCGCCCAGGCCGAGGGCGCTGACCGGGATCCCGCCGAGTGAGCGTTGCTGCATTGTCGTTCTCCTTCGGATAGACGTGCTGCCCACATGGTAAGCATGCTTCCGAACCCTCCGCGACCGGGAGCGGACCCTAGTCGAGGGTGAACAGCCTCCGGACCACGCGGCCCTCCGCGAGTGCGTCGAGGCTCTCGTTCAGGTCCGACAGGGGGCGCGTGTCGGTGTGGAGCAGTTCGACGGGCAGGCGCCCCTGCCGCCACAGGTCCAGGAACGCCGGGATGTCCCGCTCGGGCACGGCGTCGCCCATGTAGGAGCCGAGCAGGCGGCGGCCGAGGCCGGCGAACTGGAGAGCCTGCGTCGTGAGCTGCTGGTCCGGGTGCGGCAGGCCGACGGACACCAGCGCTCCGCCGCGGGCGAGCAGCTGCAGGCCGGCCTCCATGACGCGCGCGCTGCCCACGGCCTCGATCACGACGTCGGCCCCGCCATCCGTCGCGTCCCGCACCAGCGCGGCGGCGTCCTCCGGCGCACCCGCGTACTGGGCGCCGCAGCGCAACCCGAGGTCCTGCTTGGACGACAGGGGGTCGACGGCGATGACGGTGGCGCCGGGCACCTGCGCCGCGGCCATCACCGCCATGAGCCCCACCGCGCCGAGCCCGAACACGACGACGGACTGCCCCTCCTGCACCGCGGCGGTGTTCAGCACGGCGCCGATACCCGTCAGGGCCGCGCAGCCGAACATGGCCGCGATGTCGAAGGGCACGTCGTCGTCGATCACCACCACCGATTCCCGTGCGACGACGGCGTAGTCGGCGAACGCCGAGACGCCCAGGTGGTGGTTGACGCGCTCGCCGTCGGCGGTCCGCAGGACGGCGGGCCCGTGCAGGAGGTCGCCGGTGCCGTTCGCCTCCGCCCCCCGGTAGCAGAGGGCGGGCCGGCCCGCGGAGCACGCGCGGCAGGAGCCGCACGCCGGGACGAACACCAGGACCACGTGGTCTCCCGCGCGCACGCCCTCCACGCCGTCGCCCACCTGCTCGACGACGCCGGCGGCCTCGTGTCCGAGGGCCATGGGCAGCGGGCGGATCCGTGAGCCGTTGATGACCGAGAGGTCCGAATGGCACAGGCTGGCGCGGGCGATCCGCACCAGCACCTCGCCCGCCCGGGGCTCGGGCACGGGAACCAATTCCAGGGAGAGGGGGTTGCTTCCTGTGTAGGGGGCGGGCAGTTCGGCGGCGCGAAGCACCGCGGCGCGCATCATCGGGCTCATCGCATCTCCTCGTCATGATCGTACGGTCTGCGCCATTCTAGGGGCGGGGCGGGCCCGTACGGGCACAATGGAACACGCGAGCACATCACACCGAGACCGGCAGAACCCCGAGGAGACCCCATGGAAGTACCGATCTACGTCTGGACCGCCACGGTGATCGGCATCGTGGGGCTGCTCGTGTTCGACTTCTTCTTCCACGTGCGCAAGGCGCACACGCCGAGCCTCCGTGAGTCCGCCGTCTGGTCCTCGATCTACGTGGGGATCGCGCTCCTGTTCGGCGTCGGCGTGCTGATCTTCGGCGGGCCCACCATGGGCACCGAGTACTTCGCCGGCTACGTCACCGAGAAGGCGCTGTCGGTCGACAACCTCTTCGTGTTCCTCATCATCATGTCGAGCTTCAAGGTGCCGAGGGCGGACCAGCAGAAGGTACTGCTGTTCGGCATCGTCTTCTCGCTCATCGCCCGCACCGGCTTCATCTTCCTGGGTGCCGCGCTGATCAACAGCTTCGCCTGGGTGTTCTACATCTTCGGCCTGATCCTGCTGATCACCGCCGGCAACCTGCTCAAGCCCAGCGGGCACGACGACGAGAGCGAGAGCCTCATCATCCGGCTCGCCAAGCGCTTCCTCCCGGCGTCGGAGCACTACGACGGCGACAAGCTGTTCACCATCGAGGACGGCAAGCGGGTCCTGACGCCGATGCTGCTCGTCATGGTGGCGATCGGCGCGACCGACATCCTGTTCGCCCTCGACTCCATCCCGGCGATCTTCGGCCTGACGCAGAACACGTTCATCGTGTTCACGGCGACGGCCTTCTCCCTCATGGGCCTGCGGCAGCTGTTCTTCCTCATCGACGGCCTGCTGGACCGCCTGATCTACCTGTCCTACGGCCTCGCCGTGATCCTCGGGTTCATCGGCGTGAAGCTCATCCTCCACGCGCTGCACGAGAACAACCTGCCGTTCATCAACAACGGGGAGCACGTCGACGTCGTCGAGATCAGTACCGGGCTCTCCCTCAGCGTGATCCTCGGCGTCCTGATCGTGACCGTCCTGGCGTCCGTCCTCAGTCCCAAGGGCAAGGCGAAGAACGCGATCTCCGGTGCCAAGCGCCACGCCGCCGAGTACCTCGACCTCAACTACGAGACGGACATCACCGAGCGCGAGAAGATCTTCGACCGGCTGTGCGCCGAGGAGGAGGACCTCAGGAAGCTCCCCGAGAAGTACAAGCGCCTCATCCGCAACGAGACCGTGTTCATGGAGATGATCCGCAAGGCGCACGCCCAGCACGACGCCGCACTCGAGCGGGAACCCGGCCGGTAATCCCTCCGGCCACTGCGCGTGGTCGCTCTGTCCGGGCGCTATTTCCGGTTGCCGGAGAGGGCGCGGCCGACGACGCCGCTGTCGAGGACGTCGCCTAGCAGTTCCAGGGGAGCGCCGGGCGGCAGGGGGATGCCCGGGCCGCCGGACAGCCCGCCGACGTCGAATCCCACCAGACGGCGCGAGCCGAACGTCGCCGCCGTGTGCGGTGCCGCGAGCCCCTCCACCCGGGGTCCGAACGGGAGGACGTCCTCGAACCCGGCATCGAACCCGTCCTCGAAACCGTCGAACCCGTCGGTCGCGTGCACGACGGCGGGACAGGCCTCCTCCGGCGGGCGCCAGGAGTACGGGGCGCGGCAGAACCCCGCCTCCTCGGCAGCGCACACGTCGTCGATGAGTTCGTTGACGGCCTGCGAGACGAGATCCGCGTCCTCGCCGTCGAGCGTGTGCAGGCCGTGCAGGTAGGCGTCGAACTCGAAGTAGCCGGTGGGTCCGCCCGCGGCGCAATAATGCATCCAGGTCTCGTACCCGGACAGTCCGGCGAAAGCCATCGCCGTCCGGGTGTCGTCGTTCTGCATGGCGGAAGCTCCTCGTCGCGGACCGGGTTGATCCTCCCTCGATGCTCCACGACGCATCTCAAGCCGGCCCCCGCCCCGGCTCAGTTTTGGCGCAAGGTCGCCGCCGCACCTCAAGCCGGCATCGGGAAAACCCGGAGAAATGACACATCCGGGTCGGAGGCCGCACCGAATCCCGGTGAGTACTGGCGCCGACGAGGGCGGATCCGCAGTGAAGGCAGTAACCCAGCAGTGGCTGACCCGGCAGGTCCTCGTCGAGGCGGACGTGGACCCCTTCGAGGTGTGGGTCGTCTATGTCGGTCTCGGCGGGACGGGCGAGGGCATCCTGGTGGACGGCTACCTGAACGGCCTGTCCCCGGCTCCGCGGGCGGACCGCGACCTGATCTCCCGCGCGGTGAACCTCCTGGTCGAGGAGAGGCCCGCTCCTGCGGGGCGGGCGCCGCTGCGCACCGATCCGGCCTGGCGGGGTGCTGAGGCCTTCGGGTCCTACAGGGACTCGGACGTGCTTCCCGCCGACCTGATCCGGCCCCTCGCCGGGGCCGCGGCGGCGGAGGAGCTGCGCGCCGAATCGCTCGACCGGGCCGGGCTCCTGCGCGCCGCCAACGGGAAGCAGTTCGACGCCATCACCGCGGAGGCCGCGCGCCGCTTCCCGGGGTGCTCCTCCTCCCTCGCCCTCAGGACGAGGAAGCGGCGGGTCGTGACGTCGGCCTCCGGGAGCCTGGGGTCGGCCGACCCGCACGACGCGATCTTCTGCCACCGCACCATCGACGGTACGGGGCCGTTCATCGTGACCGACGCGCTGCACGACCCCCGGGTGTCGTCGGATCCCCTCGTGGTCGGGGCGCCGCACATCCGTTTCTACGCGGGCTATCCCGTGCTCGGGCCGGGCGGGTGGCACATCGGCTCGCTCTGCGTCGTCGCCGACCGGCCCCGCGGGTTCTCCCTGGCGGACGCCCGGTCCCTGCGGCTCCTCGTGGCATCCGTCGAAGGGCTCATCGGCGTCTGATCAGTGGATGAGCTTCAGCCCGATGACGCCACCGACGATCATGAGGAGGAACACGATCTTCAGCAGCGAGGCGGGCTCGGTACCCGTGGCCATCGCGTAGACGACGGTGAGGGCCGCGCCGATCCCGACCCAGACCGCGTAGGCCGTGCCGACGGGCAGGGTCCGCATGGCATAGGCCAGGCCCGCCATGCTCACCACGATGGCGATGCCGAACACGACCGTCGGTCCGAGCTTGCTGAAGCCCTCCGACTTGCCGAGCGCGGTCGCCCAGACGGCTTCGAGGACTCCCGAGATCACGAGGACGATCCAGGCCATGACTGTCTCCTACGGGCCGTCTTGTCGCACACCGGGTACGGCACCCCTCGTCCGGAGAGCGGTAGGTACCGCTGCTCCGTCCATGGTGTCACGGAAGGGCGCCGGGAAGGGCACGGGAGCGGTCCGGTCGGCCGGCCGGCCTTCAGCCGATCGTCACCCGGCCGCCCTCGAGGCTCCACCGTCCGTCGAGGCGGACGTTCTCCAGCAGCCGGCGGTCGTGCGTGACGAGCAGCAGGGCGCCCGTGTAGGACTCGAGGGCGTCCTCGAGCTGCTCGATCGCCGGGAGGTCGAGGTGGTTGGTCGGCTCGTCGAGGACGAGGAGGTTGACGCCGCGCGCCTGCAGCAGGGCGAGCCCGGCGCGGGTGCGCTCACCGGGGGAGAGGGAGCCGACGACGGCGCGCACCTGGTCGGCCTTGAGGCCGAACTTCGCGAGCAGCGTCCGCACCTCGCCCTGCGTCAGTTCCGGCACGAGCGACTCGAAGGCCGTACCGAGGGGGAGGGCGTCGTCGAGCTGGCCGCGTGCCTGGTCGATCTCCCCGACCGCGACGCTCGACCCGAGGGCGGCGGCGCCGTCGTCCGGTTCCTGATGACCCAGCAGCAGGCGCAGCAGGGTGGACTTCCCGGCGCCGTTGGGGCCCGTGATCCCGATGCGCTCACCGGCGTCGACCTGGAGCGAGACCGGCCCGAGGGTGAAGCCGCCCTGCGTGACGGAGGCGTTGTTCAGGGTCGCGACGACGGCGCTGGAGCGCGGCGCCGAGCCGATGGTGAACTGCAGCTGCCATTCCTTGCGCGGCTCCTCGACCTCCTCCAGTCGCGCGATGCGCGACTCCATCTGCCGCACCTTCTGCGCCTGCTTCTCGGAGGACTCCGCGCTCGCCTTGCGCCGGATCTTGTCGTTGTCGGGATTCTTCTTCATCGCGTTGCGCACGCCCTGGGAGCTCCACTCGCGCTGCGTCCGGGCCCGGCCCACGAGGTCCTGCTTCTTGTCGGAGTACTCCTCGTACGCCTCACGGGCGTGGCGCCGTGCCACGGCGCGCTCCTCGAGGAAGGCGTCGTAGCCGCCGTCGTACACGGCCACCCTGTTCTGCGCGAGATCGAGCTCGACGACGGTGGTGACGCAGCGGGCGAGGAACTCGCGGTCGTGGGACACGAGGACCACCCCGCCGCGCAGGTTCTGGATGAACGCCTCGAGGCGTTCGAGGCCGGCGAGGTCGAGGTCGTTGGTCGGTTCGTCGAGGAGCACGACGTCGAAGCGGCTGAGCAGCAGGGCCGCGAGGGCCACCCGGGCGAGCTGCCCCCCGGAGAGGGAGGTGGTGAGGGACGCGGGATCGATGCCCCCGGCGACATCCGCCAGCACGGACGGCATGCGGTCCTCGAGGTCCACGGCCCCGGACACCATCCAGTGGTCGAGGGCCACGGCGTAGGCGTCGTCGGCGCCCTTCGTGCCGCTGCCGAGTGCGGCTGCCGCGTCCTCCATGGCCGTCGTCGCGGCCGTCGTGCCGGTGCGGCGCCCGAGGTACGCGGCGACGGTCTCGCCGTCGAGGCGCTCGTGCTCCTGCGGCAGCCAGCCCACGAAGGCGCCGGGCGGCGTCGTGCGGACGGTGCCGGCGAGCGGCGTGTCAGCTCCCGCGAGCAGGCGCAGGAGCGTCGTCTTGCCCGCCCCGTTCGCGCCCACCACGCCGACGACGTCCCCGGGCGCGACCGTCAGGTCGAGTTTCGAGAAGAGGGTGCGGTGGGCGTGGCCCCCGGACAGGTCCTTCGCCACGAGGGTTGCAGTCATCCCTCCAGTCTAGGAGGCGCCGAGCGGGCCCGCCGCGTCGACGCCGTCGGGCAGGACCATCGGTCGGGGCACCGCTCAGCCGCCGGTGTGCCAGATGCTGTACTCGTCGAGGTGGAGGATCGCGCGCTGGCCGGTCATGTCGTCACGGATCCAGGCGACGCCCAGGGCGGGCGCGGTGTCCTCGACGTACCCGCGGTAGTGCACTTCGTCCCTGCGGCGCGCCTCGACGAACGTCCCGGTGCCGAGGTCCGCGAGATCGAGGATGCGGGCGGTGGTGGTGGCGATGGCGGTCATCGGTGCTCCTTGGTTCGGTGCTGCCCGCTGAGACGGCGGGCGGCTTCCTCCATGATCGGGGAGCGGTGTTGCCCGGAGGTTTCGGGAAGATTATGTTCTCCGGTCACGCCCGCGCGTCGTCCCCGGCACGCACGGGGAGGACTGCGCAGGCTGCTGATCGTTGCCTAAGCTACATGGATGACCGAACCCGCACGGCCTGACACGGCCTACCTGACATCGATCGACGAGCGGACACGTTCCCTCCTGGCCGAGGCGGTGCCGGTGCCGTCACCGTTCGCGGGCGCACCCGCCGAGCTGTCCGACGACGTCGAGCAGGGGGTGGAAGCGGTCGCCGAGCGCCTCCGGCACGTCGTCCGGCACCTGCACGCCCATCCGGAGACCGCGTTCAGGGAGTACTCCAGCGCGGCACTGCTCCAGCAGGAGCTCCAGCGCCACGGTATCGAGGCGCGGCTGGGGGAGTACGGCGTCGAGACGTCGGTGCGGGCGGAAGCGGGGAGCGCGGACCGGGGACCCACCATCGCGATCCTCGCCGAGTACGACGCCCTGCCCGGGATAGGCCACGCCTGCGGGCACAACGTCATCGCGGCGGCAGGCCTCGGCGCCTTCCTGGCCCTGGCCGCCCACGCGGACCGGCTTCCGGGCCGCGTCCTGTTCCTCGGCACACCGGCCGAGGAGGGCCACTCGGGCAAGGAGGTGATGGCGCGCCACGGGGCGTTCGACGACGTCGACGCCGCCATCATGGTGCACCCCTACGGCTACGATCTCGCCGACCAGGTCTGGCTCGGGCGCCGCCTGCTGACCCTCACCTTCACGGGGGTCGAGGCGCACGCGTCCGCGCAGCCCTTCATGGGCCGGAACGCGCTCGACGCCGCGAGCCTCGCCTACCAGGGCATCGGGCTGCTCCGGCAGCAGCTGCCGCCGTCGGACCGCGTGCACGCCAACATCACGGAGGGCGGCGAGAGCCCGAACATCGTGCCCGGGCGCGCCGTGATGAAGCTCTACGCGCGCTCGCAGCAGCCCGCGACCCTCAAGGACCTCAGCGCGCGGCTCGAGGACGTGGCCCGCGGCGCGGCCCTGATGACGGGGACGGCCGTGGAGCTGCAGTGGGACGAGCACCCGCCGTCCCTGCCCATCCGCACCAACGGCGCCCTCACAGGCCGCTGGGTCGCGGCGCAGCAGCGGCGGGGCCGCTCCCCGCTGCCCCTCGGCGTCGTCTCGGAGACCCTCGCCGCGTCCACCGACTTCGGGAACGTCAGCTACCGTGTCCCGGGGATCCACCCGCTCATCCGCATCGCGGAGCCGTCCACCGCCCTGCACACGCGCGGCTTCGCCGAGGCTGCGGGAAGTGCCGCCGCCGAGCAGGGCGCGCTGGACGGCGCCGTCGGACTGGCGCTCACGGCCCTGGACTACCTCGCCGACGAGTCCCTGCGCGCGGCCGTGCACGAGGAGTTCGAGACGCAGGGCGGCGCGATCGACGTGCCCGGCTACTTCGCCTGACCCCTTCCCCTGAGGGACCGCCCGACCGCCAAGGAAAACGCCAAGGAGAACGCATGTCATCCAGCGCAGCGACCCGACCGGGACCGACGGACCGGTTCCTCACCAGCGTGGAGAGGATCGGCAACAAGCTGCCCGACCCGTTCATGCTCTTCCTGATCCTCTTCGGCATCACCGCGGTGGTCACCACGGGGATGGCCCTCGCGAACGTGACGGTGCAGGTACCCGGCGCCGAGGAGGCGACGGTCATCAAGGGGCTCTTCACCGCGGAGGGCCTGACGTGGCTGACCGAGAACATCGGTGCGAACTACCTCGGCTTCCCGCCGCTGGCCACGGTGCTGCCCATCCTGCTCGCGGTCGGCGTGGCCGAGAAGTCCGGCCTGCTCGGCGCCCTGATCCGCCGGGTCTTCGGCTCGGCACCGCGGTGGGCCCTCGCCTACGCGGTGGGCTTCGTGGGTGTCGTCGGATCGGTCATGTCGGACTCCGCGTTCGTCGTCATCCCGCCCCTCGCGGCGCTCGTCTTCAAGGCGGCCGGACGCCATCCCGTCGCGGGCCTGCTCGGCGGCTTCGCGGCCGCGGGTGCCGGCTACTCCACCAACCTCCTCGTGACGAGCCTCGACGCACTGTTCGCGGGGATCACGACGGCGGTCACCGAGAACCTGCCCAACCCCGGGTCGCCCGTGACGCCGCTGTCCAACTACTACTTCAACGTCGCGTCCTCGGTGGTCCTGATCCTGCTCGCCGGGTTCATCATCGACAAGGTGCTCGAACCCCGGCTCACCCGGCAGAACGTGCCCGTCGACGAGATCGACGAGGACGGCGAGCGGGCCGCTGCGCCCGCGACCCTCAAGGCGGAACTGGAGCCGCGGGAGGCCCGGGGCCTGCGCTGGGCGCTGATCGTGGGCGGCGTCGTCGCCCTGGTGATCCTGGTCGCCGTGATCCTCCCGGACTCGCCGTGGCGCAACGAGGCGGGCGGGTTCCTGCCGCGCTCGCCCCTGCTGAGCTCGATCGTCTTCATCGTGTTCCTGCTCTTCACCGTCCCGGGGCTCGTCTACGGGCGGCTCGTCGGCACGATCACCACCGGACGCGACGTGCCCCGGGTCATGGGCGAGGCCATCAAGGACATGGCGGGCTTCCTGGTGCTCGCGTTCATCCTCGGCCAGTTCATCGCCCTGTTCAACTGGTCCGGCATCGGCTCGTGGATCGCGGTCGCCGGGGCCTCGGGACTCGAGACGATCGGGCTGACCGGCTACCCGGCGGTCCTCGCGTTCATCCTCCTGGCGTCCGTCCTGAACCTGTTCATCATCTCCGGATCCTCGATGTGGACGCTCATGGCCTCGGTCTTCGTCCCGTTGTTCGCGCTGCTCGGCTACGAGCCCGCGTTCATCCAGGGCGCGTTCCGGGTGGGCGACTCGGCCACCCAGGTCATCACGCCGCTGAACCCGTACATGATCGTGCTGCTGACCATGCTGCGGAAGTACGAGCCGGACGCCGGCCTCGGTACCCTCATGGCCCGGATGCTGCCCTTCGTGGTGCCCTTCTGGCTCGCCTGGGTGGCCATTCTCACGGTGTTCTTCTACCTCGACCTGCCGCTCGGACCGGGCAACGGCATCTTCATCGAGGAGTAGCCGCCGCGGGCGGCCCGCCGGTCAGCGGACGACGTCGTACACGGCCAGCGAGATGCCGTTCGGGTAGACGGCGTTCTCCACGAGGGACAGCTTCGTCTTGGCGGCCTGCGGCGCGTCGCCGAAGAGCCGCTTGCCGGAGCCGAGCAGGACGGGGAACACCAGCAGGTGGTACCGGTCCACGAGGCCAGCGGCCGCGAGGTTCCTCGCGAGGGTGCCGCTGCCGTGCACCAGGATGGAGCCGCCGTCCTCCTGCTTGAGACGGACGACGTCGTCCAGGGACCGCAGGACCGTCGTGTTGTCCCACGCGGGGTCGGTCAGGGTGCTGGACACGACGTACTTCGGCATGGCGTTGTACTCGGCGAACTCGTCCATGGTCGGCCAGACGGGCGCGAACTCGTCGTAGCTGACCCGGCCCAGCAGCAGGGCGGTGGCCTCCTCCTGCTCGCGTCCCTTGATCTCGTACGCCGCCTCGTCGAACTCGATGTCCTTGAAGGTCCAGCCGGCGTGCGGGTGGTCGCCGCCGCCCGGCGAATCGATGATGCCGTCGAGCGACATGAATTCGGTGACGATCAGTATGCGCATGGTGTTCCCTCTCGCAGGTGGCGGACAGTCCGGCAGCACCGGGACGCGGGACGTGCCGGTGATTCTCAGATCGAACTGTAGACGGACGGCGCCGGCGGAACTCATCGGACGCGCCTGCACCGGGACCGTCGACAGCGACGATGAGGGCGACGATGAGGGCGACGAGGGGGGCGACCGCCGGGGATCGGACCGGCCGGCCGCGCAGGTCGCCCGGAATAGGTGCCCGGGTACACGGGTTATGCACGCGGACCCATCTCTCCGACGGAAGGACCCCCGTGACCACGGTCTACGCCCTGCACGAGAACCCGGAATGGTTCCCGCCGTTCGCCCGCGCCTTCGAGGCCGAGGGCGTCGAGGTGGTCGAATGGCTGCTCACGGACGGGGTGCTGGACCTCGACTCGACACCCCCGGAAGGCATCTTCTGGTCCCGCATCAGCGCTTCGGCGCACACGCGCGACCACGCGATGTCGAAGGACTACGCCCGGTCGGTCCTGTCCTGGCTCGAGGCCCACGGGCGCCGGACGGTCAACGGGCGGCGTGTGCTCGAACTCGAGATGAGCAAGGTCGACCAGCTGACCGCGCTGAGGGCCGCCGGCATCGAGACCCCGCGCACGGTGGCCGCCGTCGGGCGGCACCGCATCCTCGAGGCCGCGCAGGACTTCGGGACGCCCTTCATCGTCAAGCACAACCAGGGCGGCAAGGGCCTCGGCGTGCGGAAGTTCGACTCGCACGGGGAACTGGCCGAGTACGTGGACTCCGACGAGTTCGAGGAGCCGCAGGACGGCATCACGCTCGTGCAGGAATTCATCGAGGCCGCAGAGCCGTTCATCACCCGCGCGGAGATCGTGGGCGGGAAGTTCGTCTACGCCATCAAGGCCGACACCGCGCGCGGTGGCTTCCAGCTCTGCCCCGCCGACGCCTGCGCGATCGACCCCGTGACCGGCCGGCCCATCATGCCGCCCGGTGCGACGATCGCCCCGGAGCCCGACCAGCAGCTGTTCAGCCTGCGCGAGGGATTCAGCCACCCCGTCATCGCCCAGTTCGAGGAGTTCGCGCGACGCAACGGCCTCGAGGTGTGCGGCATCGAGTTCATCGAGACGGCCGACGGCCGCGTGCTGACCTACGACGTCAACACGAACACCAACTACAACGCGGCCGTCGAGGCCGTGGCACCGAAGTCCGCACCGCAGGAGCTCGTCCGCTACCTCGCGTCCATCGGCTGACGGGTCCGGCCCCGGACGGAACGCGCTCGAAGAAGCCCGGCCCCTGCGGTAGCGTGCTCGTACAGCCCGGCCGCCCCGGCAGGGGAGGCACCCACCCGCCCGGAAGGATGCAGCCGATGTCCCGTTTCACCAAGGACGGCAAGGTCAGGGAGGAGACGCTCCCCAGCACGCTGCAACGGTCCGGCGAGAAGGCCCAGGACACGTTCGCGGCGACCCTCGACGCCGCCGAGGAGCAGTACGGCGACGGTGAGCGTGCCCGCCGCACCGCGTTCGCCTCCCTCAAGCACGGCTTCGAGAAGGTGGGGGACCACTGGGAGCCGAAGGAGGAGAAGGGGCCCTCGGACGAACAGGCCGCCGGCGGCGGAGCGGCCGCCCGGCCCACCGCCGGTGGGGTGGACGCCAACTCCTCGAAGCGGCACCTCTACGACCTCGCGAAGAAGCTCGACGTGCCCGGCCGGTCGGGCATGTCCAAGGACGAACTCGTCCAGGCACTGCAGAAGGCCAACGACCGGGAGACGCGGAAGGCACGCGAGGCGCCGTAGGAGTCCGCCCGGGCATTACGCAACAAAAGTATTTCGTAATCGACGAATCCTTAGGCTAGCCTTACTTCTATTCATCCGGAGGCCTCGAGCGAGGCCACGCCCCTTAGAAGCCAAGGAACCACATGGCCCCCTTCCGCCTGCGCAGCCTGATGGCCGCCGCCGCCGTCTCCGTCCTCGCGCTGTCCGCCTGCTCCACCGGTCCTGCCGACGGCGGCGCCGCGGCCACCGGCGGCAGCAGTGCCCCGGCGGACGCCGGCGCCTTCCCCGTCACGATCGAGCACGCCTTCGGCGAGACCACGCTCACCGAGAAGCCCGAGCGCGTCGCCACCGTCTCCTGGGTGAACGCCGACGTGTCCCTGGCCCTCGGCGTCGTCCCCGTCGGGATGCCTGCCGACACCTACGGCGGCAACGAGAACCAGTCCACCCCCTGGAAGGACACGAAGCTCGAGGAGCTCGGCTCCGCCATCGGCACCGACAGCGCGCCCGCGCAGTACTCCGAGACCGACGGCATCGCCTTCGAGGACATCGCGGCCACCGACCCCGACGTCATCCTCGCCGCGTACTCCGGGATCTCCCAGGAGGACTACGACACCCTGAGCAAGATCGCGCCGGTCGTCGCGTACCCGGAGATCGCCTACGGCACCGGCTGGCAGGACTCCACCCGCATCATCGGCGAGGCCCTGGGCCGGGCCGACGACGCCGAGCAGCTGGTGACGGAGACGGAGCAGGCGATCGACGACGCCGCTGCGGAGTACCCGCAGCTCGAGGGGAAGTCGTTCATCTACGGAACCCTCGCACCCGGCAGTGCCGACGGGGTCAGCGTCTACACCGCGAACGACAACCGGCCCCGGTTCCTGACGGAGCTCGGCATGGTCCAGGCCGACGTCGTCACGGAGAACACGCAGGGTTCGGAGGAGTTCTTCATCCCGTGGTCCGCGGAGCGCGCCGACGAGCTCGCCTCCGACATCTTCGTCACCTGGGTGCCCGACGAGGCCACCAAGGGAGCCATCGCGAGCGACCCGCTGCTCGGGCAGATCCCGGCCGTCGAGCGCGGGGCACTGGTCGCGGACAGTGACAACACCCTCACGCTGTCCATCTCGGCCGCCAACCCGCTGAGTCTCGTCTGGGCCCTCGACCGCTTCCTGCCGATGCTCGGCGAGGCCGCGGACAAGGCCTGACGCAGGCACCGATTGCCCTCCGGCCGTATCTGGGCTGGAATGGGAAGCGGATTACTGCTCGTCCTACGAAGGGAACCCGATGGCCCAGTCGGAAATCAACAAGCTCCAGGCGGCAACGGCCTGGGACAGCAACGGCAAGAAGCTCGGCGATGTGAACGACGTGCATCTCGAGAAGGAATCCGGCATCCCCGCGTGGATCACCGTCTCGCTCGGACTGTTGAACTCGCGCAAGCACTTCGTGCCTCTCGCGAACTCGCGCTTCGAGGGCGACGCCCTCTACCTCGCGTGGACGAAGAGCAAGATCTCCGATGCGCCGGGTGCCGCCAGCAGCATCGAGCTGTCGCCGGAGGAGGAGTCGGCGCTGATCGACTACTACGAGCTCCGCGACGGTGCTGACGCCTCCTAGCCCGAGGCGTCAGGGCACGAGGAAGCCCCCTCCCGCCTGGGCGGAAGGGGGCTTCTCCACTGCCTAGAACATCTGGAAGATGCCGACGATGTTCCCGATGATGAAGACCAGGACCAGCAGGACGACGAGGCCGATGACGCCGAGCCAGAGACCGGTGACGCCCTTCGACTGCGTCTTGTCCTCGATGTCCGGCTGCTGCCAGGTGGTGCTGGCTTCGCCCGGCGGCGTCTCGCCCGGGGGGACGCCTCCGCCCGGCTCGAGCCCCGTGAGGTTCATCTCGTCCGGATCCGGATTTCCGGCATTCGAGGGATCGGGGTTCTTTCGTTCGCTCATGCTGTCCTCCGCGTGGTTGACCGGGTGAATCCATTTCACCCTACCGCGCGGATTGTAAGTCTGCTTATCAGTTCTGCGGCGCCTGTCCCACTGGACTACTGGCCGAAGGCCGCGGTGTTTCCGGCGGTGCCCCCCGCTGTCGAATCGAAGGGCTGATCCGCCGCCCCGTGCCCGGGAGCGCCGCCGGCGGGGCCTCCACGCTCGTGCCCCGCCGCCGAGCCGTTGGTCGCGGGCAGCGCGGTGCCCCGATCGCGGGGGGTCCAGGACATCGTGATGTCCACGCCGTCCTCCGAGTCCTCCACGAAGAGGCGGAGGTCCTCGCCGATGAGAGCCTCGTGGTGCACCGGGTCTCCGGCCTCCCGTGCCATGTCCGCGAGGCGGCAGATGGCCACAGCCATGGCGCGACCCCAGTCGTGCGGGTGCTTGCTCGTCGACTTCTCGGTAGCGCTGAATTTCCTGTCGGTCATCGCCATCGTCTTCCTGCCGGGTATGAGGAATGAGAGACCGTACCCTTCGGGTGGAGCCACTGTAGCAGCGCGGTCCGAGGGGGAGAACACACTTCTGCGGGTGAATCCGGCGCCGGGGTGCCGCCCCGCTGGGCGCCCGGCCAGGGGTCCCCGAGCAGGATCCGCAGCACCGGGAGCCGTCCTGCACCACCGGCCGACGGCCGGTCCCCGGGGCCCCGCTGTACCCTCGGTGCATGACGGCTCCCTCCCCGGCATCTCCGGTCCCCGTGGTCGTCCGGCCCGAGCTGCCCGCCGACGCGGATCCGATCCACCGGCTCACCGGACGGGCCTTCGAGGGGCGGCCCTTCGCCTCCGGCACCGAGGCGGAGATCGTCCGGGCGCTCCGCGAGTCCGGCACGTTGACGCTCTCACTCGTCGCGGAGTACGGCGGCTCGGTCGTGGGACACGTGGCGTTCTCCCCGGTGCTGGTGTCCGGGACCGGGGGCGCGTGGTTCGGCCTCGGCCCGATCTCCGTCGATCCCGACCTGCAGCGGCGGGGGATCGGGCGCCGCCTCGTGGCCGACGGCCTCGACCGCCTGCGCCACGCGGGCGCAGCGGGCTGCGCACTGATCGGGGACCCCGCCGTCTATGCCCGCTACGGGTTCGTCTCGGGCGGGCTCACGTACGCCGGCGTCCACCCCGACCTGGTGCAGTACGTGGCGTTCGGCAGCACCGTGCCGCGGGGGACGCTCCTGTTCGGGAGCGCCTTCGACGGATGAGCCTGCCCCCGGTCCTGCTCACCGGCGCAGGGCGGCCCGCGCCGCGTGCCCGATGACCGCGCTGTACGTGGGGTAGGCGAACTTCACCCGCGCGAGCGTCGCGAGGTCCGTGCCCGCCGCCATCGCCGAGGCCACCGCGGTGATGACCTCCACGGCGTTCTCCCCGACCGCGTGCGCCCCGAGGATCAGTTCCCGGCGCCGGTCGATCACGAGCTTGAGGAAACCCTGCTCGCGGTCGTCGATGATGGGGCGCTCGACGGCGGCGTAGGGCACGGTGACGGCGTGGCACTCGGCGTCGCGCTCCCTCGCCCGGGTCTCGGTGAGGCCGACGCCCGCGTAGTCCGGGTCCGTGAATCCTCCCTCGGGCAGGAGGTGGTGCGGCGTGGTGCGCGTGGCACCCAGGACCGCGTTCTCCGCCGCGGTCTCGCCCTCGAAGACGGCCGCCTGGACCAGCATGCTGGTGCCGTTGGCGTCGCCGGCCACGAAGATGTGGGGGACGTTCGACCGCAGGTACTCGTCCACCGGGATGAAGGAGCGGGCGGTCCGGACGCCGGCCGCGTCGAGGCCCAGCCCGGGGAGGTTCGCGGGCCACCCCGCGGCCATCACCACGGCGTCCACCGACCGCGACCGCGGGGCGCCGTCCTGCTGCCAGACGAGGCTCAGGCGGTCGCCCTCCTTCCGGATTGCGTCCACCCCGCTGATGCCGGTCTCCACCTGCACGCCCTTGCCGGTGAACGCGGCCGTGACCGCTGCCGCGACGTCGTCGTCCTCCGTCATGAGGATGCGCGGCGCGAGGTCCAGCAGGAGGACCTCCGACCCCAGCGCGTCGAAGATGGTGGTCATCTGCGCGCCGGTGTGTCCGCCGCCGATGATCCCCACCGTGCCGGGGAGGCGGGGGAGGTCCAGCACCTCGTGCGGCAGGACGGCGTACTCGGCGCCCTCGATGGGGAGGCGGCGGCCGCTCCCGCCGATGCACAGGATGATCGAGGCGGCGGACACCTCCCGGCCGTCGACGGTGACCGTGTGCTCGCCCGTCAGTTCGGCGTCGCCCTCGACGAGCTCGATGCCGAGGCGCTCCATGGTGGGGCCGTAGCCCTTCGCGTCGAGCACGCGGGCGACGGTGGCACGCACGCGCTGCACCGTCTTGTCCCAGTCGACGGACGGCGTGTCCACCACGATGCCGTAGTCGTATGCCGTCCGGACCTCGCGGAACAGGCGCGCGGTCTTCGCGAGCACACGGGTGGGGACGCATCCGGAGTTCACGCACGTCCCGCCGAGGGCCGCGCGCTCCACGACGGCCGTACGCGCCCCGAGTTCGGCGGCACGGGTGGCCGCCGCCATCCCTGCGGGTCCACCCCCGATCACGAGGACATCGAACGTGTAGTCCATGGAAGCTCCTTCGGTCTCTGCGGGCGGCTCGTCCCATCCTCCCCGGATGCGGGCGGTGTCACAACGCACCGCCACCCGGGAGGGGCGCTGGGTATCGCCCGGGCGGTCCTGCGCCTACGATCGGAACTCGGTCTCGACTCGAACGGATGCGGATGCCTGGGCACGCTGGGGAGCGTTCACGCTACACACTGACGGACGACGGCGCCTTCCTGCGCCTGCGATGGGCGGCCGGGGTCACCATCGAGGCGGACGACGTGCGGTCGACCATGGCTGCCGTGACGGCGGCGTCGCCCGCAGGGAGACGGCCGCTCCTGGTGAACATCGGGCTGGTCGCCGCGATCACGCTCGATGCCCGCCGCCTCCTCATCGAGGACACCTGCTCGCTGCGCACGGGCGTGGTGGGCGTCGACGAGGTGGGCAAGGTGCTGACGGCCTTCAACTACCGGTCGGCGACCCCGAGCAGGTACTTCACGGTCGCGGACGAGGCGATCGCGTGGTTGACGGGGAGGGCCGAGGGCGGGGAGACCACCAGCCGGGAGTCGGTGGATCCGGATCCGTTCACGGCCCGGATGGAGGAGGGCCTCCTGCTGGTCGAATGGGACGTGGGCACGAGCGTGACGACCGAGGCGGCGGAGTCGCTCGTCGCCGCCGTCGCCGCCCTCACGCCGTCCCGGCGCCCCCCGATGCTCGCACGCAACAACGACATGGTGTCCCTCACGCACGAGGCGCTGGACGTGTTCGCGGGACGGCTCGACGTCGCCGCGCTCGCCATCGTCGGTCAGGACGGGGACCGGGTGATCGCCACCTACTACAAGCAGCTCCATGCGCCGCCCTATCCCACGAGGTTCTTCGCGAGCGAGGCGGAGGCCAGGCGCTGGCTCGCCCTCCGGCCCGGCTCCTGACCGTCGGCGGAGGATTCGTCCAGCGCGCCCGGGCCCGCGGCACGTACCATCGACAGGGGAGCGTGCCGTCGTCGGGCCGCTCCCTCCGTCAGAGCCCGCTCGTCGCGGCGGACCCCCGAGCCTTCCCGCCCGCCCGCCCGCCCGTCCTCGTCGGTGCCCTGACGCTCCCGCCCGCCGGACCGCGCAGACCTCCGCCGGGCGATCTGTCCAGACCCACGGCGCGCAGCCCGCACGCCGCCCCCATCCTCCAGGAGGAACCGCATGAGAACCGTTCAGGCCTACGCAGCCCCGTCCGCCACGGATCCGCTCGTCCCCACCACCATCGAGCGGCGCGACGTCGGCCCGACCGACGTGCTCATCAAGATCGCCTACGCCGGCATCTGCCACTCCGACATCCACACCGTCCGCGGCGAATGGGGCCCGCAGCAGTACCCGCTGACCGTCGGCCACGAGATCGTCGGGGTCGTCGAGGAAGCCGGAGCCGAGGTGACCCGGCACAAGGTCGGCGACCGCGTCGGCGTCGGCTGCATGGTCAACTCGTGCCGGGAGTGCGCCAACTGCCGGCAGGGCGAGGAGCAGTACTGCCTGAACGGGAACATCGGCACCTACGCCGGAGTGGACCGCGACGGCACGATCACGCAGGGGGGCTACTCGACCCACATCGTGGTCGTCGAGGACTTCGTGCTGTCCGTCCCGGAGAGCATCCCCTACGAGGCCGCGGCACCGCTGCTCTGCGCCGGTATCACCACCTACTCCCCGCTCTCGCACTGGAACGCGGGACCCGGCAAGAAGGTCGCCGTCGTCGGACTCGGGGGACTCGGGCACATGGCCGTCAAGATCGCCTCCGCGATGGGCGCCGAGGTCACCGTGCTGTCGCAGAGCCTGAGCAAGCAGGACGACGGCAAGCGCTTCGGCGCCGAGCACTACTACGCGACGAGCGACCCCGACACGTTCAAGCAGCTCGCGAGCAGCTTCGACCTCATCATCAACACCGTGAGCGCGAAGATCGACCTGGACGCCTACCTGTCGCTGCTCCGCCTCGACGGGACGATGGTCAACGTCGGTGCTCCCGCGGACGCGCTTCCCCTGCACGTGTTCACCCTGTTCAACCAGCGGCGTTCCTTCGCGGGCTCGGGGATCGGCGGCATCCGCGAGACGCAGGAGATGCTCGACTTCTGCGCGGAGCACGGGATCGCGCCCGAGATCGAGGTCATCGCCGCCGACGCCATCAACGAGGCCTACGAGCGCGTCCTGTCCTCCGACGTGCGCTACCGCTTCGTCATCGACACGGCGACCCTCGGGTAGCCTGCCGGCACAGCCGGCCCTCGGGGCGGCACGGGGCGGGGAACCTTCGGGTCCCCGCCCCGTGCGGCGTCCAGGCCCGGTAAGGCCCGGGCAGGCCCGGTAAGGCCCGTGGACGCACCCCCGCCGGCCCCGTCCGCCGCACGGGGCCGGCCGTCCGGCTCGTGTCGGCCGGGAACACCCCGGGTTGCGGGAGGCAGCACGTATGCTGTGCAACGGTGGCCGGTTCCGGCTGCGCTGCCGGTCCTGTCCCGATCGTGACAGGACATGGTCTCTCGGAACAGGTAGTGGGGTGGGGCGCATGCACGTGGTCGCGCGGAAGCTGGCGGCGCTGCCTCCGGTGTCGCTCCACGTGCTGTTCGCCGTCCTGCTCGCGGTGGCGGCTGTCTTCGGTCGCCACACCAACCTCGAGGCGTCGGGCCTCGCCCTCGTCTGGCCCGCCGCCGGCATCAACTTCCTGTGGGGACTCTGGGCCTCGCGGACCCGGCAGGATCTCGCCCTCGCCCTGGCCGCGACCCTTCCCATCGTCGCCTCCGTCAACCTGGCCACCGGTCTCAGCCCGGCGCTCGCGATCGCGGTCGCCTTCGGCAGCATGGTCCAGACGGGCGTGGCCGCCGGACTCTTCCGGCGCCTGGTGCCCACCCTCACCGTGCAGTCCGTGGGGGACTATCTCCGGCTCGGCACGGTCGCCCTCGTCGCCTGCTCGGTGGGCGCCCTGTTCATCGTGGTCGGCAGCGCCCTCGAAGGCGCGACCGAACCCGCCGCGGCCTTCATCCCCTGGCTGGTCCGGCATTCCGTGTCCCTGACGGCGCTGGGATCCCTCGGCATCGTGCTCGCCACCAGCATCAGGGCCCGCGCCGAGGGCGAGGTGCACGCGCCGATCGCCGGCGCACGCCGCGCGGAGTACGCCCTCCTCGTGCTCGTCTCGGTGGTCCTCTACGTCACGACCTTCGGCTCCGCGATGGCCCTGCCGGTCGCCTACGCCACCATCCCGGTCCACATGTGGGCGGGGCTCCGGCTCCGCGCGGGATGGGCCATGCTGCACGGCCTCGTGAGCGGCGCCTTCCTCCTCTTCTTCACCCTCGGGGGACTCGGACCGTTCCAGGGGCTCGGACCGGGCACGGCGGCGTATGTGGCACAGTCCTTCATGTTCATCGCCTTCTCCCTCTCGGCGATCCTCGCCCTCAGCATGGACGAGCGGCGACGGCTGATCACACGCCTCTACCGCGCCACGGACGAGGCGAAGGCGGCCGCGGAGCTCCGTGACCTCGTCATCGACAGGATGAACGACGGCGTGCTCGTCGCGGGGCCGGACCACCGCCTGATCTTCCAGAACGAGGCGAGCGAGCGCTGGCTGGGGCCCGACACCGCACGGCCCGGCGAGGTGTGGCGGCGGGACTACGAGGTCACCACCCCGGCGGGCGGGCCCCTGGCGCAGGCCGACAACCCCCTGACCCTGGCGCTGGAGGGTACCGTCACGGAGCGCATGGATCTCGATCTCACCCACCGTACGGGCGCGGTGACGCATCTGTCCGTGGACGCCGTCCCCCTGCCCGGCGGGCGCGGCGCAGTGGTCGTCATGCGCAACGTGACGGGGGAGCGCGTGTACCAGCGCGATCTCGGCCGCTTCGCGTCCGTCGTCGCGCACGACCTCCTGACGCCGCTCACGGTCTTCGACGGCTGGCTCGAACTGCTCGAGGACCCCGACCTGCCGCCCGCCGAACAGCGCGCCAGTATCGAACGGCTCCAGCAGGCGAGCCTGCGCATGAGGACCCTCATCCGCAACCTCCTCGCCTACAGCCTCGCCAAGGAGGAGCGGCTCACCGCGTCGAGGATCGACGTCGGCCGGGTGGTCGAGGGGATCATCGACCTGCGGACCGCCCTGCCGGGCACGCAGCTCCCCGACGTCCGCTTCATGGTGGACGCGCCCGATCCGGTCTACGCCGACGAGCGGCTGTTCCTGCAGCTCATGGAGAACCTCGTGGGCAACGCCATGAAGTACGGGAGGAAGGACGGCACGGGCGAGGTGACGGTCGCGACGACCGTGGACGCCTCGACCGGCAGGACGCTGGTCCACGTGCGGGACAACGGCATCGGTGTGCCCGAGGGCGATCTCGAACGCGTCTTCGAGGAGTTCCACCGCTCCGAGAACGGGCTCGTGCAGGCCTCGGGGACGGGCCTGGGGCTCGCCATCTGCCGCCGCATCGCCGAGGCGCACGGCGGATCCATCAGCGTGCGCAACGTCGGGGAGGGCGGCGCGGAGTTCACGATCGGCCTGCCGGGCACGCCGGACCAGTTGCCCGAGGGCATCCCGCTGGTCGGCGCCGAGCACGCCCCGCAGGTCTCGACGGCCTGACCTCCCGGGGACTAGGCCTCCGAGCGCGGGTACAGCTTGGGCGAGCCGCTCTGGCCCCGGCCTCCCCGCATTCCCGCCAGGACCTCGGCCAGGGCATCGCGGGACGAGTGCGTGGCCTCCCACCCCAGTTCGGTGCGCGCCCTCGAAACGTCCATCACCGGGCTCAGCGCCGCCAGGTCGATCCAGCCCGGGTCGGTGCGCTGGATGCGGAGCCTCCAACTGGCGCCGACGATCCAGCGCAGGAGGCGCACCGGGAATCCGATCACGCGCCGGGCGCCGAGCAGATCGGCGAGGCGTTCCGGCGTCAGTTCGGGCTCGGCGGCGACGTTGAAGGCGCCGGAGGCGCGGCGCACCACGACCCGCCAGTAGGCCTCCGCGATGTCCTCGGCATGCACCGCCTGGAAGACGAAGGATGTCGGGATCGGTAGCACGGGCAACCGGAGCCCGCCCAGGAGGATCTTCGGCACGAGGGGACCGAGGAAGTAGCGGCCGATCTCGCTGCCGGCCCGGCCCTGGAAGATCAGTCCCGGTCGCAGCCGTGCCACGGGGATCTCGGGGTGTTCCTGTTCGAACGCGTCCAGGAGCCGTTCCTGGTCGGCCTTCTGCCGACTGTACTGGGAGGATCTGACGCCCCCGGTCGGCCAGGATTCGTCCTTCCGGTCGCCCTTCTCCGCGGGGGAGTAGGCGGCGACGGAGGAGGCGCACACGAAATGACCCACGCCGGCGCCGGCCGCCGCACGGAGCGCGTTGGCCGTACCGGTGACGTTGGTACGGCGCATGGCGGCCTCGTCGCGGTTCGGCTGGATGGCCCACGCGAGGTGCACGACGGCGTCCACTCCGGCGAGCGCGACGGTCAGGGCTTCCCTGCCCTCGTCGGTGCCAACGTCGAGGGCATGCCAGTCGACGCCGTCGTACGGCTCCTGCGTCGTGTCGGGAAGGGTGCGGGCGACGGCGGTGATGGAGAGCCCGCCCGTGTCGTCCGACGTGTCGTAGCCGGAGCGCTGGATGGCCTCGCGGTCGGCGGCCGCGCGCTGGAGCCGCGCGAGGACCGCCGTGCCGACATTGCCGGTGGCTCCGATGACTGCGATGCGCATGGGTTTTCTCCTGGGCAGGGGGTGCCGCCGACGACGCGCCGATCGGAACTGGACTACTAAGTAAGCTTATGGTGCAGTTGGAGCAGACGTACAGCAGCAGGAACGCCCCTTTTCGGGGCCCGACCCCGGAGGTATCCGTGAGCAGCAACAGCAGGGTGCGCAGCGAGCCGCAGAGCGACGCCGCGAAGAAGGCGCAGAGCGCCCCCGATCCGAATGATCCACGCAAGCCGGACGATCCCAAGGACGTGAAGAAGCCGGCCTGGAAGTACGTGTTCAAGCGTTCCGTCAGCGAGTTCGGCAAGGACCAGTGCACCGACCTCGCAGCGGCGCTGACCTACTACGCCGTCCTCGCGATCTTCCCCGGCATCCTCGCCCTGCTGTCCCTCCTCGGGCTCTTCGGGCAGGCGCAGAACACCACGAACCAGGTCCTGGAGATCATCGGCCAGTTCGCCCCGCCGGACACGCTCGACACGATCAGGCCCACCATCGAGGGGCTCGCCTCGAACCAGGCCGCCGGCCTGACGTTCGTCATCGGCCTCCTCGGCGCCATCTGGTCGGCCTCCGGCTACGTCAACGCGTTCTCCCGCGCCATGAACCGCGTCTACGAGGTCGAGGAGGGCCGCGGGTTCCTCAAACTGCGCCCGCAGATGCTGCTCATCACCGTCATCGTCCTCGTCCTGATCGTGGCCATGGGCCTCATGCTCGTGCTGTCCGGACCGGTCGCCGAGGCCGTCGGCAACACCATCGGCCTGGGTAGCACCGCCGTGACCATCTGGAACATCGCCAAGTGGCCGGTCATGCTCGCCTTCGCGATCATCATGATCGCCGTGCTGTACTACGGCGCCCCCAACGTCAAGCAGCCCAAGTTGCGCTGGATGAGCCTGGGCGGTTTCATCGCCCTCGTCGTCCTGGCGATCACCACGGCGGCGTTCTCCCTCTACGTGGCCAACTTCGGCAGCTACGACAAGACGTACGGCGCCATCGCCGGCGTGATCGTCCTGCTCCTGTGGATCTGGCTCGCGAACCTCTCGCTCCTGTTCGGTGTCGAGTTCGACGCCGAGATGGAGCGTGGACGCCAGCTGCAGGGCGGCATCGAGGCGGAGGAGACCATCCAGCTCCCCCCGCGCGACACCAAAGCCGCGGAGAAGAAGGCCGAGAAGCACCTCAAGCTCGTCCGCGAGGGGCGCGAGCTCCGCGAGAAGTACGGGCGGGAGTCGGCGCAGTAGCAGGCCGGCCCGACCACTCCTCCAGGAGGCCCGGACGTGTCCACGTCCGGGCCTCCTGCGCGTCCGCCGTCCTAGACTGGCAGCATGACCGACACCGAGCAGGCCGAAACCTCCGAGCACAGCACCAGGGGGTCCTACGTGACCACGGGCGAGGAGTTCACGCGGGACACCCAGTACATCGAGACGAGGATCACGCGCGACGGCGCCGACGGCTACCCGGTGGAGGCGGGACGTTACCGGCTCGTCGCCGCCCGCGCCTGCCCCTGGGCCAACCGGACCATCATCGTGCGCCGCCTCCTCGGGCTGGAGGACGCGATCTCCCTCGGCACGCCCGGGCCCACGCACGACAGCCGGTCCTGGACCTTCGACCTCGACCCGGACGGGCGCGACCCCGTGCTCGGGATCGAGCGCCTGCAGGAGGCCTTCTTCAAGCGCGACCCGGACTATTCACGCGGCATCACCGTGCCGGCGATCGTGGACATCACCACCGGTGCCGTGGTGACGAACAACTTCCCGCAGATCACGCTCGACTTCGCCGGCGAGTGGAAGGACTTCCACCGCGAGGGTGCCCCCGACCTGTACCCGGAGGCGCTCCGCGCGGAGATCGACACCGTCAACAGGCGGGTCTTCACTGAGGTCAACAACGGCGTGTACCGCTGCGGCTTCGCCGGATCCCAGGACGCCTACGAGGCGGCCTACGACCGGCTGTTCACGGCGCTCGACTGGCTCGAGGAGCGGCTGACCTCCCAGCGGTTCCTCGTCGGGGACACCATCACCGAGGCCGACGTCCGCCTGTTCACCACGCTGGTGCGCTTCGACCCGGTCTACCACGGCCACTTCAAGTGCAACCGCAACAAGCTGACGGAGATGCCCGCCCTGTGGGGCTACGCCCGCGACCTGTTCCAGACCCCGGGCTTCGGGGACACCATCGACTTCGAGCAGATCAAGCAGCACTACTACATCGTCCACGAGGACATCAACCCCACCCGGATCGTGCCCAAGGGCCCGGATCTCGCCGGCTGGACGACCGCGCACGGCAGGGAGGCCCTGGGTGGACGGCCCTTCGGGAACGGCACGGCGCCGGCCGCAGCCTAGGCCGGCGAAGGGCCGGAGTGCTCTCCTTCCGGCCCTTCCGGCGCCCCCGATTAGGGAACAAACCCGTTTCTTAATTGTTCCAAGCGTAGGCTAGCCTTACTTCAGACCGATCGACCGTCTGAGGGAGGCACCATGGCAGTCCAGGCCTCCGCCCTGCGCCCTGGTCCAACCGGTGGCCCGGCTCCCGTCCGCCGCCGGTCCTCCACCCCGCGGACCCTCGCGAAGCTCGTCCTCACGGCGCTGGTGCTGCTCCTGTTCTGCCTCGCATCCCTCACCATCGGTGCCCGCTCGGTCGGCGTCGGCACCATGCTCGACGCGGTCACGGCCTTCGACCCGTCGAACGGCGACCATGCCGTCGTGCTCTCCCGGGTCCCGCGCACCGTCGTCGGACTGCTCGTCGGAGCGGCGCTCGCCTCCGCCGGCGCCGCCCTGCAGGGTGTCGCCCGCAACCCGCTGGCGGATCCCGGCATCCTCGGCATCAACGCGGGCGCGTCGCTCGCCGTCGTCGTCGGCATCTACCTGTTCGGCCTCGGCAGTGCGTCCGGCTACATCTGGTGCGCGTTCGCCGGTGCCGGTGCGGCCGCGCTCGTGGTGTACGCCGTGGCGAGCCTCGGGCGGGAGGGCGCGACGCCGGTGAAGCTCGCGCTGGCCGGCGCGGCCCTGGCCGCGGGCCTCGGAAGCCTCACGAACGCCGTGCTCGTCTCGAGCCAGGAAACGCTCGACGCCTTCCGCTTCTGGCAGGTCGGCACGCTGTCGGGGCGCGGGTGGGACGTCATCGGCGCCGTCGCCCCGTTCATCCTCGGAGGCCTCGCGCTGACCCTCGCCACGGGCAAGGTCCTCAACAGCCTGGCCCTGGGCGACGACGTGGCGCGCGGCCTCGGCCAGAACGTGAACCTCGCCCGGGGCGTCACGGCCCTCGGCGTCGTGATCCTGTGCGGTGCCGCCACGGCCGCCGCCGGTCCGATCGCCTTCGTGGGCCTCGTCATCCCGCACATGGTGCGGCTCGTCGTCGGCGCAGACTACCGCTGGATCCTGCCGTTCTCGGCGCTCCTCGGGCCCGTGCTGCTGCTCGGCGCGGACATCCTCGGCCGGGTCGTCCTGCCGCCCGGCGAGGTGCAGGTGGGCATCATGACCGCCGTCGTGGGCGCGCCCTTCTTCGTCTGGCTCGTGCGGCGGCGCCGGATGGCCCACCTGTGAGCACGTCCCTCGACCACGCCGCCGCGGCGCCCGGACGCGCGCCGCGACCCGCGGCGGGGCTCGCCGCCGGCCGGGCCCGCGCCCGCCGGAGCACGGGGAGGCGCGTGGCAGCGGCGGCCTTCGTCGTCGTCGCGCTGTTCGCCATGAACATCCTCCTCGGCTCCTACACCGTCACCGTCCCGGACTTCCTGCGCATCCTCGGCGGCGCCGACATCCCGGGGGCGAGCTTCATCGTCCTGGAGAACAAGCTGCCCCGGGCCGTGATCGGCCTCCTGATCGGCGTGGCCTTCGGCATCGCGGGCGCCGTCTTCCAGACCATGCTGCGGAACCCGCTGGCGAGCCCCGACATCATCGGCATCAGTTACGGCGCGAGTGCGGCCGCTGTCACGGCGATCGTGCTGTTCGGGGCCGCGGGAGCCGCCGTGTCCGTCTCGGCCCTGCTCGGTGCCCTGCTGGTCGCCGCGGCGATCTACCTCGTCTCGCGCCGCGGGGGAGTGGCCGGCTACCGGCTGATCCTCGTCGGCATCGGATTCGCCGCAGTGCTGCACGCCCTCGTGAGTTTCCTCCTTACCCGCACCGACCTGCGCACGGCGAGCGAAGCGGTGCTGTGGCTGGGCGGATCGCTCAACTCGAGCACCTGGGACCGCGTCACGGTGCTGGTCGCCGCCCTCGTGGTGCTGCTGCCGGCCGTCGCGGTCCTCTCGCGCAGCCTCCGCGGCCTCGAACTGGGGGACGACGCCGCAGCGGGCCTCGGGGTCCGCGTCGAGGCCTCACGCCTGGGGCTGCTGTCCACCGCGGTAGCCCTCGCAGCCGTCGCCACCGCAGCCGCAGGGCCCGTCGCCTCCGTCGCGTTCCTGTCGGGCCCGATCGCGCGCCGCCTGCTCGGCAACCGGACGTCGCTGACCATGGCGGCACTCGTGGGCGCGGTGATCGTGCTCGCCGCGGACTTCGTCGCCGCGAACCTCGTCCCCGGGACATCGCTGCCCGTGGGTGTCGTGACCGGCGCACTCGGCGCGCCGTTCCTGCTGTGGCTGCTCGCCACCGCCAACCGCTCAGGCCAGGGAGGCTGACCATGGCTCACCGCACACCGGTCGATCCGGGGGCGGCGGACACCCTGTCCGCGACGGGCCTCACGCTAGCGTATGGCGAGCGCACCGTCGTCGAGGGACTCTCGGTCGAGGTGCCCGCCGGCAAGGTCACCGTGATCGTCGGCGCCAACGCCTGCGGCAAGTCGACGCTGCTGCGCGGGCTCGCACGCCTGCTGAAGCCCGTCGCGGGCACCGTGGTGCTCAACGGCACGGACATCGCCACGCAGTCCACGAAGGCCGTCGCCCGCGTGCTCGGCCTCCTGCCGCAGACACCGGTGGCCCCCGACGGCATCACTGTCGCGGACCTCGTCGGCCGGGGCCGCTACCCGCACCAGGGCTGGTTCCGCCAATGGACGCCCGACGACGACGACGCCGTCTCGAGCGCGCTCGAGGCCACCGACACGCTGGCCCTCGCCGACCGCACCGTGGACGAGCTGAGCGGCGGGCAGCGCCAGCGCGTCTGGATCGCCATGGCCCTCGCCCAGCAGACGGGCATCCTGCTGCTCGACGAGCCCACCACCTTCCTCGACGTCACCCATCAGGTGGAGGTGCTCGACCTCATCACCGATCTCAACCGGCGCTCCGGCACCACCGTCGTCATGGTGCTGCACGACCTCAACCTCGCCGCGCGGTACGCGGACCACCTGATCGCCATGCGGGAGGGCCGGATCGTCGCCGAAGGCGTGCCGTCCGCCGTCGTCACCGAGGAGACGGTGACCGGCGTCTTCAACCTGGACTGCCGTGTCATCGAGGATCCCGTGTCGGGGACGCCGATGGTGATACCGGTCGGCCGGCACCACGGCGCTCCTGCAGCCATCACGACCACCGCGCCCGTTCCCGGCTCCCAGCCGGTGCGGGGCTACCGACCCAATCCGCAGGACACCGTTCCCGCACGAGTGGAGGCATCATGACCGACGCGACCCGGACAGCGCGGCGGACCGCCGCGGACACCGAGCCCATGGTGCTGGCGTTCGACGTCGCCGTCACGGCCGTCCAGGACCTCACCGCGAACTTCCGCCGCATCACCTTCGGCGGCGCGTGCCTCGAGGCCTTCGGCGTGGCGGGGGACACCCTCGACCTCCGGATCAAGATCGTCATCCCCTCCGCCGGACGCCCGTGCCCGGACCTCGCCGGGATGATGGCGGGCGGCGCCGCGTCCAGCTGGTACCAGCTGTGGCTGGGCATGGCTGCCGAGGACCGTGGATCGATGCGCACCTACACCGTGCGCGAATCGCGCTGCAGCGGCCCCCGGCCGGAGATCGACGTCGACTTCGTCCTCCACCTCGACGAGGACGGACGCGGGGGGCCCGCCTCCGAGTGGGCCGCGGCGGCCCGCCCCGGCGACCGGGTATGCATCATCGGCCCGAACTCCTCCGCCGCACAGTGCGCGACGGCGGGCGCCTACGGCGGGATCGAGTGGAGCCCGGGTCTCGCCCAGCACGTGCTCCTCGCCGGCGACGAGACCGCCGTGCCCGCGATCAGCGCCATCCTCGAGGCGCTCCCCGCGGACATCGGCGGGCACGCGTTCCTCGAGGTACCGGACGGCCAGGACATCCAGCACATCGGCACGCGTTCCTCGGTGGGCATCACCTGGCTCGCCCGCGGGCAGCGCCCCCACGGAGAACTGCTCGAAGCCGCCGTCCGCGACGCGGTGCGGGTGCCGGGCTGGGTGTCGCTCTCGGGAGCCGGAGCAGCGAGTGGTGGGAGCGAGCCGGAGGACGTCGACATCGACAGGACCATCCTCTGGGAGACACCGCAACTGCTCGAGGCGGCGATCGTGCAGTCCACCGTCAACCCGGGGCGCCCCTCCGGCACGCAGCCCTTCTACGCGTGGATCGCGGGGGAGGCGGCCGTGGTCCGGGGACTGCGCCGCTACCTGGTGCGCGACGTGGGGGTGGACCGGAAGCAGGTCGCCTTCATGGGCTACTGGCGCAAGGGGCGGGCCGAACTGGCCTGACGCGGCAGGTCCCCGCCCGGCCCCCCGGACGGGGGTCCGGGCAGAGGGCCGGCCCTCTGCCCCTGGCGGAGCCCCGCGGATCAGGGCAGCGGTTCGCTCACGACGGCGGGATCCTTGTAGCCGAGCGGCATCCGCAGCCGGAGGGAGTCCGGCTTGACCTCGAAGGCCATGTGCGTCGCCTTGCCGAGCGGGTCGCCGTCGAGCTGCACCTCGAGCGGTTCGCGCAGCGTGATCTCGGCCGTGCGGCACTGGAAGTACTCCAGGGAGGGGTCCTTGCCCTTGCCGCGCGTGAACAGTTTGCCGGCGACCGCCAGCCACCCCAGCTTGCCCTTCGGGGCCACGGTCATGAGGTCCATCAGGCCGTCGTCGATCCTGGCGCCCGGGAAGATCTCCAGGCCGCCCATGATCTTGCCGCAGTTGCCGCCCATCACGCTGCGCAGGCGGCGCTCGAAGGGCTTGCCCCCGTTCACGGAGATGGTGGTGCGGGAAGGCTTGCCGGGCAGGTTCCTGATCCCGGCGTCCACGTAGGCGAGCCAGCCGACCTTGTCCTTCAGGTCGTCCCGCGTGTCCGACATGATCGCGGCGTCGTAGCCGATGCCCGCCATGACCAGGAACACGTGGGCGTCCTGCGCACGATCCACCGTGACATGCACGACGTCGATGGTCCGCTCGGTGCCACGGAACGCGGATTCGACGGCGGCATCCGGGTCGTCGACGGCGATGTCCAGGTTCCGGGCCAGCAGGTTGCCGGTGCCCAGCGGCACGAGCGCCATCATCGTCCCGGTCCCCGCGAGCTCCTCGGCCACGCACCGGACGGTGCCGTCCCCACCGGCCGCGATGACCAGGTCCACCCCGGCCTCGAGCGCTTCGCGGGCCTGTCCGTGCCCGGGATCGTCCGCCGTGGTCTCGATCACCAGGGGTTCCTGCCACCCGTCCTCGGCGGAGATGCGGCGCACCGCGCCCTCGACGTCGACCGTGGTCGCCTTGATCGGATTGACGATGAGCGCGGCGCGACGGCCGGCCGATCCCGTGTCCGCGACCGTGTCGGTGGTCGGTCCGGATGAAGCGTCGGTGGGCATGGTGTCCTTCGGAAGGGGTGTCGACGGGTGGCTCCGCCGAGCCTATCGCGGCTGCCCCCGCGACCGAGGGTAATCTTTGGGACGTGAACTTCTCGCAGCGTTACGTGGCCCTCGGCGACTCCTTCACCGAGGGGGTGGGTGACTGGGACCCGGCCTCGCCCAACGGCGTGCGCGGGTGGGCCGACCGCGTCGCCGAGCAGCTCATCCTCGCGGACCCCTCCTGGGGCTATGCGAATCTCGCGATCCGCGGGAAGAAGATGCGCCAGATCCTCGACGAGCAGGTCGACGCCGCCCTGGCGCTGCAGCCCACGCTCGTGACGATCTACGCGGGCGCCAACGACATCCTGCGGCCGCGCATCGACATCGACGCGCTCATGGCGCACTACGACGACGGCATCGGACGGCTCCGCGACGCCGGCACCGACGTCGTGCTGTTCACGGGCTTCGACGCCGCGGGCTCCGCCGTCTTCGGGAAGACCCGCGGGCGCACCGCCGTCTACAACGAGTGGGTCCGCGAGATCGCCGACAAGCGGGGCGCCGCGATCGTGGACTACTGGCGGCTGCGCGAGTTCCAGG
This sequence comes from Arthrobacter sorbitolis, assembly GCF_054510995.1. Lineage (NCBI taxonomy): Bacteria > Bacillati > Actinomycetota > Actinomycetes > Micrococcales > Micrococcaceae > Arthrobacter > Arthrobacter sorbitolis. Next base: position 160,464 of record NZ_JBTNDM010000002.1, read on the forward strand.
ACTGGGGCTACTGGGACGTCGACCGGATGCACATGTCCACCGCCGGGCACACGCTCATGGCCGCACGCGTGCTCGAGGCCCTGAACGCGTCCCACCGGATCGACCTGCCGGAACTCGGCACCCGCCCCGTCCTGCGGCGGACCGAGCAGCTGCGCGCCGACGCGCAGTGGGCGCGGGAGTACCTGAAGCCGTGGGTCGGGCGACGCCTGCGCGGCGTCTCGTCCGGTGACGAGCTGACCGCCAGGTACCCGGCGCCGGTCCACCCCGACCGGACCTCCACGGCTTCCGTGACCCCCTGACCGTCGACTCCCGACGGGCGGACACGGAGCCGATGACCGAGGGAAGCGGCGGCCCTGCCGGCACGGAACCGGTCGTGCTCGAGTACCCGCTCCGGGGGCACTTCCGGGCGCGCAACAGCCCCGCCCGCCGGGTACCGAGCCACGGCACCCACCTCATGGGCACCACCTACGCCATCGACCTCGTCCCCGTCGACGCGCGGGGCCGGGTGGCGGCCCGCAGCTGGCGCACCCTCCTGGCCACCGAACAGCCCGGGGACTTCGTCGGATTCGGCGCACCGGTCCTCGCGCCCTCCGCCGGCACGGTCGTCGTCGCCCACGACGGCGAGGACGATCACGAGGCGCGGAGGTCGCAGGTGACCCTGGTGGCCTACCTGGCGGGCCAGGCGCGGCGGATCCAGGGTGGGGCGGCAGCGATCGCGGGCAACCACGTGGTCATCGCCATCGGACCGGGCGGACCCTTCGTGCTGGTCGCCCACCTGCGCCGGGGCTCGCTCCGGGTCCGGGTGGGGGAACGGGTCGTCGCGGGCCGGCCGCTGGCCGAATGCGGAAACTCCGGCAACAGCACGCAGCCCCACGTGCACCTCCAGGTCACGGACAGCATCGAGTGGGACAGTGCACGGGGCCTGCCCCTCGCCTTCCGGACACCCACGGGCACCGAGCTGCCGGCGGAGTCGCAGATCCTCCTCCGCTGACAAGCACTCCCCGGGGGGTGGTGCAAGCCGGTGCCGCTCCTCCCCGCGCCCCTCGGCGGCCGGGAAACGGTGTGCCAGAATGAGCGGATGGCGGCGCAATGGCTCACATCCGACGAGCGGCGCGCATGGCTGGCACTGTATGCGCTGACGTCCCTCGTCCCGGCGCACCTCGATGCGCACCTGTTCCGGGAAGCACGCATCACCCTCTTCGACTACCACGTCCTGGCGATGCTCTCCGAGTCCGAGGGCACGTGCCTGCCCATGAGCGAGCTCGCCGCCCGCTCGACGGCGTCGCTCTCCCGCCTCAGCCACGTGGTGAAGAAACTGGAGGCCCGCGGCTGGGTGGACCGCCTCCCCTCGCACTCCGACGGCCGGGTGACGACGGCGTCCCTCACGACCGCCGGTCTCGACATGCTGACCGGACTCGCGGTGTCGCACGTCGCGCAGGTCCGTGCCACGGTCTTCGACGCCCTCGACGGGAAGGACGTCGCCGACCTCGAGCGGGTGGGCCGCAAGATCCTCCGCGGGATGGACGGTGCGCACTGGATCCTGTCCGACGGCGAGGAGCCCGGCGAGGAGACGGCCGCCGGCCCCGCCCGGGAGTCCGGCACGGTGCCCGCGGCGGGTAGCGGGACGGGCGCCGCACCCCCTTCGCCCTGAGCCACCGAACCCCGAGCCTCCGCAGCACCAGCCGGCACCACCGAGCACCACGCAGCACCAGCCGGCACCAGCCGGCACGACCGAGCACCACGCAGCGCCGGGCCACGCCCCGGGCAGGACAGGACGTCAGATGCACGAGCACGCGCAGTTCCGGCACCAACCCCGCATTCTGGCGATCGTCCTGGCGGGCGGGGCGGGAGGTCGCCTCGGCGCCCTCACCGATCACCGCGCGAAGCCGGCCATGCCCCTCGGCGGCAGTTTCAGGCTCATCGACGTCGCCCTGTCCAACCTGCACCACAGCGGGATCTCCGATGTCTGGATCATGGAGCAGTACCAGCCGAAGACCATCAACGACCACCTCCGCAACGGGCGCCCCTGGGACCTCGACCGTACCCGGGGCGGCCTGCTGGTCCTGCCGCCCTTCAGCGGCAACGAGGGTGCCGGCTTCGCCGACGGGAACGCCGACGGCCTGCTCCGCCAGGCGTCCTTCATCCGGGACTTCGCCCCGGACCTGGTCCTCGTGCTCAGTTCGGACCACCTCTACCGCCTGGACTACCGCGACGTCGTCGAGACCCACCTCGGGACGGGCGCGGACCTGACGATGGTCACCGTCGATTTCGACGGCGACGCCTCCTCCCACGGGGTGGCGACGGTCGCCGACGACGGCCGGGTCACCGGCTTCGCCTACAAGCCGGAGGACCCGCCCACGAGCCTCGTGGCGGCGGAGATCTTCCTCTACACCACGGCCGCGCTCCTCGACACGCTGGAAGTCCTGCAGGACACCGAGGACGGCCTGGGCGACTACGGCCACCACCTCGTGCCGCACCTCGTGGAGCGGGGCACCGTGGTGGAGCACCGGCTCGAAGGGTACTGGCGCGACCTCGGGACGCCGGTCAACTACCTCCGCGCCCACCTCGACCTCGTGGACGGCACGGGCCTGGACCTCGCCGACCCGCGATGGCCCATCCTCACCGAACCCCCGCAGCTGGCACCGGCCTTCATCGGCGACGGCGCCGTCGTCGCCGATGCGCTGATCGCACCGGGCTCCACGGTCCGGGGCACCGTCCGCAGGAGCGTCATCGGCTCCGGGGTCATGGTCGAGGCCGGCGCCGTCGTGGAGGACTCGGTCCTCCTGAACCGCGTGCGGGTCACCGCCGACGGCCGGGTCCGCCACGCGATCGTCGACTCGGACGCCGTCGTCTCGGGCCCCCGCGAAGGCACCGGACCGGACCAACCCGCGGTCGTCGACCGGGACGGGCGGATGAGCGACTGACGTGTTTTGGTCGAGCCGGATCCAGTCGGTAGTATGGTAAGGCGTTTGGCTGGAGCTGACGCCGACCGTCCACGGACGGACCGGAGTCCACCCAGCTGCCCGCGACTACCTGGAATGTAGGGCTGTGCCGGCCGGAAGGCCGCGCCCCGCCCGATCTTCACCGTCTTCCCCGCGGCGAGGCGCTTCGGCAGGTTCTCACCCTGCCAGGCCAACCTCCGGAAAGCTGCAGTAATAGCGGTGTCATTACTGGTGGCGGGACGCTCAACAAGTGATTCCGTCACGTTCATCTAATCTGGAGGAGAGTTATGGCAGCCCACTGCCAAGTGACCGGAGCCGAGCCCGGCTTTGGACACAGCATTTCGCACTCGCACCGCCGCAACAAGCGCCGGTTCGACCCCAACATTCAGAAGAAGCGCTACTACGTGCCTTCCCTGCGCCGCAACGTGACGCTGCAGGTCTCCGCCCGCGGCATCAAGACGATCGACGTCCGCGGCATCGACGCTGTCGTCGCGTCGATTCTCGCGAGGGGAGTGAAGCTCTAATGGCAAAGGACAAGGACGTACGTCCGATCATCAAGCTGAAGTCCACCGCAGGGACGGGCTACACCTACGTGACGCGCAAGAACCGTCGTAACGATCCGGACCGCATGGTCCTGATGAAGTACGACCCCAAGATCCGCAAGCACGTCGAATTCCGAGAGGAGCGCTAACCATGGCCAAGAAGTCAAAGATTGCTCGCAACGAGCAGCGCAAGGTCATCGTCGAGCGCTACGCGGCCAAGCGCCTCGAGCTCAAGAAGACCCTCGTCGACGAGAACGCCACCGACGAAGCACGCGAAGCGGCACGCCTCGGCCTGCAGAAGCTCCCGCGCAACGCCTCGCCGGTGCGCCTGCGCAACCGCGACCAGATCGACGGCCGCCCCCGTGGCACGCTCCAGAAGTTCGGCATCTCGCGTATCCGTTTCCGCGACATGGCGCACCGCGGCGAGCTGCCCGGCGTGACCAAGTCGAGCTGGTAACAGCCGCCGGGGCCCAGGCCCCCAGCACGACCATGCACGACACCGGAGAAGCCGGCAACCACAGGTTGCCGGCTTCTCCGTTCTTCACCGGATGTGTGCAGGAGACGCCCAAACTGGCCCGAAACGACCCTGTTCCGGCCGAAAAGCCGCGTAAACACGCGGGGCAGGGCGTCCAAGCTGATAGGTTTTCGGACAGAGGCTTTCGAATACCGCGAAAAGCTCGTTCCGCAGAGTGACGTCCAGGAGGACCTAAATTGGCTAAAAACCGTAGTGAACTTGTTGCCGAGGTAGCAGCGAAGGCTGACACCAGCCAGGCCGCCGTCAACGGCGTCCTCGACGCGCTGTTCGACGTCTTCGCCGAGTCCATCGCCAAGGACGAGAAGATCACCATCCCCGGATGGCTCGCCGTCGAGCGCACCAGCCGCGCAGCGCGCACCGGCCGCAACCCCCAGACCGGCGAGACCATCCAGATCGCCGCCGGCCACAGCGTCAAGCTGACCGCCGGCTCGAAGCTGAAGGCTTCCGCCAAGTAGTCCCTGTTCCACCGGAGTTCCACCGGAGGGCCGCTGCCGCCATGGCAGCGGCCCTCCGTCGTTCCGGGGCCGATCGGAGGCGGTCGCGACCCCGCGCGGGATTGGCCCTATTTCTACTGCGGGTAGAGAATGGTGTACGTGTCGACTACTGCCAAGCACCCGCGCGAGACGCTCGCCCGCACCTCCCCGGAGCGCGCCGTCGGGACCGCCTGGCTGATCCTCGCCGGCGTCGTCGTCCTCGCCGCCCTCGTGGTGGCCCTGTTCTTCTCGGGCGCCGCGGCGGCCCGGCAGCTCGGTGACCCGGGCGCCCTGACCCGGTGGGGCCTGCCCGTCGCCAAGGTCCTCAACAACACGGCGGCCGCGGGGACCATCGGCGCCCTCGTCTTCGCCGTCGTCATGCTGCCCCGGCAGGTCGGCACCAACGGGCGCAAGCCGCGGGACGACGCGGGCGAGCACCCCGCCTTCTCCCGCGTGCTGCTCCTCGCGTCCGTCTCCGCCGTCGTCTGGACCCTCGGGGCGCTCGGCGTCATGGTCTTCACCTACTCCGACGCGGCGGGCCTCCCGCTCAGCACCGACCCCGCCTACACGCAGGGGCTCGCGGCGTTCCTCACCGATTTCTCCACCGGCCGCGCCTGGCTCGTGACGTCCATCGTCTCCGCGGTCCTCGCCACGGTGCTGTTCGGGGTGCGGTCGCAGACGGGGCTGGCACTGGCGCTGGTGCTCGCACTCCTGAACCTGCTGCCCATGGCGCTGATCGGGCACTCGGCCAGCGGTAACGACCACAACGCCGCCGTGAACTCGATCGCACTGCACCTCGTCGGGGTCTGCCTGTGGGTCGGGGGGATCATCTCCCTCGCCGTCGTCGGCGGCAGGCTGGGGGACCAGACGCTGCCGGTCCTCAGGCGCTTCTCCGCGCTGGCCGGGTTCGCGTTCCTCCTCGTGGTGGGCTCCGGCGTGGTGAACGCCAGCCTCCGGATCACGGAGCTCGCGCAGCTCAGCTCGCAGTGGGGCCTGCTCGTCACCTTCAAGACCATCGCCACCCTGCTGCTGGGCGGCATCGGCTGGATGCACCGGCAGTGGATCATCCCGCAGCTGGAGGCCCCGGCCGGGACCGCGGCGTCGAAGCTCTCCGCCCGGCGCGTGCTGTGGCAGCTCATCGCCGTGGAACTCGTGATCATGGCCGCGGTGTCCGGTGTGGCAGGCGCCCTCGGCCGCACCGCACCCCCACGCGGGGAGGAGCTGCCCACGGAGGCGGGCCCCGCCCGGATCCTGACCGGGTACGACCTCCCGCCCGACCCGACCCTGGACCGCTGGCTCAGCGAGTGGCGGCTGGACTGGCTGTGGATCACGGTGGCCCTGACCCTCGGCGTCGCGTACCTCCTCGGCGCGGTCAAGCTGTACCGTCGCGGCGACTCCTGGTCCCCGCTGAGGCTCGTCAGCTGGCTGGTGGGCCTGTGCCTGCTGACCTACTTCACGTCCGGGGCCCCCGCCGTCTACGGCATGGTGCTGTTCAGCGCCCACATGATCGACCACATGGCGTTGACCATGGTGGTGCCGCTGTTCCTCGTCCTGGGCGCGCCCGTCACGCTGGCGCTCAGGGCGCTCGGCGCGCGACGCGACGGGACCCGCGGTATCCGGGAGTGGATCCTCGTGATCGTGCATTCCTGGCCGTCGAGGATCATCACGCACCCGCTCTTCGCGGCGGGCAACTTCGTGGCCTCCATCGTCGTCTTCTACTACTCGCCGCTCTTCGGGTTCGCGCTCCGCGAGCACGTGGGCCACGAGCTGATGATCACGCACTTCCTCATCACCGGGTACATCTTCGTGCTCTCGATGATCGGCTCCGACCCCGTCCCGTACCGCGCACCCTTCCCCCTGCGGATCCTGCTCCTCTTCGCGACCATGGCCTTCCACGCCTTCTTCGGCGTCACCCTCATGGGCTCCACGTCGCTGTTCGAGGCCTCCTGGTTCGGCAACATGGGCCGCGAGTGGGGTGTCTCCGCGCTCGCCGACCAGCAGGTGGGCGGCGCCGTGACGTGGGGCGTCGGCGAGATCCCGACGCTGCTGCTCGCGATCGGCGTCGCGATCATGTGGTCGAAGTCCGACGCCCGGGAGACGAAGCGCAAGGATCGTGCGGCGGACAGGAATAACGACGCCGACCTGACGGCTTACAACAGCATGTTCGCCGACCTCGCGGCGCGCGACGCCGGACCCCGGCGTCCCGGGCAGCAGCCCGCGGCGCGGGCCACGACCGCAGGAGATCCTGCAGGGGAGACCGAATGACCGAGACCACCGGGCGCACCGGCTACCGCGTGCGCGGTTCAGCGCTGACCGGCCGGAACTGGCTCAACACCGGCGGGAAGCACCTGCAGCTCGAGGACCTCCGAGGCAAGATCGTCGTCCTCGATTTCTGGACCTTCTGCTGCATCAACTGCCTGCACGTCCTCGACGAGCTGCGCCCCCTCGAGGAGCAGTATTCGGACGTCCTCGTCACCGTCGGCGTGCATTCCCCGAAGTTCGAGCACGAGGCCGACCCGGTGGCGCTCGCCGCCGCCGTCGAACGCTACGACATCCACCACCCGGTGCTGGACGACCCGGAACTCACCACGTGGCAGGCGTACACGGCGCGCGCGTGGCCCACGCTCGTGGTCATCGACCCCGAGGGCTACATCGTGGCGCACCTCTCCGGTGAGGGCCATGCGGCCGGTCTGACCTCGCTCGTCGAGGAGCTCGTGGCCGAGCACGAGGCGAAGGGCACCCTGCACCGGGGGGACGGGCCCTACGTCCCGGCCGAGAGCACCGCCGGGGAGCTGAAGTTCCCGGGCAAGCTCCTCGCCCTGCCCGCCACCGGCACCTTCCTCGCCGGGGACACCGGCCACCACCGGCTCGTGGAGCTCGAGGCGGACCTCGTCACCGTGCGCCGCACCATCGGCTCCGGCACCAAGGGCTTCCGCGACGGCACGGCCGACGAGGCCGAGTTCAACGAGCCCCAGGGAGTCGCCCTCCTGCCCGCCGGGCTCGCCGCGGAGGTCGGGTACGACGTCGTCGTCGCCGACTCCGTCAACCACCGCCTCCGCGGCGTGGACCTCGCGACCGGCGAGGTGCGAACGCTCGCCGGCAACGGGACACAGCGCCTGCTCGACGCCGGGAACCACACCAAGACGGGCCGGCAGGAGAACGCGTACGAGGTCGGCGCGCCGAGCGAGACGCCGCGCCTCACCGAGACGCACCTCGGCACCGATGCCCTGCACGTGTCGCTGTCCTCCCCGTGGGACGTGCTCTACTCGTCGGTCCTGGACCGCGTGGTCATCGCCATGGCCGGTACCCACCAGATCTTCGGCTACGACCCCCGCACCCATGCCGTCGAGGTCCTCGCGGGGACGGGCCTCGAGGGACTGCTCGACGGCGACGCCTCGGCGGCCTGGTTCGCGCAGTCCTCGGGCCTCGCCGAGGACGCGAACGGCTCCATCTGGATCGCCGATTCCGAGACGTCCTCCGTACGGATCCTGTCCTTCCTCGAGGTTAACGGGCGCAACCGGGTCCAGGTGCAGACGGCCGTCGGGACCGGCCTGTTCGACTTCGGGTTCCGCGACGGCGACGCCGACCAGGCGCGCCTGCAGCATCCGCTCGGCGTCACCGCCCTGCCTGACGGCTCCATCGCGATCGCCGACACCTACAACGGCGCCGTCCGCCGCTACGACCCGGCCACGCGCCAGGTGTCCACGCTGCTGCGCGGACTGTCCGAGCCGTCCGACGTCCTCGTCGACATGACCCCAGTGGCCGACGGCGGCGACCCCCTGCTGATCGTCGTCGAGACCAACCGGCACCAGCTCGTCCGCGTGCCGCTGCCCAAGGAGGCGCTCGCCGTCGACGAGGGGGCGTCCCGGACGCAGCGGCCGAAGACACCGATGGCCGCCGGCCCGGTCGCGTTGACCGTCCGCTTCGCCGCGCCCAGCGGCCAGAAGCTCGACGACCGCTGGGGCGATCCCACCCAGCTGAAGATCAGCGCGTCCCCCGAGTCACTCCTGGTCTCCGGCGGCGGCACGTCCACGGGGCTCACGCGCGAGCTCGTGCTGTCCCCCGATGCAGGTGACGGCGTCCTCCACATCGCCGCGCGGGCGGCGTCCTGCGACGGCGAGCCGGGCGGGGAGATCCCCGACCACGCCGCCTGCCACCTGTACCAGCAGGACTGGGGCATCCCGGTGTCGGTCACGGTCGACGGCGACACGGCCCTGACCCTGGACCTGCGGGGCCTCGACTGACCTTCCGCTCGTGGGGGCCGCCGCGCCGGGTGCCCACACCCGGTGCGGGGTTTCCCCGGACGTGCACCTGACCACCGGCTTCAACCCCTGCAACCCGTGGCACCGTGCCGACGCACGGCCCACGACGAGGAGCGCACCATGACCGACGACGGACCAGCAGCACAGCAACAGCGGACGGCGCTCGTGGTGGGGGCCACGGGCATCGCCGGCTCGGCGCTCGTCGAGAGGCTCACCTCGGAGGGGTGGCCGGTGCTGGCGCTGTCCCGCACACCCGGCGCGGAGCGCGACGGCGTCCGCTGGCTCTCCGCCGACCTCACCTCGGTCGAGGCGCTGTCCGCGGTCCTCGCACCCGAGCATCCCACGCACGTCTTCTTCACCGCGTGGTCGCGCCGGGACACCGAGGAGGAGAACATCGAGGTGAACGCGGGCATGCTGCGTGACCTGCTGCTCGCCCTCCGCGGCAAGGACGTGGCCCATGTGGCCCTCATGACCGGACTGAAGCACTACCTGGGGCCGTTCGAGGCGTACGCCGCCGGGCAGATGGCCGACACGCCGTTCCACGAGGAGGAGCCGCGCCTGCCGGTACGGAACTTCTACTACGCCCAGGAGGACGAGCTGTTCGCCGCCGCCGCGGAGCAGGGTTTCGCGTGGTCGGTGCACCGCGCGCACACGGTGATCGGCCATGCGGTGGGCAACGCCATGAACATGGGGCTGACGCTCGCCACGCAGGCCACCCTCTGCCGTGAGGCCGGGCAGCCCTTCGTCTTCCCCGGCTCGGAGACGCAGTGGAACGGCCTCACCGACATGACCGACGCCGGCGTCCTCGCCGAGCACATGCTGTGGGCCGCCACGACTCCCGCCGCCGCCGATCAGGCCTTCAACATCGTCAACGGCGACGTCTTCCGGTGGCGCTGGCTGTGGCCGCAGCTCGCCGCCTACTTCGGCGTGGAATGGGAGGGCTACAGCGGGGCGCCGCGGCCGCTCGAGCAGGCGATGGCCGGCCGGGACGAGGAATGGGCCGGGATCGCGCAGCGCCGGGGGCTGGCCGAACCGCGGCTGGACCGGATGGCCTCGTGGTGGCACACCGACAGTGACCTCGGGCGCGGCATCGAGGTCGTCACCGACATGGGCAAGAGCCGGGTGGCCGGATTCACCGGATACCGCAGGACGCCGGACGCGTTCTTCGCGCTGTTCGACCGCTACCGCGCGGAGCGCCTCATCCCGTAGCGCGCGGCCGGGCCCCGTCGCCTAGTAGCGGACGACGGGCGTGACCGTGACGGCGTCGTCGGTCACCTCGAGGTCGGCACCGAACTCGAACGGCACGGGCTCCGACACGTCCCGGACGGCGCCGGAGAAGAAATCGCGGAGCTGCGTGTCGATGCGGGCCGAACCCTGCAGCGGCGCCAGGCGCCACCCGCCGTCCTCCGGGGTGACGGACGCCGCCGGGTACTCCTCGATGGACCAGGCGATGTCGCCGGCCAGCCGCTCGTTGGTCAGGTAGTTGAACGGGCAGTTCGTGGGCTGGAAGACGGTCTGCTGCGCGCATCCGTCGAGGAAGGCGTGCAGCTGCTCGTCGACCGTCCGGGTCAGTTCCGGCGTCGCCTCGGTGGCGAGGGCCAGGGGAGGCGGCGCCTCCTGGCCGGTGACCGTTGCATGACGCTCGGGTGCCGAGAAGTACTTCCCCTCGTACTGTGCCGTGACCGCTGTGGGGTAGAAGGAGGCGAGGGCGGCCCTACCGTCGGGAAGACCGACGTCGATGCCGTTCACCGTCGCCTGGACGCTGTTCGCCACGGACACCTCGACGGTCGGGAGGACGCCCTGCTCGAACTGCCACACGTTGAACAGCCCCCACTCGGTGCCGGTGCGCTGGAGGGGGAAGGCCGTGGTCGTCTCGGCCCCGTCGAGCGAGTAGGTGACGGGGACCTCGGCGCGGTCCGCGCCCGTCTCCCGTGCCTCACCGATCGCCACGTCCTCCACGGAGGCGCTGGCCCGGCGGAGGGCCTCCCCGTCCAGGAGGGCCGGGTTGGCCCCTTCCGGCACCGACGCGTTGAGCAGGCCCAGGGCCTTCCCTCCCTCGCCCTCGCGCAGGGCCTCGAGGTACAGGCCCACCTGATGTTCGGGGCTGTACAGCCGCGCATTGAGGAGGGAGACGGTCGCGAGGAAGCCCGTGCCGACCAGCATGAGACCGAGCAGCCAGGCCGCGAGTACCTTCACGACAGGAGTGGTTTGCACCCCTCCACGGTACCGGCTGCGCCGGGGCCGCCCGACAGCGGGCCTGACAGCCGGATTGACAGCGGCATCGGGGGCCGGCCGGAGATCAGCCGGGAAGGAAGCCCAGGAGCGCCCCGAGCACCGCGCAGGCGAGCCCGACGACGGCGACCACCCGGGTGCCCCGGTACGGCTCCTCGAGCGACCACTGCGTGGGGTTGCGTGCCTGGTAGAAGATGGTGACGTCCACGCCGGGGGGCAGCGGCGGCCCGGCATCGCGCCGCCGTCGTACACCGCTGGACCACAGCGCCTCGACGATCCGGTACCGGTGGTCGTGCCAGCGGAGGTAGGGGTGCCCCTCGTGGTCGTAGGTGATGGCCTGCGTCCTGATCCACGAGCCGTAGACCAGGCGGATGACGAGCGCGGCCACGAGCAGCCCGAGTCCGAGCGCCGTCAGGGCCGCCGTCACGAACTCGATCACGACCACGGGGTGCTTCCTTCGGGAACTGCGGCAGGGGCGTCCGGCCTCACCATGGGCGCTTGCGGCGTTTCGTGCCGAACAGGCCCCGCACCAGCTCCTTCCCGATGACCCCGGCGGCCTTCAGCGCGAGATCGGCCAGCTCGTCCCGGTCGGGGCCACGGCGCTGCGGCGTCCCGCCCGTACGGTGCCCGCCGTCGTACGGGTCGACGTCGCTGTCGTCCCGACCGACGCCGCCGGAACCCCCGGAGCCGCGCCCTGCGGTACCGGGCCCGTCCCGCCGTTCGTCCCTCGGCGGGCCGTCGGCACGCTGCGGTGCCGGACGGGGCGGCAGGCCGAGGATCTCCTCCTCGATGCGCCGCGCCTCGTCGTCGCGTGCCTGGCGGGACGCGGCAGGCCCCCCGGCGGTATCCGACGCACCCGACGGCGTCCCCGGAGCGCCGGTCGGCGCGCTGGCGGCCCGGCCGGTGAGCTTCTCGTGGGCGGAGTGGCTGTCCACGGCCTGGCTGTACCGGGACAGCAGGGGAGAGGAGGCGACGACGGCGGGCACCGTCCCCTCGGCCGCCCGGCCCATGACGGACTCGGGGGAGCGGAGCCGCGTCCAGGCGACCGGCGTGGGGGCGCCGCGCTCGTTCATCACCGTGACCACGGCCTCGCCGATGCCGGCCGACGTCAGGACCTCCTCCAGGTCGTAGCCGCTCATGGGGAAGGTGGAGACGGTGGCGCGGAGGGCCTTGGCGTCGTCGGGTGTGAAGGCGCGCAGGGCGTGCTGGATGCGGTTGGCCAGCTGGCCGAGCACCTCACCGGGCACGTCCTTCGGCGTCTGCGTGATGAAGAAGATGCCCACGCCCTTGGACCGGATGAGGCGCACCGTGGCCTGGATGGATTCGCGGAAGGCCTTCGAGGAGCCGGTGAAGAGCAGGTGCGCCTCGTCGAGGAAGAACACGAGACGGGGCTTGTCGACGTCGCCGACCTCGGGCAGCTCGGCGAAGAGGTCGGCGAGCAGCCACATGAGGAAGGTGGAGAACAGCCGCGGCTTCTGCTGCACGCTGACGAGTTCCAGCGCGGTGATGATGCCGCGACCGTCCGGGGCGGTGCGGAGGAGGTCGGCGGTGTCGAACTCCGGCTCGCCGAAGAAGGTGTCCATGCCCTGGGCCTCGAGCGTCACGAGTTCGCGGAGGATCACCCCGGCCGTGGCACGGGACAGGCCGCCGAGGGAGGCGAGGGCGTCCCTGCCCTCGTCCGAGGTGAGGAAGCCGATGACGGCGCGGAGGTCGGCGAGGTCGTAGAGCTCCAGGCCGTTCCTGTCCGCGTAGTGGAAGACAAGCTGCAGGCTCGATTCCTGCGTCTCGTTGAGGTCCAGGACCCGGCTGAGGAGGAGGGGCCCGAAGGAGGAGACGGTGGCGCGGACGGGGATGCCGTCCCCTCCGCCGAGGGACAGGAACTCCACGGGGAAGCCGGTCGGCGTCCAGTCCTGTCCGACGCTCGCCGTCCGCTTCGTGAGCCGGTCGGAGGCCGTCCCCGGCGTGGTGAGGCCGGTGAGGTCACCCTTGATGTCGGACAGGAACACGGGGACGCCCTGCGCGGAGAGCTGCTCGGCGAGGACCTGCAGCGTCACGGTCTTGCCGGTGCCCGTCGCGCCCGCGATCAGCCCGTGGCGGTTCATCATGGCGAGCGGCAGGCGGACCTGCGCGTCGTCGTGCAGCGTACCGCCCACGAGGGCCGCCCCGAGGTGCAGGGTCGGCCCATCGAAGACGTATCCGGCGGTGATGGCGGCGACCTGTGCCGCGCCGTCGTGTTCGACCATAGGGCCACACTACACAGCAGGACCGGCACCCGATCGGGTGCCGGTCCTGCTGTTCTCGAGCTCTTCCGGGACGGAGGCAGCCCGGGTCCGGTCAGCCTGCCGCGTGCTTGCCGCCGGCGGCGGACGAGCCGCCGGAGCGGGAAGCTCCGGCCTCCACCGTGGCGGTCCCACCAGCGGATGTCCCGTTGCCGGAGGTGCCGTTGCCGAAGGCGCTGCCTCCCTGCCGGTCCGCCTGCTGGGCGGTGGCGATCTCCTCCGCGCGGTCCTCGGCGGCCTCGAGCGTCAGTGCGGCACCCGCGTCGGCGTCCCGCGTCAGGTTCTCCCCGGACTCGGCGTCGAACAGGTGGAGCTTCCGCGTGTCCAGCCAGATCTCGGCCTCCCTCCCGCCCCGGATGCGGCTCGCGGCGTCGAGGGTGACCACGACCTGCGGGCGCAGTTCGTCGGCGTCCATGTCGCGGGCGAGGCTGTTGAGCAGCTCCCTCATCTCGGGGGCCGGGTCGAAGTTGATGTACCCGTACTGCTCGTTGCCGAGCCACTCCGTGTGGGTCAGCGTGGCCATGAACGTGGAGCCGTGGGGGCGCTTGCTCTCCTCGACGAGTTTCGCGTCCTCGAAGAACTCCGGGCGGACGCCCACGAGGACCACCCGCTTGCCGGCAGCCTTGCGGGCCTTCTCCTCCGGGATGCTGATGTTGCCGAGTGCAGTGCTGAGGGTCGTACCGTCCAGGGTGGCCGGCAGGAAGTTCATCGACGGCGAGCCGATGAAGCCCGCCACGAAGAGGTTCACCGGCTGCTCGTACAGCTCCCGCGGAGAGGCGATCTGCTGCAGCTCGCCCTTCTTGAGCACGGCGACGCGGTCACCGAGGGTCATGGCCTCGGTCTGGTCGTGCGTCACGTAGACGGAGGTGACGCCCAGGCGCCGCTGCATCTGGGAGATCTCGGACCGCATCTGTCCGCGCAGCTTGGCGTCCAGGTTGGACAGCGGCTCGTCGAAGAGGAACGCGTCCGCCTGGCGGACGATGGCCCGGCCCATCGCGACGCGCTGCCGCTGGCCGCCCGAGAGGTTCGCGGGTTTGCGCTGCAGGTGGTCGGTGAGCTCGAGGGTCGCCGCGGCCTCGGTGACGAGCTTGTTCACCTGGTCCTCCGAGTGCTTGCCCTTGGCCAGGCGCAGGGGGAACGCGATGTTCTCGTACACCGTCAGGTGCGGGTACAGGGCGTAGTTCTGGAACACCATCGCCAGGTTGCGGTCGCGGGGCGCCTTGTCGTTGACGCGCTGGCCGTCGATGAGCAGGTCGCCGTCCGTGATGTCCTCGAGGCCCACGATCATGCGCAGCAGCGTGGACTTCCCGCAGCCCGACGGGCCGACGAGGATGATGAACTCGCCGTCCGCGATGTCGATGCTGATGTCGTTGACGGCGGGGAAGCCGTCGCCGTATTTCTTGACCAGATGGTTGAGGGTGATTGAAGCCATGGTGCGATTCCTTTTCTTGAGCGCGCCGGGAAGGGCGTCAGCCCTTGACGGCGCCCGAGGTCAGGCCGGAGACGATCTGGCGTTGGAAGAGGAGGACGAGGAGGACCACCGGGATGGTGACGATGATCGCCGCCGCCGAGATGGCTCCGGTCGGTGACTCGAACTGCGAGGCCCCGGTGAAGAACGCGAGCGCGGCGGGCACGGGGCGCGCCGCCTCGGTGGACGTCAGCGAGATGCCGTAGACGAAGTCGTTCCACGCGATGAAGAACGCGATGATCGCCGTCGTGAACACCCCCGGCAGGGCGAGCGGGACGATGGCCTTGCGGAACGCCTGCCACGTCGTGGCGCCGTCCACCTGGGCCGCCTGCTCGAGCTCCCAGGGGATCTGCCGGAAGAACGCGGCGAGGGTCCAGATGGAGATGGGGAGCGTGAGCGACAGGTACGGGATGATGAGGCCGAGCCACGTGTCGTAGAGGCCGATGGTGCGCCACAGGTTGAACAGCGGCGTCACGATCGAGATGACGGGGAAGATCGAGACGGCCAGCGCCGTCGTCAGGATGACCTTCTTGCCGGGGAAGTCCAGTCGGGCGATCGCGTAGGCGCACAGCGTCGCGAGGACCACGGCGATGAACGTCGCGATGAGCGAGATGCCGATGGAGTTACGCAGGGCCGAGAGGAACAGCCCCTGGGCGTCGCCCACGAGGATCTGCTCGTAGTTGCCCGTGGTGGCCGTGCCCGACGAGGGGAGGAACTTCCCGTTCGTCAGGTCGCTCGGGGACTTGAAGGACGTGGCGAGGATTGAGGCCACCGGGAAGAGCGCGTAGAGGAGGACGAGGATCGTGGCGATCGCCCAGAGGACCTTGTTCCTGGTGCTGGTGTTCGTCATTACTTTCCTCCCTGCGTTCCGGCGAGATCGACCTTGAACAGCTTGATCGCCACGAAGCAGATCAGCAGGACGCAGAGGAACAGGAGCACGGACACCGCGGAGCCGAGCCCGATCTCCAGTCTGCTGATGGACTGCCGGTAGGCGAGCAGCGAGAGCACTTCCGTGCCGTAGGCGCCGTTGGTCATGATGAACACGTTGTCGAAGATGCGGAAGGCGTCGAGGGCCCTGAACAGGACGGCGACCATGATCGCGGCCTTCATGTTCGGGATGATGACCTTGCGCATCTGCTCCCACCAGGTGGCGCCGTCGACCTTCGCCGCCTCGCTGAGCTCGTCCGGTACCTGCGCGAGGCCGGCGAGGAGGAGCAGCGAGATGAACGGCGTGGTCTTCCAGATCTCGGAGGCCATGATGACGAACAGGGCGGTGGGGCCCTGGGCGAACCAGTTGAGGTTCTCGTCGATGCCCGGCAGCCAGGCGAACCAGCTGTTGACGTAGCCCGAGTTGATGTCGAAGGCGTAGAACCAAGCGAACGCGGACACCACGGTGATGATGCCGTACGGCACGAGGATCGCGGTGCGCAGCAGTCCCCGGACCGACTTGAGCGCCTTGTGCATGACGAGCGCGAGGGCGAACCCAAGCACGAGTTCCACGGCCACCGTGATGATGGTGATGAGCACCGTCGTCCACAGCCCGGACCACCAGACCGGATCCGACAGGATCACGATGTAGTTCTCGAGGCCGATGAACGCCCGCTCGTCGGGCGCCGTCAGCCGGAAGCGGAACAGCGACTCGTAAATGGCCTGCAGGATCGGGTACAGCGTGACGAGCAGCATGATGATGAACGCGGGGCCGGCGAGGATCCAGCCGAGCCGCCGCTCCGCGCGGGTGCGGTCGCTGTACTGCTTCGGGGCCCTGCCGGTCTTCGTGCGGTTGCCGTTGCTGCCGCCCGTCTCGAGGCTCGGGCCCGGTTCGCCGGGTGACGCCGTCGTCGTCTTCGCTGGGATGGCGGAGGTCACAGGAGTTGCTCCCCTCGGAGGACCGATGTGATGAAGTCGCTCGACGACTGCGGCGTGCTGTCCGGGTCGACGGCGGCGGGTGGCGCCCAGGTCTGCTGGATGCCGGTGGACACCTCGTTGTAGAACGGGGTCTGCGGGCGGGGTGCCGCGGCCTGGAGGGAGTCCCTGATGGTCTCCGCCATCGGGAACGACTCCTCGATCCGCGGGTCCTCGTAGGCTTCCGTGTTCGCCGGCGGGTTGCCGTTGGTGACGAAGTACTCGGCCTGGTTCTCGACCGAGACGATGCACTCGATGGCCTCGAAGGCGAGCTCCGGGTTGTCGCTCTGCGCTCCCACGCCGAGGTTGATGCCGCCGAGCGGGGGTGCGGCCTCCTGGTCCTCCGTCATGCGCGGGTAGATGCCCCAGGCGATATCGTCGAGGACCGCCTGATCCAGCGTGCCGGCCTCGACCGCGGCGACCGTAGCGGGCCAGACGAAGGGCCAATTGACCATGAATGAGCCTGAATCACCCTGGAAACCGATGAGGGATTCGTTCTCGGCCTGCGTGGGAAGGCCGGGACCGCCCAGGCCGTCCTTGCCGATCGTGGAGATCACGTCGGCCGCCGCAACGCCTGCCTCGGTGTCCAGGCCCAGTTCGATGGTCTCCGCCGTGGCTTCGGGGTCGACGACGATCGATCCGCCCGCCGATTCGACGAGGGCGTTGACCCACACCGTCATGGATTCGGCCTGCGCACCCTGTACCCCGAGGGTCTTGTCCTGGGTCCGGGCAGCCTCCATGACCTGCTCCCAGGTGACGGGTCCGCTCATGTCGAGACCCGCGGCCTCCGCCACCGACTCCCGGTACCAGAGGATCTGCGTATTGGCCCAGAACGGGACGGTGACGAGTTCGTCCTTCCAGGTGGCCCCGGCGATGGCACCCTCGACGACGTTCTCCGTGGTGGTCTCCGCCACGTCCTCGGGCACCGGCGCCAGGAAACCCGGCTCGGCGAGTTCGGGGACGAAGGGCGGGTCGAGGCTCATGATGTCGAGTGACGCGTCACCGGCTGCGAGGCGGCGGGCGAGCTGTTCGCGCTGCGAGGCGGCGTCGTTCGGGAGGAGCGAGGTCTCGATGCTGTAGCGGCCGCCGGACTCGTCGCTGCACTTCTGGGCGATGGCGGCCTGGCCGCCGGCGTCCGGATTGATGTACCAGGTGAGGGTGTTGTCCGCCTGTGCGGGGCCGCAGCCGCTCATCACCAGCGTGCCCATCACGAGACCCGCCAGGGCGGCGGATTTCGGGCGGCGCTTCACGGCGCCGGGCGTTCTTCGACTAATGGGCATTCGTACCGAGCCTCCACATCCTTGTAGACAACCCGGCTGACGGTTCGGTCGAATCGACAGCCTAAGCAACCTTGCTTTTCGACCCTATGCCTTGCCGTCGCAAATCGCTAGACAGGCTACTGACGATCCCGTGACGAGGGTGTTCGTGTAGGCCCGGCCTCAGGAGACGGCGGAGTTGTCCAGTGCGAAGGGAGGGCGTTCGACGTCCCCGGTCACTGCTTCCGCGGGATCGGAGCCGAGCTCGACGATCCGGTTGTCCGCGTCGACGTGGACCACGGTGGGGACGAACGTGCGCGCTTCCTCGGTGGTCATCTGCGCGTAGGTGATGAGGATGACGAGATCGCCCCGCTGCACCAGATGCGCGGCTGCACCGTTGATGCCGATGACGCCCGATCCGCGCTCGCCGGCGATGGTGTAGGTCTCCAGCCGGGCACCGTTCGTGATGTCGACGATCGAGACCAGCTCGCCGGGCAGGATGTCCGCGGCGTCGAGCAGGTCGAGGTCCACGGTCACGGAACCGACGTAGTGGAGGTCCGCGTGGGTGACGGTGGCGCGGTGGATCTTGGACTTGAACAGTGTGCGATTCATCGCCTCAAGGATACTGCCGATCCCGGGCCCGGCGACGGGCGGGGGAGGTGTCCTTGGGCACACCCAAGATGTGCAATGGAGCCCCGTCAGGGGCAGGGAGCGGGCGACGGGAATCGAACCCGCGTATCGAGCTTGGGAAGCTAGCGCTCTACCATTGAGCTACGCCCGCACGGTGGTGGAACCGCTCCATCACCTTACAACAGTTCTTCCGGCTTCCCGGGATCCGCCTCCCCGACCTGCCCCGCGCCTTCAGTCGTCGCGGGGTCCGGCACCGCCGGGTCCGACGTCGCAAGGTCCGACGTCGCAGGGGCGGGCACCGCGGTGTCCGGCACCGCCGCGGGCGGAGTGCCCGGAGCCGGGTTACCCACGGCGGGAGCCCCTGGAGCCCCTGGAGCCCCCGGAGCACCCGGAGCACCTGGAGCCGCTGCGGCCCGCGCCCGCTCGATCAGTTCCCGCCACGGGTCCGCCAGATGGCTCTCGGAGAGATACACCTCCGTGTACCCGATGGCGATCCGGTACATGAAGCGGTCCCGCTGCGCGCCTTCTCCCTGCGCGCCTTCTTGCTGCGCGCCTTCTCCCCGGGTGCCTGCTTTTTGCGGGGAGGCGCCCGTCGCGCGGGACTCCGGGACCTCCGCGTCCGTCTCCGCGTCCGTCTCCGCGTCCGCTTCCGCCTCCGCGAGCGGGAGCCAGCGCTGCTCGGCCTCTGTGCGGCTGACCTCCAGGCTCCACGAGCGGGTGAAGCCGCCGAAGCCGCCCGAGCGGGTAATCTCGATCCTCACGGCAGCACGCCGACCTGCACCCACGCGTCGGCGACCGCTCCCGCCTCCCGGCTGCCGGGCCCGAAACGTTTCTCCGCCGCCTCCCCGGTGGCCCGCGCGAACGCACGGAAGTCGCAGTCCGGGGCGATGCTCCCACTGAGGACGGTGTCGTACCAGATGCGGCCCGCGCCTTCCCAGGCCCGGCCGCCGAGGGCCCTGGCCGCGAGGTAGAAGGCGTGGTTGGGGATGCCCGAGTTGATGTGGACACCGCCGTTGTCGGACGCCGTCTGCACGTAGCCCGCCATGGTGGCCGGCTGCGGGTCCCTGCCGAGGATGTCGTCGTCGTAGGCGGTTCCCGGAGCGGCCAGCGAACGCAGCGCGCTGCCCTCCACCGCCGCCGTGAAGATCCCCGCCCCCACGAGCCAGGACGCGGCAGCGGCGTCCTGGCTCTGTTCGCGCTGCTCCACGAGGACGCCGAAGACGTCCGACAGGGACTCGTTGAGGGCGCCCGACTGGCCCTGGTACTCGAGGTTGGTGGAGTACTGCGTGAAGCCGTGCGTGAGTTCGTGGCTGATCACGGTGAGGGACGCCGTGAAGCGACCGAAGACCTCGCCGTCGCCGTCCCCGAACACCATCCGCTCGCCGTCCCAGAAGGCGTTGTCGTAGTTGGACCCGTAGTGCACCGTCGCCTCGAGCGGCTTGCCCGCGCCGTCGATCGAGGACCGCCCGTACTCCTCGCTGAACAGCCGGTAGGTGGCACCGAGTCCGTCGTAGGCCTCGTCCGTCGCGGCATCGCCCGTCGCCGGGGCTCCCTCCCGCCGCACGAGGGTCCCGGGGAGGTCCTCGCGTCCGCCGGCGTCGGAGATGCGGCGGGTCAGCGTCCCCATGACGGCCGAGCCGTGGCGCACCGGGACGCGGAGTGCCTCCGAGCGGACCTGCAGCAGGGGAGCCAGCTCCAGCAGGGCGTGCCGGGCCGCCTCGGACGCCACGGACAACCGGGCGTCCCGGACCGCCGCGAGGCGCGTGAGCAGGTGCGGCGGGATGATGCTGCAGTGGATTCGCTGCATGGGGCCTCCTCGAATTGGTCCCACCGTAGACGGGCAGGCCGACATTCGGCGGCTGATCCGCGCCGCGTAGTCTTGCCGCATGAGCGTGGAGCGGAACACCCGCAGCCTGGAGCAGGGCATCGAGCGGGACTTCTCGGACAAGATGAGCTACGGCTCGTACCTGGAGCTGGATCGGCTGCTGGACGCCCAGCATCCCGTGAGCTCGCCGGAGCACCACGACGAGATGCTCTTCATCATCCAGCACCAGACCTCCGAGCTGTGGCTGAAGCTGGTGCTGCACGAGTTGCGCGCCGTGCGCGTCCACCTCCGGGCGGACGACCTGCGGGCCGCGATGAAGGGCGTCGCCCGCATCAAGCACATCCAGCGCTCGCTGACGGAGCAGTGGTCGGTGCTGGCGACCCTCACCCCGTCCGAGTACGCCGAGTTCCGCGGCGACCTGGGCTCCTCGAGCGGCTTCCAGTCCTACCAGTACCGGGCCGTGGAGTTCCTGCTCGGCAACAAGAACGCGGCCATGCTCCAGGTGTTCGACGCGGACCCGGCCGCCCGGGCGCTGCTCACCGAGCTCCTGGCGCAGAGCAGCGTGTACGACGAGTTCATCGCCCTGCTGGCCCGGCGGGGCTACTCCGTCCCGGCGGACCTGCTCGACCGCGACGTCAGTCTGGCCCACGAGTTCACGCCCGCGCTGGTCGCCGTGTACAAGCAGGTGTACGAGGACGCCTCGGGGAACTGGGACATCTACGAGGCGTGCGAGGAACTCGTGGACCTCGAGGACAACTTCCAGCTCTGGCGGTTCCGGCATCTCAAGACGGTCGCGCGGACCATCGGGTTCAAGGCGGGGACGGGCGGCTCGTCCGGCGTCGGGTTCCTCCAGCGCGCACTGGAGCTCACGTTCTTCCCGGAACTGTTCGCCGTCCGCACCGAGATCGGGCGCTGACGGAGGTTCGGGGGACCCGCCGGGGACGGCCCCGCGGGGCTGGTAGTTTTGGACGGTGCTGATCTCAGACCGCGACATCCGAGCAGAACTCGACGCCGGGCGGATCGTCCTCGACCCGCACGATCCCGCGATGGTGCAGCCCTCGAGCGTCGACGTCCGCATCGACCGCTACTTCCGGTTGTTCGACAACCACAAGTACGCGCACATCGATCCCGCCGAGGACCAGCCGGAGCTCACGCGCCTGGTCGAGGTGGCCCCCGACGAGCCGTTCATCCTGCACCCCGGCGAGTTCGTGCTCGGTTCCACCTACGAGACGGTGACGCTGCCGGACGACATCGCAGCGCGCCTCGAGGGGAAGTCCTCGCTGGGCCGCCTCGGGCTCCTCACCCACTCCACGGCGGGGTTCATCGACCCCGGGTTCTCCGGCCACGTGACCCTCGAGCTGTCCAACATGGCGACCCTGCCGATCAAGCTGTGGCCGGGGTCGAAGATCGGGCAGCTGTGCTTCTTCAAGCTGACCTCACCGGCCGAGCACCCCTACGGCTCGGGCGAGTACGGCAACCGGTACCAGGGCCAGCGGGGCCCGACGGCGTCGCGCAGCCACCTGAACTTCCACCGCACCCGGATCTAGCCCCGGGGACCTCGACCTCGACCACGAGCGTCGAGGCGACAGGAATGACCGGAGGGACGGCGTTCGGGCGGTCATTCCTGTCCTCCCGACGGCCGGCCCGACGGCCGGCCCGACGGGTCAGGCCTCCGGCACGACGGCCCGCGTCACGCGCGCGGGGGGCTTGACCGGGAGCAGGACGAGGAGCCCGGCGAGCAGGACCACGAGGATGCCGATCACGCCGTAGAGCTGCGAGCCGAAGATCCCGATGCACAGGGCGAAGAGGGTCGGGGCGAGGAAGCTCACCGCGCGGCCCGTCGTCGCGTACAGGCCGAACAGTTCCCCCTCGTCCCCGACGGGGGCGAGGCGCGCGAGGTACGCGCGCGACGATGCCTGGGCCGGGCCGACGAACAGGGTCAGCAGCAGGCCGAAGACCCAGAACGTGGTGTCCGAGGTCCATTCCATGCCGAAGAAGGAATGCGTCCCCGTCCCCAGGACGAGGATCGCCGTCCCCGCGACGAGCAGGCCGACCAGGGCGCCGATGATGACGCGCTTCGGGCCCACCCGGTCGTCGAGGAAGCCGCCGATGACGGCTCCGGCCGCGGCGACGACGTTGGCGGCGATGGCGAAGACGATCACCATGCTCGCCGAGAAGCCGAAGGCGCCCGCCGCGAGGATCCCGCCGAAGGTGAAGACGGCGGCGAGTCCGTCGCGGAAGATGGCGCTGGCGAGCAGGAAGAAGATGGTGTGCGGGCTCTCCCGGTAGATCGCCTTCACACGCCGCACCAACAGCCCGTAGGACGCGAGGAAGCCCAACTGCGCCGCCCTCGCACGCCGCGGGACCTCGGGCACCGCGAACAGCACCGGGACCGCGAACGCCGCGAACCACAGCGCCGAGAAGACGGCGACGAGGCGGATGTTCAGCCCGTCCTCGCTCGAGGCCCCGGGCCACTCGACAACGGGCTGGATGAACACCACGAGCACCACCACCAGGGCCGCGATGCCGCCCACGTACCCCATGGCCCAACCGAAGCCGCTGACCCGGCCGATCGTGGACGGCGTGGAGATCTGGGTCAGCATCGCGTTGTAGTTCACCCCGGCGAATTCGAAGAAGATGTTCGCGGCGGCGATCAGCGCGACGCCGAGGAGCAGCATCTCCGGGCTGGGGAACACGAAGAAGCACAGGGCCGTGAGGACGGCGACGATCCCGCTGTTGACGCCCAGCCAGAGCTTCCGGCGCCCGCCGCTGTCGGAGCGCTGCCCGGTGACGGGCGCGAGGAGCGCGATCAGCAGGCCGGCGCCGGCGAGGCCCCAGCCGAGCACCTGCGAGGCCCGCTCCTCCCCGCCGAACGCCTCCGACGTGAGGTAGACCGTGAACACGAATGTGGTCATGACCGCGTTGAACGCGGCCGAACCCCAGTCCCAGGACGCCCAGGCGAGGACCGGCCTGCTGAAGATGCGGCCGGAACCCACGACCGGCAGGGGTGCAGGGGCCTCCGCGGGCGGCGGAAGCTGCTGATGCGTACTCATAGGTGAATGCTAACGCCGCGAGACGCACGTCACCCCGGGGCTCGCTCCGGCACCGCGGAAGGAGCCCTGCGCGTGATCGGTGGAAGGTTGGAGTAATTCCTTCGGTAGACTGGAGGGAGCCCGACCGTCCCCCAGCGGAAGATCGAGACTCCCATGCTCACCGTGCTGATCGCGATGTTCGCGCTGGCACTCGGAGCGCCCGTCCTCTTCTCCCGGCTCGGCAGATCCGCCTTCTTCGTCCTCGCCGCGGCACCCGCGGCCGCCTTCGCGTGGCTGCTCGTCGAGCTGCCGGGAGTCCTCGCCGCCGACCAGTCGGCGCCGACGGGTGCACCGGGTGCGCCGCCGTCGGTCGTCGTCCCCTGGATCCCCAACCTGCAGCTCGAGCTCGCCTTCCGGCTCGATGCGCTCGCGGCCGTCCTCTGCATCCTGATCCTCGGCGTCGGGGCGCTCGTCCTCTTCTACTGCGCGCGGTACTTCAAGAACGACGACCCCGACGTCGGTGCCTTCGGTGCACAGCTCCTCGCCTTCGCGGCCGCGATGTTCGGGCTGGTCCTCGCCGACGACCTGATCCTGATGTTCATCTTCTGGGAACTGACGACGATTCTCTCGTACCTCCTCATCGGCTACTCACGGCAGCGGCTCTCCGCCCGCCGGTCCGCCCTGCAGGCACTCATCATCACGACCTTCGGCGGCCTCGCGATGCTCGTGGGACTGGTCATGCTGGGCCAGGAGGCGGGGACGTACCGGATCTCGGAGATCCTCGCGGACGCCGAGCGCCTCGTGGCGCGCGGGACGCTCGTGGACGTCGCGATCGCCCTGGTGCTGGTCGGAGCGGTCACCAAGTCCGCGCTCGTCCCGTTCCACTTCTGGCTGCCCGCAGCCATGGCGGCGCCCACCCCGGTCAGCGCGTACCTCCACGCTGCGGCGATGGTGAAGGCCGGGGTCTTCCTCGTGGCCCGCTTCGCCCCCGGCTTCAGCGAGACGGCGTTCTGGCACCCCCTGATCTTCGTGCTCGGCATGGCGACGATGCTGCTCGGCGGGTGGCGGGCGCTGCGGCAGTTCGACCTCAAGCTCGTCCTCGCGTACGGGACGGTGAGCCAGCTCGGCTTCCTCACCATGGTGGTGGGGCTCGGCGGGCGCGACGGCGCTGTCGCCGGCCTGGGCCTGCTCCTCGCCCATGGCTTCTTCAAGGCGACGCTCTTCCTCGTGGTCGGCATCATCGACCACCAGTCCGGGACGCGCGACCTCCGCGTCCTGTCCGGCGTGGGCGCCACCTCGCCCGTGCTCTTCGCCGTCGCCCTCGTGGCCGCGGGATCAATGGCCGGGGTCCCGTCGCTGCTCGGGTTCGTCGCGAAGGAATCGGTGTTCGAGGCGCTCGCGCACCGGGCCGAGGGCGGCCTCGCCGGGATCCTGCTCCTCGGCGGCATGGTGCTCGGGTCCGTCCTCACGTTCGCCTACAGCGCCCGGTTCGTGTGGGGGGCCTTCGCGCTCAAGCACGGCCGGGCGCGGACCACCTTCAAGCGCGTCCGCGTCTCCTTCGTGCTGGCGCCCGCCCTGCTCGCCGTCGCCTCCGTGGTGTTCGGCCTCTGGCCCGCACCGCTCGACGGCGTCGTCCAGCCGTACGCCACCCTCTTCGCGTCCGACGGCGCGGCCCCGCACCTGGCCCTGTGGCACGGCTTCGGGCTCCCGCTGCTGCTCTCGGGCATCACCCTGGGCGCGGGAGCGGCGCTCTACCTCGTCCGCGGGCCCTTCGAGCGGTTCCAGGAGCGCCTGCCGTCCATGCGTGAGGCGGAAGTGGTCTACCGGTCCGTGATCGGCGTGCTCGACGACGTCGCCGTCTGGATCACCGGACGGACGCAGCGCGGTTCCCTGGCGTTCTACCTCTTCGTCATCCTCACCACCGCCGTCGTCACGCCGCTGACCGCCCTCGTCATCTTCGACGCCCCGCTGCCCACCGGCTTCAGGATCGCGCAGTCCCCGGCGCAGGTCGTGGTGGCGGGTGCCATCATCGTGGGGATCATCGCGGCACTTCGCTCGAACAAGCGCTTCATGGCGGTGCTCATGGTCGGGATCACCGGCTACGGCATGGCGGCGATGTTCGCCCTGCACGGGGCGCCGGACCTGGCGCTGACGCAGATGCTCGTCGAGACGATCGTGCTCGTGGCCTTCGTGCTCGCCCTGCGGTCGCTGCCCGCGAGGCTGTGGAACCGCGCCGAGAGCAGGCACCGACTGCTGCGTGCAGGGCTGGGCATCGCGTTCGGCGGCATCATGGCCGTCATCGCGATGTCTGCGATGGCCTCCCGGAACGCCGCCCCGATCTCGCTCGCCTATCCGCAGCTCGCCTACGAGGACGGCGGCGGCGCGAACGCCGTCAACGTGCTGCTCGTGGACATCCGCGCCTGGGACACCCTCGGCGAGATCACGGTGCTGGCCCTCGCCGCCACCGGCGTCGCCAGCCTGATCTTCATCCGCGGCCGCAGCGACCACCGGCGCCGGGCCGACGGCATCGAGGACGGGTCGGTGGACAGGGGGCAGGAGCTCCTCGACGCCGGCGGCCGCTCCGGCGCCGCGCTCGCGCTAGCGGCCCGCTTCGCTGACGTCCCGCGCGACCCGTGGCTCGTCGCCGGGCGGACCCTGGCGCCCGAGCGCCGGTCGATCATCTTCGAGGTCGTCACGCGGCTCCTCTTCCACACCATCATCCTGCTCTCCGTCTACCTCCTCGTCGCGGGGCACAACCTGCCCGGCGGGGGCTTCGCCGGAGGGCTCACCGCCGGGATCGCCCTGGCCATCCGCTATCTCGCGGGAGGCCGCTTCGAACTCGCCGAGGCGAGTCCCGTGAGCGCCGGCACCCTGCTCGGCGTGGGGCTGGCGATCGTGTCCGTGACCGCAGCAACGCCGCTCCTCCTCGGCGGTGCGGTCCTCGAGAGCTACATCCTCGAGTTCTGGCTGCCCGTCTTCGGGGACGTGAAGTTCGTGACGTCCACCGTCTTCGACATCGGCGTGTACATCATCGTCGTCGGACTGGTGCTCGACGTCCTCCGCAGCCTCGGCTCCGAGATCGACGAGCGCAGCGAGGCGGACGATCCCGTCGAGGAGGACGCCGGGGCGGACGCCCTCGTCCCGCCCGCCACCGAGGGGATCCGGCCATGACCGTCGACATCACCCTGATCGTGCTCATGGCCGTCTTCTTCGCCGCCGGGATCTACCTCCTG
Source organism: Arthrobacter sorbitolis (assembly GCF_054510995.1). Lineage (NCBI taxonomy): Bacteria > Bacillati > Actinomycetota > Actinomycetes > Micrococcales > Micrococcaceae > Arthrobacter > Arthrobacter sorbitolis. Next base: position 187,075 of record NZ_JBTNDM010000002.1, read on the forward strand.
CTCGAGCGCAGCCTCACCCGGGTGCTGCTCGGCCTGATCCTCCTCGGCAACGGCGCGAACATCCTCCTCCTCGCCATGAGCGGAGGAGGGGGCAAGTCACCGCTCTACGTCTTCGGGACCCCGGCGGAGGACTACACCGACAGCCTGCCGCAGGCGCTGATCCTGACGGCGATCGTCATCACGTTCGCCGTCACGGCGTTCATGCTCGGCATCATCTACCGGTCCTGGGTGCTCGGCCGCCAGGACGACGTCCAGGACGACCCCGAGGACCGCCGCGTCGCGGACCAGCCCAGCTACGACTACGAGGACGACGCCGACATCGCCGCCGACACCACCGAATTCTCCGACGACGGGGCCGCCCCCGAGCCACCCGGGACGCCCGCGTCCGGCGGGGTCCGTGCCGACCGGCCGGGGGACACCCCGTGATCGCCGCCGACCTCGCCCCGCTCGCCGTCGTCCTGCCGTTCCTCGGGGCCGCCGTGACCTTCCTGCTCCTGCGCCACTCACGGGCCCAGCGCGCGGTCAGCATCACGACCCTCAGCATCACCCTGCTGATCGAGGTCGTCATGCTCCTCGCCGCGCCGTCCGCCGGGACCCACGCGGTGCGGCTCGGGGGCTGGGCGCCGCCGTTCGGGATCGTGCTCGTCGTGGACCAGTTCTCCGCGCTCATGCTCGTCGTCTCGTCCGCCGTGAGCCTCGCGGTGCTGATCTACGCCGCGGGCCAGGGCATGGCCGACGGCGACGAGGACGGCCCGGTGTCGATCTTCCATCCCACCTACCTGATCCTCGTCGCCGGTGTGTCCAACGCCTTCCTCACGGGCGACCTCTTCAACCTCTACGTCGGTTTCGAGATCCTCCTCACCGCCAGCTACGTCCTCATGACCCTGGGCGGCACGGCGCCGCGCATCAGGGCCGGCGTGACGTACGTCGTCGTCAGCGTGGTGTCCTCGATGCTGTTCCTCATCGCCATCGCGATGATCTACGGCGCCACGGGGACGGTCAACATGGCGGACCTCGCCGTGAAGCTGGAGTCGGTGGACCCGGCCACGCAGCTGGTGCTGCACCTCATGCTGCTCGTGGCCTTCGGCATCAAGGCCGCCGTCTTCCCGCTGTCCTTCTGGCTGCCGGACTCCTATCCGACGGCGCCCGCACCCGTGACCGCGGTGTTCGCCGGCCTGCTCACCAAGGTGGGCGTGTACGCCATGGTCCGGGTGGAGACGCTGCTCTTCCCCGGCGACCGCATCAACACGCTCCTCATGGTGGTCGCCCTGCTCACCATGATCGTGGGGATCCTCGGCGCCCTCGCGCAGTCCGACATCAAGAGGCTGCTGTCCTTCACCCTCGTCAGCCACATCGGGTACATGGTCTTCGGGCTGGCCATCTCCACGCGGATCGGACTCGGAGCAGCCGTCTACTACGTGGCCCACCACATCACCGTGCAGACGAGCCTGTTCCTCGTCACGGGCCTCATCGAGCGCCGCGGCGGCACGGCGAACGTGGACCGGCTCGGCGGGCTCGCGAAGCTCTCGCCGCTCCTCGGCATCCTCTTCTTCCTGCCGGCCATGAACCTCGCGGGCATCCCGCCCTTCTCGGGCTTCCTCGGCAAGCTCGGGCTCATCCAGGCCGGGGTGGAGCTCGGGACGCCGCTCGCCTACGTGCTGGTGGCCGGGGGAGTGCTCACCAGCCTGCTCACGCTGCTGGTCATGGCGCGCGTCTGGAACCGCGCCTTCTGGCGCAGCCCGGCCGACGCGGAGGACCCGGACCCCATCCTGCTCGCCAGCAAGGCCGACGGTTCCAGCGTGGGGACCTCACGCCACGTGACCGGCGAGGAGACCGGGAAGTTCGCCGGCAAGGACCCCGTCACGCTGCTGCCCGGGACCATGACGGGCCCCACCATCGGCCTCGTGGTGCTCGGGCTCGCCCTCACGATCCTCGCCGGCCCCCTCTTCGCCCTGAGCGACGATGCGGCGCAGGAGATGCTCGACCGCACCCCCTACATCGAGGCCGTGCTCGGAGCGGGGGCCGACGGATGAACCGCCGCCACATCCCGCTGATCACCGAGCTCCCGCTCGTCATCTGGCTCGTGCTCGTCTGGGGTGCCCTCTGGCAGGACTTCAGCCCGGGGAACCTGGTGTTCGGCGCCCTCATCGCCTACGTCGTCGTGAACTTCTTCTACCTCCCGCCCGTCGAGCTGACCGGCCGCTTCAACGTGCTCTGGCTGGTGCCGTTCCTCGGGCGGTTCCTCCTCCAGCTGGTAACGGCGAGCGTCCAGGTGTTCTGGCTCGCGGTGACGCGGGGCCCGACGCTGCGGAACGCCGTGGTGTCCGTCGCCCTGCGCAGCCACTCCGACTTCCTGGTCACCGCCACCGGCCACGCCATCTCGCTGATCCCGGGATCGCTGGTGCTCGAGGTGGACCGGTCGACCTCCACCCTCTACCTCCACTGCCTCAACGTGGCATCCGGCGAGGACGCCGAGGCCGTCCGCCGCGACGTCCGGGCCACGGAGGCCTGGCTCATCCGCATCATGGGGAGCTCGAGGGACCTCGCGGCGCTCCGGGCCGAGGAGGCGAACCGATGACCGTCGTGGCGTATGTCGTGGGCGGAATACTCTCCGTGGCGGCGGTCCTCGCGCTCTACCGGGCGGTGCGCGGACCGTCGATCCTCGACCGCGTGCTGGCACTCGACGTCGTCCTGGCCGTCATCGGAGCGGCGCTCGTCCTGAACATGGTGGTGAACCGGCACCTCGACAACCTGATCCTGCTCGTCACGATCTCGCTCATCGGGTTCATCGGTTCCGTCACCGTGGCCCGCTTCGTGACGGACAGGAAGTAACCGCATGGTCCACGACGTCGTCGTCTCGGTGCTCCTCATCGGCGGGGCTCTGATGTCCCTCGCCGCGGGCATCGGACTCGTCCGCTTCCCCGACCTGCTCTCCCGGATGCATGCCGCCACCAAGCCGCAGGTCCTCGGTCTCCTGCTCCTCCTGCTCGCGCTCGCCGTCGAGAACAGGAGCTGGATCCTGGTGCCCGTCCTCGTGCTCTGCTGGGTGTTCCAGCTGCTCACCAGTCCCGTCTCGGCGCACATGGTCGGCCGGGCGGGCTACCGCACACGGCACCTGCGGCGCGACCTGCTCACCCTCGACGAGCTCGACGACGTCGTCGCGCGGGCTGCCGACGCCGACCCGGGTCGCCCCGGCGGGACCGATGCCCCGGACGGGGGTGTCGGTCGCGATCCGGCGTGACCGTCTGCATCATTCCCCCCAGGACGGACCGGGGGAAGATGCACGGCTTGCCCGATCCGGCCGCAGCCACCGATCCGTAGCGTTGCGGTCATGGAAATTCCCGTCCTCGCAGGCAGCCTGTCCACGGTCCTCTTCGCGCTGGCGACCCTGCCGATGCTCCTCAAGGCCGTGCGCACGAGGGACCTGAGCTCCTACAGCCTGAGCAACATCGTGATCAGCAACATCGCCAACGCCGTGCACTCCGTCTACGTGTTCAGCCTGCCTTTCGGGCCCATCTGGATGCTGCACTCCTTCTACGTGGTCGCCAGCGCACTCATGCTCGGCTGGTGCTTCAGCTTCCGTGCCGGCCGCTCCGCGGCGCCGGGACGCCGCCGGGTCCGCCGGGTCCGGTGGCTCCGATGGCTCCGCCAGGTCCTCCGACGGCCGAGGGCGGGAACGGTCGTCACGCTCGCGCGAATTGTGCCGGGGCTGGTGCCGTCCGCGCAGGGGAGGAATAGCATGGACGCCTGATGGGCACGGTCGGCGGTGCAGGGCCAGTCGAGACCGGGCGGGAAGCGTACGCCCGGGGTGACTGGCGCACGGCCTACGCGTCCCTCGGGACGGCCGGGCCGACGTCGTCCCTCGCCGTCGACGACCTCGAGGCGCTTGCCAGGTCGGCGTGGTGGCTGGGCCTGGTCAAGGAGAACCTGGAGCTCTCGGAAGAGGTGTTCCACCGTCGCCTGGCGGCGTCGTCGCCGGACGCGGCGGCCATGACCGCGCTGGAGCTGGGCCTGCAGTGGGTGCTCCGCGGGGACGTGACCGTCGGGTCGGGCTGGGTCAGCCGGGCCCGCAGGATCCTGCGGGACGTGCCCGAGGGGCCGGCGCACGGCTACCTCCACTACCTCGAGGCGGCCGTGGAACTCGAGTTCGCCGGTGTGCTCTCCCGGCCGGCGTGTCCCGAGCAGCTCCAGGACATGGGCAGGCGCTTCGGCGAGCCCGCGCTGATGTCCCTCGGGCTCGTGCTGTCCGGGCTCGCCAACCTCCGGGCGGGCAGCACGGACGTAGGTTTCGCCGAACTGGACGAGGCGATGCTGCCGGTCCTGGCGGACCGGGTCCCGCTGGTCTGGGTGGGAGACATCTACTGCACCGTCATCCATCTCTGCCACGAGCTGGCGGATTACCGGCGCATGCTGGCGTGGACCGCGGCGACCGAGCGCTGGTGCGCCCGCGTGGGCAACGAGGTGATGTACTCCGGCGTGTGTCGCGTGCACCGGCTCGAGCTGATGAGCATCGAGGGCGGCTGGGACGAGGTGGAGCCGCGCATCGAGCAGGAGAGCGAGCAGCTCGCCGTCCGGAACGTGTGGGCCGCCGGGGAGGGGTTCTACCAGCTGGGGGAGCTCCGGCGGCTGCGCGGAGACCCTGCGGGTGCCCGCACCGCGTACGACCGGGCGGAGTCGCTCGGCATCGACCCGCAGCCCGGCAGGACCCTGCTGGACTTCGCCGCGGGGCGGTCCGAGCAGGCCTGGAGCGCCCTGGCGTCGTCCCTGGAGTCCCGTCATCGGATCGGCCGGGTACGCCTGCTGCCCGTGGGGGTCGAGATCGCCCTGGCCACCGGCCGGACGGCCCAGGCGGACGCGCTGGCCGCGGAGCTGGAGACGGTGGCCGCGCAGTGCGCCAGCCCGGGCTTCGAGGCGTGGGCCGCCTCCGCCCGGGGGATGGTGCTGCTCGGCCGCCGCCGAGCGGCAGGAGCGCTCGAGGCCTTCGAGAGGGCCGCGCGGTTCTACCGCAGCATCGGCGCCCGCCACGACCTGGCGCGGGTCCTCGTCTGGCAGGGCCGTGCACTGGAGGAGCTGGGCCGCGCCGAGGCGGCACGGCGCAGCATCGCGGCGGCGGAGGCCATCTTCGGGGAGCTGGGTGCGGCGCCCGTCGCCGTCCGTCACCGGTCGGCGCGTGCACCGGGAGGGCTGACGGCCCGCGAGGTCGAGGTCCTCGCCGCCGTCGCCGCAGGGAGCTCCAACCGCGACGTCGCGGCGCGACTGTTCATCAGCGAGAAGACCGTCGGCCGGCACCTGGCGAACATCTTCGTCAAGATCGGGGTGTCCTCCCGCACTGCTGCCGCCGCGTGGGCCCACGATCGCGGGCTGGCCCGGCTGGGATCCGACGCCGGCCGGTGACCGGGCGGCACGCGAGGCGGGCGAAGATGCATCATTTGCCCGATGCCGGGTCCTCCACCGCCTCCCTACTCTCGATCCAGCGGCACAAGGATGCGCCGCCGGACCCGACGGGTCACCCCACGAAGGAGGCAGGGACATGACGACGATCCATGGAAGTGAAGCGGACCGGCAGACCCTCGACGCACTGCGCCGGCTGCGGACCCGGCTCTCCGGGTCCCTCATCGAGCCGGGGGATCCGCTCTACGACGAGGCCCGGAAGGTCTGGAACGGGATGATCGACCTGCGGCCCCGCGCCGTCGTCCGGGCAGGGTCGGTGGCGGACATCGACCCGGTCCTCGCCGCGGTCCGCGCCACCGGGTTGCCGCTGGCCGTGCGCGGCGGAGGCCACAACATCGCCGGCCACAGCTCCGTGGACGGCGGCATCGTGCTGGACCTCGGCGGCCTCCGGGGCGTGACGGTCGACGCCCGGCGCCTCCTCGTGACCGTCGAACCCGGGGCGACCCTCGCCGACGTGGACCGCGCGACCGCCGGTCACGGGCTCGCCGTCCCGCTCGGGGTGATCAGCGGCACCGGGGTCGCAGGGCTGACCCTCGGCGGGGGTGTGGGGTGGCTGACCCGCACCGACGGCCTGACCCTCGACAACCTCGTGTCCGTCGACCTCGTCACGGCGGAGGGAGAGCACGTCCGCGCCGGCGAGCAGGAGAACCCGGACCTGTTCTGGGGTCTGCGCGGAGGGGGCGGCAACTTCGGTGTGGTGTCCTCCTTCACCTTCCGTGCCCGCCCGCTGCCGTCGGCCGTACTCGGCGGCAACTTCTTCTACCGGCGTCCGCGCTGGCAGGAGGCGCTCGGCGCCTTCAGCCGCTGGTCGACCGACCTGCCGGACGAGATGAATCCCATCGTCTCCTTCCTGGTGCTCCCGGCGGAGCTCGGGATGGGGGACGAGCCGTGGATGGTGGTCGGGTTCGCCTGGGCGGCGGAGGACCACGGGGCGGGCCTCGAGCACATCGGGCGGCTGAGGGGCCTCGCGCCTCCGGACGAGGAGGAGGTGGGGCCGGTGAACTGGCTGGAGTGGCAGTCGGCGATGGACGCGCTGTTCCCGCGGGGCTCCCGCGGGTACTGGAAGAACGTGTCCTTCTCCCGGCTGGACGACGACGTCGTCGAGGTCCTGGCCGGCGTCGCGTCCGAGGTGACCTGGGCGGGAACCGGCATCGACATCCACCTGATGGGTGGGGCGTTCGGCCGGGTCGGCGAGGACGCCACCGCCTTCCCCAACCGGTCGGCCCGGTACTGGCTCAACATCTACGGCTTCTGGCAGGACGCGGGCGAGGACGGGCGGCTGAGCGCCTTCGCGCGGAGGGCCCATGCCCTCATGCAGCCCTTCGCGGATCGCGGGCAGTACCTCAACTTCATGGGCGCCGACGCCGGGATCGACCCGCGGGAGGCCGCGCAGCAGACCTACGGCCCGGAGATCCTCGCGCGCCTGACGGCGCTGAAGGACCGGTACGATCCGCACAACCTGTTCCGGCGCAACCACAACATCCCGCCGACCCGGGCCTGAGGTCACAGCCTGCCCGCCCTGCTCCGCACCGGCCTGTCAAGCCGCGGCGGAGGAGCGCCGCCACCGCGGTGCCTCCCCGCCGCGAACGATACGGTTGCTGATGATCACGGGGTACTGGAGTTAGGGTCGGCAATGAACAGGCTGCAGCGCAGCGCGGTCGTCATCGAGGACGACGCCGACATCCGACGACTGCTCGTCATCGTGCTGTCGGACCGGGACTTCACCGTGCACGAGGCCGGCACGGGGGCCGAGGGGCAGCGCCTCGTCGACACGATCCGGCCGAGCCTCATCACCCTCGACCTCAACCTCCCGGACGTGGACGGCATCGACCTGTGCCCCCGGCTCCGGGCCCGGTCCGATGCGCACATCCTCACGATCTCCGCGCGCCCTCCGCAGCTCACCCAGGAACAGTGCCTGGCAGCCGGTTCGGATCACTTCGTGGCGAAGCCCTTCAGCCCGCGTGCGCTCCGCGCCTATCTCGACGACGTCCTCCCCGTCCGGGACGCCGCATAGCAGGAATCGGCAGGACGACGGGCGACTCGGACGGGTTCCCCCTCGGGGGGGGCGGATGTCAGAGGGCGTCGAAGAGGTCGACCAGGGCGTCGGTGCGGGACTGGTGCCGGTGCTCGCGGGTGAGGGTCACGGCCCGGTCGATGATCTCCTGGGAGATGACGACGACTTTCCGGTTGGTGCGCTGGCTGTAGGAGGAGAGCCGCTCGAAGGCCTCGGTGGCGGTGAGGCCGGCACGTCCCATGAGGATGCCCTTGGCCTGCTCGATCACGGCCCGGCTGACCGCGGACGCGGCGACGGCTTCGTTGGCGAGCCGGTGCGTGTCGGCGTGGATCGACCGGGTGAGATCCACGACCAGGGCCCACACCCCGATCGGTTCCTGCTCGTCGTCGAGGATCAGGTCCGCGGAGATGAGGAGTTTGCGGGTGTTCCCGGTGAGGTCGAGCAGGGAGGCGTAGACCGAGGCCGGTCCGCCGACCGTGGTGGCCTGGGTCCAGAACGCGCGGACGGCGTCCCGGTCCGCGGGGACGAAGTGGGACATCCCGAGCGCCAGGGTGGGCACGATGTCACCACGTTCGTAGCCGTGGATCCGGTACAGCTCGTCGGACCAGGTGTAGGTGTCGTCGGCGAAGTAGTGCTCGACGGTGCCGGTGGGGCAGTCGATGAAGTACTCGACACTGGACACGGCCCCGGACAGGGGCACGAAGGGTTCCGTGGGTTCGAGCGAGGGTTCAAGGGTGGAAGACATGGAGAAGCCGTTCGACGTACTCGGATCAGGGCTAGCGTCTTAACCCGGATCTTCCAGCAGCCTAACAAGGCACACCAAACCGCTGAGTGCACACGCGCGTCCGGCGTTCTTCCCACCCGGCGACGACCGCTATCCTTGGGTACTAAGGGCGCTTATCATCGTGGGTCTCGGTGGCGAGGTGAAGTCCGGCTGGGGAATTTCCGTCGACTCCTGTAGGTGCACATGAACGGGCGAGTACAGATCAAGATGACCATGTTCGCTCTCTCCGAGACGGGCCTGAGCATCGAGGACGTGTGGGTGCGCTACTACGGGCTCGGCGGGGCGATCTCGGCCTTCGAGGTCCAGGCATATCTGGCCGGCCTCCTCTCGCTCCCGGCGTCCGAACGGAATCTTCTCGCGGAAGCCACGAACGAATTGCTCGAGCTGTCATCGGTACAGGTCCGGGTACCGACCGACGCCGAGGACGAGGCCGGTCTCTCGGGCGAGGACTCGCGGCGGGCCCTCGGCGCGATGGGTGCCTTCCTGTTCAGCGTCGAGGAGCAGGAGACCGAACGCCTGGCGGCCTTGGACCGGACGCAACTGATGGATTCGCAGCCCGAGGCCCGCTTCGACCGCTACACGGAGCAGGCGAAGGAGTACTTCCGGGTCAGCTCGTCGATCATCGCGCTGCTCGATGACCGACGCATGTTCCTGAAGTCCGTGATGGGGCCCATCGAACAGGACCTCCCGCGGGAGATCACCTTCTGTCATGCCACGATCCGCAACGCCGGTCCGCTCATCATCAGGGACGCGCTCGAGGACGAGCGCTTCAGCACGAATCCGCTCGTCGTGGGTGAGCCGTTCATCCGTTTCTATGCCGGTTACCCGCTCCGGGGGCCCGGCGGGTGGACGGTCGGCACGCTGTGCGTCATCGACCAGAAGCCACGCGACTTCTCCGCCGCCGACGGCCGGTTCCTGCGCAAGCTGGCGGGTCTCGTGGAGCACGAGATCAATCCCGAGCCCTCCACGGCCTCCGGCCACGTCCCGGAGGAATGACCCGGGTCGTGGCAGCGACGATGCCGTGCCGTCTGCCCTCCGCGTCGCGTGCCGAGGATCCGCGTCGTGGCCCGGGGGCTCCGGGTGCGGCGGATCCTGCGGCGGGTGCGTCAGTCCGACGTCGGCGAGGTGCGCAGCTGCGCTTCGAGGCCCTGCAGCAGGATGGTGATGCCCTGCTCGAGTTCCGCCTCCCCGTCGTAGTTCAGCAGCATCGGTGCGAGCTCACGCAGGTGCGGGAAATCCTTCTTGGGCAGGCGGTGGAGGCCCAGCTTCAGGCCGAGCTCGTCCTCGTCGGGGTTGACGACGAATTCCTCGAGCTCGTTGAGGATGTGGCCGATCAGGAAACCGTAGTAGGCGCGGTATGCGTGCAGGGCATCAGCCGGCTCGAAGCCGGCACTGCTGAGGACGGCCAGGATCTGCTCCAGGGGCCGCAATGCGCCCAGGGGCCTCAGTCCCATGGGGGTGGACAGGGGGCGGGTCACCAGGAGCGGGACGACATGGCGGTGCGCGAGGACCAGGGCGCGGAAGTCGTGGGCGGCCTCGCGGAGCTGCCCCTGCCAGGACGACGAGTCGTCGGCCTTCGCCACGACCCACTGGTCGAGCAGGAGCTCGGTCAGCCCGTCGAGGAGCGCGTCCCTGTTCTCGGCATACCGGTACAGGGCCATCGGGTCCTTGCCGAGCCTGTTCCCCAGCCGGCGCATGGACAGTGCTTCGAGTCCGTCCGCGTCGACCAGGTCGAGGGCCGCCCGCAGGACGATGTCGCGGTTCAGGCGGACGTCCCCCTGCCGGCCCTTGCCCCGCCCGGTGCTGCCGGTAGCCCGGGGTGGATCTGCGGGCGTATCGGCCGGATCTGCATCGGCCGATGCTTTGCGGTCCCTCATCGGAATTCTCCCTTTCACCCTTCGGTGGGTCGACTTGCGAGCAGTGAATCTACGCCGTAGCATCTACAGCGTAGAGCGATGGTGTAGGGCATAGTTCGAGCATACTGCCGGGCACTGCCCTGAGCAGCACCCGAGAGCCCCATCCGCTGACACCCCACCCCTTCACCCTGCCTCGTCGCGCCCTGATTGCCGGTCGTCCGGGCACGGCTGCAGCAGTCCCTCCACCAGCCGATCTCTCGATGGGAACCATGAGCGTGCTTCCGCAGACAAGCGCAGGCGACAGCGCCAGCACCGGCGACTCCGAGGGCCACGAGGCCGGAGGCCTCACGGCGGTGCTCACCGCGGCCCGGACGGCGACGGCGGACATCGCGGTGATCGCGGATTCCACCCAGGCGATCGTCCACGTGTCGGCCTCCTTCACGGCGATCACCGGGTACCGGCCGGCCGAGCTCATGGGGCGGAACTGCCGGATCCTGCAGGGACCGGGCACGGACGCCGGTATGACGCGACGGATGAGGGACGTCCTGGCCTCCGGGGAAGTGTTCGAGGGGGAGTTGCTGAACTACCGCAAGGACGGATCCGCGTTCTGGACCGAACTGAGGGTCATCCCGATGAGGGTGGGGAACGGATCCGAGGTCACCCACTACGTGAGTGTCCAGCGCGATATCAGCAACAAGATCGCCCTGCTCAAGCAGCTGGAGGCACAGGCCCTCCACGATCATGTGACAGGGCTCCCGAACCGTTCGGCGGCCGAGCGGGCCGTGGAGGAAGCGGTCGAGGGCTCTCCCTCCAGGGGCCTGACGACGGCGATCGGGCTGATCGACCTGGACGACTTCCGGATCGTGAACAACACCCTCGGGCATGCCGCGGGGGACTCCGTGCTGCAGCAGTGGGCGTCCCGCGTCCTCTCGCGCCTGCGCCAGGGGGATCTGCTCGCCCGTATGGGAGGCGACGAGTTCCTCCTGATCCTCCGGGACATCTCCCGGGACACCTCGCCCAGGGACCTCCAGGGCATCCTCGGAGAGCTCCACCGTGCCGTCGAGCAGCCCTTCAGCGTGGACGGGCAGCAGGTGGCCCTCGGCATGAGCATGGGGATCGCGCTGGTCCCCGACGACGGCACCGACAGCCGGACGATCCTGCGCAGTGCCGACGACGCCCTCTACGCCATCAAGAAAAGGCCTCACCCGAGGTCGACCTGGTGGGAGACCGCCGCCCATCCACCTGCCGACCTGCGTGGCCCGCAGGCACGGCCGGCCACGCCCGCCGATGCCCACGGCGACGATCCTGCACGAGGCCGCGCCGTCGGAGCGGACGTCCTTCGAGCTGCCCTGCGCAGCGGGAACATCGTGGTGCACCTCCAACCCGTGGTGGATCTCCGCGACGGGTCGGTGCACCTCCTCGAGGCGTTGGCCCGGCTGAGGCTACCGGACGGGCGGATCGCGTATCCCGGCGAGTTCCTGCCCCACCTGGACACGGAGGATCAGCGCTTGCTGTTCGTCGGCGTCCTCGAGCAGGCACTGGAGATCATCGGGTCCTGGGACGGCGCGGGTACCCACCACGACCTGTCGGTGAACCTGCCGCCCGAGATCCTGCAGGACGGTTCGCTGGCGGCGATCGTGAAGGACCTGCTCGACACCCGCGGTATCCGCCCGGGCAGGCTGGGCCTGGAACTGCTGGAATCCCAGACCATGACCCTGGAGTCGCAGCGGGCCGCGCTGCAGGAACTCACAGCTCTCGGGGTGGGCCTCGCCATGGACGACCTCGGCTCCGGCTACAGCAGTCTGCAGAGGCTGTCCTCCTTCCCCTTCAGTGCCATCAAGCTCGACCGCGGACTGTTCAGGCACGTCTACGCCAAGCCCCTGGAGACGCTCAGCTTCATGGCGACCCTCATCCAGATGGGCCGGGACCTGGCGATCGACGTCGTCATCGAGGGGCTGGAGGAACGAAGCCTCACCGAGGCAGCGATCGTCCTCGGCGCACCCCTCGGCCAGGGCTACTTCTTCACCGAACCCATGGCGCCGGAGGAGTGCGCGCGGTGGTTGGCCTCGTTCACCTTCGGGCTCCACCGATCGCCGGTGGAGACGGCCCTCGGCGCCCTGGCCTACCACTGGCAGTTCGCCCGCCTGGCCGCCCCGCATCCGCTGCCGCCGGAGGAATGCCCGCTCACCCTGTTCCTCCAGGGCACCGATGCCGGTCCGGACGTCGAATCATGGCATGCCCTGCAGCACTCACCCCGACACATCTGCGAGACCTCGAGCCGCTCCCTCATCCACTGGTTCACCCAGCGGGTGACGGCTGCCGGCCGGTCGACGGGCGGCGGAGCGCCGAGCGGGAGGGTGATGAGTCATGGATGAGCTCCCGCTCACTGCCCCGGAGAGCCTGTTCGCGGCCCTGTGCCGACCGTTCCTCGACGCCTTGCCGGTCGACGGGGCGTCGATGTCCCTCTTCGGGTCGCCGTCGGTGCAGCTCGTCGGCTATGCCAGCAACGACACGGCCCGCAGGATCGACGAGCTGCAGTTCGACCTGGGTGAAGGGCCCCGCTGGGTCGCGGCCGATAGCCGGGAACCCGTGCTGTTGCCCGACCTCACCGCCGCCGACCACTCCCGGTGGCCGTTCTTCGGGACCGCCGTCCAATCGCTCGACGTGCGGGAGCTCTTCGTGTATCCCCTGAGCGTGAATGCGCTGTTCCTGGGGATCGTCGCACTGCACTCACGGGAGGAGACGGGGTTTCCCACCCATCAGGCCACGGCGTCACGCCTGGTCGCCGGGACTGCGTCAGTTCTGGAGAGGGAGCTCCCCGCACTCGCCTCCGGCATCGGCGCAGACCTGCTGCACGCCGATCCGAAGAGCTGGGGGCGGGAGATCTACCAGGCGACGGGCATGGTCCTCGCCCAGACCCGCACGAGTGTCAGCGATGCGCTGCTGCTGCTCAAGGCGCACGCCTTCGCGAACGACCTGACCCTCAGCGAGACGGCACACGCCGTCCTGGCGCGGCACGTCGATTTCAGCACGCACCTGAGGTGAGTCGCCGCAGTGGCCGGCAGGGGTCGGGAGGTCGTCGTGGACGGTCCGTCGATCTCGCCAGGGCCGTACGGCCTTGGGGAGCAGAGGAGGCAGGAATACGGGCGTTGGCACCGCGTCTCTGCCGCCTCTGCACATGCCCGGCCCGCTGCTGGACCTGGTAGGCGTACTTCCCAGTAGGGCAGACATCGGCCGAGATGTCGAATGGGGAGAAACCGGCCGAACCCTGTCGCCGTCGCCGCTGCCGTGCAACGCGCGACCCCTGACCGGTTCGCCGGCCCGCCGGACGACGGGCCGGCCACGTGATCAGGCTCGCTGGCCGCCCCGGAGGAAGCCGACGACGGCGGCCGCCACGGCGTCGGGAGCACTGTGATGGGCGGCGTGGGGTGCCCCGTCGATCATGGAGACCTCCCCACGCCTGGACTCGCGGGCGAGCCTACGGGACCAGGCGGCTCCGGCGACGACGTCGCGTGAACCACGGAGCACGAGGACGGGCTGCAATGCCAGGGGCAACCGGTCCTCGAGGGGGTAGCCCATCGCCATTTTCAGTTGAGCGAGGTACCAGCGTGGTCCGCACCGCAGCACGTCGAAGAACTGCACCATGCTCAGCAGCGGCTTCTCCAGGACGGAGTTGATGCCCAGCGTCATGGCCTGTTGGTGGACCGTGCGGCGTTCCGCGTCGACGGCGGCGCCGATCAGGACGAGGTGCGACACCAGGTCGGGCCGTTCGAGGGCGAGTTCGGTGGCGCTCTGCACCCCCATGGAATGCCCGACGACGACGCAGGACGAGACGCCTGCTTGGTCGAGGAGTGCCCCGACGAGTTCCGCCGTCGCCTTCGTGGTGGAGGCGTGTGCCGGCCGTCCCGTCCATCCGTACCCGGGCAGGTCGATCAGGTGCACCTCGCCGTAGGCGGACAGGAGCGAGCCGAGCCGGCGGAAGTAGCGGTGCGACATCCCGATCCCGTGGATGAGCACGAAGACGGGAGCCGGGCCTTCGCCGGGATCTGTCCGCTTCCCCTTCGCGGTGCGTTCGATGACATAGGAGCGGCACTGCCGGTCCTGGACGGTGACGCTGCGCAGCTCGACGGCCTTCGCCGGGGTGTCCGGCCCCAGGGGGTAGGACCTCAGCGAGCGGTCCGAGTGGGTGGTCCCACCGTCCGGGACCGCGTCCGGAGCGCCCGGCGCCGACGGGCCCTGGAGCGACGGATGGTCGTGGACGAGATCGAGGACGGCCGTCGCGACGGTGGCGGCGCCCCCGCGATGCGCAGCGTGCGGCTGACCGCTGATGGAGACGAGGCGACCCTGCTGGGCGCCGCCGCTCAACCTCTCGCACCAGTCCTGGCCGGCGATGATGTCCAGGGACCCCCGGAGGACCAGGACGGGACAGGCCACCAGGGGCAGCCTGTCGTCGAGGCGGTAGCCGAGCATGACGGGCAGCTCCTGCAGGTACCAGGGGATCCCGCACTGTGCATAGGCGGTCGCGACCATCAGGTTCGTGACAGGGCGTTCGACCAGCGTGTCGGCGGCGAGCATCAGCGCGTGCTTGATCGGAGACCGGTGCTCGACGTCGGTGACGGGACCGATGAGGACGAGGTGGGAGACCAGGTCGGGGCGGCTGATGGCGAGCTCTGTCGAGAACTGCGCACCCATCGAGTGGCCGATCACCACGCACGACTGCACGCCCTCCTCGTCCAGCGCCTCCGCGATCAGGGCCGCGTAGTCCCCGACGCCGAGGGGCCGGTCGGGCTTCGCGGTCCCGCCGAAACCCGGGAGGTCCAGGATGAGGGTGTCCCCGTGCTCGATGAGCTTCCGCTGCAGCTTGTCGTAGTAGCGGTGGGACATCCCGATCCCGTGCACCATCACGAAGAGCGGCCGGGAGCGTCCCGACGCCGGGGCACGCCGTGACAGGTGCACGCGGCACGACAGCCGATCCTGGGCGAGCACGGCAGAGGCCACGTCGGTCACCTCAACGGCTCCCTCCGCGGTGGGGTCGGCAGCGGGGTCGACGGTGATGTCGGCGGTCGTCTCGGTCGTCATATCGGTGGCTCCGTCGGTCGTGGCGGGTCGGGCGCTCCGGGTCGGGTTCATGGTGGTCCGGGTCGGCGGCCGGGACATACGTCATCCCCGCACCGGAGGGTCGCTCCGGTGCGGGGATGACGGGAAGTGCTAGGCGCTGTAGTGCTCGCGGCTGCCGGACTTGGCCAGGCCACGGGCGATCATGTAGGCGATGGTGAGGTAGGTGATGAGTTCCATGCCCTGGTGGGCGTTGAACATGTCCATCCCGTCCTCGCTGTCGCCGTCCCCGACGACGAGCGCCGTGACGACGGTCGCGATGACCATGGCGATGTAGGCGAAGAACTCGGTGGTCTTCGTCGAGGCCTTCGTCTCGGTCGACCGGCGGTCCACGGCGCGATCGCCGGTGGTGGAGGTGTTGTGTGCGGTGTTGCTGTTAGCCAAGGGTTTCTCCTGAAACGGGTGAGGGGCCGGAAAACGGCAAGAAGACCCGCAGGGGGCTGCTTCTCGGGGATGTGAGCCGAAAGATCCGCATTTGCTCAACGGTCGCTCTACACCGTAGATGCTACGGCGTAGCGACAGGGATAGCAAGTCGGCTTGGTATCGGTCCGCACGGCTGCAACGTCAGCCACGCCGACGAATGGAACCGCGCCCTGACCACCTTCCTCGCGAAGCAGGGGCTCGAGCGGCACCACCGCCCAACAGGGCGGGGTGCGGGTCAGTGGATCCTCTGCCGCCAGTCGGCCGGCACACGTCCCTTGGGACCGGGTGCGGGCTGGTCGGCCGGGCGGCTGGTGGGTTCCAGAAGGGCCGGACCGTCCACGAACTGCTGCGTGCTGTAGTCCCAGAACCAGTCCTCACCCGGTTCGAAGGACATGGCCACCGGATGTCCCGCCTTCTCGGCGTGGGCGGAGGCATGCTGCGACGGCGAACTGTCGCAGCACCCCACCTGACCGCACGCGGCGCATCGCCGCAGGTGCACCCACCAGCCGCCCGCGTCGTCGCAGTCCCGGCAGCCGGTGCCGGAGGGTGCCGCCCCTGTGTCGATGGATTCCGTCATGAGCGTCCTTCCGAGGATTGTGACGAGGGCTGCGACGAGGGTTGTGACGAGGGCTGCGACGAGGGTTCTGACGAGGGGGAAGGGAGGTAGGCCCGCGCCGCCCGGAACGCCGAGGGCGCTTCCGCGGGAACGGCTGCGGCAGCCACGAACCCGTCGGGACGCACGAGGTACAGCAGGCCGGGCCGGAGGCGGGTCGAGCCGGTCGCCGCGAAGGTGTGCAGGGGGAGCCCGAGTTCCTCGGCCGCGCGGACGGCTTCGCGGGCCGCGGCGTCGTCCGCCGCGTAGAGGTGGAGTTGCCACGTGGCGGATCGGAGCGCCCTGAAGTTGTCGCCGGTCCAGGGGAGGCGGCGCCCGATGACGGCGTCCCTGCGTCGCCCCTCGGGAGATCCGCCCACCCGGTAATGGATGCGCACCTGGCCGAGGTACCCCGCGAGGCGGCGGCCGATCGGCAGTCGGGGCAGCACGGCGAGGGCCACGGGCAGCACCGCCCGCGGCACGTACCGGCGCACCAGGACGGCGCGCCTCGTGCCGGACGTGACCCCACGGAACACCGTGTCCGTGGTCTGCAGGAGGCGCACGGCCACGGGCCTGCGCTCGGCCTCGTAGCGGTCGAGGAGCGGCTCGGGGGCGCGCCCGGACACGACGTCGTCGAGCTTGAACGCGAGGTTGTGGGCGTCCTGGAGCCCGGTGTTCATGCCCTGCGCGCCGACCGGGGAATGCACGTGGGCCGCGTCGCCGGCGAGGAACACGGAGCGGGTCCGGAAGTGCGCGGCGATCCGGTGGTGCACGCGGTAGGTGGAGTACCAGCGGGACCCCTCGTACGTGACGCCGAACATCTCGGACATCCGGTCGCGTGCGAACTCCTCGGTGACGGCCGGGGCGTCGTCGTCGCCGGCGATGCCGATCAGGCGCTGCCCCGTCCGGCCGTCTGCCGCAGGCCGCATGGGGAACGCGAGGAGGAAGGCGGTGGCGCCCAGGCGGACGTTGATGGAGGCGGAGTTCAGCCCGTCGACGCCCACCGCGTCGACGAGGTAGAAGGTCTGCCGGCTGGTCGTCCCCTCGAAGGCGGTCCCGCATAGAGAGCGGACGGTGGACGACGCCCCGTCACAGCCGACGGCGAAGCGCGCACGGATCGTCGAGGGCCCGGCAGCACCCTCGACGACGGCGAGGACGCCGTCGTCGACCTGCTCCAGCGCCGACAGCCGGTGCTGCCACAGCACCGAGCCGCCGAGCGCGCGCAGGTTGTCGCCGAGGACCCGCTCGTTCGCGCTCTGCTCCAGGATGTACAGGCCGGGGTACGGCGTGATGCCCCGGCCCAGCCTGCCGAGCGGGACGGGCGCGAACGATGCGCGTTCGAAGCCCTGCCGGATCGACTGCACGTGCACGGCCTCGGCCAGCACGCGGTCGATGACGCCGAGCTGGTCGTAGATCTCCATCGACCGCGAATGCACGCCGAGCGCCCGTGACTCCACGGTCGGCCCGTCCTTGCCGTCGATCACCGCGATGCGCACCCCCAGCTTCACCAGCCAGTTCGCCAGCATCAGCCCCGTGGGACCGGCGCCGACCACGAGGACCTCGATGTTCTCCTGTGCCGTGCCCTCGTGTGCCATCGTCGTCTCCGGATCAGCCGTTCAGCGTTCGAGCATGGTGCAGACGCACGCCCGGTTGCCCTCGGCGTCCGCCAGCACGGTGAAGGCGGGGGCAGCGTCGTCGTCGACCACGGTGCCCCCGGCGGCGACCGCCGCGGCGATACGCGCTCCGGCCACGTCGTGCGGTACCCACACGTCCAGGTGGAAGCGCTGCCGCGGGGTCTCGTGCGCGTCGGTGTGCTGGAACCACAGGAGCGGCACCTGCCCGCCCGGGTCCGCGACGTCGTCCCCGTCCGCCGCGCCCGCGTCACCGGTCAGCAGGGCCGCCCAGAACGGTCCGATGGC
The DNA here is from genome assembly GCF_054510995.1 of Arthrobacter sorbitolis. Classification (NCBI taxonomy): domain Bacteria; kingdom Bacillati; phylum Actinomycetota; class Actinomycetes; order Micrococcales; family Micrococcaceae; genus Arthrobacter; species Arthrobacter sorbitolis. Next base: position 205,229 of record NZ_JBTNDM010000002.1, read on the forward strand.
GGCGACATCGGCCGTGTCGAGCGCGAGCTCGACGACGGCGGGGGCCGCGGGGTCGGCGGCGACGCCCCGCTCCGCGGCGACGGCGCTGATGCGGCGGGCGAGCTCGACGTCGCGCTGCGTCACCCCTGACGCGTCGTGGCTCAGCAGCTTCACATCGACGTGGGGGTAGGTGAGCGTGACGTCGGGGTGGTGGCCCGCGTCCTCGGCGAGGTCGCCGATGGCGGAGACGAACGTGAGGCCCGTGGCGAAGTCGCGCGTCAGGAAACGGGCGTGCAGGGCCTGTGCGAGTTTGCGCCAGTCGTCGAGTCCTGCGTCGAGGATGTCCTGGGTGCCGAGGATCGTCATGCGGCAAGTATGCCGCTGTCCGGAGGGCGAGAGAAGGCCCCCGACAGCGGCTCCGCCCCGGAGCCGGCCGGGCGCTGGTCGAGCGGCTAGGGCAGGTGCACGAGTTGCGACGCGAGGTTGTCGACCCTGGTTCTGAGCACCTCGCGAACGGTGCGGACTCCTTCGAGGTCCATGGCGGCGGGGTCGCTGATGTTCCAGTCCTCGTACTTCTTGCCGGGATAGATGGGGCAGGTGTCTCCGCAGCCCATGGTGATGACGACGTCAGCCGCCCGGACGACGTCGTCGGTGAGGGGTTTGGGGAATTGCTCGTCGAGGTTCAGGCCGATCTCGTGCATGGCGGTGACGACGTTCTCGTCGAGGTGCTCGGCGGGCATGGAGCCTGCGGAGCGTACATTCACCGCACCCTGGGTGAGATCCCTGAGCAGGGCTGCGGCCATCTGGGACCGGCCTGCGTTCTGGACACAGACGAAGAGGACTTCCGGCACGCCGCTGGGTCGCTTGCCCTGGGCGTGGGCGAGGGCGCTGAGCCGGTCGCGGGCGAACCGGCGCGTGATGATCGGCAGGTAGGTTTTGATCTTCGCCGTGCGGGCGAGGGCGGTGTAGGACTCGAAGACGTAGCGCTCGACCATCTCGGGGCTGAAGACCCCGTCGAATGCTGCTGCGAGTTCGTCGCAGATGCGGTGCAGGACATGCTCCTGTGTGCCGGTGGGGTCATCGGCTGGCGACAGCGTGCTCATGGTGTCCTTCCTGGTGCTCTGCCCGCCAGGCGGGTCTGCCTACCGGGTCCTCCCTTGATCTGCTTGTATCCAGCGCCGACAGGTAGGTCAGTGGTCGGCGTCTCCCGAGCGGCCGTGTGCTGCGCCGGTGGGAAATCCGATGGTGAGCAGCTGAGGTGCGGAGCAGCACCCGCCCGCATCACCTGATGTGTCGGTTCCACAGGACCCTTCAAGGGCCTGGCCGGCCTTCCTGGGCATGGTTGCGGGGGTGTCGCAGGAGCCGCCGAGGTCGGTGCTGCAGACTCCTGTCTCGGGGAGCTCGAGCTGCAGCCGGGACGCGGCCTCGGTGTCACCGGCGATCGCCGCGGTGACGGAACGGACCTGCTCGTAGCCGGTGGCGAGCAAGAAGGTCGGAGCCCGCCCGTAGGACTTCATGCCGACGAGGTAGAAGTCCTTCTCGGGGTGGGCGAGGACGTCCGCGCCGTGGGCCGGGACCGTCCCGCAGGAGTGGAATTCAGGATCGATCAGGGGGCCGAGGGCGCGCGGCGCCTCGACGGCCGGATCGAGCTCGAGGCGCAGCTCGCGCAGCATGTCCAGGTCGGGCCGGAACCCGGTGGCGGGCACGAGGACATCGACCTCGAGGGTGCGGAGGCCGTCCGGTGTCGACGCTGTGACCGCAAGACGCCCGTCGGTGCTCTCGAGGGTGGTGATGGTGAAGTGGGCGATCAACTCGACGACGCCATCGTCGACCAGCGTGCGCAGCCGACTGCCGAGGGCGCCGCGGGCAGGCAGTCCGTCGAGGTCCCCGCCGCCGTAGAGGCGCTGCGCGGATCCGCTGCCACGCACCGCCCACAGGATCCTGGTGCCGGGTTCGTTCTTCGCGACCTGCCCGAGGTTGATCAGCGTGTTCGCGGCCGAATGTCCGGCTCCGACGACCAGGACCGTCTGGCCGGCGAAGCGTTCCCGCTCCGCACCGACGACGTCGGGCAACGCGGAGGTGATCAGCTCGGCGACGGTGTCCTCGCCGGTGGCCGGCAGTCCTGCCTGCCCGAGGGGGTTGGGCCGGCTCCACGTGCCGGAGGCGTCGATGACGGCGCGCACGAGGTGATCGGCCGTGCCCTCGGGGCTGGTCACGCGGACGAGGAAGGGCGTGATGTCGCGGTCCCTGGTGCGGGTCTTGTCCATACCGTGGCGGGTGATCGCGGTGACCGTGCTCTTGAAGTGGAGCGTCTCGGCGATCGACGGGATGGCGGCGAGGGGTTCGAGGTAGGACTCCACCAGCTCACGTCCGTAGGGGAGGGCTGTCTGCCGCGGTTCGATCCAGTCCGTGGGCTCGAGGAGCCGCCGGGCCGCGGGGTCGATGTCGTACTGCCAGGGCGAGAAGAGGCGGATGTGCGCCCACTGCCGGATCGCCGCGCCGACGCTCTCGCCCTGCTCGAGGACGATCGGGGTCAGACCACGTTCGCGGAGGTTCGCGGCCGCGGACAGGCCTATCGGCCCGGCGCCGATGACGGCGACCGGCAGATCAGCGAGGTCTGGGGTGTCGGGGGTGTCAGACATGGGCGTTCTCCTCGATGAGGGCGGTGGCGATGCTGGGGGCGTCCTCGAGGGCGGCGATGTACCGTTCGGCGTCCAGTGCTGCGGCGCAACCGGAGCCGGCTGCGGTGATGGCCTGCCGGTAGCGGTGGTCCACCGCGTCCCCGCAGGCGAAGACGCCGTGGACGTTCGTCAGGGTGGTGGGCGAGTCGACGACGATGTATCCGTCGTCATCGAGGGTGACCTGCCCCTGGACGAGGTCGGTGCGGGGGAGGTGGCCGATGGCCACGAAGATCCCGGTCGCCGCCAGGTCCCGGGTATCTCCGGTGATGGTGTCGGTGAGGGTGACACCGGTGACCTTCGCATCGCCGTGGATGGCGGTGATGGCGCTGGTATATGCGAAGCGGATCTTCTCGTTGTCCATGGCCCGCTGCGCCATGATCTTCGAGGCCCGGAGCGCGGAGCCGCGGACGACGACGGTGACAGTGCCCGCGAAGCGGGTGAGGAACAGGGCTTCCTCCATCGCGGAGTCCCCGCCGCCGACGACGATGATGTCCTGGCTGCGGAAGAAGAACCCGTCGCACGTCGCGCACCACGACACACCCCGGCCCGAGAGGCGCTTTTCATCCGGCAGGCCGAGTTCCTTGTACGCGGAGCCGGTCGCGAGGATCACGGCCGGCGCCTGATAGGTGATCCCGCTCAGCGTGGTGACGGTCTTGGTGGTCCCGGTCAGGTCCACGGTGGCGGCGTCGTCGTAGTCGATGACCGCGCCGAAACGTTCGGCCTGCCCGCGGAGGTTCTCCATCAGCTCGGGTCCCTGGATGCCGTCGGTGAAGCCGGGGAAGTTCTCGACCTCCGTGGTGTTCATCAGCGCTCCTCCTGCGGTGACAGCGCCGGCGATGACCCTGGGCGCCAAGCCGGCCCGTGCGGCGTAGATCGCTGCCGTGTAGCCTGCGGGACCGGAGCCAACGATGATGATCTTCTCCTGCTGCATGCCTGTCATGACGGTGCCTTTCGAATCCTGCGACGAACGATGAGTGCCTGCGGGTCAGGCGCTCGGCGTACCGGTGCTCGCGCTGGTGGCGGGCAGGAGTTCGCTGATGAGCTGCCGGATGCGGCCCTTGATCTCGTCGCGGATCGGGCGGACGGACTCGACGCCCTTGCCGGCCGGGTCCTCGAGGACCCAGTCCTCGTACCGTTTGCCCGGGAAGTACGGGCACTCGTCCCCGCATCCCATGGTCACGACGACGTCGGAGGCCTTGACCGCTTCGGGAGTGAGGATCTTCGGGGTCTCGGCCGTGATGTCGATGCCCTCCTCCTTCATCGCCTCGACGGCGGCCGGGTTGACCTGGTCCGCGGGCTGGGACCCGGCCGACAGGACGTCGATGCGCCCCTCGGACAGGTGGTTCAGGTAGGCCGCAGCCATCTGGGAACGGCCCGCGTTGTGCACGCAGACGAACAGGACCGATGGCTTCCGGTCGGTGGTCGCGACAGCTGCAGGTTCAGTGGTCATGGTGATCCTTCGTTCAGCGACCGTCGCCGGGGGGCCGGGGTCGGCGCGTGGAGAGTAGGACTCGGCCCCGATACCTCGTGTGGCGGTATCGGAGCGGAAATCGATTGGCGTCGATACTGAGTATGGGTAGACATATCGACGGTTGTCAATGCAAGGGTATGCTGGGCTCATGACGACGATCTCCGAGCCCAGAGCGACGGACCCTGAACCAGCCGGGGCGGCTGCTGCAGCGCGACCTGAGGCAGCCGGTGGAGATCGTTGCTGCGTGCCGTCCGGGGCTCCGGCGATGAGTGCTGATCGGGCCGAAGAACTGGCGAAGCAGTTCAAGGCGATCGCTGATCCGAACCGTCTGCGACTGGTGTCCCTGATCTCCTCCAGTCCCGAGAACGAGGCGTGTGTCTGCGACCTCACGGAGCCTCTGGACCTGGGCCAGCCGACGGTGTCGCATCACCTGAAGATCCTCGTCGATGCGGGCATCCTGCACCGCGAGAAGCGCGGCGTCTGGGCTTACTTCTCCATCGTGCCCGGCGCCCTGGACTCCCTTGCCGGTGTCCTCACCGAAGCCCGATGACTCAGCACCCTTTCCAGCCCGTTCAGAAGAATCGAGCATCCCTGTGAGCTTCAAGACCGACACGCCCTCCGTCCTGTTCGTGTGCGTGAAGAACGGCGGCAAGTCCCAGATGGCTGCCGGCCTCATGGACAAGGTCGCCGGAGGTTCCGTCACGACGGCGTCGGCCGGAACGATGCCAGGCTCCGCCGTCAACGCGCTCTCCGCGGAGGTCCTCGCCGAGGTGGGAGTCGACATCAGCCGGAACGTCCCCCGCCGGATCACCGCCGAGGACCAGGACCAGGCGGACGTCGTCGTGATCCTCGGCGCCGAAGCCCAGGTCGACGAGGTCCCGGGCACCCTCTACGAACGCTGGGAGACCGACGAGCCCAGTGACCGGGGCATCGACGGCATCGAACGGATGCGGCTCGTCCGCGACGACATCCTCGCCCGCGTCACCACCCTGCACGCCACCCTCACCACCGCATAGGGGGCGCGCAGCGGCCCACGTCCCGGGGCGCAGGCTCGCCACCGAACGGAACCCGCTGCGACGGCTGATCCCCTGCGTCCGACGTCCTGCCCGCCCGTCTCCTTCCCTCCCTGCTCGAGTCCTGCACGTGTCCTTCCGTGGGTTTCTCCTACGTCGTCCTCCCCAAGGAGCCCTGCCGCCATGACCGTGGTCGCCGTCCTGATCTTCCTCGCCACCCTGACCCTGGTCATCTGGCAGCCTCGCGGCCTCGGCATCGGCTGGTCCGCCCTCGGTGGGGCCGCGGTCGCGCTGCTCACCACCGTCGTGAGCCTGTCCGACATCCCCATCGTGTGGGACATCGTCTGGAACGCGACGTTCGCGTTCGTGGCGATCGTCATCATCTCCCTGATCCTCGACGAATCCGGGTTCTTCACCTGGGCGGCACTGCACGTCGCACGGTGGGGACGCGGCAACGGACGACTGCTGTTCACCCTCGTCGTGCTGCTCGGGGCAGCCATCGCAGCGGTCTTCGCGAATGACGGGGCGGCGCTGATCCTCACGCCGATCGTCATCCAGATGCTCGTCGCCCTGAAGTTCCCGGCCAAGGCATCGCTCGCCTTCGTCATCGCCTGCGGGTTCATCGCCGACGCCGGCAGCCTACCCCTGGTCGTGTCGAACCTCGTGAACATCGTCACCGCCGACTTCTTCGACATCGGCTTCGCCCGCTACGCCGTCGTCATGGTGCCGGTCGGCGTGGTGTCCGTCGCCGCGAGCCTCGGCGTCCTGCTCCTGTTCTTCCGCAAGGTCATCCCGCGCCACTACGACGTCACCGTCCTGTCGAGCCCGGGTTCCGCCATCGCGGATCCGCTGACCTTCAGGACCGGTTGGGTGGTCCTCGGGGTACTGCTGGTGGGCTATTTCGCAGCCGAACCCCTGCACATCCCGCTCTCCGCCGTCGCGGGCGTCGGAGCCGTCGTCCTCATGCTCGTCGCCTCCCGCCGACCCGCCTTCCTCTTCCCCCGCGCCTTCCCCCGCGCCGCAGCCTCCGTCAGCGCTGGGGCGGGGGCGGCACGGAGGTCGGTTGATGCTGCGGGCGGAGCGCCGGACCCGGATTTCGAGACAGTCGGAGCAGTGCACCGCTCCACGACCGGAAGCACGCCGAGGACCTCCCCCGCCGCCGGTGGGGCCGGCCGCGATGAAGCAGTCCTCGGTGCCGGGGGTGGAGCGGCGGACGGCGGCCCGCCGGACGCCATCTCGGGCAGGATCTCGGTCCCGCGGATCCTGAGGGAGGCGCCCTGGCAGGTCGTCCTGTTCTCCCTCGGCATGTACCTGGTCGTCTACGGGCTGCGGAACCAGGGCCTCACCGATCGGCTCGCCGGCGTCTTCTCGGCCGTCGGCAACAACGGTGTGCTCGTCACCGCCCTCGGTGTCGGCGTGATCGTCGCCGTCCTCGCGTCCCTGATGAACAACATGCCCACCGTCCTCATCGCCGCCCTCGCCATCGGCTCCGCCGGCGCCACCGGGCTGACGCAGGAGGCGATGATCTACGCGAACGTGATCGGCTCCGACCTCGGCCCGAAGATCACCCCCATCGGGAGCCTTGCGACGCTCCTGTGGCTCCACGTGCTGGACCGCAAGGGCATCCACATCGGCTGGGGTCAGTACTTCCGCACCGGTATCGTCCTGACGATCCCGGTCCTGGTCGTCACCCTCCTGGCCCTTGCCGGATGGCTCACCGTCGTCGGCGCCTGACCCGGGCGGCGCGCCCGTGATTTGACTCACGCCCGCGGACCGTTCAGGGTTTTAGGTCTGCCCCCAACGTCCCGACCCACGCGCTCGCAGCATCACCGCATGCCCTGCGACCGCGGAAGGAACCCATACCCCATGCCTGAATCCGCTTCCCCGGCGCAGGTCTCCACGGCCCGCGCCGTCGGCGACCAGCACGCGTCACCGCACCTCAGCAGGTCCCTGAGCAACCGCCACATCCAGCTGCTCGCCATCGGCGGGGCCATCGGCACCGGCCTCTTCATGGGCTCCGGCAAGACCATCTCGCTCGCCGGCCCCTCGGTGATCTTCGTCTACATGATCATCGGCTTCATGCTGTTCTTCGTCATGCGCGCCATGGGCGAGATCCTGCTCTCCAACCTCGAGTACAAGTCCTTCAGCGACTTCGCCGGCGACCTCCTCGGCCCCTGGGCCGGATTCTTCACGGGCTGGTCCTACTGGTTCTTCTGGGTGGTCACCGGCGTCGCCGACATCGTGGCCATCGCCGGCTACGTGGACATCCTCGCGCCCGGGACCCCGCTGTGGATCCCTGCGCTCGCCACCCCCGTGGTCCTGGTGCTCCTGAACCTCCCGACCGTGAAGGCGTTCGGCGAGGCCGAGTTCTGGTTCGCCATCATCAAGGTGGTCGCGATCCTCGCCCTGATCGTCACCGGCATCGTCATGATCGCCACGCGCTTCCAGTCACCCGGCGGCCAGGTCGCGGACCTCGCCAACCTCTGGAACGACGGCGGCATGTTCCCGCACGGCCTCTTCGGCTTCATCCTCGGCTTCCAGATCGCGATCTTCGCGTTCGCCGGCATCGAACTCGTCGGTACCGCGGCCGCGGAGACGAAGGATCCCGAGAAGACGCTGCCCCGCGCCGTGAACTCGATCCCCATCCGCGTCCTGCTCTTCTACGTCGGAGCGCTCACCGTCATCATGGCGGTCAACCCGTGGCGGACCATCGACGCCGCGAACAGCCCGTTCATCGGCATGTTCACGCTCGCCGGCCTCGGCGTCGCCGCCATCGTAGTGAACCTCGTCGTGCTGACATCGGCCGCCTCCAGCGCCAACTCGGGCATCTACTCGACGTCCCGCATGGTCTTCGGACTCGCACAGGACGGCAACGCCCCGAAGTCGTTCGGCAGGCTCAGCTCCCGCAAGGTGCCGCAGAACGCCCTGCTGTTCTCCTGCATCTTCCTGCTCGCCGGGCTGGTCCTGCTCTACTCGGGCGATTCCGTCATCGGCGCCTTCACCATCGTCACTTCGGTGGCCTCGGTCCTGACGATGTTCGTCTGGTCCATGATCCTCATCAGCTACCTGGCGTTCCGCCGTCGCCGGCCCGAACTGCACGAGCGGTCTACGTTCAAGATGCCCGGGTCCTCGTTCATGCCGTACGTGGTTCTGGCGTTCTTCCTGTTCATGCTCGTGGCCCTCGCGCAGGCCGAGGACACCCGCCTCGCGCTGTTCGTGGCACCGCTCTGGTTCATCCTGCTCGGGGGTGCGTGGTTCCTGAACAGCAGGACGCCGCTCCAGCAGGCACGCATCGAGGAGCACCGGGCGCTCGTGCGCAGCGAGCAGGCAGCCCGCTCGACGCGCGCCTAGTCCCCCTGTCCGCGCTGAAGGACCGTCCCGCCCGGGGCGGTCCTTCGTGCGTCCCGGCCGATCGCCGGCGGGTGCTTGCGGCGACCGAGGAGGGCCGCGTTGAGGCCTCCGATCGCCGCCGCCGTCGCGAGGCTGAGGAGGACCGCGGCCTGCAGCCCCCGGCCGGTCTCGGTGTGGGCAGCGACGAGGATCGGCGTCACCACCAGCACGGTGGCCACGAACCAGAGGGCCCTGCTGTGCACGAACCGCATGCCGCGTCCTTCCGTCGACCCGTCCAGCGTAAGGACCGGTGCCTCCCGGCGCGTCATCCCTGAGACGGAAAGGGCGTCATCCCACGGGTTTCCGGGACGGTGACCCCGACGCGCCCAGCCCCTCCCATGCGCGGCTGCGATACTGCAGGATGGCCAAGAACAGGATCCCCTCCGACCGTGGCGTCCTCGCCGCCCGCCTCGACGACGACCTGAAGGACCGCCTGCGCTCCGCGGTGCTCAACCCCCAGCTCCTGCTCGCGGCGAAGGCCGCCCTCGCCGCCGCGCTCGCCTGGACCATCGCGCTCGCCATCCCGGGGGAGGCCTCCCGGTACCCCTACTACGCGCCGCTCGGTGCGCTGCTCGCGATCTATCCGACGGTCGCGGGAACGCTGAAGTCCGGGCTGCAGACCGTCATCGGCCTCACCATCGGGATCGTCCTGGCCCACATCGCGGTCTGGGCCGGAGAGCCGAACTGGGGGACGATCGCCTTCGTCGTCGGGGTGGGGGTGCTGCTCGCGGGTGCCCTGAGGAGGACGGCGGGCGGCGGCTCGGGGATCGCCTCCGCCGGGCTGTTCGTCCTCGTCATCGGCAACGAGAACCTCGGCTACTCGCTGGGCTACTTCGTCCAGACGGTGGTGGGGGTGGGCGTGGGGCTCGCGGTGAGCGCGCTGATCCTGCCGCCGCTCCACCTGAACGACGCCGTCGGCCAGATGAGCCGCCTCCGCAGGACCGCGGCGCGGCAGCTGCAGGAGATGGGCGAGGCCCTCGAGGAGAACTGGGTCGCGGACGACCCGCGCTGGTCGGAGCGGCGGGACGACCTCACGGCGTCCGCCCGGAACGCGCGGGACGCCCTCCAGTACGCGGACGAGAGCCGGAAGGGCAATGTCCGACGGCGCTTCCACCCGCGCGACGTGCAGCGCGACTACGAGCACGTCGAGGTCCTGGAGGTCGTCGCGGCCCACACCCTGAACATCACCAACATGCTGCAGGACGGGCTGCACGGGACGCCCCGCGAGTACCCGATCCCGGAGGCGGTGCGGCCGCCCCTCCAGCGTGCCTTCACCGCGGTGGGGGACGTCCTCGATCTCTGGACGGTCGAGGAGGACGATGCCGCCACGCTCCGGACGGCGCAGGACAGCCTGAGGGAGCTGGCGGCCGCAGCCTACGAGTCGTCGTCCAGGGACCTGCCCTTCGGTGCCGCGGCCGCGATCGCCATGAGCCTGCATCGCATCGTGCAGGCGGTGACACCCGGGCTGCACATCGAGGGCGCGGAGTAGGACGACGCAGGGGAGGAGGAACGCCCGGCTCGGGTGTCCCTCCTCCCCTTCCGCGGCGGGTCAGGTCAGGCGGGTCAGGTCAGGTCGCGGGTCTTCGAGAACCGGTCGATGGCCTTCTGCGTGGAGCGGTTGGTGAGCACCTGGATCGTGGTGCTCACGGCACCCGAGACGATGGCGAACACCAGGGCGGAACGCAGCGTGTTCTCGAGCCCGTCCTTGCTCTTCGGGGGCGCCTCGCCCGTGATCTTCTCCCACAGGAAGTCGACGAGCTTCGTTCCGACGAAGCCCGCAGCGACGCTCATGCCGACGCCGAGCAACTTGAACACCAGGGTCATGGTTTCTCCTTCTGGTCCGAATAGTCCTCGCCCTAGCCTAGTCGTGCTCCGCGCCCCTTCGCAGGGAAGGCCGGCGGGTCACCGAGACCCGGGAACCGGCGCACGGCGCCGCGATCCGCCGGTGTAGGATCGGTAGCGCTCAACCAACAACGACAGGGGAGCGCCGATCCGCAGCATGCTGCCGGAGCGGGCGCTGAGAGTGCGGACCGCCGCAGACCCTCGAACCTGATCCGGCTAGTACCGGCGAAGGGAGTCGAGTTCTCAGGGTGCACGGACATCGCTTCGGCGACGGCCCGTCGCCCTCCCCTCCTGCATCCCAGGAGGAATCCCATGGCATCATCAACAGCCCTTCCGGGCACCCCGACACCCACCCGGCAGTGGCGCGTCGTCGACATCGTCGTGGCGTCGGTCATCGCCGTCGCCGTCGGCGTGCTGTTCTTCGCATGGTCCGCCGGCTACTCGGGCATCAGTCTCCTCACGGCCGGTTTCCCGCCGCTCGGCGGCCTGTACACGGGCGGCTGGCTCATCGCGGGCGTGCTCGGCGGGCTCATCATCCGCAAGCCCGGTGCCGCCATCTACTGCGAGATCCTCGCCGCGGCGGTCTCGGCCCTCATCGGCACCCAGTTCGGCATCAGCGTGCTGCTCTCCGGCGCCATCCAGGGCGCGGGGGCCGAGCTCGTCTTCCTGCTCTTCCTCTACCGCCGGTGGAACCTCCCGGTCGCGCTGCTCGCCGGGCTCGGGGCGGGCCTGGCGCTCGCGATCAGCGAGAACATCCTCTACAACGCGCTCTGGGCGTTCGAGTTCAAGGTCCTCTACGCGCTGTTCGCCGGCATGTCCGGCATCCTCATCGCGGGCCTGCTGTCCTGGCTGGCCATGCGCGGACTCGCGAGGACGGGCGTCCTGTCCGCCTTCGCCGCGGGCCGCACGGCGGACGTGTGACGGCAGCCCCGTCCCCGGGCCCCGTGCACGTCCGCGCCCGGGGATGGGGGTGGCGCCACGCAGGCCGCAGGGCCTTCGCCGCACGCCACCTGGACCTCGACCTCCAGCCAGGGGACCGCGTCCTGCTCCTCGGTGCCTCCGGAGCCGGCAAGTCCACGGTTCTCCACGGCCTGGCCGGGCTGCTCGGGAGCCACGACGAGGGCGAGCAGGAGGGCGCACTCCTGCTCGACGGCGCCTCGCCCGCCGCGGTGCGGGGGAGGGCCGGGCTCGTGCTCCAGGACCCGGAGACCCAGGTGGTCCTCGCGCGCGTGGGCGACGAGGTGGCCTTCGCCGCCGAGAACCTCGCCGTGCCGCGGGAGGAGATCTGGCGTCGCGTGGGCCGGGCGCTCGACGACGTCGGCCTCGACCTGGCCCTCGACCATCCGACCACCGCGCTGTCCGGCGGCCAGAAGCAGCGCCTGGCCCTCGCCTCCGTCCTCGCGATGGAACCCGGGCTGCTCCTGCTGGACGAACCCACCGCGAACCTCGACCCCGCCGGCGTCCTGGAGGTCCGCGACGCGGTCGTCCGCGTGCTCGACCGCACCGGGGCCACGCTCGTCGTCGTCGAGCACCGCGTGGCCGTCTGGGCCGACGTCGTCGACCGCGTGATCGTGCTCGATGCCGCGGGAGGCATCCTCGCCGACGGCGCACCGGGCGCCGTGCTGGAGCAGGAGGCCACCCGGGCGCGCCTCGCCGCCGCCGGAGTGTGGGTGCCGGGCCGTCCGCCGGCGGTCGGGGGGACGATGCCCGCGGGGCCAGGGGGTGAGACCCTCCTGTCGGCGGAGGGTCTGGGCGTCGCCAGGACCCGCCGCGGTCCGGTCGCCGTCGGAGACCTCGATCTGCAGGTGCGCTCCGGGGGAGCCCTGAGCATCACCGGACCCAACGGTGCGGGGAAGTCGACGGCGGCCCTGACGCTCGGGGGCCTGCTGCGCCCCCGCGCCGGACACCTCTCCGCCGCACCGGCCTTGGCGGGATCGGCCGGCAGCGACCCGCTCCGCTGGCGGTCGGCGCAGCTCGTCCAGCGCATCGGGACCGTCTTCCAGGAGCCCGAACACCAGTTCCTCACCGCGAGCGTCGAGGACGAGCTCGCCGTCGGACCGCGGCAGGCCGGTGGCGTGGATCCGGCCCGCAGCGGGGCGGTCGCCGAGCGGCTGCGCCTCACGCACCTGCTGAAGGCCAACCCGTTCACGCTCTCCGGCGGGGAGAAGCGGCGCCTGTCCGTCGCGACGATGCTCGCCACGGCCCCGCGCGTCCTCATCCTCGACGAACCGACGTTCGGCCAGGACGCCCTGACGTGGGCAGAGCTCGTGACCCTGCTGCGTGAACTCGTCGACGACGGCGTGGCCGTCCTCTCGGTGACGCACGACGCCGAGTTCATCGCCGCCCTCGGCGGAGCGACCCTGCACATCGCCGGCGGAGCAGGACGGCTGGCGTCCCGATGAGCGGCGACTACCTGACCCCGGTCCTCACGGGGAGGACACTCCTGCGGGCCAACCCCGTGTCCAAGCTCTTCGCCGCCGTCGCGATCACGCTGGCGCTCCTGGCCAGCATCGACTGGGTGAGCGCCGCAGTGGTCCTCGCCTGCGAGCTCGCCCTCATGCCGTTGCTGGGCATCAGCATCGGCGGCCTCGCCCGGCGCATCTGGCCGCTCCTCGTCGCCGCCGTGGTCGGCGCCTACGGCACCGCCCTGCTCGCCGAGAAGACCGGGGCGGTCCTGCTCGACGCCGGGCCGTTCCTGTTCACCGAGGGATCCGTGGCGGCCGGTGTCGCCGTCGGGCTGAGGGGACTGGCGCTGGCACTGCCGGGCATCTTCATCCTCCTCACCACGGACCCCACGGACCTCGCCGACGCCCTCGCGCAGAAGCTGCACCTGCCGCACCGCTTCGTCCTCGGCGGGCTGGCAGCGCTGCGGCTCGTGGGGCTCCTCGTGGAGCAGTGGGAGACCCTCGGGCTCGCGCGGCATGCTCGCGGCATCGGTTCGGACGGCTCCGTCCTCGCCCGCGCCCGGAACCTCCTGGGGCAGTCCTTCGGGCTGATCGTGCAGGCCATCCGCCGGGCCACCCGGCTCGCGACGGCGATGGAGGCGCGCGGCTTCGGCGGCGGGCCCCGCACCTGGGCCCGGACGAGCACCTTCTCGGGCCTCGACGCCGTCGTCGCCGGCGTCGGGCTGCTCATCGCCGCGGGCGCGGTGACGGCGGCGGTGCTGGCCGGGACGTGGAACTTCCTGCTGTCCTGACGGGGATCCCGGGGCTCCCGGTCGTCCCGAACGCCACGGAAGGCCGCGGGCACGACACACGGAACGGGGGCCCGCCGAAGCGGACCCCCGGTACGGGACTGGATGGTTCCTAGAGCACGTCCGAGAGGAACGACTTCAGGCGCGGCGTCTGCGGATCGTCGAAGAGCGCGGCCGGTGGGCCGGTCTCCACCACGACGCCGGCATCCATGAAGGTCACGGTGTCCGAGACGTTGCGCGAGAAACCCATCTCGTGGGTGACGACGACCATGGTCATGCCCGCCGTCGCGAGATCCGCCATGAGGGCGAGGACGCCCTTGACGAGTTCGGGGTCCAGGGCGGAGGTCGCCTCGTCGAAGAACATCACCTCGGGGTCCATGGCGAGCGCTCGGGCGATGGCCACGCGCTGCTGCTGCCCGCCCGAGAGGTTGCCCGGACGGACGTCGGCCTTGTGCTTCAGGCCCACGAGGTCCAGCTGGGCGAGGGCCTTCTCCCGCGCCTCGCCGGCCGACATCCGGCGGAGCTTCCGGAGGGCCAGCGAGACGTTCTCCAGCACCGTCTTGTGCGGGAAGAGGTTGAACTGCTGGAACACCATGCCGATGCGCCGGCGCAGCTCGTCCGGGTTGTCCTTGAGAACGGACCGGCCGTCGAGCAGGATGTCCCCCTCGTCCGGTTCGATCAGCCGGTTCAGGACGCGCAGGAGCGTCGACTTCCCGGAGCCCGACGGGCCGATGACGGACGCCGTCGTGCCCTGCTCCACGTGCAGGTCGATCCCGCGCAGCACGTGGTTGGTGCCGAAGGACAGGTGCAGGTTCTGCCCGGTCAGGGTTCCCGATTCGAGAGTCGTCACGCCTTCGCTCCTTCGCCGATCTTCGCGGCCAGTTCGTCCGGTTCGGGCTTCTGCTTCTTGCCCACGCGGAGCCGGTTGTCGATGAAGTTGACCAGGTGGGTCAGCGGGATGGTCAGGCACAGGTAGAGCACCCCGGCCGCGATAAGCGGCGACAGGTTGCCGGTGTTGCTCGCCGCGTCGTTGCCGACCCGGAAGAGCTCCCGCTCACTGGCGACGAGCCCGATGAAGTAGATCAGCGACGACTCCTTGATGAGCGAGATGAACTGGTTCACCAGGGCGGGCAGCACGCGCCGCACGCCCTGGGGGACCACCACGAGCTGCATGGACGAGCCGTAACTGAAGCCCAGGGCACGCGAGGCCTCCAGCTGGCCCTTCTCCACGCTCTGGATGCCGGACCGGAAGATCTCGCCGATGTACGCCGAGGCGATCAGCGAGAGGGCGAGGATGCCCAGGGGGTACGGGCTGGTGCTGCCCGTGACCTGCCGGAGGATCGGGCCGAGCCCCAGACCGATGAGCAGGATGATCACGACGGCGGGCAGCCCGCGGAAGATGTCCGTGTAGATGCGGGCGATCCACCGCAGCACCCGGTTCCGCGAGATCCCCATGATCGCGAGGATCATGCCGACGATCGTCCCGATGATCCCTGAGGCCAGGGCGAGCATGAGCGTGTTCGGCAGTCCGACGGTCAGGAGGTCGGGCAGGACTGCGGCCATCGCCTCCCAGTCGAAGAACGTCTTGCCGAGCTGTTCGAGGGCATCCATGCAGGGACCGCTACTTTACTTCCACGGCTTTGCTGCCGGGCTTCCAGTCGGAGGGCATCTCGCGGTCCGGGTACCACTCCTCGGTGAGCTCCGTCCAGGTGCCGTCGGCGACGACGGCGTCGAGGCCAGCATTGAGGGCGTCGATGAGGGGCTGGTTCTCGCTGTTCACGGCGTACGCGGTGAAGTTCTCGGTGTTGATGATCGTCTCGGCGATCGTGGTGTCGTCGCCCTCCTTCACCTGTCCGGTGGCCTGCTGCGACGGCGCGACCCACGCGTCCACCTGGCCGTTCTTCACGTTGGCGTACACGGTGTTGTAGTCCGGGAAGCGCACGGGCTCGAGGCCGAGGGTGTTGGAGACGTAGTCGTCCTGGACGGTTCCCTGGACCACGCCGATGCGGGTGCTCTCGGACAGCGAGTCGAAGCCGGTGACCGAGGAGCCGTTCTTCGCGACGACGGCCATGTAGCCGAAGTCGTAGCCGTTGGTGAAGCCGACGTTCTCGCGACGGGCCTCCGTCGTGGAGATCGACGAGGATCCGACGTCGTACTGCTTGTTCTGCACCTGGGCGAGCAGCGCCGAGAAGTCGGTGGACGCGAACTCCACCTCGAGGCCGAGCTTGTCGCCGATGGCGCGCAGCAGTTCGTTGTCGTAGCCGGTGAAGACGCCGTCCTCCAGGAAGATGTTCGGCGGTGCGTCGGAGAGCGTCCCGACGCGCAGCGTGCCGTCGGTGATGAGGCCGAGTTCCGCCGTGTCGATCTCCTCGACCGGGGTGGTGGTCTCGGTGGTGTACTTGTCCAGCGACTGCTGGTCGCTGCCGGCCAGGGCGTCGGTGGTCTCGGTGGGTTCGCTGCTGCTGCTGCTGCCGCAGGAGACGGTCAGGGCGAGCAGGGGCACGGTCAGTACCGCGAGGACCTTGCGGGAGAGGTTCATGGTGTCCTTCTTCGAGGCGGGCCCCGAGAGGGGCGCGCTGGGTGGGGCTGCTGGACGCCGGAGGCCGGCGGGGGAACGACTGGCTGCTGGGTGACACGCTCGCTGTTCTGGGCTGTGCGCGCTGTGGCGGGCGGACCCGGAGGAAACACCGGGACGGACCGCACGACGCCGTACTTGCCAACCGGGGGACTGGACCCGGCGGCCGAATCTTCACCTGGAGCACCCCACTACGGGAGAGGGTTGCTGTCCAGCCGGCCAGGGCCGATGGCTGGAACTCTTGATTTGAGCAAAACGCTAGGGCAGCACGGAGGGCCGGGTCAAAACGGGAACGTCACTATTCCGGTTCTTGACGTCGAAATCCGCCTCCTGGGGCGCATTGTGTGGCGGAGATTACACGAAACGGTCCACGAGTGCGGTGAGTTCGGCCGTAAGGGCGGCCGAGGTGCGGAGCTCCCGGCCGTCGAGCGAGAGGACCGGCGCGAGGAGCCGGATGCTCGAGATGAGCCAGACGGCGTCGGCCTCGAAGAGGTGGTGCGGTTCGAGCGGACCGTACCCGAGGTCCCACCCCTGCTCCTTCGCCGCGGTGAACAGTGCGGCCTGCGAGGTGCCCGCCAGGATCCCGCTCTCGAGCTGCGGTGTGACGAGGGTCTTCCGCCCGTCGCGCTCGTGGGCGAGCAGCACGGTGGAGGTGGGCCCCTCGAGGACCTTGCCGTCGGAGGAGGTGAAGATGACGTCGTCGGCGCCGGCGGCCTTCGCGTGGCGGATCGCGGCCATGTTGACCGCGTAGGAGAGGGTCTTGGCGCCCAGGAGCAGCCACGGGGCGCGCTGTGCCACGGTGCTGTCGTACCCGCGCTCGAGCAGGAGGACCTTCAGGCCCGCCTCGCGCTGCGCCAGCGTGGCCGCCGGGACGGGCGCGACCTGCACCCACGCCGTCGCGCGTCCGGCGCCCTCCATGCCGCGCGTGGCGACCAGCTTCACGACGGCGGTGCTCCTGCCCGGGTCCGCCGCGGCGAACTCGCGGAGGCCCGTGCGGATGGCACGGCTCCACGCGCCGGCGTCGGGCACCGCGAGGTCGAGGGCGGCGGCCGACGCCGCGAGCCTCGCCAGGTGCGCCTGTTCCTTCCGGGGCGTCCCGTCGACGGCCAGCATCGATTCGAAGACCCCGTCCCCGCGGGTGGCACCGAGATCGGTGGCCATCAGCTGCGGCTGCGCGGCATCCGCGATCCTGCCGTCGTCGGAGGCGGGGTCGAGGAACACGAGAACGGTCATGGGTCCCAGCGTATCGGCCGGAGGATCCGCGGTCGTCAGGTGAGTCTCACCTTCCGGGTGAAGAGTTTCTGCAGCAGGATGAACGCGAGGAGCAGGGCGCCGATCACGATGCGCGTCCACCAGGAGCTGAGGGTGCCCTCGTAGGAAATGAAGGTCTGGACGATGCCGAGGACGAGCACCCCCGCGAGGGACCCGAGCACGTAGCCGTACCCTCCGGTGAGCAGCGTCCCACCCACCACCACGGCGGCGATCGCGTCCAGCTCGAGGCCCGTGGCCGCCAGGCTGTACCCGGAGAGGCTGTAGAACGAGAACAGGATCCCGGCGATCGCGGAGCACAGTCCGCTGATCCCGTACACGAGGACCTTCGTGCGCGGGACGGCGAGGCCCATGAGCAACGCCGAGGACTCGCCGCCGCCGATGGCGTACACGGTCCGGCCGAACCGCGTCTGGTGCAGTACGTAGAACGCGGCGGCGACGACGAGCAGCGCGATCACGACGCCGGGGGAGACGAACAGCTTCCCCACCAGCGGGATCCTCGCCTGGGCCATGGACGTGAAGAACGGGTCCGTCACGGTGATGGAGTCGACGCTGATGACGTAGCAGAGGCCGCGCGCCAGGAACAGGCCCGCGAGGGTGACGATGAACGGCTGGATCTCGAAGACCTGGATGACCAGCCCCATGAGCAGGCCGAAGGTCGCGCCCGTCAGGAGCACGAGGGCGATCACCGCGACCGGGTTCCAGCCGGCCTGCAGGAGGGAGGCGGCGATCATCATGGACAGCGCGACGACGGAGCCGACCGACAGGTCGATGCCCCCGGTGAGGATCACGAACGTCATGCCCACGGCGAGCACGATGAGGAAGGTGTTGTCGATCAGGAGGTTGAGGAAGACCTGCCCGGACAGGAACCCCGGGTACATGGCGGCGCCGACGGCGAACATCGCGAGGAACAGGCCCACCGTCGCAAGGGTGGGCGCGTACCGCGCCCTGCCCTGCAGGCGGCTGATCCGGGAGCGGTCGAGCGGAGCGGGTGTGCGCGTGAGGACGGACATCAGACGGCCACCTCCACCGTGGACTGCTCGGTCACGGGACGCCTGCGCCGTCCCAGGAGGGTGCGGGCCCTGCTGGACTGCAGGAGGCAGACGATGATCACGACGAGCGCCTTGAAGACCAGGGTGGCTTCGGGTGGGATGCCCAGCGTGTAGACGGTGGTGGTCAGGGTCTGGATGATGAGCGCTCCGACGAGCGTCCCCACGAGGCTGTACCGGCCCCCGGCGAGGGAGGTACCGCCGATGACGACGGCGAGGATCGCGTCCATCTCGATGTACAGCCCGGCGTTGTTGGAGTCCGCCGCCGTGACGTTTGAGCTGATCATGAGCCCGGCGACCGCCGCGCACAGTCCGCTGAAGATGTACACGGTCCAGGTGATGGTGCGGGCATCGAGTCCGGCGAGGCGGCCGGCCACGGGGTTGATGCCCACGGCCTCGATGAGCGTGCCGAGGGCCGTGCGGCGTGTGAGCAGGCCCGCGACGCCGAACGCGGCCGCCGCGATGAGGATCGAGATGGGCAGGCCCAGGAAGAAACCGGCGCCGATCGCCTGGTAGGAGTCGTTGGAGACGGAGATGATCTGGCCATCGGTGACCAGCTGCGCCAGTCCCCGGCCGGCGGTCATCAGGACGAGCGTAGCGATGATCGGCTGGATCCCGATGACCGAGACCAGGAAGCCGTTCCACGCGCCGAGGACCAGGCCGGCGACGACGGCGATCGCGACGCCCGTGGCGGCGGTCCGCAGGGAGGTGGGGTCGGGGGAGCTGTAGATGTACATGCAGGAGATCGCGCCGGCGATCGCCGCGACCGCACCCACCGACAGGTCGATGCCCCGTGAGGCGATGACGAGTGTCATCCCGAGGGCGATCAGGAGGGTCGGGGCCCCGTTGCGGAGGATGTCGATGAGGCTCCCGAACAGGTGGCCGTCCTGGACGCGGACCGAGAGGAAGTCCGCGCGGAAGAGCTGGTTGAGCAGGAGCAGGAGGACCAGCGCGAGGACGGGCCAGGTGAGGCGGTGCCTCAGCAGCGCGCTCATGCGTTCGTCCCCGCGATGACCGTCATGACGTCTTCCATGGTGACTCCGTCGTTGGGTATGTCCGCCACCATCCGCCGGTCCTTGAGGATGGCGATGTGGTCGCTGAGACGCAGCACTTCCTCGAGTTCGGCCGAGATGAAGACGACGGACATGCCGTCGGCCGCCAGGCTGCTGATGAGCTTCTGGATCTGCGTCTTGGCGCCGATGTCGATGCCCCGGGTCGGCTCGTCCAGGATGAGCAGTTTCGGATCGGTGATGAGCCAGCGCGCGAGCAGCACCTTCTGCTGGTTGCCTCCGCTGAGGTCACGGATGAGCGAGTCCTTGTTGGCCGGGCGGATGTCGAGGGCCCTGATGAAGCGCTCGGCCAGCTCGTCCTGCGTGGTCCGGGGGACGCGGCGCCACCAGCCCTTGCCCGCCTGCATCGCCAGGATCAGGTTGTCGCGCACCGAGAGGTCCCCGATGAGTCCCTCCTCCTTCCGGTTCTCGGAGGAGAACGCGATGCCGCGCTCGATCGCGGACCGCGGGGTGCGTAGGGTGCGCGTGGTCCCGCCGATGCTCAGCTGCCCCTGGTCCGCCCTGTCGACGCCGAAGAGCAGCCGGGCCGTCTCGGTGCGGCCGGACCCGAGCAGGCCCGCGAGGCCGAGGATCTCGCCGGCGTGGACGGTGACCGTGACGTCCCGGACCGAGCCCTTCCGGCCCAGGCCCTCCGCGCGGAGGAACGGGACTTCCTGCGTGCGGTCCGGATGGCGGCGGCTCTCCGCCTCCTCGAGTTCGGCCAGGGCATCCAGCTCCTTGCCGATCATCTTCGAGATCAGGCCCATGCGCGGCAGCTCGGAGGTCAGGTACTCACCCACGAGCCTGCCGTTACGGAGGACCGTCATGCGGTCGGAGACCTCGTACACCTGCTCGAGGAAGTGGGACACGAACAGGATCGCGACGCCCCGGTCGCGCAGCGTCCGGATGACCGAGAACAGCTGCTGGACCTCGTCCGCATCGAGGCTGGAGGTGGGCTCGTCGAGGATGAGCACCCTGGCGTCGACCTGCATGGCGCGTGCGATGGCGACGAGCTGCTGGATCGCGATGGAGTGCGAGGACAGGACGGACCGGGGATCGATGTGGCCCAGCTGCAGCTGCCCGAGGACCTCCTCCGCCTTCCGGCGGACCTCCCGCCAGTGGATGGCGCCGCGCCTGCGGGGTTCGCGCCCGAGCAGGATGTTCTCCTCGACGGAGAGGTTGGGGCAGAGGTTCACCTCCTGGTACACGGTGCTGATCCCGGCGGCCTGCGCTGCCGCCGGTGTCGCGAAGCCCTGGCGGGTCCCCATCACGGTGATGGTGCCGTCGTCGACCGCGTAGACCCCCGTGAGTGCCTTGATGAGGGTGGATTTCCCGGCGCCGTTCTCACCCAGGAGGGCATGGACCTCCCCCGGGAACAGCCGGAAGTCGACGCCGTCGAGCGCCTTCACGCCCGGGAAGGCGATGGAGATGCCCTGCATGTCCACCACGGGGACGGTCTCGCTCATGGATCTGCCTCCTGTGCCCGGGATGCGGCGGGCCCGGCCTGCCGCATCCCGATCTCCTGGCGACCCGGCCGTCCCCGCGGACGGCCGGCCCGGTTCCTAGTACTCGCGGCTCGCGAGGACTTCCTTGGCCTGCTCGGGCGTGAAGGCCGTCTCCTCGGTGACGACGCGGGCCGGTACCTCCTCGCCCGCGACCACCTTGGCCGCCAGGTCCATCAGCTGGTCGCCGAGCAGCGGGTTGCACTCGACGATGTAGTTGATCTTGCCGTCCGCGAGGGCGGTCATGCCGTCCTTCACGGCGTCCACGGTGATGATCTTGATGTCCTTGCCGGGCACCTTGCCGGCGGCCTCGATGGCCTCGATGGCACCCAGGCCCATGTCGTCGTTGTGGGCGTAGACCACGTCGATGTCGGGCGTGTTCTTCAGGAACGCCTCCATCACCTGCTTGCCGCCGCTGCGCGTGAAGTCGCCGGTCTGCGACTGGACGATCTTGAGGTCGGGGTCCGCCGCGATGGCAGCCTCGAACCCTTCCTTCCTGTCGATGGCCGGCGCCGCTCCGGTGGTGCCCTGCAGCTCCACGATGTTGACCGGGCCCTCGGTCGAGGCCGAGTCCTCGACGAGCCAGTCGCCGGCCTTCTTGCCCTCCTCCACGAAGTCCGAGCCGAGGAAGGTCTTGTACAGCGAGGTGTCGGTGGAGTCGACGGACCGGTCGGTGAGGATGACGGGGATCTCCGCGTCCTTCGCCTCCTTCAGCACGGTGTCCCAGCCCGACTCGACCACGGGCGAGAAGGCGATGACGTCCACCTGCTGCTGGATGTAGGACCGGATCGCCTTGATCTGGTTCTCCTGCTTCTGCTGCGCGTCGGAGAACTTGAGGTCGACGCCCGCTTCCTCGGCGGATTCCTGGATCGACTTGGTGTTGGCGGTGCGCCAGCCGCTCTCCGCGCCGACCTGGGCGAAGCCCATGGTGATCGTGTCGTCGGAGGCGCCGCCGCCACCGGAATCGGACCCGCCGCCGCAGGCCGTGAGGGCGAAGGTGGTGGCGGCAACGACCGCCACGAAGGATTTCCTGAACACTGCTGCCTCCTACGATTCGGGACCACAGCAAGGGGCTATCTGCACCGTCGTTGCTGCAGGGGCGGGGAGCCCTGCGGCAATTGTGAACGGTAACAAATAGCCGGTCAAGGGATAGCGGGCACAATCCTGCGGCGATTTCCGGCAGCCCTGCGAGGGCGTGCGGCGGCCCCGGCGGCGAACGGCGGCATCCTCCGGGGAAGGGCAGCGGCTTCCGGCGGCATCCGGCGGAGAAACGAAGACCGGGACGCGTTGTCGCGCCCCGGCCTCCGGTAGGGGATCAGTTACTTCTGATCGTCGTTCTTCCCGTCGACGGCGTCCGTGGCCTTGTCCTTGGCCTGGTCCACCTTCTCGGGGTTGTCCTGTGCGTAATCCTTGGCCTTGTCAGCCATTCCACCAATGTCCGCCATAGAGTCTGCTTTCAGTCGAACCGGTCCGCGGCCCACCGGAGCTGCCGCGGTCTGACGCCTTCATCCTGCACCTGTCGGAAGGACGGGCGGTACCGGCAGGATCCGGTTGACAACGTACCGCCGGGCGGATGCTCAGGGGGCCGACATCCTGTGGAGGAGGTGGTCGCGCACCATGGGCCACTCGTGGGAGAGGATCGAGTAGACCACGGTGTCGCGCAACTCTCCGTTCCCGGACCGGGTGTGGCTCCTGAGCACGCCGTCCTGCTTCGCGCCGAGCCGGGTGATCGCCTCCCGTGACTGGTGGTTGAGCCAGTGCGTGCGGAACTCCACCGCCGGGCATCCGATCACCTCGAAGGCGTGGCGGAGCAGCAGGTACTTGGACTCCGTGTTGGTGCCGGTCCGCTGGGCCGACGCGGCGTTCCAGGTGGATCCGATCTCGACCCGCGGCGTGTCCCGGTCGATGTTCATGTACGTGGTCATGCCGATGATCCTGCCGGGCCCGTCGTCGGCGGCCAGCCGCGCGGTGAAGGGCAGCATCGTGCCCGCGTCCTGCAGCGCGAGCCGCCGGTCGATCTCCCGTGCCATGCCCTCCGGACCGGGCACCGAGGTGTACCAGAGTCTCCATAGTTCGCCGTCGCGGGCCGCCGCGACGAGACCGTCGTGGTGCCCGGGGGCGAGCGGCTCGAGGAGGACGCGGGTGCCGCGCAGGGTGACGGGGGTGAGGGCGCTCATGCCCCGACCCTAGCGGCGTCGGGGCCTCGTCACTGGCCCACGCGGCCCTCAGTGTTCGAAGTGGGTGGCGAGGGGTTCCGTCTGCCCGACCGACGCGAGGATGGTGACGGCGAGGTCCCGCAGCTTCACGTTCCGGGAGGACGACGCCCGCCGGAGGATCGCGAACGCCTCCTTCTGGGTGCACCTGTTCTGGGCCATGATCGCACCGACGGCGGTGTCGATCGTGGTGCGGGACGTCATCGCGGCCTTGAGATTCCGGCTGTCCTCGCTCAGCGTGGCGATGCGGACGGCCAGCCGCAGCGACCGCGAGGCGTCGCGCGCCAGGCCCTCGGCCACGGCGATGCCCTTCTCGTCGAAGACGTCCGGGCTGGTGGAGTAGAAATCGAGACCCGCACTGGCCCCGTCCTCGAGGCGGATGGGGATGCCGAGCGCGGAGCGGAGCCCGTAGGACGCGATGGCCTCACGGTACTCGGGGAAGCGCTCCTCGGTCAGGAAGTCCCGGATGTGGACCGTGACGCCGGTGCGGGCGGCCCTGAGGCAGGGGCCGTCGTCGAACCCGTACTGCACCTCGTCGACCTCGCGGGCGCGGTCGCTGCTGCTCGCGACGGTGATCATGGACCGCGGTCGCAGGAGCGTCACCCCGCAGAACACCTCGCCGTACGCCCCGGTGAACGCTTCGGCGGCCATGATCGCGAGCCCGGCGAGGAACTCCTGCACATCCTCGCTCTCGAGGACCATGTCCTGCAGGAGCGCCGCGACCGGGTCGCGCTCGGTCTCGTAGGCGAGTTCGTCTTCATCGGGCATTGGGGCACTCGTCCATTCATCGCACAGTTCTCGCACCACGGAAGGAGGGCTCCCTGCTGAGCCGGTATCAGCAGGACCCGGAACGCGGTACCACTCCCGAGAACTATACGGCCAGCGGTCCCCAGCCCGCTGTCGGTGGGGCACGCGGACGTCCGCCTGTCCACCCCCGCGCCGATCCCCGACGTTCCCGCGCACGGGAGGCCGGGGGTCCTACGATGGAAGGCAGCCGTGGCGGCTTCCGGTGCATCCTCCTGGGATCGTCGACGACGGGAAAGGAACCACCGATGACAGACGCGTACCTCCAGCAGTGGACGGCCCTCGAAGCGACCCGGGCAGCAGGCATCGACCTCGAGCACGTGGGCATGAGCTACACCGCGATGGGCGGCACCCATGACGAGTTCGAGGTCGAGGGATACCTCCGGGGGCTGACCCGCCTGCCGTCCCGCGACCGGGACCTCATCGCCCATGCGATCAACGAGATCATCGACACCACCGGGTCGATGGCCGACGGCGCGCACTACAGCACCGACCGGGCCGCGTCCTCCTCCGGGTTCGAGGAGTATCTCCGGCCGCTCACCACCGACCCCGACGGGTACGGGTTCGACCGCCGCGCGCTCCGGCCCGAGGCCCGGAGCAGCAACGGGGTCGGAGGAGCGCCGGCGGGTTCGTCGTCGGACCTGCTGGAGGATCTGGAGTTCCGGCGCGTCCAGGCGCTCTACGGGTCGGGTCTGCTCGACACCGGCGCCGAGGCCCGGTTCGACCGCCTGACCGCCCGTACCCGGGAGTGGTTCGATGTGAGCTCGTCCTCGATCGCCCTCATCGCCGAGGACCGGCAGGTGATCAAGTCCCTGGCCGGACCCATCGGCGCGGACCTGCCGATCGGCCTGTCGCTCTGCGCCGTGACGATCGCGGCGGACCGCACCCTCGTGATCCCCGACGCCCGCCAGCACCTCACCTACCGGGAACACCCCCTCGTCACGGGCGGCCCGAAGGTCCGCCTCTATGCCGGTCACCCGCTCACCACGCCGGACGGGTGGCGCATCGGCTCGCTCTGCGTGATGGACGACAAGCCGCGGGAGTTCACGGAGAACGACGTCCGCGACCTGCGGGCCTTCGCCCAGCACGTCCAGGACGAGATGTGGCGGGGACCGGTCGGCTAGTCCGCCGATACGACCGCCGACGGACGGCCCCGCCCTCAGGGCGTGCCGGACCCTCCGGCGGCGTCGGAGGGATCGTGCTCGCCGTCGCCCGACGGGAAGACCGCGCCGAGGGCCGAGAGGACCCCGCGCGCCTTGGTGCGCACCTCCTCCCACTCCTCCTCGGGATCCGAGTCGGCGGTGATCGCCCCGCCCACTCCGAGCGTCAGGCGCGTGCCGCCGTCGTCCGGCCCCTCCCCGACCGCCCCCATCTCCTCGAGGACGAGCGTGCGGATGACGACGGCGAGATCCGTGGCGCCGGTGAGGCTGAAGTACCCGGCGGCGCCCGAGTAGGGGCCGCGCGGCGCCCCCTCCAGCCGGTCGAGGATCACCATGGTGCTGATCTTCGGCGCCCCGGTCATCGAGCCGGCGGGGAAGGCCGAGGCGACGACCCCGGCCCGCGCACTCCCCGGGCGCAGGCGGGCGTCGATGGTGCTGACCATCTGGTGCACCGTCGCGTACGTCTCGATGTCGCACAGTCGGCTCACCGCGACCGAGCCCGGGATCGCGTGGTGGGAGAGGTCGTTGCGGAGGAGGTCGACGATCATGATGTTCTCCGCGCGGTCCTTCGCCGACGTCCGGAGGTCGTCGAGCAGGGCGGCGTCGGTGGCGGGATCGGACGAACGCCCCCGCGTCCCCTTGATCGGTTCGGCGCGCATCCGTCCGTCGGTGGTGAGCCGCAGGAAACGCTCGGGCGAGGTGCTCGCGACGGCGAACCCGGGGAAGCGCAGGTAGTGCGCGAACGGGGCCGGGCTCGCTGCGCGCAGCCGGAGGTATGCGTCCAGCGGGTCGAGGCGGTCCGCGCCGTCGATCCGCGCCGACAGCGACGTCGTCAGGCACACCTCGTAGGTGTTGCCGTCGGCGATCTCGGCCTGGGCCCGGCGGATCTTCGCGAGGTACCCGTCGCGCGTATCGCGCGCTCCGAAGCGGGGCACCGGCAACGGGGGCGGCACCGGGGGAGGGCCGGGTGCGGCGACGGCGTCCCGTGCCCGGGACAGCCAGGCGTCCCGGTCGGGGTCGGGCCGTCCGTCGGAGAGGGTCAGGAGGAAGACCGTGTCGTCGGCATGGTCGAGGACGACGGCGCGGCCCGCGAACAGCAGCGCGGCATCGGGCAGGTCCCCCGCGGGCGAGGCGGCGGCGCCGCCCGTCTCCCGTCTCAGTCCGTAGCCGAGGTAGCCCAGCCAGCCGAGCCCGAAGTCGCAGGCGAGGCCGTCGGGCACGCGCACGGCCCGCCGGCCCCAGACGTCGTCGAGCCACCGGAAGAAGGGCTCCCTGATCCGCGTCGTCACCGGCCCGGCCACGATGTCCGTGACGCCGTCCCGGTGCAGGGCGCGCTGCCCGAAGGCGCCGCCGGCGTCGGCCATGATGGTGAACCGGTTGCGCCCGTCCGGCAGCGCGTCCGTCCCGGCGTCCGAGCTGTCGAGCCAGACGGCCGCGGGCGCGTCGCCGTAGAGGGTGGAGAACAGTGCCGCGGCGTCCGGGGCGGCCGGAAGGCGCTCGCAGTCCAGGACGAGCCCGCGCCGGCCCGCACGCTCCGGTGCCAGCAGCACGGTGCAGGCGGGCAGCCCGGTGAGGGCGAGGCGCACGGCCTGCGGTGACGGTGGCCCGTGGTGGCCCTGCACGACGACGTCCGCGGCCGCGCCGGGATCGTCGGCCGCCAGCCAGCGGTCCTCCTGGTCGGCCCAGCGCTGCCAGAACGGGGCGTAGGCGTCGCCGTCGCGCTCGATCGCGGTCCGCTGCCGGACCTGCGCGTCGGCCTCCACCCAGATGACGGCGTCGAGCCGGGAGCGCGCCGCAGCCGCCGCGGCGCCCACGCCCTCCAGGATCACGATCTCGGCCGCCGCCGTCGTGCGCTCCGCACCGTCCTGCCCCTGCGCCCAGTCCCAGGCGTTCCACCGTGCCGTCCGCCCCTGCCGTAACGGGGTGAGGACGTGCTCCACGTAGCGGGTGATCCCGGCGTCTAGCCCGTCCCACCCCGGGTAGATGTCCTCGAGGTGGAAGAGGCCGACCGTGTGGTGCTCGCGCAGCAGGGCGGCGAGTTCGACGGCGAGGGTCGTCTTGCCGGCACCGGACCGCCCGTCGATCGCGATGAGCAGGGGTGGGGTGGCGGGTGCGGTGCTGGGCGCGGCGGGCACGGGTCAGGCCAGGGCGAGCAGCACGCCGACGCCCACGAAGAGGGAACCGAAGGTGCGGTTCAGGACGAGCTGGCCGCGGTCGTCCTCGGTGAAGCGCCGGAACGAGCGTGCGGCGCCGGCGTAGAAGAACCACATGACGAGGACGTCGACGACGATCACCGTCGCGGTCAGCGCCCCGTACTGGCGCAGCAGGGGCTCCTCCGGCCGGATGAACTGGGGGATCAGCGCGAGGAAGAAGACGATGGCCTTCGGGTTGAGCAGGTTGACCCACACGCCGCGGCGGAACATCGAGAGCGACCCCTCGCCACCCTGCAGGGCGCGGACCTCGCTGTGCTCGGGCTTCTGCAGGAATTTCCGCACACCGAGGTGGACGAGGTACGCGGCGCCCGTGTAGCGGATGACGTCGAAGGCGAGGGGCGAGTTCGCGACGAGGAGCCCGACGCCCGCGCCGGCGATGGCGATGTGCACCAGGAGGGCCGCCTGCTGCCCGAGGATGCCCCAGAGGGAGCGGCGGAATCCGGCCGTGAGGGCGTTGCTCATGGTGTTGACGGCTCCCGCGCCGGGCATGAAGCTGATGAGCGTCTGGGCACCGAGGAGCGCCAGCCAGAGGGAGGGGTTCACCCGATCATGGTACGCATGGCACGTCAGGCGTCCGGACCCTCGGCGTCGAGCTCGTGGCGTACGAACCGTACGACGCCCTCGACCGCGCCGTCGACCATCTTCCAGGTGGCCTCGAAGTCGCTCGCGTCGCCGTACCAGGGGTCGTAGATGCCGAGGTGTTCCAGCCCGATGTCCGTCGTCGAGGGGTCGAATTCGCGGAGGAGGTGGATCTTCTCGCGCGCGCCCTCGTCGGGGGAGTTCTCGCGCAGGTGGCGGTAGTGGTCGAGGTCGAGGGCGAGGATGAGGTCGCGCTCGCCGTACCAGCCCTGCTCGAAGCGGCGTGCCCTGTGCCGGTGGCTGTCGATGCCGAGCTCGGCCAGCTTCGCCGCCGCCCGCTCGTCGATGGGCCTGCCCGCCTCCCAGTCCGTGGTGCCCGCGGAGTCGACCGTGACGTCGTCCGCCATGCCCGCCTCCGCGAAGGCACGGGTCAGCATGAGTTCGGCCATCGGGGAGCGGCAGATGTTCCCGGTGCAGACGGTGACGATGCGGTACATCGGGCCAGCCTAGCGGCGGTACCCGTTCCGGGCACGGCGGGAGGGAGGCGGCGAGGAGGGCACTCCGCGGGTCAGTCCCGCGCGAGGATCTCCAGGCTCGGCATCAGGAACACGCCCCCGTCGGCCCTCGACCACCTGCGCCACCCCTCCGCCAGTCGTTCGAGGGTGCGCTGGTCGGCCAGGCCGCGCTCGAGGGTCTGCCCGGCGAAGGCCGAGTGCAGCACCCGCTGTGCCCACGACTCCGCGTGGACGCGGCGGTCCTCGGGCGTGACGTAGATCCAGTTCGACGACGACACCTCGACGTCCGCGAACCCCGCCTCGGCCGCCCAACCCGGGAGGCGGCGTCCGGCATCGGGCTCGCCGCCGTTGCCGCGGGCGAGCGTGCGGTAGAGCTCGCGCCATTCGTCGAGCTCGTCGACGGCCGGGAACCAGGTCATGGCTCCGAAGTCGGCGTCGCGTGCGGCGACGATCCCCCCGGGCCGGACGACGCGCCGCATCTCGCGCAGCGCCGCCACGGGGTCGGCCAGGTGCTGCAGGAGCTGGTGCGCGTGGACGACGTCGAACGATTCGTCGGGCACGTCGAGGTCGTACACGTTGCCCTCGCGGAACGCGACGTTCGCCACGTCGGCGTACGCCCGGGACGCCTGCGCGACGACGTCCGCCGAACTGTCGAGGCCCACCACCGAGCCCGGTCCCACGAGGTCGGCGAAACCCGCCGTGATGCTGCCCGGTCCGCAGCCGATGTCCAGGACGTCCAGCCCGGCCTCGAGGAAGGGCTCGAGGTAGGCGGCCGAGGAGGCGACGGTCCGCGCCGCGTGTGCCGTCGTGACGCTCGGGTGGTGTCCGTGGGAGTAGACCTCGTCGTTCATGTTCCGAAGGCTAACCGCCGGAAGGGCGCTCAGCCAGCATCCACGTCGTCCAGCGCCACATCCCGGGCCGCGACCGTGGCATCGGTGACGTCCTGCAGCATGTCGCGCAGGAGCTCCAGCTGCTCCTCGGAGTAGCGGTCGAGGACGGCGTTGATGTGCCGGGCGAGGGGGGCGAACAGCATCGCGCCCGTGGAGCGTGCCTTCTCGGTCATCTCGAGGTGGACCTGCCGCCGGTCGACGTCGCTGCGACGCCGGGTCACGTGGCCGGCCGAATCGAGGCGGTCGACGAGGGCCGTGGTGGCGGGCGAACTGAGGTTCAGCTCCTCCCGCAGCAGGCCGGGGGTGACGGTGAGCCCGGCACGGGCCGCGCCCATCATGATGCTCAGGGCGTGCAGGTCGGTCCGGTAGAGGCTGTCCCGCTCGCTCGCGACATCGACGTAGCGGTCCGTCTCGACGGTGAACTGCCGCAGCAGTGCCATGAGATCTTCCCTCGCGGCCATGGGTCCTCGCCTTCCTTCCCCTCCAGTTTAGGCCGATGACAATTATCTCCACCATAGATATACTTTGCCATAGAGATAACTTGGGAAGGCAGGGAAATTCATGAAGAGCAGATGGTTGAGGGTGCTGTTGCCCGCGGTGGTCGTCCTGGTCTGGCTGATCGGGGCGGCGATCGGCGGTCCCACGTTCGGACGGCTCGAGGAGGTCTCGAGCAACGACCAGGCGTCGTTCCTGCCCGCGAGCGCGGAGTCCACGGAGGCGGGCGAGCTGCAGCAGCGCTTCAGCGACTCCGATGCCATCCCCGCAGTGATCGTCGCCGAATCGGACACGGTGATCGACCCGCGGGACCTCGGCCCGTTCGAGGACCTCGCCGCCACGCTCGGGGAGGTCGAAGGACTCGAACCGCCGGCCGAGGGTGCACCGCCGGTCGCCGGGCCCGTCCCCTCCGAGGACGGGCTCGCGGTGCAGTACATCGCCTTCGTCTCCTCCGACGCGGAGCTCGCCGAGGTGGTAGGCGAGCTGCGCACGGTGCTGACGGAGGAACTGCCCGACGGCGTGAGCGGCTACGTCACCGGACCGGCGGGCTTCACCAACGACCTCGTCGGGGCCTTCGGCGGGATCGACGGCATCCTGCTCGGCGTGGCGCTCGGTGCGGTGTTCATCATCCTCCTCGCCGTGTACCGCTCGGTCGTGCTGCCGTTCCTGGTCCTGCTGACCTCGGTCTTCGCCCTCTCGACGTCGATCCTGCTGGTCTTCGGCCTCGCGCAGCTCGAGTGGATCAAGCTCAGCGGGCAGAGCCAGGGCATCCTCTCCATCCTCGTGATCGGTGCGGCCACGGATTACGCCCTGCTGCTCGTGGCGCGGTTCCGGGAGGCGCTCGCCGAGCACGAGACGACGTGGGACGCGCTGCGTGTGGCGTACCGCAGCTCGGTGGAGCCGATCGTGGCGTCCGGCGCCACGGTCATCCTCGGGCTGCTCTGCCTGCTGTTCTCCGACCTCAACTCGAACAAGAGCCTCGGGCCCATCGCCGCGATCGGCATCGTCTTCTCGCTCGGCGCCGCCCTCACCCTGCTGCCCGCGCTCCTGCTGCTCTTCGGCAGGGCCGCGTTCTGGCCGCTGCGCCCCCGCTACGACCCGGCACTCGCCACCGTCGTCGCGCCGCACCACGGCCGGCACGCAGCGCCGACGGACACCGGCGCGGAGACCGGGCTCGAGCGGCTCAAGGGGATCTGGAGGCGCGTGGCCCTGCAGGTCGCCCGCCGCCCGCGCGTCCTCTGGATCGCATCCCTGCTCATCCTCGTGGCCGGCGCGCTCGGGCTCACGCAGCTGCAGGCCAGCGGCGTCCCGCAGTCGGCCCTGATCCTCACGCCGTCGAACGCCGTCGACGGGCAGGACGCGCTGGGCCGGCACTTCGACGCGGGGTCCGGAAGCCCGGTCTACGTCGTCGCGCCGGAAGCGGACCAGGACGCGGCCCTCGACGTCGTCGCCGGGCAGGAGGGCATCTCCGGGGCGACGCTCACCGCCGATCCGGGCGGTGCCGCCGTCGTGGAGGACGGGCGGGTGCTCATCAGCGGGACCCTCGCGTACCAGGCCGACTCGGAGGAGGCCGAGGACGTGGTGCGCGAACTGCGGACCGCGCTCGACGACGCCAGCCCGGATGCCCTCGTGGGCGGTGTCACGGCGGTGGCGGTCGACACGAACGACACCGCGCTCGCCGACCTCGTGAAGATCATCCCGATCGTCCTGGCGGTCATCCTCGTGGTCCTCATCGTCCTGCTGCGCTCGGTCCTGGCGCCCGTGCTCCTCGTGGCCAGCGTGGCGCTGTCGAACGCGACGGCGCTGGGTGTCTCCGCGCTCGTCTTCAACAACGTCTTCGGGTTCGAGGGCGCCGATGCGTCGGTGCCGCTCTTCGCCTTCGTGTTCCTCGTGGCGCTGGGCGTGGACTACAACATCTTCCTCATGACGCGGGTGCGCGAGGAGTCGCTGCGCATCGGCACGCGGCCCGGGATCCTGCGCGGGCTGGGGGTCACCGGCGGGGTCATCACCTCCGCGGGCGTGGTGCTGGCCGCGACCTTCGCGGCGCTCGGCGTCATCCCGGTGCTGTTCCTCGCGCAGATCGCCTTCATCGTGGCCTTCGGCGTGCTGCTGGACACCGTGCTGGTGCGGTCGCTGCTGATCCCCGCGCTGGCCTACGACATCGGGCCGAGGATCTGGTGGCCGTCGAAGCTGGGCAGGGTTCCGTCCCCGCGGTAGCCCGCCGGGCGGGTGCCGCGCGCCTGTGCCGGCACAGGGGCGGCCCCGGCGGTGTCCGGCGGCACCCCGCGCCCACCGCGCCCACTCCGTGCGCGCCGGGTGGCAGGACGTGCGGAAGCTGGGAGTTTCCTGCACAGCAGCCGCACAGCTCCCGGAAAGGAGCGCGCTAGGTGCGGGCGGCACAGTGGAGGGACAACGCCCGATCCGCCAGGAGGACACCATGATCAGCTACCGACCCACCCCCGACCTCACGCCCGGACGCAGGGGCCTGCGGGCCGCGCTCGGCGCGATGGCGCTGGCCGCGGTCCTCGGCACGACGGCGTTCGCGCCAGCGGGCACCGGGGCCGCTCCGGCGGCGGAAGCGCACGCCGTCGTCGTCGGGACCATAGCGCCTGCCGAGCAGGCGGTCGTCCGCCGCCAGGACACGGGCGGCTCCCTCGACCAGGGCGCCGCCGGGCCCCAGCGGGCCTGACCGTCCCGCCGGTCCGCCCCGTGGGGGATACTGGACCGCAACGCCCGCCCGGCCCGCGCCGGTTCCCCAGAACGATCTCCGACGTTTCCAGGAAGACCCGATGGCCGACGCCTCCCACTCCATGACCGACAACCTGCCGCGCCTCGCGCACCCCGACGGCAGCCCCATCCGGGCACTCGTGGTGGACGACGAGACGAGCCTCGCGGAACTCGTCAGCATGGGCCTGCGCATGGTCGGCTGGAGCGTGACGACGGCGAACGACGGCCGCACCGCGGTGTCCGCCGCGCGGGACTTCCGCCCCGACGTCCTGGTGCTCGACGTCATGATGCCGGGCGTGGACGGTATCGAGGCGCTGAAGAAGATCCGCGCCTTCGCACCGAACGTCCCCGCACTGTTCCTGACCGCGAAGGACGCCGTGCAGGACCGCATCTCCGGGCTGTCCGCGGGCGGCGACGACTACGTCACCAAGCCCTTCAGCATGGAGGAGCTGATGCTGCGCCTCCACCGCCTCGTCCAGCGCTCGGGTGTCGCGGCGTCGGACTCCGCAGAACTGGTCGTCGGGGACCTCGTGATGAACGTCGACACCCGCGAGGTCACCCGAGGCGGCGACGATATCGCCCTGACCTCCACCCAGTGGGAGCTGCTGCGCTACCTCATGGAGAACCCGCGCCGCGTGGTCAGCAAGTCTCAGATCCTCGACAGCGTGTGGAAGTACGACTTCGGCGGCCAGGCCAACATCGTCGAGCTCTACATCTCCTACCTCCGCAAGAAGATCGACGTCGGGCGCACACCCATGATCCACACGGTGCGCGGCGCCGGGTACGTCCTCAAGCCCGCGGCTCCGTGACAGCTCCCGGCACGCCCCGGACCCGCCCGGTGGCAGGCCGCAGGCCGCTCCACCTGCGGACCAAGCTGATCCTCGCGACGCTCGCCCTCCTCACGACGATCTGCATGGCGATCGGTGTGCTCAGCCACCTCGCGATGAGCAGCTACCTGACGCGGCAGCTCGACGACGCCCTCACCCCCGCCGCAGGTCGGGCGGGGTTCCCCGGCGGGCGCCCTCCCGGCGACGACCAGCGGCCGTCGCGCGACGTCGACCCTGAGAACGCGGCCGGGCAGCGCCCAGGGACCCTCAACGCGGTGTTCGACGACGGCGACGTACGGGGTTCCGCCCTCGTGCAGGACGACGGCAGCACCGATCCCCTCACCGCCGCGGACCTCGACCTGCTGGCGGGTCTCGACCCGGTGGCGGGCCCCGAGGAACTGACCCTGAGCACCGGCCACTACCGCGTCGACGCGGCGGTCCTCCCCGGCGATGTCGGCGACGACGCCGGCGGCTCCGGTGACGTCGGCGGGGGCGTCCTGGTCACGGGCCTCTCCACGACCGAGCGCGACAGCACGCTCGTGTCCCTCGACATCACCGTCGCAGGCCTCTCCCTCGCAGGCCTGGTGCTCACCGGACTCGCCGGGACCGTGATCATCCGCCGGTCGCTGCGCCCGCTCGAGGAACTGTCCGCCGTCGCGACCTCCGTCTCGCAGCTGCCCCTCTCCTCGGGGGAGGTCGCCGTCCCCGTCCGTGTCCCTCCGGCCGTCGCACGGCCCGGCACGGAGGTCGGGACCGTCGGGCTGGCCCTCAACGGGATGATCGACCACGTCACGGATGCCCTCCGGGAACGCCACGCGAGCGAGCTGAGGGTCCGCCGGTTCGTGGCCGACGCCAGCCACGAGCTCCGGACGCCCCTCACCTCGATCCGCGGGTACACCGAGCTGGTCCTGATGAGCGAGACCGTCAGCCCGTCAGGACGGGCCGCTCTCGAACGCGTCGACAGCGAATCGAGGCGCATGTCCTCGCTCGTCGAGGACCTCCTGCTCCTCGCACGCCTCGACGAGGGCCAGCGCGGAGAGGCGACTGACGTCGACCTCACCGAACTCGTGATCGAGACGACGAGCGACGCCCGGGTCGCAGCGCCCGGGTACTCCTGGAGCCTCGACCTGCCCGACGAGCCCGTCGAGGTGCGGGCCGTCGAAGCGGAGGTCCGGCAGGTGCTCATCAACCTGCTCTCCAACGCCCACAAACACACCCCATCAGGTACTGCCATCGCCACGGCACTCGCCGTCACGGGCGGCACGGCCACCATCACCGTCACCGACTCCGGGCCGGGGATCGATCCCGCGTTCCTCGACACCATCTTCACGAGGTTCAGCAGGGCCGACGCCGCCCGCTCGGCGAACGCCGGCAGCACCGGGCTGGGACTCGCCATCGTCCGGGCGCTCGCGGAGGCCAACGGCGGGGCGATCAGCGTGAGCAGCGAGCCCGGTCGCACGCAGTTCCGGGTGGACCTGCCGCTCGCCCGGCCGCTCTCCCCGGCGGGCCACGCCGCAGGGGAACACGCGTAGGCCCCGGCGCCGGCAGGCGGCACCGGGAAATTTTAGATGTCCGTGGCGTGGCGCTTATACGCGCGAAGCTCGCTACCCTCTACGTATGGACGACATCGCCGCTTTTCTGGACGCACGCATCACCGAGGACGAGAATGCGGCCCGCAGGGGCAGCCTCCCGGAGGAAGTGTGGGGGGTCGGGGGCTGGTACGACCCCCAGCGCGTCCTCGCGGAATGCGAGGGCAAGCGTGAGCTCCTCCGCTACGCCGTCATGGAGCTCGACACGCGCAGCAGCACGTCCGTCCTCCGACTGCTCGCCCGCCCGTGGGCTGGCCACGCCGATTACAGGGCCGAGTGGCGGGCCTCGGCGGGGGCAGGATTGAAGGACCTGACGGCCTAGTCCCGGGGGTCAAGGCCCGCGCGACCGACACTCACCCGCCCCGGAAGCAGGGCCGGCACCGCCGACGGGAGCTGCATGACCACGGGCCGGCATCCTTCCGCAAGCTTTGCGCAAGAACATCGAGGCACTGCTCCGGACGGGGCGCGGGTCACTACCCTTGGACTGTGCCCATCCATTCCGTCCCGCCTACCCCTGGCCAGCACCAGGAGCGTGGCGTCGCGCCCCTCGGGGGCGACGCCGACGTCCCGGACGCGTCGGGGAAGGCGATGGACATCCTCGACCCGCGCGTCCTGCAGGAGATGGAGCGTGATTTCTCGGACCCCGCCGCCGTGCACCGGTTCGCCCGCGATTTCTGTGCCGGGCTGGCAGGGAAGATCGACCGGCTGGACCTCCGGCTCGCGGAGGGGGATTCCCGCGGCGCCGAGGACGCCGTCCTGAGCGTGACCGCGTCGTCATCGATGGTGGGCGCCCTGCGCCTCGTCCAGGCAGGACGCGCGACCCACCGCCTGATCGTGGCCGGGAACCTCGACGGCGCCCGGCGTACCGTGGCGTTGCTGCGAGCCTGCGCTGCCGCGACCGTCGGCGAACTCCGGGACATCCACCCCGAACGCCCCTGAGGCCGGTTCAGCGCGAGGTGCTCCCCGGCACGATCCGGAACCCGACCCCGCGCACGGTGACGATCACGTCAGGATCCCCCTTCGTCCGCGCGAGCTTCTGGCGGAGATTGGCGATGTGCACCTCGATGGCCCGCTCGTCCGTGCGGCTCACGAAGTTGTAGCCGCGGTAGTCCCGGCCCCGCGACACACGCACCAGCTCCTCCTTGGTCCGCACGGCACCGTTGCTCCTCATCAGTTCGTGCAGGAGGTTGAACTCGGTCTTCGTGAGCGGCAGCTCGACACCGGCGCAGCTCGCGGTGCGGGCCTCACCGTCCACGACGAGGATGCCGTTGCGCAGGAGGGTGTCGGACAGTTCCCGCGGATCGTCGTCGATGCGGACGGGGGCAGCGGCGGGCGCGGCGGACTGCGCCGACGGGTGCTGCGCCACCTGCTCGGCCCGGGGCCTGCGGAGCATCGCGTCGATACGGGCCCGCAGTTCGCGGGGGCGGAACGGCTTCAGGACGTAGTCGTCGGCGCCGGCCTGGAGGGCGGTCAGGATATCGAGCTCGTCGTCGCGGCCGCTCAGGACGATCACGTAGCAGTCGGTGGTGGAGCGGATCCGCCGCAGCACCTCGTACCCGTCGATGTCGGGTAGGCCGATGTCGAGGGTCACGACGGTCGGGTGTTCCTGGCGGACGACGTCGACGCCTTCCCGTCCGGTGGCAGCCCCGGTGACCTGGAAGCCTCCCTGCGCGAGGATGGCCGAGACCAGATTGCGGATATCGAGGTCGTCCTCGATGACGACGGCGGCCCGCAGCTCACCGGAAGCTGAGCTACTCATGCCGGCAAGTCCCGCGGTGGCTTCGCACGTCGGCTGACGCGAGCCCGCGGGCACGGCATCCGATCGGTTCAGGAGCGATATTGAATTGGGTTGTCCGAGCCATACTCCGTGGACCTGTTCTCTTCGGCGGCCCGGCTGACCGCGTGGGTCCCGTGGCTTTGCGTCCCCGGTTCGCACCGGGTTTGCCTTTATCGACGAGCGGTTGCCCGCCCGACGATAGTAGCAACCCCTACTGACACTTCGGTGACCGGCGGCGTGCGGCTCCAGGCCGCGCCTGAACCGCCGCTTCCCGGTGCGTCCGGGGCCCGATCACCGTGACCGGGTGGACCCTGACCATCCGTTCCGAGGGCGACGGGGTGGACTCCGCCGGCGATGCGAGCGTCACCGGCGGCACTGATGTCGTGAACGGGCCGTCGGGCGACGGCAACGGCGTCCTGGACGTGAACGGGGGAACGCGCAGTCCCCGCCGGCGCGGCCCTGCAGATCGCGTCGTCGGACGGCACCGTCGAGGCCGGCGACCACATCGAGGCTGCCGGCCCCGGGCGGCGCTGAGATACCACTACTCCTCGCCGTTCGCCCGCTCCTCGATCCAGTCGGTCGCGGCGTCCGACAGGAACAGGCCGTCGGGTCCGCGCGCACCCATCCACCAGGAGTCGGAGGCCACGAGGCCGCCCGCAGCGCTGATGTCCGCCACGACCTCGGGGGTCAGCGCCTCTCCGTTGTGGGCGATCAGCCAGTCCCGGGTCTCCGGCGTGACGCCGCTCCACCACTGTTCGAGGTCCATGCCGCCCAGTATCGCACCCTGCGTCCCTGACGGTCCGGGCAGGCAGGGCCGGGCAGGGCTACGCGGGTCCGTCGTCGTCCTTCCACTCCTGGATGATGCGCGGCGAAGCGTGGATGCACATCATCCGCAGCGGACCGTCGCCGTCGTTCGTGAAGCCGTGCCAGACCTCGGCAGGCGCGACGACGGTATCGCCGGGCGCCCCGGCGACTCCCGCGGTGCCGACCGTGAACCGCACGTGGCCCTCGAGGACCACCCACGTCTCGGTGTACGGATGCCGGTGCAGGGCGACGGTGTCCCCGGGGTCGTTGTCCACCGCGAAGTAGGAGGCGGCGGAACCGAAGGCGCCGCCGTCGAACCGGCGTGTCCTGCTGCCGGGCAGTGCGAGCTCTCCCGCCGGGATGGCGCGCGGCGGCGCTGGAACCCGGGGAGAGCTCCCGGTCGGCGTGTCGGTGTCCATGAATGCCTCCTGGATCGATGTGACAGAGGGTAGACGGTGCGGGGGGACGGTTCCCATCGCTCGTGGCTCCCATTGCTGTGCCTCTTGCTATGGTGTGTAACGCACAGTATTATTTCCGCATGAAACCCGACGAGGACCTGATTGCCGGACACCTGCAGGAGTTACGGCGCGGGACGGTCGTCCTGGCCTGCCTCACGCGGCTGCGCACCCCCGACTACGGGTACTCGCTCCTCGAGTCCCTCGACGTTTTGGACATCCAGGTCGACGGGAACACGCTCTATCCACTCCTGCGGCGCCTGGAGAAACAGGGACTGCTGACGAGCGAGTGGAACACTGCCGAGTCCCGTCCGCGGAAGTTCTACCGGACGAGCCCGGCCGGCGACGACCTCGCCGCCACCCTCACGGCCGACTGGGACCGGCTGACCACCTCGCTCCATCGCCTCGCCGAAGGGGAAGTGCCATGACCACGCTGACCGATCGCTATGTGTGGGCCGCAGTGCGGACCGTCCCGGAGCCCCAGCGCTCCGACCTCGAACCCGAGATCCGGGAACTGATCGAGGAGACCCTGCAGGCTCGCCGGGTGCCGGGGGAGGAGCCGGGCGCGGCCGAGCGCGCGGCGCTCGTGCAGCTCGGGGATCCGGAGCGTCTCGCGGCCGACTACGCGGACCGGCCGCTCACGCTGATCGGACCGCGGTACTACCTCGACTGGCTGCGTCTCCTGAAGACCCTCCTCGCCATCGTCGTGCCGATCGTCACCGTGGTGGTCTTCCTCGCGCAGTTCCTGAGCCGGGGCGATCCCGGCGGCGCCATCGGTGGCGCGGTGGCGACGGCCCTCAGCGTGACGGTGCATCTCGGGTTCTGGACCACACTCGTGTTCGTCCTCCTCGAGCGGGCGGGCACCGCGGATGCCGGTATCCAGTGGTCGCCCGAAAGTCTTCCCGCCCTGCCCGACCACTCCCGCCGTGCCCGCCTGCCGGAGTTCGTCGCGTCCGTCGTCCTCCTCGCCGCGCTGGCGGTGGCCATCGTCTGGCAGCATGTGTCCTCCGTCGTCCGGGGGCCCGACGGACGTGCGATCCCGCTCCTCGATCCCGAGCTCTGGGCCTTCTGGGTCCCCTGGTTCCTCGGGCTGCTGGTCGCCGAGGCCGCCTTCGCCTCATGGGTCTATCTGCGGGACTGGTCGTGGACGGCCGCCGCCCTGAACCTCGTCCTCAACCTCGCCTTCGCGGTGCCCGCGGTGCTCCTCTGGTCCGGGGGGCGGCTGCTCAATCCGGACTTCGTCACCGAGGTCGGCTGGGATCCGGCCGTCGCGACGGGCGGCGGCTGGACCGTCGCCTCCATCGTGACCGCCGCGGTGGTGCTGATGGCAGCCTGGGACGTGGTGGACGGATTCCTGAGGGCGAAGCGGGCGTCGCTGCCGGCGACGCGGCGGCCGGTCCTCGTGGGGCGCTGATCCGCGGCACCCGGACCCGGCGAGCGTACCGTGGACGAATGGAAGCCACCGAGTCCCGTCAGCAGCACATCGTCAGTACCCTCGTGGAGGCCCACCAGGACCTCATGAGCGTCGACCCCCTCGCGTTCCGCGCACGGTTCCGGAAGATGGCGGCGGACCCGTACGCCTTCTACCGGGGCAGTGCATCCCTGTTCTACACCGACATGGAACGGCTGGACGACGCCTGGGCGGACGAGCGCACGGGCAGGGTGTGGATCCATGGCGACCTCCATGCGGAGAACTTCGGCACCTACATGAACAACGAGGGCCGGCTCACGTTCGACGTCAACGACTTCGACGAGGCGTACGTTGGCCACTTCTCGTGGGACCTGCGCCGCTTCGTCGCCTCGCTGACGCTGCTGTGCTGGCAGAAGGCGCTGCCGTCGCAGGCGGTCCGCGACCTCTCACGCACCTACCTCGAGGCCTACCTCGGCCGGGTCCGGGACTACGTCGACGACGAGCAGTCCACCTTCGCCTTCGGGCTCGACAACGCCGAGGGGCCCATCTACCGGGTCCTGCAGCAGGCCCGCGCCGCACGGCGCACGCGCCTGCTCGACTCGCTGACCCGGATCGAGGACTACGAGCGCCAGTTCCGCGACGACGGCTCCGTCAGGGTGCTCGACGCCGACGAGTACGCGGAGGTCGCCGACGCCTTCGACCGTTACCTCGGCACCATCCCCGACAGCGAGCGGTCCCGACGCCGCGTGTTCTACCGGGTGAAGGGCATCGTCGGCAAGAAGGGCTTCGGGATCGGCAGTGCCGGCCTGCCCGCCTACAACGTGCTCATCGAAGGCTTCGACGAGGCCCAGGAGAACGACATCATCCTCACGATGAAGCAGTCGAACATCGCCGCGCCCAGCCGGATCGTCGACGACGAGCGCGTGCGTGGGTACTTCGAGGACGACGGTCACCGCGCCGTCATCAGCCAGCGCTCGCTGCAGACCCACACGGACCCGTTCCTGGGCTACACGACCATCCGTGGCGTCTCGTTCGTGGTCTCCGAGCTGTCCCCGTACAAGCGGGACCTCTCCTGGGAGGACCTCACGGAGCCCGAGCAGATGGTGCCGGTGCTCGAGGCCCTCGGACAGGCGACCGCGAAGATCCACTGCTCCACGGACGAGGACAGCGACCACGACCTGGTGCCCTTCCGTACGGAGACCGCCATCCTTGCCGCTGTCGACCGCTCCCGCGAGGACTTCCTCAAGGACATCGGTGGCTTCGGGGAGGCCTACGCGGAGACCGTGCGCCAGGACCACGCGCTCTTCGTCGACGCCTTCCGGGAGGGGCTCATCACCGCCGTGCCGGCCGCGTAGGAACCGAAGTTGAGCGCACGGGACTCAAGTCGGTTTTGATCTCCTGCCGCGCCGGACTATAGTTGAGTGCAGAACGCTCAATCTACGCGCCCGGCGGATGAGCGCCTCGCAAATCCCGGGCAGTCGAAAGGAAATTGCATGTCACGTGCAGTAGGTATTGACCTCGGAACCACCAACTCGGTCGTCTCGGTCCTCGAAGGCGGCGAGCCCACCGTCATCGCGAACGCCGAGGGCGCACGCACCACGCCGTCGATCGTCGCCTTCTCCAAGGCCGGCGAGGTCCTGGTGGGCGAGATCGCCAAGCGTCAGGCCGTCAACAACATCGACCGCACCATCGCCTCGGTCAAGCGCCACATGGGCACCGACTGGAACGTCGGGATCGACGGGAAGAAGTACACGCCGCAGGAGATCTCCGCGCGTATCCTCCAGAAGCTCAAGACGGATGCCGA
This sequence comes from Arthrobacter sorbitolis, assembly GCF_054510995.1. NCBI lineage: Bacteria > Bacillati > Actinomycetota > Actinomycetes > Micrococcales > Micrococcaceae > Arthrobacter > Arthrobacter sorbitolis. The sequence continues at coordinate 246,505 of NZ_JBTNDM010000002.1, forward strand.
GAGCTACCTCGGCGAGAAGGTCACCGATGCCGTGATCACCGTCCCCGCGTACTTCAACGACGCCGAGCGCCAGGCCACCAAGGAGGCCGGCGAGATCGCGGGTCTCAAGGTGCTGCGCATCGTCAACGAGCCCACCGCAGCGGCTCTCGCCTACGGCCTCGACAAGGGCAAGGAGGACGAGCTCATCCTCGTCTTCGACCTCGGCGGCGGAACGTTCGACGTCTCCCTCCTCGAGGTCGGCAAGGACGAGGACGCGTTCTCCACGATCCAGGTCCGTTCGACCGCCGGTGACAACCGCCTCGGCGGCGACGACTGGGACCAGCGCGTCGTCGACTACCTGCTCTCCCAGGCCAAGGCCAAGGGTGCGGACCTCTCGAAGGACAAGATCGCCCTGCAGCGCCTCAAGGAGGCTGCCGAGCAGGCCAAGAAGGAACTGTCCTCGGCGACGTCGACGAACATCTCCCTCCAGTACCTCTCGGTCACGGCGGACGGCCCCGTCCACCTCGACGAGCACCTGTCGCGCGCCAAGTTCCAGGACCTCACCAAGGACCTGCTGGACCGCACCAAGAAGCCGTTCCAGGACGTCATCGCCGAGGCCGGCATCAAGGTCTCCGACATCGACCACATCGTCCTCGTCGGCGGCTCCACCCGCATGCCCGCCGTGGGCGAACTCGTCAAGGAGCTCGCAGGCGGCAAGGAGCCCAACAAGGGCGTCAACCCGGACGAGGTCGTGGCCGTCGGTGCCGCACTGCAGGCCGGTGTGCTGAAGGGCGAGCGCAAGGACGTCCTGCTGATCGACGTCACCCCGCTCTCCCTCGGCATCGAGACCAAGGGCGGCATGATGACCAAGCTCATCGAGCGCAATACGGCCATCCCGACCAAGCGCAGCGAGACCTTCACCACCGCCGACGACAACCAGCCGTCCGTGGCCATCCAGGTCTTCCAGGGCGAGCGCGAGTTCACCCGCGACAACAAGCCGCTGGGCACGTTCGAGCTGACCGGCATCGCGCCGGCCCCGCGCGGCGTCCCGCAGGTCGAGGTCACCTTCGACATCGACGCCAACGGTATCGTGCACGTGTCCGCCAAGGACAAGGGCACGGGCACCGAGCAGTCGATGACCATCACCGGCGGATCGTCCCTCTCCAAGGAGGACATCGACCGCATGGTGCGCGAGGCCGAGGAGCACGCAGCCGAGGACAAGCAGCGCCGCGAGGCCGCCGACACCCGCAACGGTGCCGAGCAGCTCGCCTACTCGGTGGACAAGCTCATCGCCGACAACGCGGACAAGCTGCCCGAGGACGTCAGGAACGACGTCCAGGCCGACGTCGACGCCCTGAAGAAGGCACTCGAGTCGCAGGACAACGAGGACGAGGTCAAGACGGCGTTCGAGAAGCTGCAGGCCTCCCAGTCCAAGCTGGGTGAAGCGATCTACGCCTCCGCCCAGCAGGACGCGGGCTCCGCGGCCGGCGCGCCGGCCGATGACCAGCCGGCCTCCGCAGGCACCGACGAGGACATCGTCGACGCCGAAGAGGTCGACGACGTCAACGAGAAGAAGTAGCCATGCCGCACCACGGAAACGAAGAAGAGCACGAGTCGGAGCCGGTGAGCTCATCCGACAACCGGAAGATCGACCCTGAGACGGGCGAAGTCCGTGGGCAGCAGAACGACACCGACGCTCCGGCCGCGGAGGAATCCGCGGCCGGACGGGAGGCCGGTCCCGGCGTGGACGCCTCCGACGGGGATGCCCTGGCCCAGGCCGAGGCGATCCTCAACGAGGCCGGTGCCGAGGGGGGCGATCCCACGGTGGACGTCGTCGCGGAACTCCGCAACGACCTCCTCCGCCTGCAGGCCGAGTACGTCAACTACCGCCGCCGCGTGGAGCGCGACCGCGATGTCGCACGAGATCAGGCGGTCATCGGCGTGATCAACTCGCTGATGCCCGTCCTCGACGACATCGATGCCGCACGCCAGCACGGCGACCTCGCCGAAGGGCCCTTCGCGGCCATCGCCGGCAAGTTCGAGAACGCGCTCAGGACGTACGAGCTCACCCGGATCGACGAGGTCGGCGTCGCGTTCGACCCGAACATCCACGAGGCGCTCATCCAGCAGCCCAGCGCGGACGTGCAGGCCGACAGCGTCAGCCAGATCCTCCGCGCGGGCTACCGCAAGGGCGAGCGCGTCCTCCGGGCCGCCCAGGTCATCGTGGCTGTGCCGGAGTAGTTGTTACCGCGCTGCGCGGACGCCGGGACGGCTCCCGAACGGCGGCAACGAAATTCCTGCGGGCCCTGGGGGCCCTTGGAATATTGAAGCCGCCTTCCTCGGGAACCGTCCCGGCGTACGCCGCCTACTCGCTTTTGAATTGGAAGAACTAGGAAAGGAGACGCCAATTGGCCAGTCAGGATTGGGTCGACAAGGATTTCTACAAGATCCTGGGTGTCTCCAAGGATGCTTCCGGCGCCGACATCAAGAAGGCGTACCGGAAGCTCGCCCGCAAGTACCACCCCGACCAGAACCAGGGTGACGCGGCCTCCGAGAAGACCTTCAAGGACGTGTCGGAAGCCTATTCGGTGCTGTCCGACGACGAAGAGCGCCAGCAGTACGATGCCATCCGCGCGATGGGCGGAGGAGCACGTTTCTCCGCCGGCGGCACCGGTGGCGGCGCCGGCAGCAGTGCGGGCTTCGAGGACATCTTCGGGAACCTCTTCGGCCAGGGGACCGGGACCCGCCAGCGCACCGGCTTCTCGAACAGCAACCTCCCGCCCGAGTTCGCCGACCTGTTCGGCGGCGGAGGCGGCAACGGCTTCCCGGGCGGCTTCCAGTCGACGCGGCCGCAGAAGGGTGCCGACCGGACCGCGTCCACGTCCATCTCCTTCGCGGGGGCCATCAACGGGACCACGATCGGCCTGCGCGAACCCTCGGGCGAGCAGATCGACGTGCGCGTCCCCGCGGGCATCCGCGACGGGCAGAAGGTCCGCGTCAAGGGCAAGGGGCAGCCGGGCCAGGACGGGCCGGGCGACCTGATGGTCACCGTCTCCGTCAAGGAGCACCCGCTGTTCAAGCGCGACGGCGACAACATCCGCGTGCATGTACCGGTCAGCTTCCCCGAGGCGGCGCTCGGCGCCCAGATCGAGGTGCCCACGCTCACGGGTGACCTGGTCAAGATGCGGATCCCCGCCGGTACGCCCTCGGGCCGGACGCTGCGCCTGAAGGGCCGCGGCGTGAAGACCTCGAAGGCGACGGGCGACCTGCTCGTCACCGTCGACGTCGTCGTCCCGCAGAACCTGTCCCGCGAGGCCGAGGCCGCCGTCGAATCCTTCAGGGACGCGACGAAGGACGCCGACCCGCGCGCCGGGCTCGCCGCGAAGGCGCGCCTGTAACCGATGATCCGAGCGATCGCCGGGAGCCCCGGCGAGGGAAGGAGGCCCACCATGGACTACACGATGCCCATCTATGTCATCTCCGTGGCCGCCGAGCTCGCCGACATGCACCCGCAGACGCTGCGCCAGTACGACCGGCTGGGCCTCGTGACGCCCAGCCGGGCGCCGGGCCGCGCGAGGCGCTACTCGCAGAAGGACGTCGGGACGCTGCGGGAGATCCAGCGTCTCTCCCAGGAGGGCGTGTCCCTCGAAGGCATCCGCCGCATCCTCGAGCTCGAGAACCAGGTGGCGGCCCTCAGGGCACGCGTCACCGAGCTGTCCGCCGAGCTGGCGTCCCGCCGCCTGCACTCCGAGTCCAGCCGCATCTTCGCCGCCGGGCTCGCGGGCGACGTCGTGACGCTGGCGCGTGGCCAGCGCCCCCGCCCGCGCAGCCAGGCGCTCGTGGTGTGGCGCCCGGACACTGCGCGTAGAGCGAACTAGGCGCCGCCGCGGAGGGGGCCGGAAGGCGCGTCTCCCCGGGCTCGCGTCGCCGTCCGCAGGGTGGCGTCCGGCAGGCTGCGGTGGAATTTGTCAGGGGACGCGGGCAGACTGGACGGATGGAAACCTTCCCGGAGCTGCGGCATGTTTGAACTCTTCGTCGAGGCCCTCGTGGTCGGTGCAGGCGTCGTCGCGGCCCTCGGTGCCGGTACGGGCGTCGCGGGCTGGTTGGTGGTACGCAAGGTCAGGCGGTCGCGCATCATCGAGCGCACGAAGGACCGTGGCACGCTCGCTGCCCGTGCCTACGCCCCGGACCGGCTGACGAGGGAGCCCGCGCGCCTCATCGCCGACCTCAAGCGCTCGTCCCGCGCCACGCACCTCGCCCTCGCGGAGGCCGGGGCGCAGAGGCGTCCCGTCGGTGACCTGCCACGTGCCGCCGCGGAGATCGACCAGGCCGCGGCCTCGCTCGAGAACCTGCTGCGTGCCGCCGACCGCGAGCCGAACCGCGCCCTCAAGCAGGAGTGGACGACCGACCTCGCGGCGCAGGCCCGGGCGCTCGACGAACTCTCCGCCGATCTGCGCCGCTGCCTCCTGCAGACGTCCCGGTCCATCGACACCCTGCAGCTCGACCAGGCGACCAACCGCCTCCGCACCGAGATCTCCGCCATGGCCACGTGGCGGGACAGCTACGGGAACCGGCAGACCTGGTGACCGGTTGGACCAGGTAGCCGCAACCCAACCACCGACCCGGGGGTCCCACAGTGTCGATCAAACGCCGCATCACGCGCATCGTGCAGGCCAACCGTTACGCGGCGGCGGAATCCAAGGAGGACCCGAGGGTCCAGGCGCAGACGGCCCAGCAGGCGCAGCGCGCGCTCCTCGACCAGGCGCGCCGGGGGGCAGCGGACGTCGCGGCGCATCACCACCGCGTAGGCCTCGCGGCCAACGAGGCCGCCGACTACGTGAACCGGATCGAGGCCGCGGCGGCCGCGGCTGTCCAGCGCGGTGACGACGACGCCGCCCGGGCGGCGATCCGCGAGTCGATGACCGCGCGGCGGCGCCTCGAGACCCTCACCAGCCAGTTGCACGAAGCGGAGCAGCAGGCACGCCGTCTCCACGACGACGTGCGGCGGCTCGAACAGCGCGTGCAGCAGAACGCCCTGGAGTACGACGCGATGCTGGCGCGCCGCGCGGCGGCCCAGGCGGCCATCGGCGTCCACGACGCGCTGGCGTCGTCCTCCCGCGAGGCGGCGGCGATCGACGCCGCGCGGCGTAACGCCGAGCTCGAGGTGCGGCGCTTCGAGGCGCAGGCCCAGGCGCGCGAGGAACTGTCGTGGACCGACCCGTCGTCGCCGCGCCTCCAGCAGGCCTTCGAGGAACTCGAAGCCGAGGCGGCCGCCCAGCAGGAGCTCGAGGAACTCAAGCGGAGGAACGCCCGAGGCTATCCTCCAGCGCAGCGCTGAGCGCCCGCAGGAGGGCGTCGTCGACGTCGTCCTCGTGCCGGAGCCGGATGCGCCAGGCGAACGGGTCATCGGTGCGGACCGCTTCCAGTCGCGGCAGGTCCGGCACCGCGAGGCGGAAGGACAGATCGGCGGCGGTCCTCGTGCTCGGGGTGAGCTGCGCGAACTTCCGCCGTGACGACTGCAGGGAGACGTAGGTCTTGCGCATCTGGATGATGGTCCCGGGCGTCTCCGCGGCCCAGAGCAGGATCCGGTCGGCGAGGGGTCGAAGAGCCGGCCGGTCAACGTACTGGGCCTCGTAGAGCTCGTCGGCGGACCGGAGGAACATCTCGGGGAGCCCGAAGACCTCCCAGTCGACGCTCATCAGGCTGTACCCGGTGACTCCCCGGTCCTTGAGCCAGCAGGACAGCTCCTCGCGCGTGGCGATCCCCGCGGAACGGGCCTCCGCGGCCCAGTCCGCCGGCTTCCGCCCCGTGGTGCTGAGGAGCAGCGCCGCGTTCGTGTCCACCATCGACTGCCAGCTCCGCATCTCGGCCATGCCCACACTGTAACGGCACCGGTGGCGGCACCGGGGCGGGCCCGTTCCCTGTCAGCCCGCCGCGAGGGCGCCGGGAGTGCGCCGGGAGTGCGCCGGAGGCCGTTGCTACACTCGGCGCATGACCGAGCTGAGTGGTGCCCATGTCCTCGTCGTCGGCGCCACCGGGGTCCTCGGGGCCGAGCTGTCCCGCCAGCTCGCGGCCCGGGGTGCCCAGCTCACGCTGTCCGGCAGGTCCGCGGACAAGCTCGGAGGCCTCGCCGAGGAGCTCGGGGACGCCGTCGTGGGCCGCGTGGCCGCCGACCTGGGGAAGCCCACGGGCCCGGCGGACATCGCCGCCGCCGTGTACGGCCGCGAGCTGGACGGGCTGGTGTTCGCGTCGGGCGTCGTGGCCTTCGGACCCGCCACCGAGGTCGACGACGACACCCTCGACGAGCTCATGCTCGTCAACCTGCTCGGCTACATGCGGCTCGTCCGCGCCGTCGCGCCCTCGCTCGGGAAGGATTCGTTCATCGCCCAGATCAGTGCCGTCGTCGCCGAGAGCCCGACGGCGGGCATGGCCGCGTACTCGGCGACGAAGGCCGGACTGAGCGCGTACGGGAAGGCGCTGACGCTGGAACTGCGACGGCAGGGCGTCCGTGTCCTCGACGCGCGTCCGCCACACACGGAGACCGGGCTTGCGACGCGGCCCATCGCGGGGGAGGCCCCGAAACTGCCCCGGGGCAAGGACCCGGTCGCCGTCGCCGGACGCATCGTCACGGCCATCAGCGACGGGGAGCGGGACCTGCCCTCGTCGGCGTTCTGAGGTCGGCAGCCCCGGGAGCGGACCCGCCCTACCGCAGCCGTACGGCGCCCGCCGTCGTCGGGATCGCCGCGAAGGCGCTGGCCGCGCATGCGAGACCCGCGACCGGGAAGGCGAGCGCGGCGCTGCCGGTCTCCAGCAGGAGCCCCGTGAGCGACGCGCCGGCCGCCTGCCCGAGCACCAGGGCGATGAACAGGAGCGACGTCCCGGCCGCGCTGTCCTCCGCGGCGGCGGACGCCCACAGGATCAGCACGGACGTCGCGGCCGTGTAGGCAAGACCGAAGAGGGCCGCAGCGGTGTAGGCCAGGGGCAGGGAGCCGGGAGCCGTGCCGATCAGTGCGGTCGCCACCGCCGTGACGACGGTCGACAGCGACCAGGTCACCGGGACGGAGTGGGCTGCGAGCCGGCGGGACACGGCCGCGGCTCCGGCGCCGCCCACCCCCAGGGCTATCCAGGCACCGGCGGACAGACCGACGCTCATGCCGCCGGCCTGCTCGAGCGTCGCCCTGCCGTAGACCCAGACTGCAGCCGAGCCGCTCCCGAAGACGAGGGCCCCGGCGAGTGGCCGGGCCAGTCCGACGAAACTCGACCGCGCCACGAGCGAGGGCGCGGTCCGTCGCCCCGCGGCACGCGCGCCGGGTCGGTCGCTCCGGTCCAGCCGCAGGACGGCGAGCATCGACGCCGTGGCGAGGACCGCCACCAGCACCCAGGCCAGGCGCCATGCCTCGCCGAGCACGAGGGACAGGGCTCCCGCGAGGACCACTCCGAACCCCGTCCCCGAGTTGACCACCGACTGGAGACGCCCCTCGGCCGGAGGCTCGGCGTTGCGGCGTACCAGCTCCACCAGGGCGGGCGACGCGAATCCCGCCCCCATCCCGGCGAGCAGGACACCCCCCGCGAACACCGGGGTGCCGGAGGCACCGGCGATCGCCAGGCTGCCGAGAGCCGCCGAGATCCCGGCGAGCACGGCCACCGTCCGCGGACGGAGGGATGCATGGCGGAAGCCGATCCCGGCGGACACGCAGTAGAGGATCGAGGCGCCGGATGCCAGCAGTCCGCTCACCGCGGGCGTCAGGGGGAACGCCGCGGAGAACGCCGGCAGGAACAGGCCGTAGCCGAGGCGGGCCAGACCGTAGGTGACGGCGATGAGCGCGACGCCGGAGGTGGCGAAGAGCAGGGGCCGCAGCCCAGGCGATTGTAACGATCGTTTCATTGAAACGAACGTTATACCCTTGTCGCATGGCACCACAACCGACGGCCCGGGACCGGCTGCTCGACGCGGCGGAGGATCTTGCAGCGACGCAGGGGGTGAACGCCCCCGTCGACGCGATCCTCCAGCGCGCCCGGGTCTCGCCGGCGACGCTCTACGCGCACTTCGGCAACAAGGAGGGGCTGATCACGGAGGCGCTGCGCCGTCGGCTGGCCCGATGGGACACCACCTGGCAGGAATGCGTCGACGAGGCACCCACCCCCGAGGAGAAGCTGCTCGCCGTCTTCACCGCTCTCGGCCGGCACCGGCGCGCCCTCACGCCCTCACGGTGGTGCATGTTCCTCGGTGTCGCCGCGGAGACCCCGCACCCGGGGCCCGACCTCGGGGACACGCTCGCTGCCGACACGCGGCTGCTCCTGGACCGGCTGGAGGAACTAGCGGCGCCCCTCGTCGGCGGGCGGCAGGCGCCGGTGCTCGCGCGTCGGCTCGTCCTGATCTACACCGGTGTCCTCGGGATGGTCCTGCGCGGAACGGACGTAGACACCGCCACCGCCGAGGGCCGGCACCTCGCGGGCCTGGCCCTGCACGCCGTCGCCGGACCGGAGACCCCGTCGTCGACCTTCCGGCTCACGCGCTGAAGGCCGGGACGACCTCCCTGACGAACAGTTCCAGCGACTTCCTCTTCTCCTCGTGACTCATCCCGTTGTCGATCCAGTAGCTGAACTCGTCGACACCCAGCTCCTGGTAGTGCTTGATGCGCTCGATCACCTCGTCGGGAGTGCCGATCATCGCCGACCGGTGCAGGTTGTCGAGCTCGAACTCCGGACGGTCGGCGAACTTCGCCTCGGGTGAGGGGTCGAGGAAGCCGTTGGTCGGAATCGTCCGGTTCCCCGCCCACGCATCGAAGGACCTGTAGTAGCGGTTGATCGCGGCGGCACCGGGACGCCAGCCGTCCGCGTCGCCGGATTCGTGCACGTAGGTATGGCGCAGGCACATGACCTCGGGCTCCTTCGAGCCGGGGAACTTCTCCACGGCGGCCCTGGTCTTGGCGGTGAGGTCGGCCACTTCGGCGTCGTCCTTCATCAGTGGCGTGACCATGATGTTGAAGCCGTTCTCCACGGCGAACTCGTGCGACTCGGGGGAGCGTGCCGCCACCCAGATCGGGATGGTGTCCTGTACCGGCTTCGGCACGCTGGTCGAGGTGGGGAACTGCCAGATCTCACCCTCGTGGGCGTAGTCCCCCTGCCAGAGGGCCTGCATCGCGGGAAGCAGCTCACGCAGGTGCTGGGCCCCGGCTGCCGCAGGCATGCCTCCGGCGAGACGGTCGAACTCGAACTGGTACGCTCCGCGGGCGATCCCGAGTTCGAGGCGACCGTTGCTGATGACGTCCACGAGGGCGGATTCCCCGGCGGCCCGGATGGGATTCCAGAACGGTGCGATGAGCGTCCCTGCACCCAGGCGGATGGTCGTCGTCTTCGCAGCGAGATAGGCGAGCACCGGCATGGGGCTGGGCGAGACGGTGTACTCCATGGAGTGGTGCTCCCCGGTCCAGACGGTGGAGAAGCCGCCCTCCTCGGCGAGCTGGACCAGCTCCACGAGATCCTCCATGAGCTGTCGATGGGTGACGTCGCCGTCCCAGCGTTCCATGTGGGCGAAAAGTGAAAAACGCATTGTTGTTGGCCTTCCGTGGTGCGATGACAGGTGGTCGGGTCGGTCGGGTCGGTCGGGTCGGTCAGGTGGGTTCAGGGCTCTTCCTCGCCTCCGCGATGGTCCGGTCGGCCCTGGACCAGTGGGTGGCGGGAACCTCGCGGATGATGACCGTCGTGTTCTGCGGCAGCGCGCCGACCGTCTCCTCGGCAGCGCGGTGCAGGGCGGATACGAGGGCGCGTAGCTGCTCCGGGCTCCGTCCTTCGGCGATACTCACATCGATGAGAGGCATGGTCGGGTTCCTATCCGCGCATCACGAACGGGTCGGCGACGGGATCCTCGTCCGTGTTGATCCAGATGCTCTTCAGCCGCGTGTATTCGTGCATCGACTCGAGTCCGTGCTCGATGCCCACGCCGCTGCTCTTGAAGCCCTGGCGCGGGGACATCGGGGACATCGCCCGGTAGGTGTTCACCCAGATCGTGCCGGCTTCGAGCCTTCGGCTCATGCGGTGGGCGCGCGCCAGGTTCTGGGTCCATACGCCGGCCGCGAGACCGTAGTCGGTGTCGTTGGCCAGTTCCAGGACCTCGTCCTCGGTGTCGAAGGGCATGATCGCGGCGACGGGCCCGAAGATCTCCTCCCGCGTGACGCGCATGGTGTTGTCCACCCCGGTCAGGACGGTCGGCGCGTAGAAGTAACCCGGCAGGTCGACGTCGGGACGGTTCCCGCCGGTGAGGACCGTCGCACCCTCGCTGACGCCGAGTTCCACGTACGAGCTCACCTTGTCCCGCTGGGCTGCGAAGGCCAGCGGACCCAGCTCGGTCTCGTCGAGCAGCGGATCGCCGATGACGATGGAGCGTGCCCGGTCCGCGACCCGCTCCAGCAACTCGTCGTAGATCGAGCGGTGGGCGAAGACGCGGCTGCCGGCGATGCAGGTCTGGCCGGCCGCGGCGAAGATGCCGGCGACGACGCCCATGGCGGCGTTGGGGATGTTCGCGTCCCCGAAGACGATATTGGGGCTCTTTCCGCCGAGCTCCAGCGTGCAGCCGATGAAGCGGGCAGCAGCGGAGGCGGCGATGCGCGAACCGGTGTCGGTGGAGCCCGTGAACGAGATCTTCGCGATCCCCGGGTGATCCACCAGGGGCGCCCCCGCCTCGACGCCGTACCCGGTGACCACGTTGATGACGCCGTCGGGGAATCCCGCCTCGACGGCGAGTTCGGCGAGGCGCAGCACGGTGCGCGAGGTGTATTCGGAGGGCTTGATGACCAGGGTGTTGCCCGCGGCCAGGGCCGGCGCCAGCTTCGAGGTGGTCAGCGTCAGGGGCGAGTTCCAGGGGGTGATGGCGCCGACCACTCCGAGCGCTTCGCGCTGGGTGTAGTTGAGCATCTGGACCGAGTTCGTGGGGACCTGGCTGCCCTGGACCTTGTCGGCCAAGCCGGCGTAGTAGTACAGGTATTCCGGGAGGCTGATCAGCTGGCCCCTCATCTCGCGGAGGAGCTTCCCGTTGTCCTCGGACTCCAGGCGCGCCAGTTCCTCGGCGTGCTGCGCCACCAGGTCACCGAGGCGTCGTAGCAGGTGCCCGCGCCGGGTAGGGGAGAGGTCCCGCCACCGCGGGTCGTGGAACGCCCGATCGGCGGCCGCCACGGCGGCGTCGACGTCCGCGGACGTGCCGCGGGCGGCCGTGTAGAGGATCTCCAACGTGGCGGGGTTGGTGCTCTCGAAGTACTCGTCCTCCACGGGCGCGACGTATCGCCCGTCGATGAAATGGTCGCATCGCTCAGACATGGTCTTCTCCACTCGATTCCTTGATGAAGCGATCGATGATGCGAGCCAGCTCCTCCGGCCGTTCCACGGGGAGCATGTGGCGGGCGCCGGGCACGACGACCGTGCGCGAACCGGGGACGGCCTCGCCGAGGCGGCGGGTCATCTCCGGGGTGGAGCCGGGATCCAGCTCTCCTGTCACGGCCAGGGACGGGGTCCCGATCAGTCCGAGTACCGGACCGATCTCGGCGTCCGCATGTGCGAACACCTCGTAGGCGTGGAGATAGGACTCCACCGAATTCGCCAGCAGGGTGCTCCGCGTCTGTTCGACCCTGCTCCGGTCCACGCCCTGGCCCTGGGGGTACCACCGCTCGATCGAGGCTTCGACGCTGCCACGGAAGTCCGCCCGGGCACCCTCGAGCCGTCGATGCACCGCGATCGACTCGTCGGGGGTCCGCCGGCAGACCGAACTGACACTGGTCAGTGTTGCAACCAGGTCGGGGCGGTGCAGGGCCAGGTGCTGGGCGATGAGAGCACCCAGTGAGAACCCTACGAGATGGGAGCGTCCGGGCAGTCGCCCCGCGACGTCCTCGGCCAGATCACCGAGTGAGACCGGGCCTGTGAGCGCCGGCTCACTGCCGTGGCCGGGCAGGTCCAGAGCGACGACGGTCTTGTCGCTCTGCCGCTGGAGCCCGGCGGCCAGGGGTTCCCACATGCTGCGGTCCAGCCCCACCCCATGGAGGAGGACGATCGGGAGGGGCTGGGGGAGGGTCACTGCTCGCTGCTCAGCGGAGCCAGGCGTTGCTGGGGGCGGCCCTGGGCGGCGGCAGCGAGGGCGATGACGATCTCACCCGCGTGCGGTGCATCCGCCAGGCGTACCTCGATGCTCTGGTGGTGCGACCGGATGGTCGCGTCGGTGATGTGCTTGAGCGGGATATCGAACACGACGCCTGCCGGTCCGCGTTTCTCCACCGCGGGTAGCAGGGTCGTCGCAGAGGCGGCGTCGCGGAAGTGGTTCCCGAACTTCAACGTGTGGATGAGCGCCGAGCCGTGTTCGATCTCCCCGTCGAGACCGACGATGGCGGCCTTGCCGAAGGCTTCCACCGGGGCTCCCAGGGCCTCGACCACGCGAGCCGCCAGCAGGGCCCCGACCTCGGAGGCGTTCGCGTCGATGCCTGGGACGAGGTCCTCGACGAAGCCCTGTCCGGCCCACGGGTTGGCGATCACCACCGCGACGACGGCCACGCGTGCTGCAGGCTCGACGGGCCGGCCTCCCTCGGTGAGGACCTCTTCGACCAGGGTGACGATCTTGCGTGCTCTCATGCTGAGGCTCCTTCGAGGATGGCGGATGTGACGACGGGGTCCGTATTGCGGTCCCCGATACGCGGGTGGGGTCGGGGTCCGGTGGAAGCGGCGACGACGACGACGATCTCGTCGGCGCGTGGGCCGTCGTTCACCCGGGTGGTGATGGTCTGGTAATGGCTGCGGGTCGCGGCATGGGTCTTGTGCCACATGGGCACGACCAACGGCTGACCCGGCTCCGCGCGGTCGTCGGCGAAGCAGATGATCGACGATCCTTCGAGGAACTCGCGGACGAGGTTGCCGAAGAACGGGGTGTGGATGAGTGCTCCAGCATGCTCGAGCTCACCTGCAGTTCCCACGATAGCGGCCTTGCCGAACGCCTCGATCTGTTCGGCGCCGCCCAGTCCCTCGAGGAGTCGGTCGGTGAGCACCCGCGCCAGCAGCGGAGCGAGGTCCTCCGCGGCGGTGGAGAGATCCGTCTCCGGACCGGTCCCGGCCCAGGGGTTGGACACGACGGCTGCGACCGTCGCGCGCCTCACCGACCCGACGGGGCTCCGGCCGTTCTCCGACAGCACGTCCTCCTGGTAGTAGACGATCTTCCGGACTCCCGCACCGGAAGCTCCGTGGGCCGTTCGCTCGGTCATGGACATCTGGGGGCCTTTCGGGGGCGGGGACAGGAACGTTGCGGGCCGGCCTGCGCCGCACGCAGGCTCGCGCTGCCGATGGCGCAGTCCGAACCGGTCGGCAGACGCGGCGGGGATCAGGAGTGGGGCTCGACGGGGGCGGTGCGGGCGTCGGTGAGGACCTCCCGTGCCGAGGCGTGGACGTGGTTCCGCATGGCGGCCTCTGCTCCGAAAGGGTCCTTGTCCCGGATCATCCTCAGCACCGCGCGGTGTTCACCCGTCGATGCCCTGATCCGGCCAGGGTGCTCCGCGGTGCGCAGCACGAGCCGGTGATAGGCCAGTTGGTTCATCAGCCGGTCGTAGTGCTCCACCAACTTGGAGTTCTCCGCGCCGGTGATGATGGTGCGATGGAACTCGTGCACGAGTTCCGCATACCGGGTGGCGTCCTGGTCCACCGCCGCACGGTCGGACTCCTCGATGTTGTGCTCGAGCACACCCAGTTCGGGGACCGAGCCACGACGGGCCAACAGGCCGGCAGCAAGACCTTCCAGGCTCTCCTTGAGCTGGAAGAGCTCCACGATCTCCCGACGTGTCGGCTCCCGGATGAAGGTCCCCACCTTCGGGCGGATCTCCACGAGTCCCTCGTGCTGCAACTGCTTCAACGTCTCCCGGATTGGGGTTCGGCTGACGTCGAACTCCTGCGCCAGGAAGACCTCGGACAGTGGCGCACCCGGCGAGAAACTGCCGCTGAGCACCAACCGGCGCACGCGATCGAGCAGGGGAGTCTCGCCTCCGCCTGCGATTCGGTCCTGATCTTCGGAATCCAGAAGCTGTTGCATGCATCAAACGTTAGATGCCGCCTTGCAGCACGTCAAGGTTGTCGGTTTCCGCGTCAGGAAACATGGTATTCACGGTGACTTAACACTCGGACATCGCTATGTATTGACTCTGATATGTGACGTGGCTAACGTCTACTACCATGCAACAGACATTCCGAGAGACGCTTGATTCCACCTGGGGTGCCGCGTGGGACCACGGAGACGTGGCCGCCCTGGCATCCATCGTCACCTCCGACTACGTGAGGGTCAGCCGCTCCAGCGGCAAGCACGCAGGGCTCGTCGATCTGCAGAACGAGATCGAAGCGATCCGCTCCGGCTTCCCCGACCTGGTGACGACCATCGATTCGGTGGTCACCGAGGACGACACCGCCGCCATCTTCTGGACGACAACCGGAACCCACACGGAGACCTTCCTCGGTGTGCCGGCGACGAACCGCCGCGTGCAGACGCGCGGCTGCAACCATGTGAACCTCGTGAACGGGAAGATCGACAGGGAGGAGGTCACGTGGGACGGCTCGGAACTGCTGCACAGCCTGGGCATCCGCCATCTCAGCGACACGCCCTCGACGTCGGACGACATCACGCTCGATGACTTCTCGGGTGAGCCCGATCCGCAGGTGATGAAGACCTTCAATCGTCAGTTCATCACCGGCGTGACCGTCGTGACCACGCAGGACCAGGGCGCACCCAGGGGGCTGGCGGTCAACGCCTATGCCTCCATCTCCCTGGAACCGCCGCTGGTCATGGTGTGCATCCAGAAGACCTCGTCCACCTACCCGGCGCTGTTCGCCGCGACCCACCTGGGTATCAACATCCTCGGCACGGGGCAGCGGGAGACCATCGCGACCTTCGCCTCCAAGTCCGCCGACAAGTTCGCCGAGGTCGACTGGCACGCAGGACCGAACGGGAGCCCGTTGATCGACGGATCCCCGGCCTCACTGGAAGCAGAGATCCGCGAACGGTTCCAGGCCAAGACCCACACCGTCTTCATCTGCCGTGTCCGACACGCGGAAGTCGTCGAGACCCCCCCGATCATCTACAAAGCGGGGCGCTTCTACGACAGCAACGATCTCACCCAGCTGTGAATCCGCCCGAAGAGTGAGCCCTTCCCCCTCGCGAAAGAAACCGGAGCAAACCGTGGTCCAGCACCTCGATCCACCCCCGACCCGTTCTCATGACGATCACCCGTTCCGGAGAACCAGGCCGGGAGCAGTGTTCGTCGCCTCGATCGCTCTCATCGTGGCTTTCGTGCTCTGGGCCTCGCTGTCCCCGGCCTCCCTGAACGGGGTCATGACGGCGAGTATCAACTGGGCGGCGGGGTCCGTCGGGTGGAGCTACCTGATCGTGACCCTGCTGAGCATCGGGCTGCTGCTCTACCTGGCGTTCAGCCGGTACGGGGGCATCCGGCTGGGCTCGAACGACGCCCGCCCCGAGTACAGCACCTGGGCGTGGCTGGCCATGATCCTCTCGGCGGTCATGGGTATCGGACTGGTCAGCTACGGAGTCGCGGAGCCCATCTCCCACTTCATGGCACCACCGCACGCCCTCGCCGAACCCGAGACCATGAACGCAGCCGTCCTGGCCATGCAGTACAGCTTCTTCGACTGGGGTCTCCACGCCTGGGCCGTCTTCGGGGTCTTCGGGCTGGCCATCGGCTACTCCACCCACCGCAAGGGACGCCCCGGGCTCGTCTCCCCGATGCTCCGCCCGGTCCTCGGCAAGCTCGTCGACGGCTGGTTCGGCAAGGCCATCGACATCTTCGCGATCATCGCCACCCTCTTCGGGACCACCACATCGCTCGGCCTGGGCGCCTCCCAGATCGCCGAAGGCCTGAACCGCATCCTCGGACTGCCGACCAACCTGGCCGTCCAGATCGTCATCATCGCCGTGATCACCGTCCTGTTCACCCTCTCGGCCCTCTCCGGGGTGAACAAGGGGATCAAGTACATCAGCGAGATCACGATGGGACTCTCGGCTCTCCTCGCGGTCTATGTCTTCGTGATGGGGCCGACGAACTTCATCTCCAACCTCTTCTTCCGGTCCATCGGCCAGTACGCCAGCGAGTTCTTCACCACCAGCCTGATCACCCCCTCCACTCCCGAGGACCTCCAATGGATGCAGTGGTGGACGTACTTCATGATGGCGTGGTGGCTCAGCTGGGGGGCCTTCGTCGGGGTGTTCCTCGCGAAGATCTCGAAGGGCCGCACCGTGCGGCAGTTCGTGGCCGGCGTGCTCCTGGTGCCCAGTCTGGTGTTCTTCGCCTGGTTCACCATCTTCGGTGGCGCGGCCATCAAGATGGACATGGACGGAGCCGGTATCGGTGAGGCCACCACCGCCAACATCAATTCCGCCTTCTTCACGATGCTCGATCAGCTCCCGCTCTCCGAGGTCACCGCTGTACTGACCGTGCTGCTGGTGGCACTGTTCTTCATCTCCGGCGCCGACGCGAACACCTACGTGCTGAGCATGCTCTCGTCCAGGGGCACCCTGACACCTACCAAACCCGTCCTCACGCTGTGGGGGCTCCTCACCGGGCTCTGCGCGGTGTTGCTCCTCGCCGCCGGCGGGCTCGCCGCCCTGCAGCAGGCGGCGATGCTCTCCGCCCTGCCCTTCACGATCATCGTGGCCCTCCTCGGCATCTCGCTGATCCTCGAACTCCGCAAGGACCCCGAGTTCGAACTGCTGCGCCACGCCCGACTCCAGGACATCTCCCGGCAGGGATCCGGCGCGGACGGGCGCTGAACCCGGCACGTCCCCTTGCCTGATCCGGCAGTAATCCAACGAAGAGGCTGATACATGAGCAACACCGACCTGGTCCTGGACCTACCGACGATCCGCGGGAGAACCGGCGAGGTGCTGGCGAGGACCCCCACCGGTCTTCTCATCGACGGCACGTGGCGGGACTCCTCGGACGGCGGCACCTTCCCGGTGGAGAACCCCGCTACCGGGAAAGTGATAGCGACCATGGCCTCTGCCACCCGCGAGGACTCGCAGGCGGCCATGGATGCTGCGGCCGGGGCACAGGAATCGTGGGCCCGCACCCCCTCCCGATCCCGTGCGGAGATCCTCCGCCGGGCCTTCGACCTCGTGCAGGACCGCGCCGATGATCTGGCGCTCCTGATGACCCTCGAGATGGGAAAGCCCCTCCTCGAAGCCCTCGGCGAGGTGAAGTACGGCGGCGAGTTCCTGCGCTGGTTCTCCGAGGAGGCCGTCCGCGACTACGGCCGCTACTCGGAGGCGCCGGAGGGTGACCTGCGGATGCTCGTCTCACGCAAGCCGGTCGGCCCGTGCCTGCTGATCACCCCGTGGAACTTCCCGTTGGCGATGGCGACCCGCAAGATCGCCCCCGCCGTCGCCGCGGGCTGCACCATGGTGCTCAAGCCGGCCCGGCTCACACCCCTGACCTCGCAGTACTTCGCCCAGATCATGATCGACGCCGGTCTCCCGGCCGGCGTGCTCAACGTGGTCTCCTCGGCGTCGGCGTCGGCCGTCTCCGAACCGATCCTGGCTGATCCACGCCTGCGGAAGGTGTCCTTCACGGGATCCACACCCGTCGGCAAGCACCTGATGAAGCTGGCGACGGACAACGTGCTGCGCACCTCGATGGAGCTCGGCGGCAACGGTCCGCTGATCGTCTTCGAGGACGCGGACATCGACAAGGCCGTCGCGGGCGCCATGGCTGCGAAGATGCGCAACATGGGCGAGGCGTGCACCGCGGCCAACCGCCTCCTCGTCCACGAATCGGTGGCCGACGAGTTCGTCGCCAAGCTGGGCGCGAAGATGTCGGCCCTGACGGTGGGCGATGGGACCGACGAAGGCACCACGGTCGGTCCGCTGATCGAGGCCAAGGCCAGGGACTCCGTCGAGGAGTTGGTGCAGGACGCTGTGAGGCAGGGAGCGAAAGTGGTCGTCGGCGGGTCGCGCATCGAAGGCCCCGGATACTTCTTCCAGCCCACCCTGCTGACGGATGTGCCCCGGGACGCCCGGGTCGTCCGCGAGGAGGTCTTCGGGCCGGTCGCACCCGTGGTGACCTTCTCGACCGAGGACGAGGCGGTCGAGCTGGCGAACTCGACCGAGTACGGGCTCGCCTCCTACGTCTTCACCGAGAACATCTCCCGCGGGCTGCGCATCGGTGATCGCATCGAGTTCGGGCTCATGGGACTGAACGTCGGGGTGATCTCCAACGCTGCGGCACCCTTCGGCGGTGTCAAGCAGTCGGGCATCGGTCGGGAGGGCGGAGCGGAGGGCATCGCGGAGTACACCACCACCCAGTACATCGGCATCGAGAACCCCTGGGCCGGGTCTCCCCGACGGTGACCGCACGGACGAATCGGCTCCGCTCGTCCGGCACCCGCTCCGGGACGAGTCCGGTCCCATGCTTCCGGTAGAGGTGAAGAGCGTGCAGACACCCGATATCGGGCGACCGCCGGTGAACCGTCAGCACGAGCGCGTCGTCGAGGGAGTCGTCGCCCTCGGGGACAAGCGCGGTCGCCTTCTCGGCTTCCCGACGGCGAACATCGCCGGGTACTCCGTGATCTCCGAGGACGGCGTGTGGGCCGGCACGGTGCACCTGTTCAGCGAGCGGCGACGGCGAGGAACCGGATGGGTAGCTCGAGGAGTTCGAGCGGTCCATGGGGTCCTTCTCCGTCGAGGAGGAGTGAGTCACCCGACTCCATGGCGTACTCGTAGGGCCCGTGCCCGTAGACCATCTTCCCGGCCAGCATGAAGATGAACTCGGTACCCGGATGCTGGAACAGGGGGAAGACGTCGGAGGCGTCGGTCAGTGTGACGAGGGTGGGCTCCAGCGCATCCGGCCGGCCCTTGAGGGTTCCCAGGACATGGTATTCGTGTCCGTGCTGTGTGCCGCTGCGGACGGTGACGCTGCCTGCGCCACTCCTGGTGAAGGTCGCATCCCGGTCGGTGTCCGCTCCGCGGAAGAGCGCCGTGACCGGGATCGCCAGTCCGTCGGCCAGGCGCTGCAGTGTCGTCAGCGAGCAGGAGGTGCTGGCGGTCTCGATCTTCGAGATCATGCCCTTGGACAGCCCTGTCCGAGCCGCCAGTTCGGCCGACGACAGGTTCTGCGCGGTCCGGTAATGCCTCACCTGGGCGCCGATGACCTGCTCGATCTTCCCGCCGCCGTCGTCCTGAGCATGTTCGGTCATAGCTGCCATCCTAGGTAGAAGCACGAGCGGGGCCGGCACGACGGCTCCGGCCGTCTCAGGAGAGCAGCCCGGCGAGCGAGTCGGCCAGGGCGACGGCACCTGCTTCGGCGTCGTCGTCCTCGACGGACTCCTCGGGCGAGTGGGAGATGCCCGTCGGATTCCGCACGAACAGCATGGCCGTGGGGATGCGGGTGCTGAGGATGCCCGAGTCGTGCCCGGCACCGGTGTGCAGGAGCGGTGCGGAGGGAAGCAGGTCCTGGAGCCGGCCCCTCAACCCGTTGTCGAAGTGCACGGTCGGGCTGAGCGATTCCAGGGTGAGAAGGGCCGTGCAGCCCTCCTCGGCGGCCTGGGCGTCGACGCAGGCCTGGATGGCTTCGACGACGGCCGCGGTGACGGCGTCGTCCGGGTGGCGTACGTCGATCCACAGGTCCACCCGCGAGGCGATGACATTGGTGCCTCCGGGGACCGGGTGCAGCCGACCGACCGTCGCCCGGGCGCCGGGGTGTGCCCTGGCGATCTCCTGGATGCTGACGATGATCTTCGCGGCAGCGACCACGGGATCCCGCCGGTCCCTCATGAGCGTGGTGCCGGCGTGGTTGCCCTGGCCGTCGACGCGCAGCTTCCAGCGGCCGTGGCCCAGGATCGACGTGCCGATGGCCACGGGCTGATCGAGGTCGATCAGACCGCGTCCCTGCTCGACATGCAACTCCACGAAGATCCCGAGCTGTGCGAGGGTGCGGTCGTCCACGCCGATCAGTCCGGGGTCCTGGCCCTGGGCTGCCGCGGCGTCCGCGTAGGTGGTGCCGTCGGCGTCCGTGAGCCGGCGGGCCCTGTCAGCATCGATGGCGCCGGTGAGGAGGCGTGATCCCAGGCAGGCGATGCCGAA
Organism: Arthrobacter sorbitolis; assembly: GCF_054510995.1. NCBI lineage: Bacteria > Bacillati > Actinomycetota > Actinomycetes > Micrococcales > Micrococcaceae > Arthrobacter > Arthrobacter sorbitolis. The sequence continues at coordinate 266,585 of NZ_JBTNDM010000002.1, forward strand.
CCGTGAGCCTTCCTCCTCGGGGAAGACGGCTATCGCCAGGGGGCGCTGGAGGCGGGTTCCCCGCGCCCGGAGGATGTCGACGGCGACCAGGGCCGATGCCACGCCGAGAGGTCCGTCGTACTCGCCACCGCCGGGTACCGAGTCGAGGTGGCTACCCGTGACGACCGCGTCCTGTCGGACGCCCGAGGCCGTGTCCCACCATGCCCAGATGATTCCGTTGGAGTCCGTACCGACCTCCAGCCCGCGCACTTCTGCCTGCTCGATGAACCAGGTCCGCAGGTCCATCTCGGCGGAGGAGAAGACGGGTCGCGAGAACCCGCCCCGCGCCCTGTCCCTGCCGACTGCGGCGATGCTCCGCAGCAGGCCGCTGACAGTGGTCGGGGCGGTCGGGGCGGTCGGGGCGGTCGGGGCGGTGGGGGAGGTGGGGGAGGGCACGATGATTTCGATTCTGACGTGGGCGGACGGGGCTGTCAGCTGTGGCCGACGTCGAGGGAGGGGCGGAAGCGTGCCGGGACGCTGCCCGAACCGGTGGCGAGATCGGCTGCCCAGCGGCCGATCAGGGGTGCGAACTTCGCTCCGTGTCCCGAACACGGGGAGAGGATGGTGATCCCATGGGCGCGGTCGACGATGAAGTCCTCGTCGGGGGTACTGGTGAACAGGCAGGTGGTCTCGGCATACGGTTCGGCGTCGACGCCCGGGAGGTACTTCCTGACGTAGTCCACCACCCGGAGCCTGTTGTGCGGGTCGACCGCACCGGTCTGTTCGGCGGCCGAGGGGATGAACTTTCCGCCGTTGTATTCGGCGACCTTCTGGCCCGCGAAGCCTGCATCGCGCCCTCCGGGTAGCCCGTAGGTCTGCATGTCGGCGCTCTTGTGGATGAAGGTGGGCCATGGCTCGTCCGTGCGGTAGCGGAAGTGGTACGCCTGTTCCTGCCGGACGGTGATCCGTGGCAGCCCTGCGAGGAATCGGGCCGGCAACGGCAGATGCCCCACCAGTGCGGGTAGCCATCCGCCGGCGCTGACGACCACGTGTCCGGCGTCGATCGTCTCCCCTGCCTCGGAGTGCACGCGGTAGCCCGCCCCGTGCTCCTCCACCCTCGCGGCACTCCACCCGGTCAGGACCGTCGCGCCGTGCTGCACGGCCTGCCCGACCATCGCGTGCACGGAACGTTCGGCGTCGATGACACCGGCGCCGGGGTGCCACAGGACCGGCGTGTCGAAGGCGATCTGCGGCCACCGTGACCGTGCGTCGGCGGCGCTCAGCAGCTCGTGGTCGACCCCGGCATCGGCGAGGACCCGGGCCAGCCGGTCCGGCCGGCGTTCCGGGCCGTAGTCCACGGCGCCGGCCGGAGTGACCAGTTCCAGTCCGCTGGCCCGATCGAGGTCGTCCCACAAGGCCCTCGACTCGACCACGGCCCGGGCGTAGAAGGGGTCGGGATAGGCGTAACGGAAGATGCGTGCCGATCCGTGGGAGCTGCCGTCGTGGCTCGCCGGAGTGGTGCGTTCGACGACCGTGACCTGATGGCCCCGCCTGGCGAGCTGCCAGGCCGTCGCTGCGCCTGCGAGGCCGGCGCCGACGACGACGTAATCGGTGGAGGTGGTCATCGAGGTCTCCTAGCCCGCACCGGGGATCCAGCTGGTGCCTGCCAGCGGAACCCTTGCCATGGCGGAGGCTTCGATCGTCAGGGCGACGAGGTCCTCGGGTTCGAGGTTGTGCAGGTGCGACTTCCCGCAGGCCCGGGCGATGGTCTGGGCCTCCATCGTCAGGACCCGGAGGTAGTTGGCCAGGCGCCGGCCCGCGGCGACCGGGTCCAGGCGCGCGGCGAGGTCCGGGTCCTGCGTGGTGATGCCGGCAGGGTCGCGACCGTCCTGGAAGTCGTCGTAGAATCCCGCGGCGGAGCCGAGCGCGCTGTACTCGGCCGCGTACCGGGGGTCGTTGTCCCCCAGTGCGATGAGGGCTGCCGTCCCGATCGCGACCGCATCGGCCCCGAGGGCCAGAGCCTTGGCCACGTCGGCACCGGTGCGGATGCCGCCGGAGACGATGAGCTGGACCTTCCGGTGGACGCCGAGCTCCTGGAGCGCCTGGACGGCCTGCGGGATGGCGGCGAGGGTCGGGATGCCGACGTTCTCGATGAAGACCTGCTGGGTCGCGGCGGTGCCGCCCTGCATCCCGTCGACCACGACGACGTCGGCACCGGACTTCACGGCCAGCGCGGTGTCGTAGTAGGGGCGTGACGCGCCGATCTTGACGTAGACGGGCGTCTTCCAGTCGGTGATCTCCCGCAGTTCGCCGATCTTGATCTCGAGGTCGTCCGGCCCGGTCCAGTCCGGGTGGCGACTGGCGGAGCGCTGGTCGATGCCCACCGGCAGGGTGCGCATCCCGGCGACGCGTTCGGTGATCTTCTGGCCGAGCAGCATGCCGCCGCCGCCGGGCTTGGCCCCCTGACCCAGCACGATCTCGATGGCGTCCGCCTTGCGCAGGTCGTCCGGGTTCATGCCGTAGCGGGACGGGAGGTACTGGTACACGAGGTGCTTGGACTGCCCCCGCTCCTCGGGCGTCATGCCGCCGTCGCCCGTCGTGGTGGAGGTGCCGACCTCGCTGGCTCCACGGCCCAGTGCCTCCTTGGCGTTGGCCGACAGGGCACCGAAGCTCATGCCGGCGATGGTCACGGGAGTCTGCAGGTGGAGGGGTCTGCTGGCGTGACGGTCGCCGAGGACGACGTCGGTGTCGCACTTCTCGCGGTAGCCCTCCAGCGGGTAGCGGGACATCGAAGCCCCCAGGAACAGCAGGTCGTCGAAGTGGGGGACCTTGCGCTTGGCACCCCAGCCGCGGATGTCGTAGACGCCGGTGGCGGCGGCGCGCTGGATGTCGGCGATCGTCGCGCGGTCGAACGTCGCGGACTCCCGCAGACCCAGTTCGGCGATGGTCGGGGAGGGGGCGTTCGGAGCAGGGATCTGCACGGGGGCGTCCGGCTGGACCGGGGTGAGGGTCATGGGGGTGTCCTTGCTAGTACGACGTCGAGTTGTGGACGTTGAAGTGGTACAGGGTGCGGGCCGAGCCGTAGCGTTTGAAGTCGGCCGGGCTGTCCGTGCGCCCGCCAGCGGCGAGCAGGCCTGCGAGTTCGTCGAGATGCTCGCCCGTCATGGGCTTCTCGATGCAGTCCGCCCCCAGGGAGGCGACCGCGCCCCGGACGTAGATCCGGGCCTCGTAGATCGAGTCGCCCAGCGCGTCGCCCGCGTCACCACAGACCACCAGGCGCCCGGCCTGCGCCATGAACGCGGACATGTGTCCGATATTCCCGCCCACGACGATGTCCACGCCTTTCATGGAGATGCCGCAGCGGGCCCCGGCGTTGCCGTCTATGACGACCAGGCCGCCGTGCCCCGTGGCTGCCGCGGACTGGGATGCGTCGCCCGTGACGTGGACGGTGCCGGACATGATGTTCTCCGCCAGCCCGACCCCGGCATTGCCCGTGATGGTCACGCGCCCTCTCTGGTGCATGCCCGCCGCGTAGTAGCCGGCATGGCCTGCGATGGCGACGTCGATGTCCGCGGTGATACCGACGGCGAGACTGTGTTTGCCGCCGGGGGAGGTGACCGTCCAGGACGAGCCGTCCACGGCGTCGTGCAGTGCCTGGTTCAGCTCCCGCACGGGCGCCGCCCCGAGATCGATCGTGCTCGTCCCGACCGCTTCCGCACTGGGGCCCGCCGCCGGGGCGGCGGCGTCGGGCAGTGTCAGAGTGACCATGTGTAGACCTTTCCGGGTTCCGGTTCGAAGATGCGGGCGCTCCCGATGCCGGGCAGTGCAGCGAGCGCGCGGTATTCCGACGCCATGGCGACGTAGTCGTCCGTCTCGGCGATGATGGCCGGTTTGCAGGCGATGGGGTCGCGGACGACCGCCATGCTGTCCGCGGTGGTGACCACGAGGGTGTAGAAGCCGTCCAGGACCCTGCCGAGGTCGACCAGGGCCTCCTCGAGAGAATCGCCCTGCGCCAGGCGGGAGGCGATGTAGCGGGCGCCGACCTCGGTGTCGTTGTCCGAATCGAAGACCACTCCTTCCCGCAGGAGGTTCCGGCGGACCGTGGCGTGGTTGGAGAAGGAGCCGTTGTGGACCAGGCAGAGGTCGTCCGCGACGGAGAACGGGTGGGACCCGCCGGCAGTGACCGCCGATTCGGTGGCCATCCGGGTATGGGACAGGCCCTGGCTCCCGGCCATGGACTCCAGACCGTGGGCGGCGGCGATCTCCATGGGATGGCCGACGCCCTTCATCACGGCCACGTGCTCGCCCCGCCCGGTGATGGTCGAGCCGGGAAGCGTCTCGCTGACGGCCTTCACCAGGAGGTCGGTCGGGACGCCTGCGCCGACCAGGGTGGTGTCACCGACGATCCGCACGGTCGGGGCGGCATCCGAGGGCAGGAGATCACCGAGGGATGCCGTGAGGATCGAGGCGTCCATGCCCTGGTGTCGACCGAGGAGGCTCAGGGTCGAGGTCCCGGGCAAGACCAGGCCCGGGACGTCGTACACGGCCAGGCCGGCCGAGTCCGGGCCGCGGTCCACGATCTGGCACAGCATCGAGGACAACAGGGTGCCCATCCGGGGGTGCAGCGATGGATTGCGCAGCTGCAGCGCGGCGATTCCACACATGAGTCGTCCTTTACCGGGGGTTAGATGGAGGTGAGGTAGGTGCGGATCTCCCAGTCGCTGACCTGGTTGTGCCAGCTCAGGAACTCCTCCTCCTTGGCGTCGGCGTAGTACCTGCCGATCGTTTCGTCGCCACTGAGACCGGCGAGGATCACGGGATCCCGCCGGAGGGCCTCGACCGCGTGCAGGAGCGTCGCGGGAAGCAGGTGGGCGTCCGGTCGTGATTCTCCCGGACCGGACGGCGATCCCGGGTCGGTCCTGCTCCTGACGCCGTCCAGTCCTGCCTCGATCGCCGTGGCGATGGCGAGGTAGGGATTCGCGGAGCCATCGCCGGAACGGAGTTCGATCCTCCTGTCGTCCGGGACGCGGACCATGTGGGTACGGTCGTTGCCGCCGAAGGATGCCTTGCGCGGCGACCACGTCGCCCCTGAGGAGCTCGTCGTGGCTCCGGAGCGCTTGTAGGAGTTGACGGTCGGGGCCAGGAAGGCCTGCAGGGCCGGGGCATGCTCCAGGAGGCCTCCGATGAAGGAGTACGCCAGGGCGGAGAGTCCGAGCCCGCGGGTGTCCTCCGCGTCCGGGAACAGCGCATCATCGCCTTCCCACAAAGACAGGTGGAGGTGCAGCCCGGTGCCCGTGCGGTCGGTGAACGGTTTGGGCATGAAGGTCGCCGTCATGCCACGCTGGTCGGCGAGGATATTGAGGATGTAACGGAGGGTGACGACGCGGTCGGCGGTGGTCAGGGCGTCGGCGTAGTCGAAGTTCTGCTCGAACTGGCCGGCGGCGTCCTCGTGGTCGTTGGCGTAGTTGCCCCATCCCAGTCCGTTCATGGCCTCGGAGATGGACGTCAGATGCTCGTACATACGGGTGACGCCGCGGGCGTCGTAGCACGGGTGGGGTGAATCATCCTTGGGATCGGCCGTGCTGAGTGTCCCATCCGGGTTCCTGGTCACCAGGAAGTACTCGACCTCTGCGCCGATCTTCGCCTGCATGCCCTCCTGCGCCAGTCCGGCCAGGGTGTTCTTGAGGATGACGCGTGGCGCGTAGGGCCAGGGCTTCCCGTCGACGTGCGGGTCGCAGTGGATGATCGCCAGGCCTCTCCTGATGAAAGGGACCGGTGTGAACGAGGTCAGGTCCGGCACGGCGATCAGGTCGGAGTCCTGCGGTTTCTGGCCGATGAGGCCGGCGGCGAATCCTGCGAAACCCATCGCGCCGGCCTCGAGCGCGTCCGCCGCTTCCACGGGCACGAGCTTCGCGCAGGGCTTGCCCGTCATGTCCACGAAGGTGGCGAGCAGGAACCGCACGTCGTGCGCCTTCGCGATGTCGGCCAGGGAGATGCGGCCCGCTTCGACCGGTACCGACGGCGCGGCCTGCGCCTTCGGGGTTGCAAGACTTGTCATCGGATTCCCGTCGCCTACTGTTGCTTCTCGTGAAACACTGTTGAACTCCAGTAGACAGATCGGGTGTTTCGTCCAGGCGAGCGGGGTGTTAACTCTGTGTGACACGGCCCGTTGACCAGCAGGCACTCCAGGAGCAGCAGCGCGAGGGGGATGGGCAGAATGATCCAGAAAGGCAGTGGTGGGGCCCTTCGGCCCGCCTCAGGCTCGATCGTCAGCACACAGGATGTCCCGCCCAGCGCCTGGCGGAACGGAGCAGGGGCCACGCGGGAGATTGCCGCCTTCCGGGATACGGGATCCGCGGCCGACTTCGACTGGCGGATCAGCGTCGCGGAGCTGAGGCAGGATGCGCCGTTCTCCCGCTTCCCCGGGATCGACCGGACGTTCCTCCTCGCGTCGGGTGCCGGCGTCGTCCTGGAGATCGCCGGCACCGCCGTATCCCTCGACGAGGGGGATGTGACCGCATTCCCGGGGGAGGACGAGGTGGGCGTCGCTCTTCCTCGAGGTCCCGCGACGGCCGTTAATCTCATGACGGCACGTCCGCGCACCGGGGCCATGAGCGTGCTGTCCGTCGACGGGGCGCGCCCCCTCGCACCCGCCACGGTTGCCGTGCTGGTGCTGGCAGGGAGCGCCCGCACGCGCCGGGGGAGGATCCTCCGTCCGATGGACTTCCTGCTGTGCGGCACCGATCCGGAGACCCTGCACTTCCTGGACGCGGTCGCCGTCCTCGTCGACATCCACGGGCGGTAGGCAGGACGACGGGCAAGCGCCGACGCGGTCCTGCAGGGTCTCCGAGGGCGGTCAGCCGAGAAGTTACACGTCGGAAACCCGGAGATGACGGCCCTGAAACGCCTCCTGAGTTCACTTGAGGTAATCGAAGTTTCCCCACGTGAATCATCAAGGAGTCCCCATGTCGACCGAGATCAACTTCCGCTACCTCAGCGAACCCGACATGATCGAAGCCGGAGTCGGCGACGTCGTCCGCTGCACCGACGTCATGGAGGAGGCTCTGATCCTCCTCCGCCAGGGCGACTACCGGATGGCAGGCGAGAACGGCAATTCCCACGGTGCGATGATCACGTTCCCCGAGCGCCCCGAGTTCGACGGCATGCCCGAGGACGGGCCGGATCGCCGCTTCATGGCGATGCCCGCCTACCTGGGAGGTCGCTTCGGCACCACGGGCGTGAAATGGTACGGCTCCAACGCGGAGAACCGCCGGAGAGGCCTGCCCCGATCGGTCCACGTCTTCGTGCTGAACGACCGCGACACGGGGGCGCCGCTCGCGATCATGAGTGCGAACCTCCTGAGCGCCTACCGCACCGGAGCCGTACCCGGTGTGGGGGTGAAGCACCTAGCGAAGGCCGACGCGAAGGCCGCGGCCGTCATCGGCCCTGGTGTGATCGCACGGTCCGTCCTCGAGACGACGTTGGCGCTCCGCCCCTCGATCGACACGGTGTCGGTGAAAGGCCGGAGCGCCGCCGGTACGCAGGCGTTCATCGACTGGGCCACGGCGAGGTTCCCGCAGCTCAGCCGCGTCACCTCGGCGGAGACGATCGAGGAAGCGATCGCCGACGCCGACATCGTCATGGCGACCACCACCACCGACGCCGCCGGAAGCGATGCATTCCCGTACTTCCCGAAGTCCGCGATCAAACCCGGCGCCCTGCTGCTGCTTCCGGCCGCCGCCCGTTTCGACGACGAGTTCCTCGACGAGGCACGCCTCGTGATCGACGCTGAAGGCCTCTACCAGGCGTGGCTGGAGGAATACGGCCCCACCGCCTACCAGATCCTGGGCATCCCGGGTTCGCACTGGTTCGGGCTCCTCGGGAACGGGACACTGCCGCCCGCGAAGATCGAGGAGATCGCCGACATCGCGACCGGGAAGCTCCCCGGTCGCCGGGACGACGACGAGATCATCCTCTACTCCGTCGGAGGGATGCCCGTGGAGGACGTCGCCTGGGCGACGGACCTCTACCGCGTCGCCGAGGAGAAGGGCATCGGCACTGTCCTGAATCTCTGGGACGCGCCGGCCCTCGCCTGAGCGGCGACACTGCCACCCCCACACTGCCACCCCGTCGAGGGCGCCGGTGGTCCTCGCACGCGCCGGACCCGCTGCCGGCCGGTGCGGTCGGTGTCGGGCGGCACGCCGTCAGGCGAAGTCCTGCATCTTCCTCCAGCCGGGGTCGAGCGCGTGCCTGGCCGTCACGGGTCGCCGCTCCCGCGCGGCGGCGTCGAGGACGTCCCGTCCGTTCTGGTCCTCGGAGTCCGAGTAGAAGTGGAACGTCCTGACGCCCTTCGAGGTCTCGGCCGCGACGAGCATCCCGCGGTGGCCGAGGCCGCGCACGAGGGCGTCCTCCAGGTCGTCCAGGGCGCCCAGGGCCGACGGCCGGGGAAGGCCCTGCCCGTCGGCGTCGAACGGGACCCGCAGTGCCGTGTGGAGGTCGAACCGGGGATGGTCGATCCACCGCAGCGGACGCAGGACCCGCACGAGGACCGGGTCGCCGGTGCCGAGCGTCCCCTGCATCAGCAGCCAGCCCGGATCGGGCAGGGTCCGCGCCAGGTCCGTCACCCGGGCCGGCAGATCCGACGCAGGGATGCTGCCCACGACGTCGTCGACGATGCAGTCCACACGGCGGACCCAGCGTTCCACGTCGTCCTCGCCGAGCAGCCACTCGAGCAGCAGGACGCACAGGCCGTGCTCGTCGTCCCACTGGCCCGTGAAGCCGGGGTTGTGGACCGCGACGATCAGGCCGTCGCCCCCGGGTGCGACGGCGGCGTGGACGCGGGTGCGGCTCAGGTCGAAGGTCCTGCCGCGGTAGGTGATGGTCGAGTCGAGCATGTCGGGCCGTGCGCTGCGGGCGGGGAGGAACTCCCAGCGCCTGCCCGACGGCGGGGACGCCCGGTACCAGCGCTCGGCCACGGGACGCAGCGCGGCATCACCTCCGCTGGAGACGCAGAGGGTGTGCTCGGCGTCGACGCCCGTCCGTGTCTCCCACTCGAGGCCGCGGGCGATCGCCCGCACCCTCCGGGTCATCTCGTCGACGTAGGCCCCGAAGTCGCCGGCCCGCGTGGCGGTGGTCAGCAGGTCCTCGCCGTCGTCCGCCCACCACTGCCAGAACGCGACGATGGGGTCCGTGCCCCGCCCCCGGCCGGGGCGTGCCCGGCGGCCGAAGAGTCCCATAGCGCCTGCTTCCCCCGGTGCCCGGTCAGCGGCGGCGGTAGGTGAGGTCGAAGACCATGCGTCCGGCCGTGATCGCCTTGTTCTCGAAACTCGTGAGCGTCCGCCCGTCGAAGCGCGGCGCCCACCCGCCGCGCTCGTCGACGCCTTCGTTGACTCCCGTATTGCCGGTGCTCACCGGGTCTCGGCCTTCCCGCACCGGAGCGCCGCCCACGACGGACTCCACGCCGCTCTCCCACACCTGGGTGAGGGGACTCTCCGCGCCGGCGCGCTCGCCGTCGTGCAGGTTCTCGAAGTGCCCGCTCGCGTCCAGGGCCGCGCGCATCTGCACCGCGTAGCTGGACCAGTCGGTGGCCAGGCGGAAGATGCCGCCCGGTTCGAGGACACGCGCCGCAAGCCCGACGTAGTCCTCCTTGACGAGCCTGCGCTTGTGGTGGCGGGCCTTGTGCCAGGGGTCGGGGAAGAACGTCCACAGCTCGGCGACGGAGGACTCCGGGATCATCCCCGCGAAGGCCGCTGCCGCATCGACCTGAGCGGTGCGCACGTTCGTCAGTTCCTTCTGGCTGATGCGCAGCATCGTCTGGGCCAGCCCCGGGCGGTAGACCTCGAGGGCGAGGTAGTCGCGGTCCGGGTCGAGTCCGGCGGCGTGCGTGATGGCCTCGCCGAGCCCCGAGCCCACCTCGACGACGAGCGGTGCGGTCCGCCCGAACACCGCACCGGCGTCGAACACGAACCCGGGTGCCACGGAGGTGTCGGCGTTTTCGAGGCGCGGCACGTCGACGAGGAATTCCGCCGCGAGTTCGTCCCATGCCTCGCGGCGCCGTCCCTGCAGGCGCGAGCCCCGCCGGACGAAGGACACGGGCTGGGTGCGGTGCGGCTGGTCGGGGGTCTGTGCTTGTGGCTCCATCACCCTCAAGGCTACCGGCAGCGGGCGGGCCGGCCCTTCCATCCCGGGGCGCACCGGACGGCGCCTTCCGGTGCGCCGGAATGATCCCGGCCCGACGTCGGGCAGGCCGGTCTGCGGGCCGCGAGGCCACGCGGCGTCCCACCGGCAGCCGGCGGTGCTCTGGTGCAAGCAGTCCGAGGGTGGCAGAGTGATCCCACTGACCCGAGGAGGCGCGAGATGGAGACGGGTTTCAATGCGGTGGCGCCGGCTGGGGCTGGTGGCGGTGACGCCGCGGGCAACTTCGCCGGCGACCTGGCGACGCAGCTGAGCGGACTGGCGCGGGAGTTCCGACGCCAGCCGGACGTGGAGTCGACCCTCGCGGAGATCGTCCGGGCGGCCCTCTCCCTCATCCCTGCCGCGACGGACGGGTCGATCAGCCTCGTCCGGGCCCGTCGGCGCGTGGAATCGCGGGCCGCGTCGGGGGAGCTGCCCCGGATCATCGACGCCCTGCAGACCGAGACCGGGCAGGGCCCCTGCCTCGACGCCGTCTTCCGGGAGCGGATCGTCCGGGTGCCCAGCCTCCGGGAGGAGACCCGGTGGCCCGACTTCGCGAGGCGTGCCTGGGATGCCGGGGCCCGCAGCATGCTCTCCTTCCAGCTGTTCGTGGAGCGCGACAACCTCGGTGCCCTCAACCTGTACGGCGCGGAGGTCGGTGAGTTCGGGGAGGAATGCGAGCAGGTGGGCCTCCTGGTCGCCGCGCACGCCGCGATCGCGCTGTCCGACGCGCAGGAGATCTCCAATCTCAACGCGGCACTCATCAACAGGGACGTCATCGGCCAGGCGAAGGGCATCCTGATGGAGCGCCACAAGCTGACCGCCCACGAGGCGTTCCTGGTGCTGTCCTCGGCGAGCACGAAGACCAATACCCGGCTGATCGAGGTCGCCGAGCAGCTCGCCCTCCACGGGGACTTGGCGGCGCGACGCCGGCGGACAGACTAGGGGGCCGGACCCGCCCGGCATCCCGCCCGGCATCCCGCCCGTCGCCCGGCGTCCCGTCCGGCGCCCCGTGACGGGAACGGTGGCCGCGCCGCCGGGCGCCGATGCGGGCTCGGGGCTGCTCTGCTGGTAAACTGGGGATACTTGCCTGCGCAGGGCGGATCGGTTCCGCCAGTGAGATGCGCAGCCTGCGTCGCTAGAACGCATTCTTTTGTCCCGCATCCAGCTTCCGGAACCGGAAGCGCGGTGGACACTGTCTGACTTTTCTTCGGCGAACCCCCGTGCCGACCGGTGCCGGGGAAGATGAGAAGAAAGCTCCTGTACTTCACATGACTACTTTTGCTGCCCTCGGTGTGCCCAAAGCGCTGGTCGAGAACCTCTCCGCGCAGGGGATCACCGAACCGTTCCCCATCCAGGTCAAGTCCCTCCCGGACTCCCTGGCCGGGCGCGACGTCCTCGGCCGCGGCCGCACCGGCTCGGGCAAGACCCTCGCCTTCGCGCTGCCGATGGTCACCCGCCTCGCCGAGCAGGAAGCGGCCTACCGCCGCAAGCCGGGACGGCCGCTGGCCCTCGTGCTCGCTCCCACGCGTGAGCTCGCCACCCAGATCAACGCCACGGTCGAGCCGCTCGCCCGGGAGCTCGGCCTCAACACCACGGTGATCTACGGCGGTGTGTCCCAGCAGCGCCAGGAGAAGGCGCTCCGTGCCGGCGTCGACATCGTCATCGCCTGCCCCGGCCGCCTCGAGGACCTGATGCGCCAGAAGCTCATCACGCTCGAGTCCGTCGAGGTCACCATCCTCGACGAGGCGGACCACATGGCCGACCTTGGGTTCCTCCCCGTCGTGAAGAAGCTCCTCGACACCACGCCGAAGGACGGCCAGCGCCTGCTCTTCTCGGCCACGCTCGACAACGGCGTGGACAAGGTGGTCAACCGCTACATGACCAACCCCGTCACCCACTCGGTCGACGATCCGCAGGCCGCGGTCACCACCATGGAGCACCACGTGCTCATGGTCGGCGACCAGACGCAGAAGAAGCAGCTCATCGTGCAGCTCGCCTCGGGCACCGGACGCCGCCTGCTGTTCATGCGGACCAAGCACCACGCCCGCAAGCTCGCCAAGACCCTGACCGACGCCGGCATCCCCGCCGTCGACCTCCACGGCAACCTCTCCCAGAACGCCCGGGACCGGAACCTGGCCGAGTTCTCCTCGGGCGACGTGCGTGTCCTGGTCGCGACGGACGTCGCCGCCCGCGGCGTGCACGTGGACGACGTCGAGCTCGTGGTCCACGTGGATCCGCCCACGGAGCACAAGGCCTACCTGCACCGCTCGGGCCGCACGGCCCGCGCAGGATCCTCGGGAACCGTGGTCACGATCACCCTGCCCGAGCAGAAGTCCGAGGTGCAGAAGCTGATGAAGGCCGCAGGCGTCGACGTCGCCTTCGAGACCGTTAAGGCGACCTCCCCGCTCGTCCAGTCCCTGATCGGCGACCTCGCGGACAAGATCGATCCCCGCACCCGGGCCGCGCTCCTCGCATCCCGCGAATCGGCGCGTGGCGAGGGCACCTCGACCGGCGCGAACGCCGAGCGCAAGCGCGCCCGCCGTGGCACGGCAGCCCCGGCTGCCGGAGGCCGTGGAGGACGGGGTGGACGCGGACGCGTCTCCGCCGAGCCCCAGTCGGCGCAGGGCAATCGCGCCGACCGCCGCAAGGACCAGCCGCAGGCGCCCCGCTTCGGGTCCGACGCCGGTGCCGCCCCGAAGACCGGTGGTTCCCGCCGTCGCGCCGACGAGCCCCGCACCGCCTCGGAGACCTCGACGCGCAGCCGTCGTCCCGCCTCCGGCCAGCGCGTCGGCGACGCCGTCCGCAGGCCTGCCGCAGGAGCCCCCGCGGCAGGCGGCCAGCGGAGTCACGCGCCGTCGTCGGCCCCGCGGACCGAGGGCGCACGCCGCGCCGCCGGCGCCCGCAGGGCGAGCGCGCCCGCGTCGAACGACCGCCGCACCCGCTAGCAATCCTGCCGCCCGACGCGGCCGCGCACGTCGAGGACCCCTACCCGGAAGGGTGGGGGTCCTTCCCGTTCCCGGAAGGGGTGCGTTGCCGCGGCTCGTACGGGACAATGGGCGGATGAGCGCAATCCTGAACGTCATCTGGCTTCTGTTCGGCGGCATCTGGCTCGCCCTGGGGTACTTCGCGGCGGGGATCATCTGCTGCCTGCTGATCGTGACCATCCCGTTCGGCGTCGCCTCGTTCAGGATCGGCATGTACGCGCTGTGGCCCTTCGGCCAGACCGTCGTGAACCGGGGCGGGCCGACGAACGGCTTCGCCGCGGTCGGGAACGTCATCTGGCTCCTCGTCGCGGGGATCTGGATCGCGATCGGCCACGTGCTCACGGCCATCCCGATGTTCGCCAGCATCATCGGCATCCCCCTCGGGATCGCCAACCTCAAGCTCATCCCGGTGTCCCTCGCGCCGCTCGGCAAGGTGATCGTCCCGTCGTCGGGCACCTACCTGCCCACCTACCGCTGAGTCCTGCCGCTGAGTCCTGCCGCTGAGTCCTGCCACGGTGACACCCGGTCAGCCGTCCGCTTCCAGCCGGGGCGTCCGCGGTGGTGCGACGCGCCGGGCCGTGCCGGTGCGTTCGAAGGCGGCCGCCAGCTCGAGCAGGCCCGTGTCGGCATAGGCGGGCCCGGCGAAGGTCAGGCCGACCGGCATCCGCAGGTCCTCGAGCAGTCCCATGGGTACGGTGACCGTCGGGATACCCAGGTGCCGTGGGACGAGGTTCCCGTTGGACACCCAGACACCGTTGCGCCAGGCGATGTCCGCCGACGCGGGGTTCCGGTCGCTGTCCGCGGGTCCGATGTCCGCGGCCGCCGGGAAGATCACGGCGTCGAGCCCGTGCTGCTCCATCCACAGGTCGAGGTCCAGCCGCCGGGTCTCCTCGAGTCCTCGCAGTCCCTCCTCGAGATGCGGGATGTCCGTCAGTCCGTCGATGGCGTGCTCGCGGACGTGCGCCGGGTACCCGGTGATGTCGTCGTCGAACCCGTGGTAGCGGTCCGGGAGGGCGCCCTCCGGCGGGGGGAAGATCGTCGACCCGTCGACATCGGCGAGGCCGGAGAGCGCGGGGTCGCCGTTGGCTTGTAGGAAGTCGTGCCACGCCCACGCGGACAGATCCGTGATCTCCCGGCGCATGAAGTCCTCACTCACGAGGCCGCGGGAGGAGAGGGTCGGTGCTCCCGGGCGATCACCTTCGTAGTTGGAGACGACGGGGAAGTCGACCTCGACCACCTCAGCCCCTGCGTCCTCGAGGTCGCGGCGTGCGGCCTCCCAGAGCGCGATGACCGACGGGCGCGTGGAGATCCGCTGCCCGGTGGGTCCGCCGATGCCCGGCGCCTCGCCCGTCCCGGCGTCCGGGTCCGCGTTGATGTACATGCGGGGGACACCGAAGCGTCTGCCGGCGAGTACCCGGCGCGCGTCGTCGATGCTGCCCGGGCGGAGGGCGGGGTAGGAGGCGGGCCGGAGTTCCGACGCCGGGGGGATGGGGAGCCAGGGCTGCGCCCTCCAGAAGTCTCCGCGCGTCTCCGCGTCGTCGGCGACGATGACGTCGAGGACCTCGAGGAGGTCCGCCATGGTCCGGGTGTGCGGGACGACGACGTCCATGGTGGGGACGAGGGGCCAGTTGCCGCGCACGGAGATGACCCCGCGGGACGGGGTGTAGGCGCACAGCCCGTTGTTGGAGGCGGGTGCCCGGCCCGAGGACCACGTCTCCTCGGCCAGGCCGAAGGCGGCGAAGCACGCGGCCGTCGCCGTCCCCGAGCCGTTCGAGGATCCGGAGGCGAAGGCAGCGGTGAGGTAGCCGGCGTTGTAGGGGCTCTCGGCCCGGCCGTAGAGCCCGCGCTGCATGCCCCCGTTGGCCATGGGCGGCATGTTGGTGAGGCCGATCAGGACAGCTCCGGCGCCGCGGAGACGCTCGATGGTGAACGCGTCGCGCCGGGCGACCAGATCCCGGAAGGCGGGGGACCCGGCCGCGACGGTGAGGCCCTCGACCTGGTAGCTGTCCTTGGCCGTGTAGGGGATGCCGTCCAGCGGCCCGAGCAGCTTGCCCTCGGCACGGCGGCGGTCCGACGCGCGCGCCTCGTCCGGTGCATCGGGATTCATTACGACGACGGAGTTCAGCCGGGGGCCGTCCCGGTCGAACGCCTCGATCCGGCGGAGGTAGGCGGTGACGAGCTCCTGGCTGGTCGCCGTGCCCGTTTCGAGGGCTTCCCTCAGCTCCGCGAGACTCGCCTCCACCACGTCGAAGCCCATCAGGCACCGCCCGTGCCCCGTGGGGCAGGTTGCTGCTGCGTGATGCAGTGGATGCCGCCGCCGAAGGCGAAGATGTCCCGGGCGTCGACGAGTTCGACGGTCCGGCCCGGGTACGCCTCCTGCAGGATCGCCGCGGCGACCACGTCGTTGGGGTCGTCGAAGGCGCAGAGCACCACCACACCGTTGGCGACGTAGTGGTTGATGTAGGACCAGTCGACGATCCCGTCGTCGTCGTGGGTGACGGTGGGCGCCGGTACGTCGATGATCGACAGGGGGCGGCCGTCGGCGTCGACGGCCGCTTCGAGTTCCCTCCTGAGGAGACGGGTCACGTCATGGTCCGGATGCCCCGGATCGTCCTGCCGGTGGAGGAGGACCGATCCCGCGGGGGTGAAGGCGGCGACGATGTCGACGTGCCCCCGGGTGCCGAACTCCCCGTAGTCACGGGTCAGGCCCCGGGACAGCCAGACGGCGTGGCGGGTGCCGAGCCGGGCGTGGATCTCGGCCTCGACGGATTCCCTCGTCGCCCCTGGGTTGCGGCCCGGATCCAGCTGGACGGTCTCCGTCAGCAGCACGGTGCCGCGTCCGTCCACGTGGAAGCCGCCACCCTCGTTGACGAGTCCGCTGCCGAGGGCCGGTACTCCGGCCAGGTCCGCCACCGCGCGTCCCACGTGCCGATCCCTGGCCCAGGCCGCCCAGTGCTGGGCGCCCCACCCGTTGAACACCCAGTCGACGCCGGCGACCGCGCCGCCCGGACCGTGGACGAAGGTGGGGCCGGAGTCGCGCAGCCACGCATCGTCCAGTGGAGCCGATCCGATCGCGACGGTTCCTCCGAGGAGCGCCGTCGCCGCCTCGGTGTCCGCGGGATCGGCGAGGACCGTCACCGGCTCGTAGCGGGAGATGGTCCGCGCGACGCGCGCCCAGGCGGTCCGTGCCCGCTGCAGGGTGTCACTGCCGGGGCGCCCGAAGGTGTCGTTCGCGGGAGGGAAGGCCATCCAGGTGCGGTCGTGGGGCTCCCACTCCGCGGGCATCCCCTGCGTTCCCGGGTCGGCGGCTGCCTCGACTGTGAGGGACGTGCTGTCGTGCTGTCGGGAGTTCACTGCGGTTCCTTCGGATCGGGGGGGTGTCGGGACGGCGCCGGGGAGTGTCGGGACGGCGCCGGGGGCTGCCGGGAGGCTCGTCAGTCGTCGAGGACGAGCGACGACGAGTCGCGCGTCAGGGTCCGGCCGCGGAAGAAGTCGGGGCTGCGCCGGTGGACGACGAGCATGACGACGGCGCCGGCCACGAGGATGCCGATGCCGATGACGAAGACGAGGCCGACACCGAGGACTTCGGATCCGCTGCCGAACGCCGGGTCCCAGCTGTCCACGGCCGTCTGGAGGAAGACGACGAGAAGTCCGATCCCGCCGAGGAGGGGCGCGCAGAGCCGGTAGGCCACGTTCCGGATGCTGCTGAACAGCGAGTCCCTGAAGTACCAGACGCAGGCGAGGGCGGTCAGCCCGTAGTAGAAGCAGATCATCAGGCCGAGCGCCTGGATGGTGTCGTTGAGGACGTTCTCGCTGATGAGGCGCATCAGGACGTAGAACGCTGCCGAGACGGCGCCCGCGAAGACCGTCGCGTAGACGGGCGAGTTGAAGCGTGTGCTCACTCCCGCGAACCGGCCCGGCAGGGCACGGTAGTAGCCCATGGCGAGCAGTGTGCGGGCGGGCGAGACGAAGGTCGACTGCAGCGACGCCCCGCAGCTCGAGAGGACGGCCAGCGACAGGAGGATCGCGAACGGGCCCATCACGGGGGCAGCGAGACCGGTGAACACGTTCTCGGAGTTCTCCGGGTTGTTCAGCCCGATCCCAGTGTCACCGATGCCGGCGAACATCACGGTGGCGATCGACCCGAGGAGGTAGATCACGAGGACGGCGACCGCCACGACCGTGGCGGCCAGACCCGACGTCCTGCGGCCGTCCGTGGCCTCCTCGCTCACGGTGAGGCAGACGTCCCAGCCCCAGAACGCGAAGATGGAGAGCGACAGGCCGGCGGCGAAGGCGGAGAAGCTCTCGATCCCGAACGGGTTGAACCACTCCCAGCTGAAGGCGAGGCCCGAGGCGTTGCCTGCCGCGATCCGCGCGAACGCCTGGACGGTGTACCAGGCGAGGACGAGCAGCTGGAAGCCGACGAGGACGTACTGCACCGTGCGCGTGGTGCGGATGCCCCGGCAGGACACCCAGACCGCTGCCCCCATGAAGACCAGGCAGGTGACGATGTTGACGGCCTTGTTCGAGGTCAGGTCGGCGAGCGATGCGTTCCCGGTGAGTTGCCCGAGGAACAGGTAGAAGAAGTCCACGGCCACGCCGGCCAGGTTGGACAGGACGATGATGTTCGCCGCGAGCAGGCCCCACCCGCCCATCCATCCCACGAAGGGGCCGAAGGCCTTCGTGACCCAGGTGAAGGTGGTCCCGCTGTCCGGCGAGTCGGCGTTGAGTTCCTTGTAGGCGAGGGCGACGAGGAACATGGGGACGAACCCGACGAGGAAGATGGCCGGCAGGTGGACCCCGACCTCCGCGACCGTGAGGCCCAGCGTGCTGGTCAGGACGTAGGCCGGCGCGATCGTCGAGATGCCGATGACGACGATGGCGAGCAGTCCGAGCTGGCCGCGGGCGAGGCCCTTCGGCGAGGTCGCCGTCCCGGCGGAGCCGGCTCCGGAGGTCGCGGTCCTACTGGGCGTCATGGGCACGATGGTCGGCCTTCCTTCGGCCGGCGGACGCGCCTCGTCGTCGACGAGTCCACCGGAGCGGGTGCGGCCGGCGGGATGTCCGATCGCAGGCGGGACGTGACCCGCACCTCAAAATGAATGGCATTCATTTACTCGGACCACTGTAGGGGGCATCCCCGGCTTTGGGAAGGGGCCGCCAGGGCCGGCTCGGCCCCGGGCATGAGGAAAGGCCGCCACCGACGACGCGGTGACGGCCCTCCCCGGTCCTGGCGAGCTAGGACCCGTTGGCGGCGGAGGACCCGCCGGAGCCGTTCATCCCGACCTTGTCCGCGTTCTTCAGCAGGTCGCCGAGCAGCGTGATGATGTCGAGGCCCGTCGTGTCCTTGACCAGCTGCGTGGTCTGGTGGACGCCGTTCGAGACGTTCTTGCTGAGCTGGCTCGCGCCGTCGTTCGAGACGACGGTCATGGTGTCGATCGCCGACATGGGGGCCGCGATCTCGCGGGCCATCGCCGGGAGGACCTCGAGGACCTTCGACAGGATGGCGGCCTGGTTGAACTTCTCGTAGGCCTCCGCCTGCGCCGCGATGCCGGCGGCCTCGGCCTTGCCGCGGGCCTCCGCGGACCCGGCCTCGGCGTCACCGCGGGACGCGATGACGGCGGCATCCGCACGGCCCCTGGCCTCGTTGATCGCTGCCTCGGCGGTGCCGCGTGCTGTGTTCGCCGCGGCGTCCGCCTCGGCCGCCACGCGGTCGCCCTCGGCGACGAGCTTGCGGCGTGAGAGGTCCACGCGGGCCTCGATCTCGCTCGCCTCGGACGCGCGGCGACGCTCCTCGAGCTTCGCGTCCGCCTGCTGGATGAGGCGGTACTTCTCGGCGTCGGCGGGCTTGCGCACCTCCGTGTCCAGTTCACGCTCCCGGAGTTCGGCACGCCGCTGGGCGACCTGCTGCTCCCGCATGATGACCTGCTCCTGCTGTTCGGCCTGCGCGAGCGGACCCGACGCGTCGGCACGCGCCTGGCGTGCGTCCGCCTCCTCCTTCAGCTCCGCGCGCCGGATGATCAGCTGCTGCTGCGCGAGGGCCACCTGCTCGTCCGACAGGGCCCGGGCCTGTTCGGACTCCTGCATGGAGCGCGCCTCGGCGATCTTGGCGTTGCGCTCGGCGAGGGCGGCCTCGGGCCGGCCGAGGTTCTTCAGGTACCCCGAGTCGTCGTCCACGGACTGGATCTGGAACGTGTCGATCTCCAGCCCCTGGTTGTGCATGGAGTGCTCCGCCTCCTCCTTGACGCTCTTGGCGAAGGTGGCGCGGTCCCGGATGATCGACTCGACCGTCAGGGTCCCCACGATGGAGCGCAGCGAGCCCGAGAGCGTCTCCTGCGTGTAGTGGTCGATGGCGTCCTGCTGGTTCAGGAAGCGCTGCGCCGCCTTCCGGACGGCGTCGGCGTCGCCGCCCACCTTCACCTGGGCGACACCCGTCAGGTGCAGCTTGATGCCGTTCTTGGAGATGCCCTCGATGCGCAGGGACACCTGCCGGGAGGCGAGGGACAGGGGATAGGCGCGCTGCGAGAACGGGTTGATGAAGATGCGGCCGAAGACGACGCGCTGGCTGTCGGGGTCCGGCTGCCCCTTGCTGTCCTTCGACGAGATGATGAGTGCCTGGTCCGGGCTGGCGATGTGCAGCGCCATGCGGGCGAGCACGATGGCGACGACGATGACGACGAGCAATACCACCGCGCCGATGATGAGCGGGATGAACGTGAGATCCACTGCGACCCTTTCAACGGTCTTCGAATTGCCTCCGGCGCACCTGGTGGGCGCCGGAGGATGATCAAGCTCCTGTCTTCACTGCGCTGATCCGACCCCCATGTCGTCGAAGTGGACGGGCCCGCATGCTGCGGGCCCGTGGTCCTAGGAAGCGGCTCCGGTGAGGAACGCCTGCAGGAGGGGACCGCCGGACGTGGACCCCAGTTCGCCCTCCTCGACGAAGACGGCGACGGCGAGGTCGCCCTGCAGGGCGACGACCCAGGCGTGGGTGCGCGGCGGGGTCTCGCTGCCGAACTCCGCGGTGCCCGTCTTGGCCAGGACGGGTTCGCCCGGCACGTCCTGGAGGAGCTGCGCGCCGCCCTGCTCGACGACGGCTGCCATCAGCGTCTTCAGCGTCGCGGACTCGGCAGCCGTGAACGCGCTCGGCGTCGCCGCCTCGGACGGTGCCGCAGCGGCCGACGGCCCCGCGTCGCCGGTCGGTGCGGCCGTCGCCGCTGCGCTCTCCGATCCGGGGTCCAGCTCGGTGGACTCGCCGGGTCCCAGGAGCGTGGGTGTGACGCGCGCACCGGCCCCCACGGAGGCGGCCATGGTGGCGAGCGAGAGAGGTGACACCAGGACCTCGCCCTGGCCGATCATGGCGGCGGCGTGGGCGGTGCCCTCCGCCTCGGCCGGTACGGAGCCGAAGAACGCGGGCGTGCCGATGCTCGCCTCGACCCCGATGCCGAGATCGGTGGCGGCTCCCGCGAGGTCCGCCTGGCTGATCCTGTCCCGCGCCGAGATGAACCCGGTGTTGCAGGACTGCGCGAAGGTCTCGAGGAGTGGGATGGTGCCGAGGAACCGGTCGGGGTAGGTGCCGGCATTGTTGAACATCCGGCCGTCCACCGTCACCTCCTCCGTGCACTCGGTGGGCGTCTCCGGGGTGAAGCCCTGCCGCAGGAGCGCGAGGCTCGTGGCCACCTTGAAGGTCGAGCCGGGCGGGTACTGGCCCAGGAGTGCGGTCTGCAGCCCGTCGCTGCCCGGGCCGTTGGCGGCCGCGAGGATCTCGCCCGTGCTGGGCCGGATGGCCACGATGGACGACGCCGAGGGTTCGTCGGCGAGCACGTCCTCGCCGAGGCTCTGCAGCCGGGGATCGAGCGTGGTCGCGAGGTCGTCGCCGTCCACGGCCGGCCGGGCGAACAGGCGCTGGGTGGGCGTTGCCGGCGCGTCGACCGGCGCGGCATGGACCTCCACGCCGGGCGTCCCGGCGAGCCGGGCGTTGTGCTGCAGCTGCAGGCCTCCGAGGCCCGTGATGTCCCCGGCCGCGACGGCGCCGCCGGACTGTTCCACGAGTTCCTCGGTCGCCTCACCGACACTCCCGAGCAGCTCCCGGGCGAAGGTGCGGGTCGGCCCGAGTTCGAGCGTGTCCGCCTGCCGCAAGGCGCCCGGGATGGCATCGATCTGCGCGTCCGTCACGGTGCGGGTGGCGTCGTCGCGCAACACGAGGGCCACCACGAAGGCCTCGGCGCCCGCCTCCGCGACCTGCTGTCCGTAGTCGGCGGGGTCCAGCTCGAGCAGCGTCGCGAGCAACCGCGCGGACGCTGCCTGCTGGTCCGCGGGGACGAGCGTCTTGTCGATCCCGACCCGGAGGACGGGGCGCTGGGTGACGATGACCTCGCCACGTGCCCCGGTGATGTCCCCGCGGTCGCCCGGGACACGGGTCAGCGTCAGCTTCTCCCGGGGCAGGAGGTCCGGGACGAACACCGAGGGGTCCCAGGCGGCCTGCCAGACGTCCTCGACGCGCGTCAGGTCCGCCGTCGTGCTGTAGGTCCAGTCGGAATCGGTGGCGTCGAGGTCCCAGACGTAGTCGAGGGTCGCCGTCGCGCTGTCCTCGCCCGTCTCCTCGACGCCGGCCACCGTGACCTGCGGAGCCCCGGGCGCGAAGCCGTCGGTGATCGCGGCGAGCTCGCCCGTCACCGCTGACGCCTCGGCGGAGGCGAACGTCGATTCCCCGACGTCGAGCCGGCCGAGGCCCTCGGCCAGCGTGCGGGCCGCGTCGTCCGCCGTCGGGCGTGCGTCGGTGCAGGCCGCGAGACTCACGGCGAGGAGGGCGGTGGTCAGCACGGACGTGGCGCGGTGAAGTTTCCCCATACGGCTCATTATGTCCGAGGCGGCCGTTTCGGCCGGCTCTTCGGCCCGCCGGGGCGTCGCGGGGGCCCGGGACGCGGCGTACCATTCGAGGTCCACGACCCACGGGGGCAGCGATGCACATCGATGCGCGGACACTCGACGACGCCGTGGCGCGGAACGCGTTCACGGGCGTCGCCACGGTGGACACCGGGGAGCGCCGGACCCTGGAACGCTGCGAGGGCTTCGTGCACCGGGGTTTCCGGGTGCCGATGACGGCGGACCTACGGATCGCGATCGCCAGCGGCAGCAAGGCGTTCACGGCCCTCGCCGTCCTGCGCCTGGTGGAGGACGGACGGCTGCGGCTCGAGCAGCGGGTTCGCGACCTGCTGGGGGACGCCCTGCCGCTGATCGCGGACACCGTGACGGTCGAGCACCTGCTGACGCACACCTCGGGTATCGGCGACTACCTGGACGAGAGCGCCGACTGGGAGGCCTCCGACTACGTGCTCACCGTCCCCGTGCACACGCTCACCACGGCCGAGGCCTTTTTACCGCTGCTCGACGGGCACCCGCAGCAGTTCGCCCCCGGTGAGCGGTTCGCCTACTGCAACGGCGGCTACGTGGTGCTGGCGATCCTCCTGGAACGGGTCACCGGGACGACCTATCACGACGCCGTCCGGAAGTTCGTCCTCGACCCCGCGGGCCTCGGGCGCACCGGGTTCCTCCCGCTGAACGACCTGCCGGCCGACGCGGCGCCCGGCTACGTCCTCGACGACGGCGACCTGATGAACACGCTGCACCTGCCGGTGCTCGGCACCGGCGACGGCGGGGCGTTCACGACGGCCGCCGACCTGCACCGGTTCTGGCTCGCCTTCCTCGACGGACGCATCGTCGCGCGCGACACCGTCGCGGAGATGATCCGCCCTCGCCACGACGTCCCGGAGGAGGGGCTGCGCTACGGGATGGGCTTCTGGCTGCATGCGTCCCGGCCCGCGCTCGTCCTCGAGGGCTACGACGCCGGGGTGTCCTTCCGCTCCACGCACATCATCGGCACGCGGACCACGGTGAGCGTGCTGGGCAACAGCTCCGAGGGTGCGTGGCCCGTCATCCGGGCGCTCGCTGCCGCGATCGATGCGGGGCCCGGATAGCAGGGAATGCCCGGCCGCTCCCCAAAGTTGAGTCAAGTACACTCAAGGTGATCGCATTCCCCTGCGTCCGACCAGAAAGGATCCGCCCGTGGACACCAATTTCACCACCAAGAGCCGTGAGGTGCTGTCGGCTGCCGCTATGAATGCCTCCACGGCGGGCAACGCGCAGATCGAGACGCCGCACTTCCTCAAGGCGCTGCTCGACCAGCGGGAGGGCGTCGCCGTGGCGCTCCTTCGGGCTGCCGGTGCGGACCCCGACACCGTCAGCGTGCAGGCGAGCTCCTCGATCAGGGCACTGCCGTCGTCGTCGGGCTCCTCCGTGGCGCAGCCGCAGTTCTCCCGCGGCGCCCTGCAGCTCGTCAACGCCGCGAAGGAGGAGGCCGAGACGCTGGGGGACCAGTTCGTCTCCACCGAGCACCTCCTGCTGGCGCTCGCCTCCGACGCCGGAGCCGCGGGCGGCATCCTCCGGTCGGCCGGACTCACGCGGGAGGCCCTCGCCGCCGCGCTGCCCGGCGTGCGGGGAGACCGGCGCGTGACCTCGCCGGATCCCGAGAACACCTTCCAGGCCCTCGAGAAGTTCGGCGTCGACCTGACCGAGGTGGCCCGCAGCGGCAAGCTCGATCCCGTCATCGGCCGCGACGCGGAGATCCGCCGCGTGGTCCAGGTGCTCAGCCGCCGCACCAAGAACAACCCCGTCCTGATCGGCGAACCCGGCGTGGGCAAGACCGCCGTCGTCGAGGGCCTGGCCCAGCGCATGGTCGCCGGGGACGTCCCCGAGTCGCTCCGGGGGAAGCGGCTCATCAGCCTCGACCTCGGCTCCATGATCGCGGGCGCCAAGTACCGGGGGGAGTTCGAGGAGCGGCTGAAGGCAGTGCTCGAGGAGATCCGCTCGTCCGACGGCCAGGTGGTGACCTTCATCGACGAACTCCACACCGTGGTCGGCGCGGGCGCATCCGAGGGCTCGATGGATGCCGGCAACATGCTCAAGCCCATGCTGGCGCGGGGCGAGCTGCGGCTCATCGGGGCGACGACGCTGGACGAGTACCGCGAGAACGTGGAGAAGGATCCGGCGCTGGAGCGCCGGTTCCAGCAGGTCTACGTCGGCGAGCCGTCGGTGACCGACACCGTCGGCATCCTGCGCGGCCTGAAGCAGCGCTACGAGGCGCACCACAAGGTCTCGATCGCCGACTCCGCGCTCGTCGCCGCCGCCACGCTGTCCTCCCGGTACATCCCGGGCCGGCAGCTCCCCGACAAGGCGATCGACCTCGTGGACGAGGCCGCCTCGCGCCTGCGCATGGAGATCGATTCCGCGCCGGTGGAGATCGACGAACTGCGCCGCTCCCTCGAGCGGATGCGCATGGAGGAGATGGCGCTGTCCCGCGAGAAGGACGAGGCGTCCCTCGAGCGGCTGCAGGCCCTGCGCGCCGAGATGGCGGACCGCCAGGAGGAGCTCGACGGGCTGAACGCACGGTGGGAGGCGGAGAAGGCGGGACTGAACCGCGTGGGTGACCTGAAGGCGTCCCTCGACGACCTGCGCTCACAGGCCGACCGCGCCCAGCGCGAGGGCGACCTCGAGACGGCGTCGCGCATCCTCTACGGCGAGATCCCGCAGGTGGAGCGCGAGCTGCGCGAGGCGCAGGCGGCGGAGGAGCAGACCGTCAGCGGACCCGAACTGATGGTGGCCGAGGAGGTCACGGCCCAGGACATCGCCGAGGTCATCTCCGCCTGGACGGGTATCCCCGCCGGGCGCATGCTGCAGGGCGAGAGCGAGAAGCTGTTGCGCATGGAGGAGGTGATCGGCGCACGCCTGATCGGCCAGCAGCAGGCCGTCTCGGCGGTGTCCGACGCCGTCCGCCGCGCGCGGGCCGGTGTCTCCGACCCGAACCGCCCCACCGGGTCCTTCCTGTTCCTCGGCCCCACGGGCGTGGGCAAGACGGAGCTCGCGAAGGCGCTCGCCGACTTCCTGTTCGACGACGAGCGCGCCATGGTCCGGATCGACATGTCCGAGTACTCGGAGAAGCACTCGGTGGCGCGCCTCGTGGGTGCGCCTCCGGGATACGTCGGCTACGAGGAGGGCGGGCAGCTCACCGAGGCGGTCCGGCGCCGGCCCTACAGCGTGGTGCTGTTCGACGAGGTGGAGAAGGCGCACCCCGAGGTCTTCGACCTGCTGCTGCAGGTGCTCGACGACGGGCGCCTCACCGACGGCCAGGGCCGCACGGTCGACTTCCGCAACGTCATCCTCGTCATGACCTCGAACCTCGGCTCGCAGTTCCTCGTGGATCCGTCGCTCGACGAGGCGGCGAAACGCGCCGCCGTAATGTCCGCCGTCAACGCGAACTTCCGGCCCGAGTTCCTGAACCGCCTCGACGACGTCGTGGTGTTCGACCCGCTGAGCCTCGACGAGCTCTCGCGGATCGTGGACCTGCAGGTCAGGGCGCTGGGCGACCGGCTCCACGACCGTCGGCTCGAGCTCGACGTCAGCGGGGCCGCGAGCGAGTGGCTGGCCCTCACCGGGTTCGACCCGGCGTACGGCGCGCGTCCCCTCCGGCGGCTCGTGCAGCGCGAGATCGGGGACCGGCTGGCCCGGGGCATCCTCGCGGGGGAGATCCTCGACGGCGATACCGTCGTGGTCGACCGTCCGGAGCCGGACGCCCTCGGTCCTGGCGACGCCGGTCCGGAGGCGGACGGCCTGGTGGTACGCGCCGCGCGGTAGCCCGGCAGCGATGCCGGGTGTCGGGAGGGGAGCCTCGGGACCCCCTCCCGACACCCGCATCGGCCCGGTCAGGGGCCGAGGAGGCTCCGACTCAGGGTGCCGCCGTCCTCGACGACGGCGAAGCAGTCCACGCGCCGGTCGCCGCCGGCCCACGTCTCGGTCGTCGGCGTGGCGCGGAGGAGGGTGACCTGCACGTCGCCGTCGATCGCGTCCGGGTCGATCCCGGACGAGGCGGTGGCGCATGCCGACTCGGCGCGCAGGCCGAGCTGGTCGCGGCCGGGGAACTCGGCGTCGTCCGGGTAGTTCTCACTCGCCACGAGTTGCGCGTTGTGGGGCGCCGAGCAGTCCACCCGTGCGGCGTCCTCGGTGATGTCCGTGAAGCCGGCCAGGCATTCGCCCGCGGCGAGCGAGGACGGGTCGACGCGGTCCTCGTCGTCGGTCCCGCCGAAAAGGGACACGATGAGCCAGACGAGGAGTCCGACGAGCACGACGACGCCGCCGATCACCAGCAGCAGGGGCAGGGCGCCGCCCTTCGTCCGGCTCCTATCACGCAGCGGCAGCCCCTCGCCGGGCTCGTCGCCGGGCGCCTCGGGGACCCCGTCGGTCCGGGCGGCGGTCGCGCCGCCGTCGACCAGTCCGACGCCGGGGGAACCGGCCGGCGTTCCGCTTTCTGAGCCGACTCCACTGCGTCCGGCAGGCCCCGCGCCGTCCCCCGCGCGGTCCCCTGTGCTGTTCCCTGCGCCGTTCGCTGTGCCGATGAAGGCCGGATCGGTGCCGGGGTAGAGGCCCGGGTGCCCGAGGCCCGGCTCGCCGCTCTCGGGCGGGAAGGCGTCCGGGCCGCCGTCCGGACCGTGGACGTCCCTGCCCCCGCCGTCCTCGCTGCCCTCGGGGTCCTCGGCGTTCTCACGATCTCCGCCGCGGGTGTCGCCTGCGCCGGTGTCGACTGTCGGGCCGACGGCGGTGCTGCCGGCACGGGTGTCACGGGCATCACCGGCCACGCCGCCCGCGGGTGCCGTACCGTCCGGGGAGACGCGGACGGCAGGGGTGTCGGCGGGCATCGGCCCGCCGACCAGCGTCCCGGTCCTCTCCGCCTCCGCGGCGACGGCCCGGGCTTCGGCGGCCGCCTCCTCGAGTGAGGCGGCTTCGGCGGTGTCCGTGCTGATCCGCGCCGGTTCGAGGGCCGGCTCCGCCAAGTCGAGGGCCTCGGGCGAGACCGACAGCTCCGGTTCGAGGGTGTCGGGTGAGACGTCGCCGTCGTCGAGGACGACGTCGTCGGGATCCACGACCGCCGGGTCCTCCTGCAGTCCCGGTTCGCCGGGTGCGGCACCGCGTGCGGACTCCCTCTGTGCCTGCTCCTCGTTGCTCATGGTGGGCCGCTGTCTCCTTGCATTCGTGAGGACTCGTGGCCGGGCGCCCCGGCGTGGCTCCGACTCTATCCAAGATCACCTCCCGCACGGAGCCGCGGCGAGGCGTTCCGGCGAGCGGGCTCGTCACGGCGACCGGGGCCCGTGCCCCGCGGACAGGAACCGGGCTCGGGCGCCGGTGAAAGCATGTAACCTATACTTACGACAATTTGACCAAATATTCCGGGGCCTCGCTGCAGCCTTGGGCCTCGCGCCCCAGTGACCACCTCCGGATCTAAGCACAAAGGGGGTCACGCCATGGGGCGCGGCCGTCAAAAGGCAAAAGCTACCAAGCAGGCCAGGGACATGAAGTACTTCAGTCCGGCCACTGACTATTCGGCACTGCAGCGAGAGCTCACAGGCCCGGGCAGTCGTGCTTCCACCCGACGTACCGAACCTCTCGAGCCGGTCGAACCCGACTACTCGCAGTACGAGGACAAGTACGCCGACGAGGTCGACGACGGCGGCGAGGAGAGCGGCTCACGCCGCACCGGCTGACAGACCCGCCGTCCTTCCGCAGGCGCATCACCCCGACAGGGAGGATGCGCCCTTTCGTGTGCCCGGACCGGGACGTCCCACCGGCGGTCCCTGACGGGTGAGCCGGCGCGGCTGCCGCCCGTCCCCGTCGCGCCGGACGCGTGGGATCCTCAGGAGGGTGACGCGAGCAGGGGACGGAAGGCCAGTTCCGCCGCTCCGATCAGGAGGAGTTCCGGGCCGAGGGCGGCGCGGCGGACCTCCACCCCGCCCGCGAGGGACGCCGAGTTGACGGTCTCGCTGAGCAGGTCCCCGCGGAACCCGACGAGCGCGCCGAGGAAACCGCCGAGCACGATCAGGCGGGGATCGAAGATATTGGTGAAGTCCACCAGCGCGACGGCGAGCAATTCCAGCTGGCGTTCCGCCTCCGCCCGGACGGCCGCCCCCGGGTCGTCGGACAGCACCCGCTCGAGGGCCTCGATACCGCCCCCGGCCTCGCCGGCGGCCCCGAGCAGCCGTTCCAGCCGCACCTCGGCGTCGAGGCACCCGGAGCGTCCGCAGTGGCAGGCGGCGCCGCCCGGGCTGACGAGCGTGTGGCCCAGTTCCCCGCCGTAGCCGCGGCTCCCCACGAGCTGCGCCCCGCCGGTGACGATCCCGCCGCCGATGCCGCTCGCGCTGCCGTTGAGGTACACCGCGTCGCTCACCCCGAGTGCCGCGCCGAAGATGCTCTCCGCGAGGGAGCCGAGGGAGGCGTCGTTCGCGGCCACGACCGGGAGCCCGAGGGCCCGGGTGAAGGGCCCGGTGAGGTCGGCGTCCCGCCAGCCCAGGTGCGGCGCGACGAGCACGCGTCCCGTGCCCGCGTTGACGAGGCCGGGCAGGGCGATACCGACGCCGAGGATCCGGTCGAGGCCGGCCAGGGTGGGCTGGAGGTCCTGCACCGTGTCCCGCGTGAGCGCGACGGCGTCGTCGAGGGTCGGGATGCCGCGGGTCTCGCGACGGATGCGCTGGTGGACGTGTCCGCCGAGGCCGACGACGCCGACGGTCAGGGCGTCGATGTCCGGGTTGACCGCGAGCACCGCCACCCCCGGGTTCACCTGCACGATGGGGCTCGGGCGGCCCACCCGGCCGCCGACGGCCGGCTCCGATTCACGCACCAGGTCCTTCTCGGTGAGGGCCTGCACGAGGGCGCCGACCGTCGACCGGTTGAAGCCGCTGCGGCGGGTCAGCTCGGATCGGGACAGCGGCCCGTCCCGGTGCACCATGGTCAGGATCTGGGACAGGTTCTGCGCACGGAGACCCTCGGTGCCGTTCGCCGTACCGAGTGGTGACCGCACGGCCCGGATCCCCCTTCGTGGTGCAGGAGCCTGAAGTGCGCCTGGTCGGACCTCCATCGTAACGAGACGCCGGGGTCGGCCCGGCCTCAGGCCCGCTGCCCGATCGGGCCGGCGACCTGCAGGACGCCGCCCGACGGTGGCGAGGTGCTCTGGCGCACCACGAGACTCGTCGCGAGGTCGAGCCGCAGGTTGTCGGGGCGGTGCCCGTCGCGCAGGCGCAGGACCATGCGGGTGGCTTCCTCGGCCATCTGGATGAGCGGCTGGTGGACGGTCGTCAGGGCGGGGCTCGACCACTGCGCGACCGGCAGGTCGTCGTACCCCACGATGGAGAGCTCTTCCGGGACCCTGAGCCCGATCTGGCGGGCGGCGTCGAGCACGCCCAGGGCCTGCAGGTCGCTGCCGGCGAAGATCGCGGTGGGCGGATGGGGCGCACGCAGTAGGGCGAAGGCGTGGTCGCGTCCGCCGTCCACGTGGAAGTTGCCGAACCTGATGAACGACGGGTCGATGGGCAGGGACGCCCTGTTCATGGCCGAGCGGTATCCGTCGATCCGCGCGAGGGAGCACATCATGTCCTCCGGTCCGCTGATCGCCGCGATGCGCGTGTGGCCCAGGTCGATCAGGTGGCGCGTGGCCATCATCCCGCCCGACCAGTTGGCGGACCCCACCGAGGGGACGTCCGGGGACGGATCGCCGGCCGGATCGATGATCACGAACGGGATCGAGCGGGCGTCGAGCTTGGTGCGGAACTCGTGGGGCAGTTCCGAGAAGACGAGGACGACGCCGGCAGGCCGCCTCGACATGACTCCCTCGATCCACTCGGGTCCGGGCGCATGCCGGGAGCCCGTCTCCGTCAGGACGACGCTCAGTCCGCGGCCGCGGGCCACGTTCTCCACCCCCCGGATCAGCTCGAGCGCCCACGCGCTCTCCAGTTCGTGGAACACGAGTTCGACGAGGTTCGCCTTCGCGGTCGAGACCTTGCGCCGCCGGTAGCCGTGCTCCTCCAGGAGCTCCTCAACTTTCGCCCGGGTTCTCGGCGACACGTCGGTGCGGCCGTTGAGCACCTTGGAGATGGTGGAGAGCGAGACCCCTGCTTTCGTGGCGAGCTGGGCGAGGGTGACGCGCGGTTCGTCCGCCGGAATCGACATGTGGCATAGCCTACCCCCGCCCATCCGCGGGGGATCGGACGCCGTTCGCCGCAGGATGGGACGGGTGGCACAGCCGCCCCTGCGCTTCCGAAGGAGTGCTACACACACTCGACCCACCACACTACTTTCGATCTGATCATCAAAACTTGCGGGAAGCGTTCAACGATGAACGACCGAACCCCGCTGTCCCGCGGTCTCGCGGGCACCGCGGTCATGATGCTCGGCCTCACCCTCGCGCCCGTCTCGATCGGGGAGCGGGAGCGCGCGGACGTGCTCCTCCCGCCGTTCGAGATGGCCGTCCGCGAGTCGGGGGTCCGCTCCGTCATGCACGCCTCCACGGAGGTCGACGGGGTGGCGCAGCGTGTCCGTGAGGGCCGAGGTGGAGCCTGCGCCGGGCAGGAGTGCCCGGACCGGGGCGGACACACCGGAGCGCGCTCCGTCATCGGCGCGCCCTCCGGTCGAGCGGTGTCGGCCGGCGGGTCAGCGGCGGGTGCCGTCGCCCTCGGTCTCGATGCGCTCTTCGCGCACCTGCTCGTTGACCGTCTGCTGCTCGGTGACGGTCTCCTTGTCGAGGCGGACGCGTTCCACGGGGACGGCCTCCTTCTCCACGACGGGACGCTCCTCGGTCAGGACGACCTCGTGCTCCTCCTCGCTGATGGCGGGCCCGTCCAGCGCGTCACCACGGTTGGCGTCCGTGATCGGCTCGCGCTCGACGCGGACCTCCTCGTGGGTCACGGGGACCGTCTTGGTGACGTTCTCGGTCACCACGTGCTTGCGCAGGCGCGCCCTGCCGGCTTCATGTGTCTCGGTGCCGACGCGGAGCTCCTCCTTGGAGCGCGTCATGGCATCGTCGGTCGTGGGGCCCGAGGTGTCGTGTCCCACGGTCCCGCGGCTGTCGGAGCGGTCCACCTGCTCGTCGCCGGGCTGGAAGCCGGGGGCTTCGCGGCCCTGGCCCGAGGTCGTGTCCGTCGTCGTCGTGCCGGATCCGAGGCTGTAGTGCCGGTACAGGCGCTCCTCCTCCTCCGGGCTCAGGTGGCCGTCACGCTCGACGGACGGGGCGTCCTTCACGAGCTCCTTGGAGTAGGGGACGCGGACGTCGTTGCCGTCGGCAGAGGCGTCCTGCAGCGGCACGAAGGTCTCCTTGGTGCCGAACAGTCCCGTGTTGACAGTGACCCAGCTGGGCTGCCCGGTGCTGTCGTCGACGTACAGCTCGCCGACCGAGCCGAGCTTGTCGCCGTCGTTCGTGTAGACCGTGCCCTTGCCGGTGGTGAGGCGGTCGAGATCTTGCGAGGTGATCATGTAGTGCTCCTAGCATGTGCAACCGTGACCGTGCAGCGGGGGACTGCACTCCGCCTCACTGTAGGCAAGCCACAAACAGATA
Source organism: Arthrobacter sorbitolis (assembly GCF_054510995.1). Classification (NCBI taxonomy): domain Bacteria; kingdom Bacillati; phylum Actinomycetota; class Actinomycetes; order Micrococcales; family Micrococcaceae; genus Arthrobacter; species Arthrobacter sorbitolis. The sequence goes on from NZ_JBTNDM010000002.1 coordinate 298,148, forward strand.
ACAAGCCTCCTTACTACTTTTCGGGTCGCGCGGCTCCTGCCCGGGGGTGGCCGGAAGCGCTCCCCGCCCCGGCCTGACGCGGAAGACCACGCCGACTCCCCGTGTTCCTGCACGCAGGGCAAAACAACCGGGTTGCGCTCACGGAACGGCTTCGGTCACGGTAGTAAGCAGACTGATCATTGGTGTCCGACAGCATCCGCTGCGGAGGGCACGGTGATCCACCGACCGAGGAGCAGCATCATGGCATCAGACAACGCATCGGGGGCGAGTACCCCGAGGAGCAGGCGCAACGACGTCGTGGCGGCGGAGAAGGAACGCTTCGGCGGCATCAAGTGGGGCTCGGCGTTCTTCGGCTGGCTGACCGCGATCGGACTGACCGTCCTGCTGAGCGCCCTGGCCACCGCGATCGGTGCGGGCGTGGGAGCCGCGAACACGAACGGCGCGTCCGACGCCGCGAACCAGGCCACGCAGAACGCGGAAACCCTCGGCATCGTCAGCGGCATCGTCCTGGCGATCATCCTGTTCCTGGCCTACTACTGCGGCGGGTACGTCGCCGGGCGCATGGCCCGCTTCGACGGCGTGAAGCAGGGCGTCGCCGTATGGGCGTGGGGCATCATCATCGCGATCGTCGTCGCGATCCTCGCCGCCCTCGCCGGCGACCAGTTCAACGTCCTCTCCAGCATCGGCGGAGCACCCCGGATCCCCGTCGACGGCAGCCTGCTGACCGCCAGCGGCCTCATCGCCCTCGCGATCGCCGTCCTCGTCCCCCTGATCGGGGCCATCCTCGGCGGCAAGGCCGGCATGCGCTTCCACCGCAAGGTCGACCAGGTCGGCATCGACCACCAGGCCGGCATCTGACCCACCCGCACCCCACTAAGGAGAGGCACCACCCCGCCGGGGTGGTGCCTCTCCTTCGTCCGGGGCGCGCGTCGGTCCGCGGGCCGTTCATCGGGACGCCCTAGAAGCGCAGCGACCCGATCGCCGTCCTGTACTGCTCACGGATGACGGGACGATGGTCGGCGGCCCGATCCTCGCGCAGGTCCACGACCCAGCGCGGCCTCGACCCCGTCAGCGCCCAGGCGGCCTGCGCAGCCGCTCCCCGTGCCACGTACTCGCCGGGCGCGGGGATCCGCACGGGCAGATCGAACACCTGTGCGGCGACCTCCTGCACTGCGGCATTCTGCGCCGCGCCGCCGATCAGCAGCAGGTGCCGGGGTGCGACCCCTGCCGCCCGCACGGCGTCCAGGGCATCCGCCAGCCCGCAGAGCATGCCCTCGATCGCCGCCCGCGCGAGATTCTCCCGGGTACCGGAGGCGATGCTGAGGTTGTGGAAGCTCGCCCTCGCCGTGGGCAGGTTGGGCGTGCGCTCGCCCTCGAAGTACGGGACGACGACGACGCCGCCGGAACCCGGCTCCGAGCCGCGGGCCAGCTCCGCGAAGCCCTCGTGGTCCACCCCCAGGAGGCCTGCCACGGACGAGAGGACCCGGGCGGCGTTCAGGGTCGCCACGAGGGGGAGGAACAGGCCGCTCGCGTCGGCGAAGCCCGCCACCGTCCCCGAGGTGTCGGCCACGGCACCGGCGGCGACGGCGAAGACAGTGCCGCTGGTGCCCAGCGACACGACGACGTCGCCCTCCTCGGCCCCGAGGCCGAGCGCTGCCCCCGCGTTGTCCCCGGCGCCCGCACCGAGGGCGATCCGACGGTCCCCCGACGCGAGGAACGAGGGGTGCACGCTCCCGGCGTCGGCCTCGGCCGACAGCACGCGGGGGAGGACCACGGCGTCGGCGTCCGTGCCCGATGCCGTCCCCCCGGAACCCTGCGCCTCACGGGCGGGGCGGCCGAGCATCAGTTCGAACAGGTCGAGGTCGTACGCGTCCGCCGCCGGGCTCCAGTACCCGGTACCGCTCGCATCCGAGCGGTCGGTGACCAGTTCCTCGAGCACGGGGCCGAGGGGCGACCCGCCCTCGGGCCCGAAGCCGCGCAGCCGCCACGTCAGCCAGTCGTGCGGGAGTGCCACGGCGGCGATGGCCGGGACGACGTCGGGTTCGGCGTCCCGCACCCAGCGCACCTTCGTGCCCGTGAAGGACGCCACGGGCGCGGACCCGGTCCGGGCCACCAGGGCGTCGACGCCGAGCTCGGCGATCAGGTCCCGTGCGGCGCCGGCGGAACGGGTGTCGTTCCACAGCAGTGCGTCCCGGAGGACCCGGCCGTCCCGGCCCAGGAGCACCATGCCGTGCTGCTGGCCCGCGATCGAGAGCGCGTCGACGTCGTCCCCGAGTCCGTTCCCGGATTCCAGGGCCGTGAGCAGCGCCCGCCACCACGCCTCGGGGTCCACCTCCGTGCCCTCCGGGTGGGAGGCTCGGCCGGTGCGCACCTCGGCGCCGTCCCGGGTGTCGACCACGACGACCTTGCAGCTCTGCGTCGACGAGTCGACGCCCGTGACCAGGGCCATGGGTCAGCGGGCCCCGAGCAGGTGCTCGATGAAGAGCTGCTGCAGCTTCACGAACCCGAAGCCCTTGCCGTTGAAGTACGCGTCGGCGTCGAAGTCCTCGTAGGAGGAGCGGTCGGCACGCAGGGCCTCGTAGCCCTCGCCGTCGCCGAGCGTGGGCTCGTTGATCTCGGAGACGCGCGACGCGGCCAGGGCCGCCTGCACCTCGGGGTCCGCACGGAAGGCTGCGGCACGCTCCTTGAGGAGGAGGTAGGTCTGCATGTTGGCGGATGCGGAATCCCACACGCCGTCCATGTCCTCCGTGCGGCTCGGCTTGTAGTCGAAGTGGCGGGGGCCGTCGTAGGACGGGCCACCCGCGGGACCGCCGTTCTCCAGGAGGTCGACGAGGGAGAAGGCGTTCTGCAGGTCGCCGTGGCCGAACACGAGGTCCTGGTCGAACTTGATGCTGCGCTGGCCGTTGAGGTCGATGTGGAACAGCTTGCCCTGGTAGAGGGCCTGCGCGATGCCGTGGGTGAAGTTCAGTCCGGCCATCTGCTCGTGCCCGGTCTCCGGGTTGATGCCGACCAGTTCCGGGCGCTCGAGGGTCTCGATGAAGGCCATCGCGTGCCCCAGTGTGGGCAGGAGGATGTCGCCGCGCGGTTCGTTGGGCTTCGGTTCGATCGCGAAGCGGATGTCGTAGCCCTTGTCGGTGACGTAGTCGCCGAGCAGGTTGACGGCCTCGCGGTACCGCTCGAGGGCGCCGCGGATGTCCTTGGCGGCGTCGTACTCGCTGCCTTCGCGCCCACCCCACATGACGAATGTCTGCGCGCCGAGCTCGGCCGCGAGATCGATGTTGTCGAGCACCTTGCGGATCGCGAAACGACGCACGCCGCGGTCGTTGCTCGTGAAGCCGCCGTCCTTGAAGACGGGGTGGCTGAAGAGGTTGGTCGTGACCATCGGCACGATCAGGCCGGTCGAGTCGAGGGCGCCCTTCAGCCTGTCGATCTGCGCCTGGCGCTCGCCGGCACTGCAGCCGAAGGGGAAGAGGTCGTTGTCGTGGAAGGTCAGGCCGTAGGCACCGAGATCGCTGAGGCGGTTGACCGCTTCGACCACGTCGAGGGGCGCGCGGGTCGCGGAGCCGAACTGGTCCTGGGCTTCCCAGCCGACCGTCCAGAGTCCGAAGGAGAATTTGTCGTCGCGGGTGGGCTCGATCGTCATTGAGTGCTCCAGGGGTGTGTGTGACTAATATGTTGCCGTTACAAACATATTAGGTTTAGGCACAGAGTCAAGGGGTGACGGCTGCTTGCGCTCCCGGCCCGAGGGTGCGAGTCCGGTCAGGAGCGGAGGGCGCGCACACTCGCGCGGCGGATGAGCTTCGTCGAGAGCTCGATGCGCGGACTCTCGACCGGCTCGCCGCGCATCAGCCGCACGAGCGTCCGGGCGGCGAGCATCCCCATCTCGGACAGGGGCTGGCGGACCGTGGTCAGGGGCGGGGAGGCCCAGGACGCCTCGGGAAGGTCGTCGAAGCCGATCACGCTGAGGTCGTCGGGGATGCGGAGGCCCTGCTGGCGTGCCGCCTCGTACACGCCGAGGGCCATCTGGTCGCTCGCCGCGAAGATCGCGCTCGGGCGGTCCTCCCGGGCGAGCAGTTCCACGCCGGCGGCGAAGCCCGAGGCGTAGTCGAAATCGCCGGTGATCACGAGTGCGGGGTCGAAGGCGAGACCGGCGGCGTCGAGTCCTGCCCGGTAGCCGTCGAGACGGGCCCGGCTGCACCAGATGCCCGGCCGTCCGGCGACGAAGCCGATGCGCCGGTGGTTCTGCTGGACGAGGTGCTCGGTCGCCGTCACGGCACCCGTCCAGTTCGTGGCACCGATGGTGGGCACCTCGAGGTCCGGGACGCCCGCGGGGTCGATGACGATCACGGGCAGGTGGAGGCGCTGCAGTTCCGCGTGCAGGAAGGAGTCGAGATCGGTGGTGACGAGGATGGCGCCGTCGCTCGCCCTGTCGGCCAGCGTGTCCAGCCACTTGCGTGTCGAGTCGGTGCCGCCGCGGCGGTGGATGGCGGACACGACCACCGACAGGCCCTCGCCGTTGAGCGCCTCCTCGACCCCGCGGATGATCTCGACCGCCCAGGGGCTGTCGAGGTCGTTGAACACGAGGTCCACCAGTCCCGACGGCGCGGGGGCCGCCGCCCCGCGGCGCCGATAGCCGTACTCGCGCAGCAGCGCTTCGACCCGCTCGCGCGTCGCCGGGGCGACGTCCGACCTGCCGTTGAGGACGCGGGAGACCGTCGGGACGGACACGCCGGCCGCGGCGGCGATGGCGGAGATCGTCACCGCCGGGCGGGCGTTGTCCTGCGCATGGTCCTGCACGTCGTCCTCCTCGGCCCACCGACGCTGCAGACCTGCACCCCCGGAGCGAAATCGAATCCACCCTTGACCTCCCGGGTGTGATGTTCCTAACCTACAGCAACGGTGTTTCCGGAAACTTCCGGAAAACGTCCGATCGAAGTATCGGTCACCGCACCTCAGGTACCTCAAAGGAGAGCTCATGCAGGTCCGTTCATCTCTCGCCGCCGCAGTCCTCGCGTCGGCCGTCCTCCTGCCCGTGGCCGTCCCCGCCCAGGCGGTGCAGCCTGCCCGTACCCCGGGCATCGAGAAGGCAAACGACAGGAAGGACACCCTCCGCTGGGTGGCACCGCAGGACCTAGAGATCGGCACGGCCGTCGCCGGCGGCGGCCACCACGAGACGCAGCCCTACCCCGACCCGTTCACCTTCGACCAGGAGTACCGGGAGCGCCTCGCGGCCGAGTTCAGCTCCGTCTCGCCCGAGAACCAGCTGAAGTGGGAGTTCGTCCACCCGGAGCAGGGCACCTACCGGTTCGCGGAGATGGACGCGATCGTGGCCTTCGCCCAGCAGAACAGGCAGGTGGTCCGCGGGCACACCCTGTTCTGGCACAGCCAGAACCCCGCCTGGCTCGAGGAGGGCGACTTCACCCGGGACGAGCTGCGCGCCATCCTCAAGGACCACATCCAGACCGTCGTGGGCCGCTACGCAGGGAAGATCCAGCAGTGGGACGTCGCCAACGAGATCTTCAACGACAACGGCACCCTCCGCACCACGGACAACATCTGGATCCGGGAACTCGGCCCCGACATCATCGCCGATGCGTTCCGCTGGGCGCACGAGGCGGACCCGAAGGCCAAGCTGTTCTTCAACGACTACGGGGTCGAGGGCATCAACGCCAAGAGCAATGCCTACCTCGACCTGATCCCGCGCCTGCAGGCCGAGGGGGTGCCGGTGGACGGCTTCGCCATCCAGGGTCACCTCAGCACCCGCTACGGGTTCCCGGGCGATCTGCAGGCCAACCTGCAGCGCTTCGACGATCTCGGCCTCGAGACGGCGATCACCGAGATCGACGTGCGCATGGACGTCGCCGCGGGGACGTCACCGACCGACGCCCAGCTCGCGAAGCAGGCGGGCTACTACCAGCGGGCCCTCGAGGCCTGCGTCTCGGTGGACGAGTGCAACTCCTTCACCATCTGGGGCTTCACCGACAAGTACTCGTGGGTGCCGGTGTTCTTCACGGGCGAGGGGGAGGCGACGGTCATGGAGGACGACTTCGCCCGCAAGCCCGCCTACTACGCGCTGCAGGACACCCTCGAGCAGGCGTCCCCCGGGCGCGGGAACCGCTGATCCGATGATCGACGACAGAACAGGAAGAACCATGAGACGACGTTGTCTGATCGCCGGAGCCACGGCCTTCGGCCTGGTCGCCGGGGCGGGCGCCCTGGCGCTGCCCGCGGCGAACGCCGAGGAGCCGGCCGTGCTCCTCAGCGAGGATTTCGAGGACGGCGCTTTCGGGCCGCTCGTCCGGAACGGCGGAGCCGCACTGTCGGTCGTCGACGCCGACGGCGACAAGGCCCTGCTGGTCCAGGGCAGGACCAACGACTACGACGGCGTCAAGACGCCGGCGGACCTCCTGCAGGCCGGCGGTATTTACTCCTTCTCCGCGCAGGTGAAGCTCTCCGCCCCCGCGGGGACGACGACGTCGGCGCGCTTCGTCGTCGAACCCGCCTACAGCTGGGTCGGCAACACTCAGGTGTCGGCCGACGCGTGGACCACGGTGAGCGGGACGTTCAGCGCCCCAGCCGGCGCCGACCCGGCCACACTGCGCGCCTACCTCGGGACAGGAGACCTCGGTGCGCCCTACGACTATCTCGTGGACGACGTCGTGATCACCGGCACGGCCGGTCCCGGCGACGGTGGAGCATGGCAGCCCACGCCGGATCCGGCCTTCGTCCCCGGCGGGGCCACGAACCCCACCACCACGCCCCTCGCCGCGGCCCGCGGCACCGGGGACGTCGTCGCCCTCACCTTCGACGACGGCCCCAACCCGGGCGAGACCGCCGCGGTCCTCGACGTCCTGCGGGACAGGGGCATCACGGCGACGTTCTGCATCATCGGGCAGAACGTGCAGGCCGACGGCGGCGCGGACCTCCTGCGGCGCATCGTCGCCGAGGGGCACACGCTGTGCAACCACGGCACGTCCTTCGCGGACATGGGCTCGTGGACGCGGGCGCAGGTCGAGGCCGACCTGAAGGAGAATCTCCGCATCATCCGTGCGGCCGCGGGCGATCCCGCCCTGCAGGTGCCCTACTTCCGGGCGCCGAACGGCAGCTGGGGCGCCATCGGCGAGGTCGCGGCAGCACTCGGCATGCAGCCGCTGGGCCTCGGGAACGTCATCTCCGACTGGGACGGCAACGATCTCAGCGAGGCCACCCTCACGGACAACCTGCGCAGGGCGTTCACGCCCGGCGCGGTGGTTCTCGCGCACGACGGCGGCGGCGACCGGTCCAACACGGTCAAGGCCGTGACGACGGTCGTGACCGAGAAGCTGGCCGGAGGCTGGACCTTCACGCTCCCGAGCGGCGGAGCCACCGGCGGGACACCGGGGATCTCGAGCGGCTTCGAGTCCGGCACGGACGGCTGGACGGCCCGGGGCGACGGCGTGCAGGTCGGCGCCGGCAGTGACGCCCGGACCGGCACCGGCAGCCTGCTCGTCACGGGCCGCACCCAGCCCTGGCACGGCGCGGCCCTCGACGTCACCGCCGGACTCCCCGTCGGCTCGGCGATGGAGGTGTCCGTCTGGGCGAAGCTCGCTCCGGGCCAGTCACCCGCCTCCCTCAAGGTGTCCGTGCAGCGCGACAACGGCGGCGCCAGTGCGTACGAGGGCGTGGCCGGTGCTGCGGCGTCCGTCACCGCCGACGGCTGGACGCAGCTGAGGGGCACCTACACCCTCGGTGCGGCGGCGGACAAGGTCCAGATCTACGTCGAGGGCCCCGTGGGCGTCGACTTCCTCCTCGACGACTTCGGCCTCGCCCCGTTCGGCGAAAAGCCCATCCAGACCGACGTGCCCGGGCTCAAGGACGTCCTCGGCGCGGACGGGATCGAGCACGTCGGCGTCGCCATCGACACCCGCGAGACCGTGGGTACGGCGGCGGACCTCGTCCGCAGGCACTACGACGCCTTCACCCCCGAGAACGCTGGCAAACCCGAGAGCGTGCAGCCGGTCGAGGGCCGGTTCTCCTTCGCCCAGCTGGACCAGCTGCTCGACTTCGCCGACGCCAACGGCATCGAGGTGTACGGGCACGTCCTCGCGTGGCACTCGCAGACCCCGGCATGGTTCTTCAAGGACGGGGCGCGCGACCTGACGGACAGCCCCGCGGACCAGGCACTGCTCAAGGCCCGCATGGAAGCCCACATCAAGGGCATCGCCGACCACATCGATGCCCGCTACCCGGACGGGAACAGCCCGATCTGGGCGTGGGACGTGGTCAACGAGGTCATCGCCGACGGAGACACCGCCAATCCGCACGACATGCGGGACAGCCGGTGGTTCCAGGTGCTCGGCGAGGGTTTCGTGGACGAGGCCTTCCGGCTGGCGGACCGCTACTTCCCCGATGCGGCGCTGTTCATCAACGACTACAACACGGAGATGCCGGAGAAGCGGGCCGACTACCTCTCGCTGATCGGCGCGCTCGAGGCACGGAACGTGCCGATCGACGGCGTGGGACACCAGGCCCATGTGGACGTCGCCCGGCCGGTCCAGTGGCTCGAGGACTCCGTCGTCGCGGTGGAGCGCCTGAACCCCGAGCTGCTGCAGGCCATCACGGAACTCGACGTGAACGCCTCCACGGAGAACCAGGGAGCCGATGTCAGCGGCGCCCCGGCCGACCCCTACAGCCCTGCCTTCGAGAACGACGAGGACGCGGCGGCCGAGGTGGGCTACTACTACCGGGACCTGTTCGCGATGCTGCGGGAGCACAACGAGTCCGTCGACTCGGTGACGTTCTGGGGCATCAGCAACGCCCGCACCTGGCTGCGGACGTGGCCGATGGCCCGGCCGTGGGAGCAGCCGCTGCCCTTCGACGACGAGCTGCAGGTCACCCCGGCGTACTGGGGGATCGTCGACCCGGCCAGGCTGCCTGCGCGGCCGGCCGACGTGCTGGCGCCGAGGATCGCCGACCGGTCGGACGTCCAGGCGGTCTCCAACGGTGCGAGCGGCGCGAAGGTGGAGTACACCCTGCCGTCCGCCATCGACACCCTCGACGGCGTCGTACCGCCGGCCTGCGACCCGGTGTCGGGCTCGCGCTTCGTCCTCGGTGTCACGACGGTCACCTGCACCGCCACGGACGAGGCGGGCAATACCCGCACCAGCTCGTTCGACGTCGTCGTCACCCGCAAGCAGCCCGGAAAACCCTGACCGGTGCCGGCACGACAAAGCCCCTGTCCTCCTCGGAGGGCAGGGGCTTCGTCGTACCGGGATCGTGCCTGGGTCGGAGCCGTCACTCCTGCCCGGTCGGCGCCGGGAATGCCCACGGGGTCCGGCGGCCCGGCGGGCCGGGTGGCACAGGTCAGGAGGCGTAGGTCAGGAGGCGTAGGTGCCGACCAGCCGGACGGATCCGCCGTCGACGCCCTTGGCGCCCTGCACGTAGTCCGGACCGTCGGTGCTGCCGCCGCTCGCGGACTGCACGCCGCCCATGACCCAGGACGGCACACCGGCGGCGTTTAGCTGGGCGAGGGCGGCGTCCGCCGCGGACGCGCCGACGATCGCAACCATGCCCACGCCGAGGTTCAGCGTCCGCTCGAGGTCGGGCAGCGGTACGTTGCCGAGCTGCGAGACGAGCGTGAAGACCGGCGGGAGCTCCCAGGTGGAGCGGTCCACCGTCGCCTCGAGTCCACGGGGCAGCACGCGGGCGAGGTTCGCTGCGAGGCCGCCGCCGGTGACGTGGCTGAAGCCGTGCACCTGCGCGGCGTCGGTGCGGGCGAGCGCGAGGCAGTCGGCGGCGTAGACGCGCGTGGGCTCGAGGAGTTCCTCGCCGAGGGTCCGGCCGAGCTCCGACACCTGCCGGTCGAGCGCCCAGCCCGCCTGGTTGATGACACGGCGCACCAGCGAGTACCCGTTGGAATGGAGGCCCGAGGACGCCATCGCGATCACGACGTCGCCCTCGCGGACGCGTTCCGGGCCGAGCACGCGGTCCGCCTCGACCACGCCCGTCGCGGCGCCCGCGACGTCGTACTCGTGCTCGCCGAGCAGGCCCGGGTGCTCCGCGGTCTCCCCGCCCACCAGGGCCGTGCCCGCCACCGAGCACCCGGCCGCGATACCGCGGACGATGTCCGCGATGCGTTCGGGGACCACCTTCCCGCACGCGATGTAGTCGGTCATGAACAGCGGCTCCGCGCCGACCACCACGATGTCGTCGACCACCATCCCCACGAGGTCGAAGCCGATGGTGTCGTGGATGTCCATGGCCTGCGCGATCGCCACCTTGGTGCCGACACCGTCGGTCGACGTCGCGAGGAGCGGCCTCGTGTAGGTGAGGAGGCGGGACACGTCGAAGAGTCCCGCGAAACCGCCCACCCCGCCGATGACCTGCTCGCCGTGCGTGGCCCGCACGGCGTCCTTCATGAGCTCGACGGCGCGGTCACCCGCCTCGACGTCCACTCCTGCGCTGGCGTACGTGATGGGATTGCGCAGCTGATCCAGGCTCATACCCGCTCTTTCTTGTCCTCGTCGGTCAATACGGCCTCGAACTCGGCGTCGGGGCCGGGATCGCACCCCGTGGCCCCGACCTTGTCGGCGGGGTCCAGCCGTTCGAGCAGGTTCTTGCCCAGCCGGTCGTCCTCGGGCAGGGCGATCGGGTAGGTCCCGGTGAAGCACGCCGTGCACAGGCGCTCGCGGGGCTGCTGGGTGGCGTCGATCATGCCGTCCTCGGAGATGTACGCGAGGCTGTCGGCGCCGATCGACGTGCTGATCTCGTCGATCGCGGCTCCGTTGGCGATCAGCTCGGCGCGGGACGCGAAGTCGATGCCGTAGAAGCAGGGCCAGCGGACGGGCGGCGAGGAGATCTTCACGTGGACCTCGGCGGCCCCCGCCTCGCGCAGCATCCGCACGACGGCCCGCTGCGTGTTGCCGCGCACGATCGAATCGTCGACCACGATGATGCGCTTGCCGCGGATGACGGACTCGAGGGCGTTGAGCTTGAGCCGGATGCCGAGCTGGCGCAGCGTCTGGCTGGGCTGGATGAAGGTGCGGCCCACGTACGCGTTCTTCACGAAGCCGTGGGCGAAGGGGATCCCGGACTCCTCGGCGAAGCCGACGGCGGCGGGGGTGCCCGATTCGGGGACGGGGATCACGATGTCCGCTGCCGCCGAGTTCTCGCGGGCCAGCTGCCGACCCATCTCCACGCGTGCCTCGTACACCGAGCGCCCCGCGATCGCGGCGTCGGGCCGGGCCAGGTAGACGTATTCGAAGACGCACCCGGCGGCGGTCGGTGAGGCGAAGCGGCTGCTGCGCACGCCGTCCTCGTCGATGGCGATGAATTCGCCGGGCTCGATCTCGCGGATGTAGCTCGCGCCCACGGTGGCGAGGGCCGCCTGCTCGGAGGCGACGACCCAGCCGCGCTCGAGGCGGCCGAGGACCAACGGGCGGACACCGTGGGCATCCCGCGCCGCGTACAGCGTTCCTTCGTCCATGAAGACGAAGCAGAAGGCCCCGCGGATGCTCGGCAGCAGCTCGAGGGCCGTCTGCTCGAGCGAGCGGTCGTCGTCGCCGCCGAGGAGCGCGGTGACGAGGGCCGTGTCCGTGGTGTTGCCCTGCGCCATCTCGCCGGCGCGGGGCTTGCCGCCGCGGGTGAGGACCATCTGGTAGAGCTCGGCCGAGTTGGTGAGGTTGCCGTTGTGGGCCAGGGCCACGGTGCCCGCGGCGGTGGCGCCGAGGGTGGGCTGCGCGTTGGCCCAGTGCGAGGAGCCGGTGGTCGAGTACCGGCAGTGGCCGACGGCGATGTGGCCGGTCAGCGTGTTGAGCGTGGACTCGTCGAAGACCTGGGACACGAGGCCCATGTCCTTGTAGACGTTGATCCGGTGGCCGTCGCTCGTCGCGATGCCCGCCGATTCCTGGCCGCGGTGCTGCAGCGCGTAGAGGCCGTAGTAGGCGAGTTTTGCCACCTCCTCGCCGGGAGCCCAGACACCGAAGACGCCGCAGGCGTCCTGTGGTCCTTTTTCGCCGGGGAGAAGATCGTGGGAGAGTTGTCCGTCGCCGCGCACCATGCGGCCATTCTCTCACGCTGGGCGGTGGCCACCGGCGCGGATGTGCGACGACGGTCCGCCGCCCTCCGTCAGCCGGAGGGTGTAGGAAGCCCGCCCGCCATCCGTCCGATGAGCCGCTCCATGCGGGCGATGCCCACGAAGCGGCCCGCGTTGTCGGTCACGAGGAGCGGTGCGAAGCGGGTGGCACGCTCCCGGGTGATGGACCGCGTGAGGGCCTCGTCGACGGGAGTGTCCACGTTGACCACCATCCCGGGGGTGACGATGCCCAGGCCGGCCGCCTCCTCGGTCAGGATCGCGACGGGCCTCCGTCCGTCGAGCAGCACGACGTCGGTGAGGAACGGGTTCGCCGCGAAGAGGGCGGCGGCAGAGCCGGGCGACGCCGCGGTCGCGACCCGTTCCACGACGCCGCGCACCGTGGAGGCGGGAGCGGTGCGGGACCGGGACGAGAGGCGCAGGGCGAGGTCGACGTCCAGTGCCGGCCAAGGCGGGGCCGGGCGGCCGAGGAGGTAGCCCTGGACGAGCGGGACGCCCAGCGCGGCCAGGGCGTCGAGCTCCTCGACCCTCTCGACACCCTCCGCGAGGATCCAGGCATCGACCCTGCCCGCGAACAGCCCGAGCATCTCGATCAGTGCCCGCTTCGCCTCGTCGACGTCGATGTCGCGCACGAGTTCGCGGTCCAGCTTGATCATGGAGGGGCGCAGCGCGAGCAGGTGCTGCAGCCCCGCGTATCCGGAACCGGCGTCGTCGACGGCGATGAGCGCCCCGGCGGCGCGCAGGGACTCGAGGTGCGGTTCCAGCTCGAGGTACGAGTCGATGGGGGTCTGCTCGGTGAGTTCGACGACGACGCCGCCCAGGTGCCCCTGTTCTGCCCATACGCCCCGCACGGCGGCTGACGGCAGCAGCCGGGGCGACACGTTGACGGTGAGGAAGCAGTTGGCGGGCAGGCTGCCGCGATGGGCGAAGGCGCTCCGCAGCGCGGCCGCCTCGAATGCCGCGGCACTCCCCGACCGGTGCGCGCGGGCGAACCACACCTCGGGGTCCTTCTCCGGATACCCCGGGAAGCGCGTGAGCGCCTCGTAGCCCACCACCGTGCCGCGCACGGTGTCGATGATCGGCTGGTAGACGGAGGTCAGCCCCTCGCCCGAGCAGGCGCGGGCGAGTTCGGCGGCCTCGTGCGCACCCTGGTCCTGGCGCAGCACCGTCACGGAGGCGGGGTCAGACCGAAACGATGCTGCCGCGCACCGCGCGGACGAGGTCTGGCGGGAGTTCCGTCAGCCCGTGGACGGACAGGGCATGTGCACCGACGCCGGCGAGGATCTCGTCGTCCGTGCTGCACACCCAGCGGGCGTCGCACCCCGGGACCACGTCTCCGCATGCGAAAGCCTTCATGAACGTCTCCTTCTCCCGGTACGACAATGGACCCCGTCCCCACTATCGGCCCCGGGGGAGCGGCCGTTAGTGGTTCGGCCGGGAAGATCCTCCGGCGGGGAGAGGCGTCAGGCCGCGTCGTCGTCGTACGTGCGCTCCGCACGGGCGCGCTCGGCGCGCCGAATGCTGCGCCGGTCGACGACGAGCACCAGCAGGGCCGCGAGGAGCAGCCCGGGCAGGGCGAACGCCACCGTGAAGAAGCCGAGGATCGATTCGCGGGTGAGCGTGGGGTCGTCCGGGCCGGTGTAGGCGACGACGAGCGCCGCCGTGAACCCGACGAACGCGCCGAGCAGCATGAAGGGCACGAACTTCGGCGCCCTCCGGATGGTCACCTCGCGGTAGGCGGGTCCGGCGGGAGCCTCGCCGCGGACGGTCGCGTCCCGGTCGCTGTCCCGGTCCGCGGGCCCCTCGGCCGGCACCGGACCGTCGCCGCGCGGATCGGGCTGCTCGGGTGTGCTGTGCGGCAGGGGCTGGTCGGAGGTCATGGTTTAAGGCTACCGGGCGTCAGCGTGCCAGCTCGACGAGCTGGTAACCCGCCTCGCGGAAGACGAGCGTGTAGTCGGTGCCGGGATAGCGCTGTTCGGCGTGAGCCTCGGCGTCGCCCGGTCGGACAGCGCCCCAGCTCCAGTCGTCGGCGTCGACGATCAGGTAGTCCGGGGCCGGGTTGGTGTTGCCGAGCCAGTACACGCGCGCGTCGGGGGTGAGGTAGGCCATCAGCACCACCCCGCTCTCCACCGTCGATCCGGCGGGGATGAGGTCCATCATGCGGTGGGCGGCGTCCCAGCGCTCCGACGGCCGATAGGTCTCCGGTTCGGCGAGGACGGCGAGCTTCTGGACCGGCAGCAGGACGAGGCAGGCCGCGACGGCGGCGGGGACGCCCACGAGGGCCGCGGTGCGGACCCAGGCCCGGGGACTCGTCCGGAGGAGGTGGACGCCGTCCACGAGCGCGAGGAACAGCACGGGCATGAGGACCGCACTGTAGTGCCACTCGTGCCCCCAGTACCATTCCTCGCTCGAGGCGAACCGCCACAGGAGGGTGGGCGCCAGCACGAGGCCCAGCGGGGACCGCAGGAACAGGAGACCGCCGGCGAGCAGCAGCAGCAGCAGCGTCTCGTACTTCGCGGCACCGGAGACGAGGCCGACGACGGCGCCCGCCGGATCCGCGGCCATCCCGCCGACGTCGATCCGGTCCGAGTAGTCGTACCGGCCGGCCGCGTTGAGGGCGGGCAGGATCACGCGGACGGAGACGACCAACCACAGCGCACCCCAGGCGGCCAGCCACAGCCCGGCGGCGGTGCGGAGCCGCCAGGCGAGGACCAGCCCCAGCGCGATGACCGTCAGCCCCAGGTCCTCCTTGACGAAGACCAGCAGCCCGCCCCATACGACGGCCGGCAGCACGCGTCGCTGCAGGACGGCCTCGAGGCTCAGCGCGAGCAGGGGTACCGCGAAGGCGATCTCGTGGAACTGCGCGGCGACCGCGGACTGGAGGCCCCAGGACAGGGCGTAGGCGGTCCCGACGGCCATGCCCGGAACCGGCCCGAGGAGCCGCATCCCCGCCCTGGCGACCACGGCCACCGAGAGTCCGAAGAGGAGGTCCTGCACGATCAGGAGGGTGAGCCCCGACGGCGCGAGCGCGTAGGCGGGCGCGAGGAGGACGAGCAGCGGGTGGAAGTGGTCGCCGAGGAGGTTGAAGCCCTCGCCCTTGATGGGCACGATCGGCGCACCGAGTCCGGCGTAGGCCTTCGCGAGCTGCGTGAAGATCCCGAGATCCCAGGACGGCGACGCGAGCTGGTTCCACTGGGTGACGGAGAAGACGGTGTAGAGGGCGGCTGCCGCGAGGCCCGTCAGCCAGGCCCCGGGAGGCTGGCGGCGGACCGCCGCGGCGGTGCGGGTGCGGAGCGGGAGCGGACCGTCCAGGGGTCCCGCGCCCCCCGCACCGCGCGCCCGGGCCGTCGAACCCTCCCGCGAACCGGGCCGCGAACCGGGCGATCGGCCGGGCCGCCGGCCGTGCCGCTCGCCGCGCGACTGTCCGACCGGGGGCGACGCCGTCGATCCCGTCGCCGTCGATCCCGTCGCGGGAGCCGGATCCACGGACCGGTCGGTGCTCACGCGGGGCGCCGGAAGAGGGGGAGCCAAGCGCTGAGGTCGGCCCGCTGGCCCGACGCCGCGACCTTCCCGGCTGCGAGCGCACGAGGCCAGTCCGTGCCGCCCGTGACGAGGGCGAGCCAGGTGGTGGCGTCCGTCTCGACGACGTTCGGGGGCGTGCCGCGGGTGTGGCGTGGGCCCTCGACGCACTGCGTCACCCCGAAGGGCGGCACGCGGACCTCCACGCTGTTGCCGGGCGCGAGCTCGGCGAGCTCCTCGAGGGTGAACCGCACGGCGGTCGCGAGTTCCGTCCGCCGCGCCGAGCCGGCGGCCACCTGCGCCAGTGCCCGGTGGCCGTCCTCGGGAGTGATGCGTCGGCGTGCCACGGTGCTGCCGGCCCTAGTCGAGCAGTGCCATGACGGGGGCGGCGAGCCGCAGGCTGCCCACCGGGCGGCCGCCGCCGAGGACCGGCCGCACGACCTTCCCGAGGACCTCTCCCACCTTCTCGGCGTCGATCGCGCCGGAGGCAGCGAGGAGGGTCAGCCCCACGAGGGTCGCTGCCCGCGCGTTGCCGTCCAGTACCTTCAGGGCCAGGGTGGCCCCGGTCGGCGCGGCCAGGACGAGGACGCCTTCGGCCCCGCTCTTGGCGAGGACGCCGAGGTCCTCCATGACCACGGAGTTCTCCATGCCGTTGCCGTGCACGGCCCAGGGGTAGTCGAGCATCGCGGTGGCGATCGTCGCGGCACGCGCGTCGGCATGCTTGTCGGAGGGCGCCTTGGCGATCTTGCCGATGCCGCGCGCGAGGCCCGTCAGCGAGACGGCGGCCACGGGGGCGCCGCACCCGTCCACGCCCCACGCAGCCACGGTCTCCTCCGTGTACTCCTCGATGACCGAGGCCACCGACTGCTGGAGCGGGTGGGTGGGCTCGAGGTAGGTCGCGGTGTCCCAGCCGTTCTCGGTGCAGGCCCACAGGAAGGCGGCGTGCTTGCCCGAGCAGTTGAACGCGATGCGCTGCCTGCCCTTCCCGCTCCGGACGAGGTCGTTGCGGGCCTCCTCGTCCTGCGGCCAGTCCTCGGGGCACTGGAGGTGTTCCTCGGTCACGCCGGCGGCGTCGAGCATGGTGCGCACCACGTCCATGTGCTCGGTGCTGCCCACGTGGCTCGCCGTCGCCAGCGCGACCTGGGGGCCGCGCAGCGGCACGCCGGCCTTCATGCTCGCGAGTGCCTGGAACGGCTTGAGCGTGGAGCGGGGGAAGATCGGGGTCGTGATGTCCCCGAGCCCGGTCACGACGGAGCCGTCGGCGGCGAGGACGACGGCGGCACCCACGTGGCGGGACTCGATGAAGCCGTTGCGTTCGAGGACCGCGAAGTCCACGGCGTCGGCCGTAGTGAAGGTGGAGGGCATGGGTCCAGTATTCCCTACTCGATTCCCTCCTCGTCGTGCCGGGCGGGGTGCGCCCGGCGCAACTGAGCCCACCGGAGGGAACGGGTCATCCGGTGGGCGCAGACCTGGTGGGCGTTGCCGCTCCTGGTTCGTGGGGCCGGTGTCACTTCACGGTGAACTGGACCGTCTGCCAGCCCGAGGCGCCGTCCGGGACGGTCTCGGCGCGCTCCTCGGTCTGGAGGCCGTCGACGCGGTCCGTCGCCCGCGCACGGACGGAATGGAGCCCGGACCCGAGGGTCAGTTCGTGGGACCACTGGCGCCACGTGTCCACGGACGCCTCGGCCGCGAGCGTCACGTCCTCCCAGTCCCCGCCGTCGACGGAGACCTCGACCTTCCCGATGCCCCGCTGCTGCGACCACGCGACGCCACCGATCATGACCTGGCCGGCGTCGACCGACGCGAAGGACTCCGGGACCTCGACACGTGCCATGGTCTTGATGGGTCCCTTCTCGGACCAGCCGCGGTCCGTCCAGTACGCGGTCCTGTCCGCGAAGCGCGTCACCTCGAGGTCGACCACCCACTTGGTCGCGGAGACGTAGCCGAACAGGCCGGGCACCACCATGCGGACGGGGAACCCGTGTTCCACCGGCAGCGGCTCGCCGTTCATGGCGATGGCGAGGATCGCGTCGCGGTCGTCCTGGAGGACGGGCAGCGGCGTGGAGGCGCTGAAGCCGTCGGAGCTCGTGGACAGGACCATGTCCGCGCCGTCGAGGGGCTTCGCCCGGGCGAGGACCTCCCGCAGCGGGTAGCCGAGCCACTTCGCATTGCCGGCGAGGTATCCGCCCACGGGGTTGGACACGCAGGTGAGAGTGATGTGCCGTTCGATCAGCTCGGCGTCGAGGAGGTCCTGGAACGAGAGCTCGAACTCCTCCTCGACCATGCCGTGCACGCGCAGCACCCAGTCCTCGGTGGTGAGCTGCGGGACGCTCAGCGCGGTGTCGATCCGGTAGAAGTCGCCGTTCGGCGTGACGAAGGGCGTCACGCCCGCGACGGGGGACTGCACGCCGGCCGGGAGGGCGGGCGCCGGGCTGGCCGGCGCGGGGAACTGCAGGCTGTCCCGGACCGCGGCGATGTTGGTGCGTGCACCCGCGAGTAGGCGTCCGCCGCCTGCGGCCGCCGCGGCGACGACGGCCGTGACGCCGGCGGCGGCGAAGAATCCGCGGCGCGAGGTGGAGCCCCGCACGGCGGCGGCTCCTGCGGGCGAGGCGACGGCGTCGTCCGCGCGGGGCTCCGTGATCACGGCGGTGCGCCCGCCCTCGGAAGCATCGAGGCGTCCGCTCCGGGAGGTGTCGGGTGCTGCGAGGGTGGAAGTGGCCGCGGGTGCTGCCGCACGGTGCAGCCGTGCGACGAGCCACCGGAGGGCGAGCAGGCCCGCCGCGGTGCCGAGGACGGTCGGGACGGCGTCGGGCAGGGAGGACCCGGCGCGCGTCAGGACGCAGGTCAGGATGATGGCGCCCATGAGCAGGACCCCGGCCACGCCCAGCGCCCACCTGCGGAAGGCCACGATGCCGAGGACTGCGGCCAGGAGGGTGATCGTCACGCCCATGCCGACCAGCAGGGCCAGCTTGTCGTCGGTGCCGAACGTCGCGATCGCGAAGTCCTTCATCCACGGCGGGGTGAAGTCGATGAAGGTGGAACCCATCGCGACGACCGGCGTAGCACTCGCGCGGAAGAAGGCGCCGGCGAGCTCGGCGATCCCGAGCACCACGCCCGCGGCGAGGATTCCGGCCAGGGCGGCCAGGAGGGAGGTACCGCGGCGGCGCTCGGGGAGGTTGCTCATGGAAAGTATTCGGAGAGGGGTCGAGGGGGTATGGGTACGGGGGTCTCCGTAACAGGCCATCATCGGGGCGCCGGACGCTGGGTGGGCCGTGCCCCCTCCAGTACGCTGTCCTACTGTGAAGGTTCTTGTGCTGGGCCCCGGCGGCCGCGAACATGCCCTCGTCCGGGCCCTGCTGGCCGACCCGTTCGTGCGGGAGGTCCATGCGGCTCCCGGCAATGCCGGGATCGCCGAGGACGTCCCCACCCACGACGTCGACGCGAACGATCCCGCCGTCGTCACCGACCTCGCACGCAGGCTGGGCTCCGACCTCGTGGTCATCGGTCCCGAGGCTCCCCTCGCCGCCGGGGTCGCCGACGCGCTGCTCGACGCCGGCATCCCCGTCTTCGGGCCGACGAGGGCCGCCGCGCAGCTCGAGGCGTCGAAGGCCTTCGCGAAGCAGGTCATGGCCTCCGCCGGAGTGCCCACCGCGATGGCCCGTGTCGCCGCGACGGACGAGGAGGCCGACGAGGCGCTCTGCACCTTCGGCGCCCCCTACGTCGTGAAGGACGACGGTCTCGCCGCCGGGAAGGGCGTCGTGGTGACCGACGACCTCGACACCGCCCGCGCCCACGCCTCGGCATGCTTCCGGGCCGGCGGCACGGTGATCATCGAGGAGTACCTCGACGGCCCCGAGGTCTCGCTGTTCGTCCTGTCGGACGGACGCACCGTGGTGCCGCTCGCACCCGCGCAGGACTTCAAGCGCATCTCCGACGGCGACCAGGGGCCGAACACCGGTGGCATGGGCGCCTACTCACCGCTCGAATGGGTGCCGGCGACCCTCGTCGAGGAGGTCCTCACGCGCGTGGCGCAGCCCGTCATCGACGAGATGGCGCACCGGGGCACCCCCTTCGCGGGGGTCCTCTACGTGGGCCTCGCCCTCACGTCGCGCGGCATGCGCGTCATCGAGTTCAACGCACGCTTCGGTGATCCCGAGACGCAGGCCGTCCTGGCCCGCCTCACGACGCCGCTCGGCGGGGTGCTGCTGGCGGCAGCGAAGGGCTCCCTCGACCAGATCGACCCGCTCATGTGGTCGCCGCAGGCGGCGGTCGCCGTGGTGCTCGCGTCCGAGAACTACCCCGACACCCCCGTGACGGGCCGGCGCGTCCGCGGCCTGAAGAAGGCCGCGAGGGTCGACGGCGTCCAGGTGCTGCACGCGGGCACGGTGCTGCGGGACGGCAAGGTGGTCAGCGCGGGCGGGCGGGTCCTCGCCGTCGTCGGGCTCGGGGACTCCCTCGAGGACGCACGGGCCACCGCCTACGAGGGCCTCTCCCTGATCGAACTGGAGGGCGGGCAGTCCCGCACGGACATCGCGCTCCGGGCCTCACGCGCCGAGGTCGCGGTCAGCGGCCCCGCGGGTGCTCCGGCATGAGCGGGTTCGCGCCCCCGCACCCCGAGCTGCCGGGCTGGCGGCACGTCTACTCCGGCAAGGTCCGCGACCTGTACGAGCCGGAGGACGGACGCGACGACGTCGTGCTCGTCGTCGCGAGCGACCGCATCAGCGCCTACGACCACGTGCTCACCACGGAGATCCCCGACAAGGGGCGCGTGCTGACCCAGCTCAGCCTCTGGTGGTTCGAGCGCCTCTCCGGCATCCCGCACCACGTACTCGCCGCCGACGCGGCCGGCGGGGTGCCCGCCGCGGTCGAGGGCCGGGCCATGATCTGCCGGAAGCTCATCATGTACCCGATCGAGTGCATCGCCCGCGGCTACCTGACCGGCAGCGGACTGCTCGAATACCGGGCATCGCGCACTGTCTGCTCGCTGCCGCTGCCCGAGGGGCTCGTCGACGGATCCCGCCTGGAGCCTCCGCTCTTCACACCGTCGGCCAAGGCCGAGGTGGGCGAGCACGACGAGAACATCACCTACGACGCCGTCGTCGTGACGGTGGGCGACGACGCCGCAGCCCAGCTCCGTGCCCTCACGCTCGACATCTACACGCGTGCCGAGGCCATCGCCCGGCAGCGCGGGATCCTCCTCGCGGACACCAAGGTGGAGTTCGGCCTCGACCCCGCCACGGGGCGGATCACGCTCGGCGATGAGGTCCTCACTCCCGACTCCTCGCGTTTCTGGGACGCCGCGCTCTACGCGCCCGGGCAGGCGCAGCCGTCGTTCGACAAGCAGTTCGTCCGTGACTGGCTGACCTCCGACGCCTCCGGCTGGGACCGCGACTCGGAGCCGCCCGCGCTGCCCGACGACGTCGTCGAGCGGACCCGCGCCCGCTACATCGAGGCGTACGAGCGCCTGACGGGCCGCACCTTCGCCTGAGTCCCGACGCCGGGTGCGGGGTGCACCGGGTGACCGGGTGAACCGGTGTACGGCCGTCCCGATGCATGACGACGGCTCGACGACGGCTCGACGACGGCTGGAGGACGGCCCGGGGACGCGCCGAAACGCGGGGACAATGCCCGGCGGCGGATCGTTGTGTCTCCGGTCCGGGCTGCAGCCCCGTCGGCGCCCCGGCCTCCGCGGCCGGCCCGAGCACCACCGATGCGGGCCTGGCCCGAATCGGCGCAGGTCTGCAGCTTCCTGCGACACAGCTATCTGCACCACAGCTTTATTCGACACAGGTTTATTCGACACAGCGCCGTGCGGATCCTCAGGGCCACGACCGGCGCCGAACCCCTCGAGGAGCACAGTGAACAGCACCCAGTACACCCAGCACACCCCGCACCGCCCAGCGGCCACCCGGCGCGCCGCCCGGGCCGCCGTCGCCGTCGCCGCGACCGCCCTCCTGCTGCCCGCGGCGGGGGCCGTGGCCGCCCCGCCGACGTCGACCGTCCAGGCGTCGACCGTCCAGGTATCGGTGGCCTCCCACCGGCAGGACACGAGCATCCCGCTCCCCGGGGCGTCCTCCGCCGAGGGCATCGCCAAGGGCAGGGGGTCCACGTTCTACGCGGGGGACCTCGGCCGCGGGGACATCTTCCGCGGCGACGTCCGCGACGGGACGGCCGAGCTGTTCATCGACGCACCCGAGGGCAGGGCCGCCGTGGGCCTCAAGGCCGATGCGCGGAACGACCTGCTGTTCGTCGCGGGCGGAGCCACCGGCCAGGCCTACGTGTACGACACCCGCACGGGGGACGACGTGGCGGTGTTCCAGCTCGCCACGGGCGACGCGTTCATCAACGACGTCACGCTCACGCGGGACGGCGCCTACTTCACCGATTCGCGGAGCGCGGCGCTGTACTTCGTCCCCGCGGACGACCGGCAGCTCGGTGAGCCGCGGACGATCGCCCTCTCAGGGCCCGCCGCAGCGGTGACGCCTGGCTTCAACCTCAACGGCATCACGTCCGTCGACCGCGGCAGGACCCTGATCGTCGCGCACTCCGCCAACCAGGCCCTCTACACCGTCGACCCGGAGACGGGCGGGAGCGCGGTCATCGACACGGGGGCACTGCCGAACGTCGACGGCATCCTGGCCAAGGGGGACACCGTCTACGCGGTCCAGAACCGCAGCAACCAGGTGAGCCGGATCAACCTGTCGAGGGACCTGTCCGGCGGGGAGGTCGAGGACGTCATCACGAGCCCGCTGTTCGACGTCCCCACCACGGTGGCGCTGTTCGGCAACACGCTGGCGCTCGCCAACGCGAAGTTCGGCGCGGTGGATCCGGACGGCTACGAGGTGGTGACGGTCTCCGCCCGCTGAGCGGGGCCGGACATGCCAGAGGCCCGCCGGCTGGTGCCGGCGGGCCTCTGGTGCTGGTCGGGGTGACAGGATTTGAACCTGCGACCTCGTCGTCCCGAACGACGCGCGCTACCAAGCTGCGCCACACCCCGATGTCGCTCCCCGGGAGGCCGAACCACCCGAACCGCAACTGTCCAAGGATAGCGGAGGATCAGCGGCGAGGAAAACCGGGCCCGACGGCGCCGGACGGCTCAGACCAGCGAGTCCTTCCATGCCGCGTGCAGCGTCGCGAACCGGCCCGTCCCGCCGATCAGTTCCGCGGGCGTCCCGTCCTCCACGACCCGGCCGTCGTGCACCACGAGGACGCGGTCGGCGATCGCCACCGTGGACAGCCGGTGAGCGATGATGAGCGCCGTGCGGTTGCCGAGGAGCTTCTGCAGGCCCTCCTGCACGAGCCGCTCGCTCGGGATGTCGAGCGACGACGTCGCCTCGTCGAGGATCAGGACCGCAGGGTCGGCGAGGAACGCCCGGGCGAAGCTGATGAGCTGTCGCTGCCCCGCGGACACGCGGCCACCCCGCTTGTTGACGTCCGTGTCGAAACCCTCCGGGAGCTCGAGGATGAACCGTTCCGCGCCGACGGCCCGCGCCGCCGCGACGATCTCCTCCCGGCTCGCCTCGGGCTTGCCGAGGGCGATGTTGTCCGCCACGGATCCGCTGAACAGGAACGCCTCCTGCGTCACCATGACGACGGCGCGCCGCAGGTCCTTCGGTGCGAGGTCGCGGAGGTCCACGCCGTCGAGCGTCAGCCGGCCCTCGGACACGTCGTAGAAGCGGGCGATCAGCTTGGCCAGGGTAGACTTGCCGGCGCCCGTCTGCCCGACGAGCGCGACGGTCTGCCCGGCACGGATCGACAGGTCCATGGTCGGCAGCACCACGGGACCGTCCCCGTAGCGGAAGCTCACGCCGGAGAACTCGACGTCTCCGCGCGGGTGCGGCAGCGACACCGGGTGCTTCGGCGGCCGGACGGTGGGTACCTCCTCCAGCAGCCCGGAGACCTTCTCCAGCGCCGCCGCGGCGGACTGGAACGAGTTGTAGAACATGGCCATCTGGTCGACCGGCTGGAAGAAGCGCTTGCTGTAGAGGAGCAGCGCGAGGAGCGCGCCGACCTCCAGCGTGCCGCCGAGGACCCTGAACCCGCCGAACACCAGCACGACGGCGACCGTCACGTTGCCGATGAGGACGAGTCCGGGCTGGAAGACGCCGTTGAGGTTGATGGACCGGACGGTGACCGTGCGGTAGTCCTCGGCCAGCTCGTCGTACCGTTCCGCGTTGACCTGCTCCCGGCGGAAGGCCTTCACGGCGCGGATGCCGGTCATCGTCTCGATGAAGTGCACGATCAGCTTCGCCGACACCACCCGGGACTCGCGGTACGCGATCTGCGAGTGCTTCTGGTACCAGCGGGCGAGGAGGAACATGGGCACCGCGGCGGCGAGGATGAGGAAGCCGGTCCGCCAGTCCAGGGCGAAGATGGTGACCGCCGTGAACAACATGAAGATGGCACCCGAGGCGAGGGAGCTGACCCCCGAGTCGAGCAGTTCGCGGAGCGCCTCGAGGTCCGAGGTCTGACGGGAGATGATGCGCCCCGAGGTGTACTTCTCGTGGAACTCGAGGCTCAGCCGCTGCGTGTGGCGGAAGACCCGCAGCCGGAGATCGAGCAGCATCGCCTGGCTGAGCTGGGCCGTCGCGCGGACGTAGCCGGCGGTCAGGACCGAGGCGAGCACCGCCGCCAGGAGGTAGGTGCCGCCGGCGGTCCACAGCAGGAGCGGGTCGCCCTCCCTCAGGGCGGGCAGGGCGCGGTCGATGCCGAACGCGATGATGGCCGGACCGGCGACCCGCGCTGCCTGCGAGATGACGACCAGCAGGACGGTCCAGACGAACTGCCGGCGGTTCGGTCGGATCAGGGAGCCGAGGAGCTTGAAGGACCGCGACCGGACGGACCTGCTCTGGGCCCGGTCGAGGAGGACGTCGTCCTCGTTGAGCACGCCGGCGGAGGTGGCCCCCTGCGGGCCCGTGCCCCCGGGCGTGCGCGGGGTGCGGCTCATGCCAGCGCCTCCTCGTCGTCGTGTGCCGGTTGCAGGGGCTGGCCGGTGCGTCCGAGCTGCGCGATCTCCTCGTCGTCGAGGCTGGCGATGACGTACCGGTAGTGGTCGTTGCGGGCGAGCAGCTCGGAGTGCGTGCCCACGTCGGCGATCCGCCCGTCCTGCAGGAGTGCCACGCGGTCCGCCAGGGCGACCGTGGAGGGCCGGTGCGCGACGATGAGTGTCGTCGTGGCACCGAGCACGGCCCGGAGCCCCTGCTCGACGCGTTCCTCGGTGGCGACGTCGAGCGCGGACAGCGGGTCGTCGAGGACCAGGACCGTCGGCTGTGCGGCGATCGCGCGTGCGAGGGCGATGCGCTGGCGCTGGCCGCCGGACAGGCTGAGCCCCTCCTCGCCGATGAGCGTGTCCAGCCCCTCGGGCAGACCGTAGGCGAATTGGGCCTGCGCCACCTCGAGGGCCTCGGCGAGGATGCGCTCGGCCTCCGCGCCGGTTGCGTCGGAACCCATGAGCACGTTGTCACGGACGGAGCTGGAGAACAGCGTGGTGTCCTCGAAGGCGACCGCGACGAGCGTGCGCAGGTCACGGAGCGTGAGCTCGCGCAGGTCCACGCCGTCGATGCTGATGCTCCCGCCCGAGACGTCGTAGAGGCGCGGGACCAGTTGGAGGAGGGTGCTCTTGCCGCACCCGGTCACGCCGACGAGCGCCATGGTCTCGCCGGCCCGCAGGGTCAGGTCGATCCCGTCCAGGACGTCGCCGGTGTCCGCGTGAGCGTCGGGGTAGCGGAAGTGCACGGCGTCGAACACCACGGCGCCGACGGGCGCCTCGAGGCGGACGGGCGAGGGGGGATCGGTGATGGTGTTCTCGGACTCCATCACGTCGTAGTGCCGGTCGATGGCCGTCTTCGCCGTGAACGTCATGGCGAGGAGCGGGCCGATGAACTCCACGGGCCCCGCGACCGCGGCAGCCGTGGCGAAGAAGGCCACGAGCGCGCCGATGCTGACGTCCCCGCCCGCCGCCAGCGTGACGCCGACCACGAGGGAGGCGCCGAGCGCGAGTTCCGGCAGGAGCGTCACGATCATCGAGAAGTGCGCGAGGGACTTCGCCTTGAAGATCTCCGTCCGGCGGAGTTCCTCGGCCTGCTCCTCGAAGTCCTCCAGCGCCTCGCGGCTCCGCCCGAAGGCCTTGAGCACGCGGATCCCGTGGACCGACTCCTCGACCGTGGTGGCGAGGTCCCCGGCCTGGTCCTGGCTCTTCCGGGACACCCGGCTGTAGGAGGTGCGGAAACGGTACCCGTAGATCATCAGGGGTACGGCGGCGGCGACGAAGATCAGGGCCAGGACCCAGCTCATCAGGAACATGACGATCACGCCCATCACGACGGTCAGCGACGTCACGACCAGCATGATGAGGCCGAAGGCCATCCAGCGTCGCATCAGGTTCAGATCGCTCATGGCACGCGACAGGAGCTGGCCGCTGCCCCACCGGTCGTGGAACTCGACCGTCAGGTTCTGCAGGTGGCGGTAGAAGGAGGTGCGCATGTTCGTCTCCACCGTCGTCGCCGGCGTGATGACGAACTGGCGGCGCAGCGCGACGAAGGCGGCCTCGAGGACGCCGAGGAGCAGGACGATGCCGGACGCGATCCAGACCGTGCGGGCCGAGCCGCCCTCGGCGAGTGCGTCGTTGATGAGCACCCGCAGCACCTGGGGGATGGCGAGGGCCATGACGCTCGCGCCCAGCGCGCACAGCAGGCCGAGGACGAGCCGCGGGAGGATGGGCCGGACATGCGGGTAGAGCCGTCCGAGCGATTCCCGCAGCGTGTTCTGGTTCTTCATGCCATCTCTTCGGTGATCGATGGTTATTGGTGTCCCTCAGCAACCATCCTAGGCCAGGAGGGCTGTGCCGCCGGTCACGTCGCGGGGACCCGAAGAGGCAGCGGCGCTAGCGGGGACTCCGGGGGGTGAGCGTCAGGAGGACGGCCTCCGGCCGGCAGGCGAAGCGCACGGGGGCGAACCGCGAGGTCCCGATGCCGGCCGAGACGTTGAGCGGGACCGAGCGGCCGTCGGCGTCCCACTGCGTCAGTCCACGGGCACGCCACGTGGGCAGGTCGCAGTTGCTGACCAGGGCGCCGTAGCCCGGGATGCACACCTGACCGCCGTGCGTGTGGCCGGCGAGGATGAGATCCGCCCCGCCGTCCGTGAAGTAGTCCAGCACGCGCTGGTAGGGGGCGTGCGCGACGGCGATCCGGAGGTGCGGGGCGTCCGCGGAGGTGCTGCTGCCCGCGGGGTAGGGCACGTACCGGTCGCGGCCGAGGTGCGGGTCGTCGACGCCCGTGAAGTCAATGCGCAGTCCGCGGAACCCGATGGACTGCGACCTGTTGGTCAGGTCGACCCAGCCGGCAGCGCCGAAGGCGCTGAACATGTCGGCCCAGGGCAGGTCCTGGGGAGCCGACTCCTTCGGTGCGATCGACGGGCCGGCGAAGTACCGCAGCGGGTTCTTGATGACCGGGGCGTAGTAGTCGTTGGACCCGGGGACGAAGACGCCGGGGACCTTGAGGAGCGGTTCCAGCGCCTCGAGCAGGGGCCCGATGGCCTTGCGGTGGCTCAGGTTGTCGCCCGTGTTGACCACGAGGTCGGGATCGAGGCCGGCAAGGCGATGGAGCCAGTCCGCCTTCGACTTCTGCCCGGGCACCATGTGGATGTCGGAGAGGTGCAGCACCCGCAGGGGCGAGGATCCCGGCGGGAGGATGGGGAGGGTCTCCTCCCGCACCTCGTACAGCGTGCGCTCGACGGCCGAAGCATAGGCGAGGGTTGCGGCTGCGGCCGTCAGGGTGAGCCCTGCCGCCCAGCCGAGCGGTGTCCCGCTCCGGGGTGTGGAAGTCGATCTCACGCTAGCCGTTGCCTCCGTCGTCGCCACCGGTGCCGTCGTCGCCGGCATCTCCTCCAGTGGTACCACCCGTGGAGGGGCCCGTGCCAGTTTCGCCCGTGCCGGTCGCGCCGGAGTTGATCCCGGCCCCGCCGGTGTTGGTGCCGGTGCCGTTGCCCGGGGTGGCCGGGCGCGCGGGGTTGACCGGCGTGGTGCGCTGGCCCCCGTTGACCATGTTGGCCGGCGGCGCCGCGAACGGCGTACCCACGTAGAGGCCCGGGATCTGCTGCATGAAGCGGGCCCAGGAGGGACCCGCGATGAGCGAGCCGTCGATCTCGGGGTAGACCTGGCCACCGATCTGCAGTCCGCCGAGCGAGCTGCCCTCGCCCTCGCCCTGCCAGTTGCCGACCCAGCTGGCGGTGACCATGCCGGAGTTGTAGCCCATGAACCAGGTCTGCGAGCGGGCGTCGTTGGTCCCGGTCTTCCCGGCCATGGGGATGTCGCCGTACTCGAGTAGCTGGCCGGACCCGGCCTTCATGACCTCCTGGGTGGCCAGGTTGACTCCGCGGGCGACCTCCTTGGAGATCGTCTGCCTGCAGGAGGCGGCGGGGACGGGGTAGCTCGTGCCGTCGACGGCGGTGACCTCGGTCAGGGCGCGGGGCTCGCAGACGGTGCCCTCGTTGGCGAAGCCGCCGAAGGCCTTCGCCATGGACATGGGGGCCGCGGCGACGCCGCCACCGATGAGGGCGGGCGGGTTGACCGACGGCGGGTTGAGGGTGCCTTCGCGGCTGCCGGCGTCGTGCACCCCCATGTCGAAGGCGATGTCGCGGATGCGGCAGAGGTCCAGCTGCTTCGCGGTCGCCATCGTGATGGTGTTCAGGGACTGCGCCAACCCGTCGAGGACGGTCGTGTACCGGTAGTTCTGGTCGCCGTAGTTCTGCGGCGTGTAGCCCTCGAGTTCCGGCGTGTTGATGACGTAGTTGCCGCCGTCCATGCAGCTCGCGCGCCAGCGGTCGCCCTCGGGGTAGGTCTTCTTGGTGCCGTCGACCACCTGGTTGAGGGCCTTGCCCGCCTCGACCCAGGCCGCGACGGTGAACGGCTTGTAGGTGGACCCGGGCTGGAAGCCGCCGCCGCCGCCGAGGCTCTTGGACGGGTCGCCGCCGGCGAACTCGTCGACGTTGAAGTTGAGGACCGTGTTGCCCTGCGCGGCCTCCGGGTTGTACCGGGTGTTCTGCGCCATGGACAGGATGTTGCCGGTCTTCGGCTCAAGGCTCAGCATGGTGTGGCCCACTGCGCCGTCCGTGGTGTCAGGATTCGCGGTCTCGTTGACGGCGGTCTGCGCAGCGGCCTGGACGCGGGAGTCGAGCGTGGTCTTGATCGTCAGGCCCGAGCGGAAGAGGACCTTCTCGCGGTCCTCGGGCGTCTCGCCGTAGGCGGGGTCGTTGAGGATCAGGTGCGTGACGTAGTCGCAGAAGTAGGGCGCCTGGGCCGCCCCGACGCAGCCGCTCAGCGTCGGCGTGATGTTCAGGCCGAGGTCCGTGGCGATGGCGGCGTCGTGCTCCTCCTGGGTGATCTTGCCGCGGGTGAGCATCGCGTCGATGACGATGTTGCGGCGCTGCAGCGCGCCCTCCGGGTTCGACTCGGGGCTGTAGGCGCTCGGGCCGTTGACGAGCCCGGCCAGCAGCGCGCTCTGCTGGATGTTCAGGTCCTTCGCGTCGACGCTGAAGAAGTACTTGGAGGCGGCCTGCACGCCGAAGGTCGTACCGCTGAAGGGGACGATGTTGAGGTAGCCCTCGAGGATCTCGTCCTTCGAGAGCTCCTTCTCCACGGCGATGGCGAGCTTCATCTCGCGGAGCTTGTCGCCCACGGTCTTGCCGCCGCCGCTCAGGGTGACGGTCCCGCCGTTCTGCCGCGCGGAGTCGATCAGGACGTTGTTGACGAACTGCTGCGTGATGGTGGAGGCTCCGCGGCTCGTGCCGCTCGAGACGTTGCTGGCGATCGCGCCGAGGATGCCCTCGAGGTCCACGCCGCCGTGCTCGTAGTAGCGGTAGTCCTCGATCGCGATGAGGGCGTTCTGCATCGTCGGGGACACCTGGTCGAGCGTCACCGGCTGGCGGTTCTCCTCGTAGAGGGTCGCGATGAGCGACCCGTCAGCGGCCTGGATGGTGGTCGGCTGCGCCAGGGCCTCGCGCTCCAGCTCGGCCGGCAGCTGCTCGAAGAACTGCAGCGAGGCGGAGGCGCCGGTACCGGCGGCGGCGGCCACGGGCACGAGGAGGCCCGCGGCGAGCACACCCGCAAGACCACTGATGCCGAGGAAGGCGATGATCTTGCCGAGGGTGGTTGCCGTGTCGAAGAGGGGTGATTTGCGCGCAGCCATTATTCCAGTTTACAAGCACGCGCTAGGCTTTCCCCATGACGAAATGGGAGTACTCCACGATTCCGCTCATCATCCACGCGACGAAGCAGATCCTCGATCAGTGGGGCGCGGACGGGTGGGAGCTCGTGCAGGTGGTCCCCGGGCCCGACGGCAACGGCCTCGTCGCGTACCTGAAGAGGGAGAAGAGCTAGCAGTGCCTGCTGGGAATACCGCGGTTTCCGCCGTGGAGGCCCGCCTCGCGGACCTCGGCATCGCCCTGCCCGACGTGGTCCCGCCCGTCGCGTCCTACGTCCCTGCCGTGATCAGCGGCAATCACGTGTACACCTCGGGACAGCTGCCGTTTATTGAGGGCAAACTCACAGCTTCGGGCAAGGTCGGGTCCGACGGCGGAGTCGACGCCGCGACGGCGAACTCGCTGGCCGCGACCTGCGCCGTGAACGCCCTGGCAGCCATCAAGAGCCAGATCGGCGACCTCGACCGCATCACCCGGATCGTGAAGGTCGTCGGCTTCGTCGCGTCCGATCCCTCGTTCACCGGCCAGCCCGGTGTCGTCAACGGTGCCTCCGAACTGCTCGGCGCCGTCCTCGGCGAGGCCGGCGTGCATGCACGCTCCGCCGTCGGCGTGGCAGTCCTCCCCCTCGACTCGCCCGTCGAGGTCGAGGTCATCGCGGAGTTCGTCTAGGCCGTGGACCGGCTCAGCACCCGGCTCTTCCCCGTCGCTCCGGACCAGCGCACGGCAGCACAGAGCTGGATCGAACACGGGGAACGCACCCCGCTGAAGGCTCGCCCGGCGTCGTCGGTCGTCCTGCTGCGCGACAGCGCGATCGGCACCGAGACCTACCTCTCCTACCGGCGGGGCAGTTCCCCCCTCGGCGTCCTCGGGTTCCCCGGCGGGAGCATCGAGGAGTCCGACGACGACGACCTGCGCTGGTTCGGTCCGACGCCGGCCATGTGGGCGAAGGCCCTCGGCGTCGAGGACCACCGTGTGGCCCGCCGCCATGTGCTGTGCGCGATCCGCGAACTGTTCGAGGAGACCGGGGTGCTGCTCGCCGGACCCGACGCCTCGTCCATGGTGGAGGGCACGCAGGCGAAGGAGTGGATGAAGGCGCGCGAGGCGATCAACGAGGGTGAGTGCCGGTTCACGGACATCCTCGGGCGCCGCGGCCTGGGCGTCCGGACGGACCTCATCAAGCCGCTCTCGCACTGGGTGACGCCGGACTTCGCGCACCGCCGCTTCGACACCCACTACTTCGCCGCCGCGCAGCCGGTGAACCAGGAGCCGAGCATCCTCGCGAGCAAGGGCGTCTGGGGGCAGTGGCGCTGGGCCGCCCAGGAGATCGCCGACCGTGACACCACGAGGCTCGGCGACGAGGTGGGCCAGCCGAACACGGTGGGCCGCACGCTCAGCGAGCTGGCGGTGCCCGCCGTCGAGATCATCCTCGAGAAGATCGGGTCCTCGCGCGGCTGCATCGCTTACCTCTCGCACAAGCGCCCGGTGAAGGTCTACCACCCGCAGCTCGCCGAGCGCGACGGCGACCTCATGCTGCAGGTCGAGTGCCCGAAGCTCACCGAGGGCGGGTCGGTCCAGCGGGGGCGCTGACGCCGTCCGGTCCCTTCCGCGGGGACAGCATGGAATGCTGCGCGAGCGCGCTCCGAGCGGACCGTCCCGATGCCGGTGCCCGGAACGACGGAAGGCACCCGCCGTCGGGCAGGTGCCTTCCGTCGTCGGGTGGGGTCAGCGGCTGCGCTGGCGGAGGCGCTGGATGTCGAGGATGACGACGGCGCGCGCCTCGAGGCGGAGCCAGCCGCGCTGGACGAACTCGGCCAGCGCCTTGTTGACGGTCTCCCGTGACGCCCCGACGAGCTGGGCCAGTTCCTCCTGCGTGAGTTCGTGCGCCACGAGGATGCCGTCGGTCGCCGGCCTGCCGAAGCGGTCGGCGAGGTCGAGCAAGGCCTTCGCGACGCGCCCCGGGACGTCGGAGAACACGAGGTCCGCGAGCGATTCGTTGGTGCGGCGGAGGCGGCGGGCGAGCGCCTGCAGGAGCTGGGCGGACACCTCGGGACGCGTCTCGAGCAGCGTCCGCAGGTCCTCGTTCTTCAGGCCGGCCAGGCGCGTCTCGGACACGGCGGTCGCCGTCGCGGTGCGGGGGCTCGGGTCGAACAGCGCCATCTCACCGAACAGCTCGCCGGGGCCGAGGATCGCGAGGAGGTTCTCGCGCCCGTCCTGCGCGGTGCGCCCGAGCTTGATCTTGCCGGAGACGATGAAATACAGCTGGTCGCCCTGGTCGCCCTCCCGGAAGACGGACGATCCGCGGGGCAGATCCACTTCGATCAGCTCGTCCGTGAGCGCCGCGAAGACGTCGTCTCCCAGTGATGCGAAGAGGGGCGCCCGGCGCAGTACCTCGATATCCATGAACTCTCCTGATGAATTGCGTCGTTCCGCGGCGGTCCCCGCTGTCTTCTGCTGTCCATCTTGCCGTACCCGAGCGGTTGTGACGACTGATACACGCCCCCGTCCCCGGTATTCGGGCGCCCCGGGGTCCGTTCCCGGCGTCCTGCCAGGCTTCTTCCCATGGCGCGCGGCTAGAATCGCTCGCAGTGTCGGGAGGCAAGCGATTCTCCCGCCGTCCAGAGCCAGGAGAACGTAGTGCCGGAATTCAGCCTCGCGGGGTTCACGCTGCTCGACCTCGTGCTGGTGGTGGTCCTCCTCGGCTATCTCGTGACGGGGATCCGCAACGGCTTCCTCGTGACCCTCGGCGGCATCGCCGGCTTCGTCGCCGGCGCGGTCGCGGCGTTCTTCTCGATCCCGCTCGTCAGCGCGTGGGTGCCCGACAACCCCTGGCGCCTGATCGCGGTGATCGGTACGGTCGTGGTGCTCGTCATCGTCGGCCAGGCCGTCGGCTCCGCGCTCGGCGCATCCATCCGCCGCTGGTCCGACGTCCCGCCCCTGCGCCTCGTCGACCGGATCCTCGGTGGCGTGGTGAACGTCGTCGTCGCCGCCCTCGTGCTCTCCATGCTCGCGTTCAGCGTGGGGACCCTCGGCGTCCCCTTCCTGTCGCAGCCGCTGGCGGCCTCGCAGGTGATCCGGGGGATCGACACGGCGACTCCCGGGCCGGTGCGCACCTGGATGGCGCAGCTGCGGACCATCGCGGTCGACGACGGCATCCCCACGATCCTCGAGAGCGTGGGCCCCGCGACACCGGCGATCGTGCCCGACGCCTCGGTGGACACCCCCGAACTCGCGGCGGCGGCCGCCTCGGTCGTCCGCATCACGGGCACGGCGTTCCGGTGCGGCCAGAACCAGACCGGGTCCGGGTTCGTCGTCGCACCGGGCCGGGTGATCACGAACGCGCACGTCGTCGCCGGGGTGGACGAGCCCGTGGTCGAGGTGCCTGGCGGCGGTGCACTGCCGGGGCGGGTAGTGCAGCTCGACACGGCGCGCGACATCGCGGTGATCGCCGTCGACGGCCTGCGTGCCGCCCCGCTGACGCTCGGCGACGAGCTCGAGCGGGGAGCGACGGCGGCGTTCGCCGGATACCCGGCGGGCGGCCCGTACCGGATCCAGCCCGCGAGCGTGCAGGGCCTCTCGCCCGTGCTCGTCAACAACATCTACGGCGCCGACGCCCAGCCGCTCCAGGTCTACAGTCTCGCGGCGAACGTGCAGCAGGGGAACTCGGGCGGACCGCTCCTCGACCTGCAGGGCCGTGTGGCGGGTGTCGTCTTCGCGAAGTCCACGGCCGATGCCCCGGTGGGCTACGCGCTGTCCCTCGAGGAACTGCGCCCCATCGCCGAGAGCGCGCCCGACCTGTCGGACGCCGTCTCGGCGGGACAGTGCACGCGCGGCTAGGAGCCCCCTAGAGCCATTCGATGGACTGCCCGTGCGGCCCCGTGCGCGCGACCGACCGTCCGTTGTGCTGCAGCACGAACCTGCCGTCCTTCTCCCCGGGCGCCTTCTCCAGCGCGCCGGGCACGCCGTCGAGCGTGCCGTGGCCCTCGTGGGAGAGCCAGTGCACCGGGTGCTCGCGGTCCGCCGTGAGCCGCATCATGGTGTCGCGGAACCGGCGCCGTCCCTCCGCGTCGAGATACGCGAGCACGGCGCTGTGGAACACGACGACGACGGCGTCCGCCGGCGCCCGCCGGACGAGCGGTTCGACCTCGTCGTTCAGATCACCCCGGACGAGCAGCGGCGGGTCCGCGCGGACGACGCCGAGCGCGGCCCGGAGCCGCTCCGCGCGGAACCGGTGCTCGGGCCAGACGAGCGCCTCGAGCCAGCGCACGTCGCCGTCGTCGCGTGCGTCCAGGGGATTCAGGTCGATCCCCGCGCGCCAGGTCACGGGAGGCAGGGCCGACGGCAGCGGCACGTTCCCGGCCACGGCGCAGGCGAGCGGCGGGACCGGGGAGCCGCCGTCGGGCACGAGGGATGGGCCGGGGGAGTAGGAGTACGCGTACCGGTCCGGATAGAGGCAGGCGCCGGCGGACGCCCCGACCTCGATCAGGGCCAGCGGCCTGTCCTCCGCCGCGCTGATCGCCGCGAGGCTCGGCAGGAGGACCGCGCAGCGTCCGGCCTCGTTGGTCTGGGTGGTCCGCGTCTCCAGGACGTGGCGGATGTCCGGCCAGTGCTCGACGACGAAGGTCCGGAAGGTGCCGTAGTCGCCGAGGGGCACGCCGACGAAGCGTGCGGCGCCGAGGAACAGGACGGGCTGGCGGCGTGCCGGGGGGAGGGTGTCGAGGAGGGCGAGCACCTCCTCGTCGTCGCTGACCCCGGTGCACCACTCGTCGTATTGGGGGGAGTATCCGCGGGCATCGACCTCGGCGAACCGCCGGTAGCGCACGGATGTCGCCGTTTCCTTCTCCGTCATGGTTCCTCCGGTTTCGCAGGTATCTCGCGGGCATCACCGGCGTCGGCCGTGGCACCCGCGATGCCAAATCGTAACCACGGATGCCGCCGAAATGCCGCCGGCGGGCCGGCCGGAAGTTAGGCTCGTCACACGGATCAGCGCGTTCGCCGCCGTGGTCCCCATCACTACCGGTAGATCCGGTAGGAACCACTCGTCCACCAGGAGCACTACATGTCTAACCGAGGCACATCCGTGCGCGGCGCAGGTTTCGCGAGGAAACGCGCGGCGCTCACAGCAGGATTCTCCATCGCAGCACTCCTCCTCACCGGCTGCGTGCAGAGCCAGCGCGAGGAGGAGACCGGGGCCGAGGGCGATGCCGCCGTCGATTCCACCTTCGTCTTCGCCGCCTCCTCCGACCCGAAGTCGCTGGACCCGGCCTTCGCCAGTGACGGCGAGTCCTTCCGGGTCAGCCGCCAGATCTTCGAGGGGCTCGTGGGCGTGGAACCGGGCACCGCCGACCCCGCACCGCTGCTCGCCGAGTCATGGGAGACCGCCGAGGACGGCCTGTCCACCGTCTTCCAGCTCAAGGAAGGCGTCACCTTCCACGACGGCACGCCGTTCGACGCAGAAGCGGTCTGCTTCAACTTCGACCGCTGGTACAACTGGACCGGCATCCAGCAGGCCGAGTCGACGTCGTACTACTACGGCTCCCTGTTCCGCGGCTTCGCCGACAGCCCGGACGAGGCCGTCTACAAGTCGTGCGAGGCCAATGGAGACAACGAAGTCACCATCAACCTCGCCAAGCCGTTCGCCGGGTTCATCCCCGCCCTCTCACTTCCGGCCTTCGGCATGCAGAGCCCCACAGCGCTCGAGGAGTACTCGGCCGACGAGATCGGTGGCACCTCGGAGGCGCCCTCGCTCAGCGAGTACGCCCTCGGCCACCCCGTGGGCACCGGCCCGTTCAAGTTCGACTCGTGGAACGTGGGCCAGCAGCTCGAACTGTCCATCTACGACGACTACTGGGGCGAGAAGGGCCAGATCACCAAGACGATCTTCCGCATCATCGACGATCCGCAGGCACGCCGCCAGGCCCTCGAGGCCGGCGACATCGACGGCTACGACCTCGTCGCTCCCGCCGACACGCAGTCCCTCAAGGACGCTGGCTACAACATCACCGCCCGTGATCCCTTCACGATCCTCTACCTGGGCATGAACCAGGTCGTCCCGGAACTCAAGGACCCCAAGGTCCGCGAGGCCATCGCCCACGCGATCGACAAGGAGGCCCTCGTGGCGCAGACCCTGCCCGAAGGCACGAAGGTCGCCACGCAGTTCATCCCCGAGGTCGTCGACGGGTACAACGAGGACGTCACCACCTACGACTTCGACCCCGAGCGCGCCAAGGAACTGCTCGCCGAGGCGGGCTACCCCGACGGCTTCGAGGTCACGTTCAACTACCCGACGAACGTCTCCCGTCCGTACATGCCGACGCCGGAGCAGGTCTTCACCAACCTGCAGGCCCAGCTCGCGGATGTCGGCATCACGGTCAAGCCCGCTCCCGCCGCCTGGTCGCCCGACTACCTGAACCAGATCCAGGCGACACCCGACCACGGCCTGCACCTGCTCGGCTGGACCGGCGACTACAACGACACCGACAACTTCATCGGCGTCTTCTTCGGCCAGCAGAAGCAGGAGTTCGGCTTCGACAACCCCGAGCTCTTCGCGGCCCTCGACGAGGCCCGCGGGATCAGCGACCGCGACGAGCAGACCGAGCTCTACAAGGAGATCAACGAGCAGATCGCCGAGTTCAACCCGGCCATCCCGCTCGCCCACCCCGCTCCGTCGCTTGCCTTCGCGCCGCGCGTCACCTCCTACCCGGCGAGCCCCGTCAACGACGAGGTCTTCACGAACATCGAGCTGAGCGAGTAGCAGGACCACGCAGCGCGGGCCGGCCACTTCTTCGAGCGGCCGGCCCGCGCCGCACTACCCCCGCCCGGCGTCCCGGTTCACCCGGAAGGATCCCCAGTGTTACGCGTCATCGGTAAGCGGCTAGCCCTGCTCATCCCCACCCTGTTCGGCCTGTCCATCCTGCTGTTCCTGTGGGTGCGCAATCTCCCCGGCGGCCCGGCCACCGCCCTCCTCGGGGAGAAGGCCACCCCGGAAGCCATCGCCCGGATCAACGAGCTGTACGGCTTCGACCGCCCTCTGATCACCCAGTACCTGACCTACATGGGCAAGCTCCTCCAGGGGGACTTCGGCGTCTCCATCAACACGAGCCGTCCGGTGCTCGAGGAGTTCGCCACCCGGTTCCCGGCCACCATCGAACTGACGATCGTCGCCCTGATCTTCGCCATCGGCGTGGGGATACCGCTCGGGTACCTCGCGGCGCGGCACAACGGCCGGTTCATCGACCACAGCTCGGTGGTCCTCAGCCTGATCGGCATCACGGTGCCGGTCTTCTTCCTCGCGTTCATCCTCAAGTACCTGTTCGCGATCCAGTGGTCGCTCCTGCCCCCGGACGGACGGCAGAGCCCCCGGATCGATGCCACGCACTACACGGGGTTCTACGTGCTGGACGGCCTGCTGACGGGCGAGTACGACGCCGCCTGGGACGCCTTCCTGCACCTGATCCTGCCGGGGCTCGCCCTCGGCACCATCCCGCTGGCGATCATCGTCCGCATCACCCGCGCCTCCGTCCTCGAGGTGCAGAACGCCGACTACGTGCGCACCGCCCGCGCCAAGGGACTCAGGGAGAGCACCATCCGCAGCAGCTTCATCCTGCGGAACGCGATGCTCCCCGTGGTCACGACGATCGGCCTCCAGCTGGGCCTGCTCATCTCCGGTGCGGTGCTGACCGAGACGGTCTTCGCCTTCAACGGCATCGGCCGGTTCCTGCGGGACGCCATCTTCGGGCTCGACTACCCGGTCCTCCAGGGCTTCATCATCTTCATCGCCGTCCTCTACGCGCTGATCAACCTGATCGTCGATCTCTCATACTCCGTCATCGAC
This sequence comes from Arthrobacter sorbitolis, assembly GCF_054510995.1. Lineage (NCBI taxonomy): Bacteria > Bacillati > Actinomycetota > Actinomycetes > Micrococcales > Micrococcaceae > Arthrobacter > Arthrobacter sorbitolis. Next base: position 335,764 of record NZ_JBTNDM010000002.1, read on the forward strand.
CCGAGGGTGCGTGTGCAATGAGTACCATCCTGCCCCCCGCTGCCGGCGGCTCCGCGGCCCCCGCCGATCCCGCGATCGACACCGGGCGCGGCACGGGCCTGTGGAAGGACGCCTACCTCCGGCTGCGCCGGAACCCGCAGGCGATCGTCGGGGCCGTCATCATCGGCCTGTTCCTGCTCGTGGCCATCCTCGCGCCGATCCTCGCGCCCTACGGCGGCGACGAGCTGCCGGGACGCACGTCGATCACACCCACCGCCATTCCCGGGCCGGGCGCGATCGAGGGATTCCCGCTGGGACTGGACCGCTTCGGCGGGGACGTCCTCAGCAAGCTCATCTGGGGCGCCCGGGCCTCGCTGCTCATCGGCGTGGTCTCGACGGCACTCGGCCTCGCGGGCGGCATGCTGCTCGGCCTGCTGGCCGGGGGCCTCGGTGGCTGGGTGGACAGCGTGATCATGCGGTTCGTGGACATCCTGCTGTCCGTCCCCAGCCTCCTTCTCGCCGTCAGCATCGCCGCGATGCTGGGCCAGAGCACCTACGCGATCATGATCGCCATCGGTGTCTCGCAGATTCCCATCTTCGCGCGGCTCCTGCGCTCCACGATGCTGTCGCAGCGGGGCGCCGACTACATCCTCGCGGCGCAGACCCTGGGCCTCAGCCGCAGGACGATCACGATGAGCCACCTGCTGCCGAACAGCATGGGACCCGTGATCGTGCAGGCCACCCTCAGCCTCGCCACCGCCGTCATCGACGCCGCCGCGCTGGCCTACCTCGGCCTCGGCGGCGGGCTGCCGCAGACCGCCGAGTGGGGACGCATGCTCACCTACGCCCAGGCCGAGCTCGGGGTCGCACCGCAGCTCGCCTTCCTCCCGGGTGCGTGCATCGTCATCACGGCGCTCGGCTTCACCCTGCTGGGCGAGTCGCTGCGCGAGGCGCTCGATCCGAAGACGCGCAGGAAGTAGGGCGCTCTCCTACGGGCGCCTGTGCCCCTCCAACCGATCCGGGTCGGTGAGCAGGCCGGTGTCCCAGCACCCCAGGTCCGCCGCCGCCGCGTAGGTGGCCCGCAGGAACGCGAGCAGCGCGCCGTCGGGGTCCTCCGCCGCCCGCGCGGCCTCGTACGGGAGCAGGAACTGCCGGAACTCGTCGCTGTAGAACGCGCCGTCGACGTCGACGGGTGCATCGCGGTAGCCCTCGGGCTCCGGGTACGCATACGAGTAGAAGGCGCCCTCCTCCCCGCCGCCGGGCCAGAACCCGCAGCTGGAGAGCTCGTGCGAGTACCCCTCCTGCATGACCCAGTCGGCGCAGTTCGGGGCACCGCCCGGGTGGAGGGGTGCGGTCCTGCCGGAGAAGCGCGTGCAGGCGAGGTCCATGGCGCCCCAGAAGAAGTGCACCGGGCTCACCTTGCCGAGGAACTCGGCACGGAAGCGGGTGAGGACCCGCTCGGCCTGGACGAGCTGCCGCCAGAACGCCGTGACGGCACCGGGGTCGTAGGACGCGTGGTGGTGGTCCTCCGCGAACGGGACGGCGGGGTCCACCTCCGTGGGGACGGGGCGGATCGGCGCCTCGATCCCCAGCCCGGCCAGGGCGTCCAGGGTCCGCGCGTGGAACTCCGCGACCGACTGCGGCGCGAGCGGCACACTGCGATCCTCCCCGGAGCTGCTCCTCACCACCAGCCGGTGGTGTACGACGTCGAACTCGATGTCGAACATGCCGGCCCGGTACGGGATGGGGGAGGTACCGAGACCCCGCGGCGTGACGTAGAGCGGCACCTGCCACCAGTGGTTGACCAGCGGGGCGTGCGCCATCCGGATCTTGCCGACGACCTGCAGCCACATGTGCAGGGTGGCCCGCGTGTCCTGCCAGTCCGCGACGCGCAGCTCCGGCCAGCCACCGGACCACCCGTCCGCCGTCGCGCCGCCCCTGCCGGCCGGAATGCCCTGGTCGCTCACGGTACCTCCCGCTGTCGGTCGTTCAGCCCACAGTAGGTGCTGCCTCCGCCGGGGGACAGGGCGCGCCCGGCCGGACTAGGACGCGAGGTCCTCGTCGATCTCGAGTTCGTTGCCCGGGATGGAGGCGAGCAGCCGCCGCGTGTACGGGTGCCGGGCGTTCTGGAAGACCTCCTCGGAACTGGCGGCCTCCACCAGTTCGCCGTCCTTCATGACGCAGACGTAGTCCGAGATCAGGCGCACGACGGCGAGGTCGTGGGAGATGAACAGGTAGCTCAGCCCCAGCTCGGACTGCAGGTCGCCGAGGAGCTTCAGGATCTGCGCCTGCACCAGCACGTCGAGCGCGGAGACCGGCTCGTCGCACACGATGAGCTCGGGCTGCAGCGCCAGGGCGCGGGCGATCGCGACGCGCTGGCGCTGCCCGCCGGAGAGCTCGGCTGGGTAGCGCCGCAGGGCGTTCTGCGGGAGCGAGACCTGGTCCAGGAGCTCCCGCACGCGCGCCGCGCGCTCCTTCTTCGATCCGCGGCGGTAGGCGTTGAGCGGCTCCTCGACGATGCGCTCGATCGTGAACATGGGGTTCAGCGACGAGTAGGGGTCCTGGAAGATCGGCTGCACGCGCTGGCGGAAGTCGGACAGCTGGGCCTTGTCGAGCGTGGCTACGTCCATGCCGTCGAACGTCATGGTGCCGGACGTCGGCTCGATCAGCCGGAGCAGCATCCGGGCCGTGGTGGTCTTGCCCGAGCCGGACTCGCCGACGATCGCGACCGTCTGCCCGCGGGGGACGTCGAGGGTGACGTTCTTCGCCGCGTAGAAGTCCTCCTTGCTGCCGCGCCGCCTGTAGACCTTCGTGAGGTCCCGGATCTCCACGATGTTCGGGGGAGCGGCGTGCGCCGGCGCCTCGCCGGTCCGGTCCGGTCCGGTCGGCCGGTCCGACGACGACGTCGCGGCATGCGCGCCGGCAGTGCCCGGTGCCGGCGGGGAGACGGTGTCCCGGTCCGCCCCGGTCGCCGGTGCGGCTCCGGCATGTCCACCCTCGTGTGTTGCCTCGTGCTCGGCGAAGACGGCTTCGGCCAGTTTCAGGCGCGACGCCGCATCCGCCGTGAAGGCGCCGGGCCGCAGGCGCACGGCGGCGACGCTCGGTGCCGCCCGGACGAGGGACTGCGTGTAGGGGTGCTGCGGGTCGTTGAGGAGCTGGTCGGCCGGTCCGGTCTCGACCACGCGTCCGCGGTGCATCACGACGAGTTGTGAGGCACGCTCCGCAGCGAGTCCGAGGTCGTGCGTGATGAGGAGCACCGACGTGCCGAGCTGCTCCGTCATCGAGTCGATCTGGTCGAGGATCGTGCGCTGCACGGTGACGTCGAGGGCCGATGTCGGCTCGTCGGCGATGAGGAGTCGCGGCTGGCACGCGAGGCCGATCGCGATGAGCGCCCGCTGGCGCATGCCACCCGAGAACTCGTGCGGGTACTGCTTGGCGCGCTCGCCGGCGTCGGGCAGCCCGGCGGCGGTCAGGACCTCGATGACCCGCTGCTTGACGTTCTTCTTGGTGGCCATGCCGTGGACCAGGAGGGTCTCGGCGACCTGCGTGCCGATCTTCGTCACCGGGTTCAGGTTCGACATCGGATCCTGCGGGACGAGCCCGATCGCCCGGCCGCGGATGGAGCGCATCTTCGCCTCGGTCAGCGTCGCGAGGTCCTGGCCCTCGAACAGGATGCTGCCGGAGGTGACCCGGCCGTTGCCGGGCAGCAGGCCGATGCACGCCATCGCCGTCGTCGACTTGCCCGAGCCCGACTCGCCGACGATCGCGAGGGCGCTGCCGCGCTTGAGGCTGAAGCTCGCGTCCTCGACCGCGTGGACGTCGCCGTGCGTGGTCCGGAAGCTCACCGCGAGGTTCCGCACCTCGAGCAGGGGTGCCTCGGGGTTCTCGGGCTGGGCGGCCGCGCTGCCGGCGGGAGTGATGTCCGTCATAGCTCCATCGTGCCCTATGGAAGGCCGGGCGGCGTCCGTGCGGCGAGGGCCTACGCTAACTTTTCGGGAACGATGCCGGTGTCCGGGCCGGTCCCGTCGCCGTCCGCGGCGGCCGCGGCGAGCCGGCCGGCGAGGTGGTCCACCGCCAGGCGGTAGCCGTCGACGCCGGCACCCACGATCACGGCGTCGGCGACGCCGGAGATGTAGGAGGAGTGCCGAAACTCCTCACGTCGGTGCACGTTGCTGATGTGCACCTCGACCACGGGCAGCCCGACGGCGGCGAGCGCGTCCCGGATGGCGATCGAGGTGTGGGTGAAGGCGCCGGCGTTGATGACGATCCCGTCCGACGTCGAGCGCGCCGCGTGGATGGCGTCGATGATCTCGCCCTCGTGGTTCGACTGCATCGCCGTGCTGCCGCATCCGCGCCCGCGCGCGGTCTCCGCGGCGAGACGCTCGACGTCGTCGAGCGTCGCCGTGCCGTACACGGCCGGCTCCCGGGTGCCGAGCAGGTTCAGGTTCGGTCCGTTGATGACGAGGATGCTGGGCGTGCGCGGGGTCATGCCCTAACTATGCCGCGCCCGCGGGTGCAGCGGCGGACCGGGGGTCGGCGAGCCGTGCCCGCAGCCGCACCGCGCCGAACGCGCCCGCCGCCGTCACGACGCTCATGACCGCGAGGACGACGCCCGGATGCCACCACGCGCCGTCCGTCGCGATGCCGAACTGCTGGGTGATCGAGGGCGCGAAACCGGCGATGATCGCGGCGATGCTGTAGGCGAAGGACAGCGCGGTGAACGCCGTCTCGGGCCTGAAGATGTCCGCCATGAGCCCGCCGAGGGCGGCCCAGCTGGCGGTCGGCAGGATGCCGCCGAGGATGATCGCCGCGATGTACAGCGGTTCGGTGGCGATGCTGATGACCCAGTAGAGCGGGAAGGCGATGAGTGCCGTCCCGAGCGCTCCGCCCGCGACCACCTTCGCCGAGCCGATGCGCATCGCCAGGTAGCCGAACGCGGGGATGGTGACGAGCTGCAGGACGGAGCCCACGAGGGCAGCGTTGAGTACCGTCTCCTGGGACAGGCCGAGGGTGTCGGTCCCGTAGGCCTGCGTGTAGGTCACCATCAGGAAGTAGGAGCCGATGCCCAGGACGGCGGAGGCGATGGCGACGACGATCGCTGCGGGCTGTGACCGGAGGACCTCGAGGAACGGCGCGCGGGGGAGGGCGTGCCTCCGGCTGGCCTCCTCGAAGACCGGCGTCTCGTCGATCGCGAGCCGCAGGTAGATCGCGACGGCGAGGAACGGGAACGCGAGCAGGAACGGGATGCGCCAGCCCCAGGTGGTCATGACGTCGGGGGCGGCGAGCGTGAGGACCAGGAAGATGGCGGAGATCAGCATGGTGCCGACGGGAGAGCCGAGCTGCGGGATCGAGGCGTACAGGGCACGCTTGCGCGGGGCGGCGTGCTCCGTGGCGATGAGGATGGATCCGCCCCACTCGCCGCCGAGCGAGAGACCCTGCAGGAGGCGGAGCACGGTGAGGATGATCGGGGCCCAGACGCCGATGGTGTCGTAGTCCGGCAGGAGGCCGACGGTGCCGGTCGCCAGGCCCATGAGGGTGATGGTCCAGATCAGGGTGCGCTTGCGGCCGATGCGGTCGCCGAGGTGGCCGAACAGGATGGCGCCGAGGGGTCGTGCGACGAAGCCCATCGCGAAGACCAGGAACGCGGAGAGGGTTCCCGCCAGCGGGTCCTGCTCGGTGAAGAAGACCGTGTTGAACACGAGGGCGGCGGCGGTGCCGAACACGTAGAAGTCGTAGGACTCGAGGGCCGTCCCGACGAAGGAGGCGCCGGCCACACGACGGGCCATGCGCGGGGTGGAGGCAGGGGTCTGCTGGAGGGTTGTGGACACGCTGAAATCATCCTCCGCCGTCCCGTCCGGGGCCATGTTTCAGGACGAACGTCACATCCGGGGTCCCGGCATACCCCCGCGGGGGTGTGCCGGCGGCGGGCGTCAGGCGGGCAGGGGTCCGCGCAGACGGGCGGCGACGATGGCCCGCCCTGCGGTGACGAGCTGCTCCGTCACGGCGCCCGGGTCGCCCATGTATCCGTGCACCATCGCGCCGTCCCGCAGCATCATGAGCTGGTCCGCCACGAGGCGGGGCCGGTCCACGCCCAGTTCGCCCAGCAGGTCGGCGACGACACCGTGCAGCCAGGACCGGTAGCGCCCGACGGCGGCACGCACCGCGTTGCCCTCGGCCGGGTACTCGGCTGCTGCGTTGATGAAGGTGCACCCGCGGAAGCCGGGGCGGCAGGCGGCGTCCCCGTTGGCGGCGGCCAGCCGGAGCAGCACGGCGCATGCGTCCCGGCCGGCTTCCCGCTCGGCGGCGAGGGCGTCCTGCAGCCGGCCGAGCTGGGCGTCGAGGTACGCCACGACGAGCTCGTCCTTGGACGGGAAGTGCCGGTAGAACGTGACCTTGGTGGTCCCGGCGTCGGCGATGACCTTGTCGGCGCTCACCGAGCGGATGCTGTTCTCGTCGAACAGTCGCGTCGCCGAGGCCAGGATGCGCTCGCGGACGGGCGGCGGGGCGTCCATTCTGCTCCTTCGGGTCGTCGTGGGCGGATTACGCGGATGTAGAGTCACTAGTTAGTCTACTAGGAGGCGGGGTGCGGATCAGGCACCCCCGACGAAAGGTTCGACACGCATGAGTGCTCTCTACACGGCAGTGGCCACGGCGACGGGCGACGGACGCAACGGCAAGGCGTACACGGACGACGGGCAGCTGGTCGTCGACCTCGCGGTCCCGAAGGAGATGGGCGGAGCCGGCGGGGCGACGAACCCCGAGCAGCTCTTCGCCCTCGGCTACTCCGCCTGCTTCCACAGTGCCCTGAAGCTCGTCGCGAGCCGCAGCAGCGCGACGATCAGCGACACCGCGGTCACCGCCGAGGTGAGCATCGCCCCGGTCGACGGCGGCGGGTTCCAGCTCGCCGTCGCCCTCCATGCCGAGATCGGCGGGGTGGACCAGGAGACGGCCGACGCGCTCGTCGAGCAGGCCCACCAGGTGTGCCCCTACTCCAATGCGACCCGCGGCAACATCGAGGTCACGGTCGACGCCACGATCGGCTGACCCGCGCCGGCGAGAGGCCCCCGCCCGGGGGCCTCTCGCGTGTGCGGGCTACTTCCGCAGCGAGACGGCGATCTGCTGCATGATCGTCGGATCGGAGAGCGTCGTGGCGTCCCCGACCTCCCGTCCCTCCGCGACGTCCTTCAGCAGGCGGCGCATGATCTTCCCGCTGCGGGTCTTCGGCAGCTCGGGGACCACCAGGATGTTCCGCGGCTTCGCGATCGGGCCGATCTCCTTGGCCACGTGGTTGCGGAGCGTGGTGACGATGTCGTCGTCGTCCTTCGCCGAACCGCGGAGGATGACGAACGCGACCACGGCCTCGCCGGTCGTCTCGTCGCTCGCCCCGACGACGGCGGCCTCCGCCACCGACGGATGGCTCACCAGCGCCGATTCGATCTCCGTGGTCGAGAGGCGGTGGCCGGAGATGTTCATGACGTCGTCGACCCGGCCCAGGAGCCAGATGTCGCCGTCGCTGTCCTTCTTCGCGCCGTCCCCGGCGAAGTACATCGCGTCGAACCGCGACCAGTACGTGTCCTTGAACCGCTGGGGGTCACCCCAGATCCCGCGCAGCATCGACGGCCACGGTTCGCGGATGACGAGGTAGCCGCCGGACCCGTCGGGTACCGGGACGCCCATCTCGTCGACGACGTCGATCGCGATGCCCGGGACCGCCACCTGCGCCGAGCCGGGCTTGGTCGCGGTCACCCCGGGCATCGGGGCGATCATGTGCGCACCCGTCTCCGTCTGCCACCAGGTGTCCACGACCGGGGCCTTGCCCCCGCCGATGACCTCCCGGTACCACATCCACGCCTCGGGGTTGATGGGCTCCCCGACGGAGCCGAGCACGCGGATGGAGGAGAGGTCGAACTTCTGGGGGATGTCACGCCCCCACTTCATGAAGGTGCGGATGGCCGTCGGTGCCGTGTAGAGGATGGACACCCGGTACTTCTCGACGAGTTCCCACCAGCGGCCCTGGTGCGGGGTGTCCGGCGTCCCCTCGTACATGAGCTGCGTGGCGCCGTTGACCAGGGGCGCGTACGTGACGTAGCTGTGCCCGGTGACCCAGCCGATGTCCGCGGTGCACCAGAAGACGTCCGTCTCCGGCCGCAGGTCGAAGGTGTTCCTGTGCGTGAACGCGGTCTGGGTGAGATACCCGCCGGTGGTGTGCAGGATGCCCTTCGGCTTCCCGGTGGTACCCGAGGTGTAGAGGATGAACAGGGGATGCTCGGCGTCGTGGGCGACGGCGGTGTGCTCGTCGGAGGCGGTGTCCACGACGTCGTGCCACCAGAGGTCGCGGCCCTCGGTCCACTCGACGGGCTCGTTGTTGCGGCGCACCACGACGACGTTCGTGACGGTGTGGCCCTCCCGCTCGAGGGCGCCGTCGACCGCGGGTTTGAGGGCGCTCGGCTTGCCGCGGCGGTACGTGCCGTCGGAGGTGACCACGAGCTTGGCCTCGGCGTCGTCGATGCGGCTGCGGAGTGCGTCCGCCGAGAAGCCGCCGAAGACCACGGAGTGGACGGCCCCGATCCGGGCGCAGGCGAGCATCGTGATGACGGCCTCGGGGATCATGGGGAGGTACACGGCGACGCGGTCGCCCTTCTGCACGCCCAGTGACTCGAACGCGTTCGAGGCCCGCTTCACCTCGAGGGTGAGCTCCGCGTAGGTGATCGTGCGGGTGTCACCGGGCTCGCCCTCGAAGTGGATGGCGACGCGGTCGCCGAGGCCGGCCTCGACGTGGCGGTCGAGTGCGTTGTACGCGGCGTTCACCGTCCCGCCGACGAACCACTTGGCGAACGGCGCATCCGACCAGTCGAGGGTCTGCGTGAAGTCCTGGTCCCAGGTGAGGAGCTCGCGCGCCTGCCTGGCCCAGAACTCGGTGCCCTCCTCGCGTGCCTCGTCGTAGAGGGACGGCTGCGCGACGGCGTTCGCGGCGAACTCCGCACTCGGCGGGAAACGGCGCTCCTCGTGCAGCAGGTTCTCGAAGGCGTCGCCCTGATGATCGGCGCTCATGTTCTACCCCTTTGTGACGGTTTCGGTGTCGTGGTCGGTGTCGTGGTCGGTGGCGGGCCGGGTGCATGGCGCCGGTGGTGGCGTCCGGTGCGTCCGGTGCCCGTCCGGTGTGCTTCAGGGGAACACTATCGAGTTCTCCACGCCTTGTGTGCGCCCCGTCACAGGGCCTAGCCGAGCTGGGGCTGTTGTGCGGTGAGCGGTGCCCGATTCCCGCCTGTCGTCGGTGGAGAAGGGGCGGACCGGTGGCTAGGGTGGAAGGAGGTATCCACGACCGGCGGCCGACTGCCGCGGGCGATGAACGCTACGAACGGGAGTCCACCATGACCGAAGCATCCGAGGGGCAGCGCGCCACCGGCGTCGCATCGGCGGGATCACGCCCGGCCCCCACCTCCGACGACGCTGTGTCGGCCGGAGGAACGACGTCGGCCGCAGCCGCCTCGGCCGGCGGGACCCCGGGTCCCGGCAAGGCCGTCGCGGGCACATCGGCGACGGGGACATCGGCGTCCGTCCTCTCCGCCTCAGGCACATCGGATTCCGGCACGGCCCCTGCGGACGTCGCCACGGGCCCGAGCAAGGCCGTGGTAGGACCGTTCACCCTGCGGGAACTGGTCTTCGGGGGAGGCGTGGCGCTCGTCTTCCTCGGCACGCTGCTGCCCTTCATCGGCGGACGGGTCCTCTACACCAACTTCTGGAGCAGCGCCTCCCTCTTCTTCATCGGCATCGGCATCCTGCTGCCCGTGGTCGCGCTGGCGCTCGTGGCCGCCCGCCGCCTGGGCAGTTCCGGACTCCGTGTCGGCTCGCTCTCGGTCGACCAGTTCGCGTCGGTCACCGCTGTCCTGGCCGCCACCTTCTTCTTCCTCCAGACCGTCACCGCCTACCACGTCGGGCCCCTGGTCGCGCTGGTCGGGTCACTGGGCATGCTCGCCGCGACCGTCGTCGGGCCGTTCCTGCCTGTCCTCAAGGACGATTTCACCGACCGCCCGGAGATTCCCGCCCTTCCGGCCGCGCGCCCCATCACCGCCGCCCGCCCCCGCCCGCCGAAGCCGGCCAAGCCGGCAGCAGAGGTGGAGGCCGGACCGGCCCCCAGCAGTTCCCGCACGAACTCCTCGAGCCCGGCCGGGGTCAATCCCGCCGCTGCGGGTGTCCGACAGAACGGCGCCGGCCTGTACGGTGCCGGTGGAGCCGGCGCCGTGGGCGCCGGTGCCGCTGCAGCCGGCCAGTCCGGCATGGAGCGGAGCAGCTCGACCCCGTCATCGACGGGCACCGCGGCGCGGGACGCAGGCCAGGTGGGCGCCCACGCCGTCGGCTCCACATCCGCCGACACCGACGGCCCGCAGGACGGCTCCGCCCGGTCCGATACGGCCCGGGTCGGGGAGACGCGGGTCCACGACGTCGTGAACGACGGGACGCGGACGTTCACCGCAGCCGACTCCTCCAAGGCGCCGGGCGGATCGTCCGGTGACTCCTCCAGTACGTCGTCGAGCGACTCGTCCGGCGAGGAGCGGGGCCGGCAGGAACCCATCACGGCGACCCGCTCGGCCGACGAGGAACCGGTCGTCGAGGCGTTCTGGTTCGCTGTCGGTTCCCAGCGGCCGGTCTACGACGAGCAGAACGGCCGTGAGATCTTCAAGCTGCAGCCGGGCGACTGGGAGGTGGGCATCGAGGACCGCGGCAGCGAGTTCCTGGTGCAGGACAAGCGCACGGGTGCCGTCGGCATCCTGCGGGACCTGCGCAACATCGAGCGCGCTCCCCGCGACTGAGCCGACCCCCGAGTCCGAGAAGTACGCCGAGAGGAGATCCCGAGTGGCAGGCAGGAAGCCCAGGGTGGACGAGGAGTCACCGGTCGCGCTCAAGCGCAGGGCGCGGAAGATCGGCAGGATCCTGGGCGAGACTTACCCGTACGCAGTGGCGGAGCTCGACTTCCGCAACGCGTTCGAACTCCTCGTCGCGACCGTGCTGTCCGCGCAGACCACCGACGTGAGGGTCAACCTCACCACTCCGGCACTGTTCGAGCGATATCCCGACGCCCGGTCCCTGTCGGAGGCCGACGAGATCGAACTGCAGGAGATCATCCGGGCCACGGGTTTCTACCGCGCGAAGGCCAACAGCCTCCTGGCGCTGTCCCGGCGCATCGTCGACGAGTTCGACGGCGAGGTCCCCACCCGCCTCGAGGACCTCGTCACCCTGCCCGGGGTGGGGCGCAAGACGGCCAACGTGGTCCTCGGGAACGCCTTCGGCGTGCCGGGCATCACCGTGGACACGCACTTCGGGCGCCTGGCCCGCCGCTTCCGGTGGACCACCGCGGACGATCCGGTGAAGGTGGAGCTGGACGTCGGGGTCCTCTTCGAACGCAGGGACTGGACGATGCTCTCCCACCACGTCGTGTTCCACGGACGGCGGATCTGCCACGCCAAGAAACCGGCGTGCGGCGTCTGCCCCGTCGCGGCGCTGTGCCCCTCCTACGGGGAAGGCGAGACGGATCCGATGAAGGCCGCGAAGCTGCTCAAGTACGAACTCGCGCCGGGTCGTGAGGAGCTGCTGGAGCAGATGCGCGCCGGACGCTCCCGTGCCGAGCTCCGCGATGCAGGGCACGGGCTGGGTGCCTAGACCCGGCGGCACGGCGTACGACGACCTGGCGGCGTGGGTGAGGTCGAAGGGGGCGCCGGGGTCGGTCCTCGTCCGCCCGGGAGGCTGGCAGTTCGCCGCGCTCGATCCCGCCAGGAGCCGCCGGGCAGCGGTGCTCATCCTCTTCGGCGTCCGGGACGGATCCCGGTCGACGGATGCGGTGGATGGTGATCACGACGACCTGGACATCCTGTTCCTCATGCGCTCCGGCTCCCTGTCCAACCACCCCGGCCAGGTGGCCTTCCCCGGTGGTGCCATCGACCCCGGGGACGCGGATGAGGGTGCGGCCGCCCTTCGTGAGGCGCAGGAGGAGACGGGACTGGATCCGAGCGGTATCGACATCGTGGGGATGCTGCCGGAGGTCGGGCTCCCCGTCAGCAACTTCCTGGTGACGCCGGTGGTCGGCTGGTGGACCGAGCAGTCACCGGTGTACGCCGTGGACGCGGCGGAATCGGAAGCGGTCTTCCGGTGTCCCGTGGCCCTGCTCCTCGATCCGGAGCACCGACGGACAGCGGTGGTGCGGCGCAACGGGTTCGTCAGCCGCACGCCCGCCTTCCTCACGCCCGACGCCGTGATCTGGGGATTCACCGCGCTGCTGCTGGACGCGGTGTTCGACGGGCTCGGGTGGACGAGGCCGTGGGACCGGTCGCAGGAGATCCCGGCACCCCTCTGAGCAGCCCCTCACTTCGCGTCGGCGTAGGACGCCACCGTGACGGTCGTGATGGAGAACTCGATGGGGATGTCCCCGAAGACCAGGCGGGTCGCCGCACGTGCGGCGTCGTCGAGGATGGTTCCGGCCTCCGCCGCGCGATCCGCCGGGACGTGCAGTACCACCTCGTCGTGGAGGAAGAACGCGATGCGGCTGCGCGGCTCCGGGATGGTGCTCGCCGCGAGGCGACGGCGGATCTCCGCCAGCCAGCACAGGGCCCACTCCGCCGCCGACGACTGCACCACGAAGTTCCGCGTGAAACGACCCCGGGCCCGTGCGGCGCCATCCGCCCGGCGCTGTTCCTCCGCCGTCGTCGTCCGCTGCCTCGCCCGCCATTCCTCGGACGCGGGTGGGCAGCCGCGCCCGAGGTGGCTCGAGACGCCGTCCCCCGCTTCCCCGGCCCGCGCTGCCGCCTCCACCACGCCGATCGCCCGGGGATAGGCACGGGTCAGCTGCGGCATCAGCCGGCCGGACTCGCCGCTGGTGGCGCCGTACATGGCACCGAGCATGGCGAGCTTCGCCTTCGCCCGGTCGCCGCCGAATCCCTGGTCAGCGATGCCCTGGTAGAGGTCCCTGCCCCGGGCCGCGGCGGCGAGCGACGAGTCCTGACCGAGGGCCGCCAGGACCCTCGGCTCGAGCTGTGCGGCGTCGGCGACGATGAAGACGTGGCCCTCGTCCGGGCGCACCGCATCGCGGACCTGATGGGGGATCTGGAGCGCACCACCGCCCCGCGACGCCCAGCGCCCGGAGACCACACCGCCGACGACGTACTCGGGGCGGAAGCGGCCGTCGTGCACCCACGTATCGAGCCAGTTCCAGCCGTTCGCGGTCAGGAGCCGCGACAGCTTCTTGTAGGCGAGGAGCGGTCCGATCGCGGGATGCTGCTGGCGCTCGAGTTCCCAGGAGCGCGTCGTCCTCACCTCGATCCCGGCCCGGTGCAGTGCGCGCAGGACGTCCTGCGGTGAATCGGGATTGAGCGTCGGGTTCCCCAGCGCCGCCCGCAGTTCGCCGGCCAGCCATTCGAGCTCCGCGGGGCGGGCACCCTCCGGTGGCCGGGCACCGAGGCTCCGTTCCAGCAACTCCTCGTGGATGTCCCGCCGCCAGGGGAGACCCCAGAACTCCATCTCGGCAGCGATCAGGGCACCTGCGGACTCGGCCGCGACGAGCAGGTTGAGGCGCCCCGGCGCGGCGGCGCTCCCGACGGCGCTGAGCTGGGCGGCGAACTGCTCGACGACGTCGTCGAGGAACGGGCCCGTCGCGCCCTGCGGTTCGTCGAACAGCGAGTGCTGGTTGGGAGGAGGCGGTGGCGGCAGCAGGATCCTCGCCGGTTCGGTCCCGTCGTCCGTCTGCGCCGTCGCCCGCAGCGAGTCGATGTAGGGGGAGGGGCGGCACGAGGGTGACGTGGCGAGGAGGGCGCGCGTCAGCGCCAGGTCCCAGCACCGGTCCACGGGAACACCCGCCGACAGCAGCTCGGGATACCAGCGCCGGGTGCTGTCCCAGACCCAGCGCGGACGTCGGCCCTCGGCGTCGGCGACGGCGGAGGCGAGCCCCGCCCGCTCGACCAGCAGGGGATCACCCGTCGGTGCCCCAGCCGCGTCCAGGCCCTGGAGCGCCACCATGCCGCCGCTCGTCGACGCGGGTGCCACGGCGATGTACATGTCCATATTGTCTGCGGTGGCGGTGTCATTCCTGCAATCGCCGGGTTGTCCACATAACGGTGCACCGGACGGGCGGGCGGGGAGCGCGAGGCGAGGCTTGCTGCATGAGGCAGCAGACCTGGATACCGACCGCCCGGGGGCGGCGCGTGGTCCTCGTCGGCGGCTCGCAGGACGTGCAGGACCAGGTGGCCCGGGCATGCGCCGCCGCAGGGGTCTCCCCGGCCTTGGTCGCCGGACTCGCGGAGGCCCTGGCCCTCGATCCTGCCGTGCTGCTGGTCGGGTCCGAGCAGGCCACGGATGGGTGGGCGGGGCACCGGGAGCTCGTCGTGGTGGGCTCTGCCGGCGACGATGCACGGGTGTGGGGAGCCGCGGCGAACCTGGCGTCGTCCCGGGTGGTCATCCTGCCGCAGGGCGCCGGGTGGCTCGCCGAGCACCTCGGCCACAGCCTGAATCCGGTGGCGGCCGGCGCGGTGGTCGGCTTCCTCGGCACGGCCGGCGGGTGCGGCGTGAGCACGTTCGCCTTCTGGTGTGCACGCGGCCTGGCGCGCGGGGGGCGACCCACGCTGCTGGTGGACGGGCATCCACTGGACGGCGGGCTCGACCTCGCCCTGGGCCTCGAGGAGCGTCCCGGCGTGCGATGGCACGACCTCCGGGAGCTCCGCGGGACACTGAACGCCGAGCAGTTGCGGTCGGCGCTGCCGACCGACGGCAACCTCTCGGTGCTCTCGCACTCGGCCGGTCCTTCTCCCGGGAACGGTGGCATGGAGTCCGCCGCCGCCGTCCTGGACGCCGCGCGCGGCGCGTTCGAGGTGACTCTCGTGGACCTCGACGGCAGGAGTCCCGACGCCCGTTCCCTGGCCTCCGCCTGCGACCACCTCGTGCTGCTCGTCCCTTCCCGGCCGCGCAGCGTCGCGGCGATCGAAGGCGTCCTCCCGATGTTCGGCTCCGTACCCGTGACGATGGTCCTGCGCGGCCCGGTGCTCGACGGACTCGATGCGTGGCAGGTGGCCGAGGTGGCCGGCCGTCCCGGTCCCCTCCCGTATCTCCCCTTCGTCCGCGGTGCCTCGGCGGCGGAAGCGGCCGGCAGGATGCTCGGCTTCGCACTCCCGCGGAAGGTGCGGAAGCTGGTCGGTTCCGTCTGTGCGGGGCTGGAGCCGGACGGATGAGGGCCGACGCCGAGCAGGACGGGCCGACGCGGCGTCAGGTGCGCGCCCTTGGCCGAGCTCCGACGCGTGCCGAGGGAAGCCATCGGGTGGATGCTGGAGCGTCGCCGGCCGGCGATCCCGGGGACGCCTCCATGGTGGACACGGTCCGCAGGGCTGTCCTGGCCGGGAACGTCCGACCGACCGGTGCTGCGTTCGCGGACGCGGTCGGTTCGAGCGGACGACTGCTCGGTTCGGAAGGAACACTGTCGGCCCTGGACCGGGTGCGGGCCGAGCTCAAGGGACTGGGGCCGCTCGAGCACCTCCTCGCGGAGGAATCCGTCACGGACATCCTCGTCAACGGGCCCGATGCCGTGTGGGTCGACGGTGCCGCGGGCCTCCGGCGGGTCGGCCGGCTGTTCACCACGGACGAGGAGGTGCGCGCCCTGGCCGTCCGGCTCGTGGCCGCGGGAGGGCGACGACTCGACGACGGGTGCCCTGCCGTGGACGTCCGCCTCGAGGGGCTCCGGATCCATGCCGTCCTCCCGCCCATCTCGACGGCGGGGACGCTGCTGTCCATCCGTATCCGGCGCCCACGGGTCTTCTCCCTCGCGGAACTCACCGCCGGAGGAACCGCGGCCGGAATGGCGGATGCCCTGACCCTGATGATGCGGAGCCGCCTCAACTTCCTCATCAGCGGTGCGACGGGAACGGGCAAGACCACCCTGCTCTCCACCCTGCTCGGGCTGGCCGATCCACGCGAGCGCATCGTGCTGGTCGAGGACGCCGCCGAGCTCGCCCCTGCCCATCCGCATACCGTGGGGCTCCAGTGCCGGCACGCCAACCTCGAGGGCGCCGGGGTGCTCGACCTCACCGACCTGGTCCGGCAGGCCCTGAGGATGAGGCCGGACCGGCTCGTGGTCGGCGAGTGCAGGGGCGCGGAGGTACGGGAACTGCTGGCGGCCATGAACACCGGGCACGACGGCGGTGGTGCGACGATCCATGCCAATTCGGCAGCAGCCGTCCCGGCACGCCTGAGTGCGCTTGCAGCGCTTGCCGGCTTGTCGGCCGAGGCGCTCGCGCTGCAGGCGGCGAGCGCCCTCGACGTGGTGGTCCATGTGGTCCGGGATGCTCGGGGCCGCCGTGTGGAGAGCCTCGGCCTGCTGGAGCTCGGGCCGCGGGCCGGCCTGCTCGTCCGACCGGTGCTCGTCGATGCCGGGGCCGGATGCCGTCGGGCCGTCGGCTGGGATGATTTCGCCGATCGCGTGGGACGGGATGCTTCCACGGATCGCGTGGGCCGGGGTGGCCCCGCCGACCGCGTGGGCCGGGCAGAATCGGGGCCCGCGTCCGGGCCGCAGCACACGGCCTCCTCGCCATGACCGGGCTGATCGTCGCCCTTCTCCTGGCGGCTTCCGGACTGATCCTCATCTCGACCCGACCGGTCCTCCGGGGGCGGACGGGCAGGCCACTGATCGGTGGAGCAACCGGTCCTCGCCCGTCGCCGGTTGCGGGTCGTCGCCGCGGCAGGCCCCCGGGAGCCGGCCGTCGACCTCCCGTCGATCTGCACGAGGTGCCGCTGTTCGTGCATCAACTGGCCGGGCTCCTCCGGGCGGGACGCCCGTCGCAGGTCCTGTGGGCCGACATGGAGCGGGTCTATGCCGATGCTCCGTCAGCGTTCGCGAGCGCCGCGCTCCCGGTGGTCTCCACTGCGCGCCGGGCTGCAGAGCTGGGCCTGAGCGTCCCGGATGCGCTACGCCAGGAGACGGGAGCAGCCTCGGGGGCCGGCGCGCGAGGGCAGCCATGGGCGCAGCTCGACCGCCTGTGGATCGACCTCTCCGGGTGCCTGATCGTCGCCGAGCGCAGCGGCGCACCGCTGGCGGCCATCCTGACGCAGTACGCCGCACAACTCGACGCCGATCTCGACGGTCTGTCGGCACGGGAGACGGCACTGGCGGGACCGCGTGCCACCGTCGTCCTGCTCGCGTGGCTTCCGCTCGTCGGCCTGATCCTCGGCTTCGCGCTGGGCCTGGATCCGCTGGAGATCCTCCTCGGGTCGTCCCTCGGGCGGATCACCCTTGCCGCGGGCATCCTGCTCATGATCGCCTCCCGCATCTGGTCACGGCGCCTCGTGAGCCGTGCGGGAGGAAGCCCGCCGTGATGGTGGGCGTGACCGTAGCCCTCCTGCTGGCAGCCGGATCCGCCGTCCTGGCTCTCCCGTCGGGTCGTGCACGGCCGCCATCCGGGGCAATCGGGACGACGTCGGAGGGGCGCGGCATCCGGGACGCTCCGTTACTGCTCGATCTGCTGGGTGCGATGGTGGCAGCCGGGGCATCGGTCGAGAAGGCGCTGTCCGTCGTCGCCGGTGCCGGCGAGCCCGAGCTCGGGGCGGCCCTGACGCGGGTCTGCGCGGCCCGACTCCTCGGGGCTCCATGGGAGTCGGCGTGGGACTCGGCGTGGGAGTCTGCGCCGGAACCGGTGCGGGAACCGGTCAGGGATGCGGCGGGGGTTTCCGCGTCCACCCGTGGTGGGGGCTCTCCTGCAGCGTCGCATCGGCGCCGCGCCGAGCGTCACCGGGTACAGATCCTGGCGGACCTTCGTGGAGGTCTGCGTTTCGCCACTTCCACAGGGGCACCGTCGGCCGCCCTCCTGCACGCCCACGCCGCCCAACTACGACGACGGCGCAACCGCGAGATCGACAGGAAGGCTGCCGCGCTCGGTGTGCAGCTCGTGCTGCCGCTCGGCCTGTGCTCCCTGCCGGCCTTCATCTGCCTCGGTGTGGTGCCTGTCGTCCTGGGTCTCCTGCCCGCGCTCTAGCTGCATCGCCCACTGAACGCGGGAAGAGGTCGGCCCGGGCTCCACCTTCTGCAGGGTATCGAGGAACGCCGTGCCGGTCATCCGTCGCTGATTTCCCCCCTCCCGGGTGAAGCCGTTTCTCCTTCCGCTGCGGATCACGGGGTTATCCACTTACCCGTATGCGTCGTCCTGAAGGCCGAGGGCCGGCGCCAGAGTTGGTGTGCGGCGATCGTCGCTCACACCACGCGGGCCACGTTCCGCGTCGATGACAAGGAGATGACATGGCAATGCGATCGCAGGACGGGATGGTGGCCGATGCGGCCTTCCAGGGCTTCGGCGACGGGCTGGCCGAGTCGGAGGCAGCTGCCGGTGCATTGATCGAGCGCTTCCAAAGGGGCGCCGTCGGCGGTGGTACGGATCTGACCCGCAGCAGTGCTCTCGGGCGGGGAGCGGTGCGGAGGGCACCGCAGGATCGGCCGCACACTGCCTGCCCGTTGCCGCCCCTGTCCGTCCTTCCGGCCACGGGCTTCCCGGCCACGGGCTTCCCGGCACAGGCGCTCCCGGCACAGATGCTCCCAGCATGGCCGGTCCGGGCAGGCGGAAGCTCGAGCGGAGCCGGTTCCCGGACGGGCAGTTCGGCATCGGGCAGCAGCGGAGGGCCCGGCCCGGGCGGTGCCGCCTCCGGCTCGGACAGTTCGGAAGGAACCAGCTCGGAGGAAGCCAATCCCGGATCGGCCGACTCGGGCGCGACCGCCTCCGGATCTGCGGTCGGGCTGCCGCGTGATGGCGGCCGTGCAGCGCGCCGGAGCGAGGCGCGGCGTCGGAGATCGAACGAGCGGGCCATCCAGCGCCGAAAGGATCCACTGGACCAAGAGGCTGGGATGGCGACTGCCGAATACGCGATCGCCACGCTCGCCGCGGTGGGATTCGCAGCACTCCTTGTCGCGGTCCTCTCCAGCGGTGAGGTCAAGGGGCTCCTGATGTCCCTGATCACCTCTGCGCTGAATTTCGGCTGATGGGCGGCCGGATCGGGTCACTCCGCGGCGGTGCGGTGCCCACACCCCCGGGCCCGGTACCCGTCCGCGCTTCCGCCGACGCGACTCGGACAGGTGTGGGTCCGACGACCGGACGTCCGACGAATGGGGGTCGGACGTCGGGACGATCGCAGCGAGGCTCGGTCACCGCCGAGGTCGCCGTCGTCCTTCCCGCCCTGGTCGTCCTGCTCGCCGTGCTGATCGGCACGGCCCACATCGGCACCGTCCAACTCCGGCTCGAGGAGGCAGCACGTGCCGGCGCCCGGGAGGTCATGCGGGGCGAGAGCAGTGCGTCCGTGGAGCAGACGGTGCAACGCCTGGCGGGACCCGATGCCGTGACGCGGGTGGTGTCCGTCTCCGGCTGGACCACGGTGGAGGTCCGGGCACGGGTCGAGGGGCCGCTCGTCGAGGTGATGAACATCCAATTGCGTGCAGCGGCGTCAGGGAAGGAGGAGCACGATGGGTAAGCGGTCAGTACCGAGGAGCCAAAAGCACCCGAACCCCGAGGGCGGTGCCGGGACACTCCTCATGGCAGGACTCGCGGTGCTGGCACTCCTCCTGATCGCGTCCGCGGCCCTCCTGCTGCAGGCCGCAGCAACTGCGTCGAAGGCGGCGACCGCGGCCGACCTCGCGGCCTTGGCCGCCGCTGACGCTGCCAGGGGGATCACGTCCGGGGACCCGTGCTCCGCTGCCCGAACGGTCGCACAGCGGCATGGTGCGGAGGTGCGCGAATGCTCGATCGGCGAGACCGGCCCGGGGACGGCCGTGGTTCGCGTCTCCGTCAGCGGACGCGGCCTGCTGCCTGACGCGTCCGGCACGGCGCGGGCGGGTCCACCCCCGTGAAACGGTGCTGGTGTCGGCGGGAAGGCCGACCCCGATGCGCTCAGCCCGCCGTCGCCGCCCGGCCGTGGCCGACGGTGACCGCGGACGAGGCAACGGAAGGGGAATCGGCGACGGGCTCCGACGTCTCGTCCTCCCCGGGTGGGTCCGTGAGGGCCCGACCGGTGGACGCACCGGCCGCCTGGTTGAGGATGAGGGACAGCACGGCGACGGCGCCACCCTTGCTGAGCGGATTGTTCCTGTTGCCGCACTTGGGGGACTGCACGCATGAGGGGCACCCGGACTCGCACTCGCACGCCTCGATGGCGTCGCGCGTCGCCGACAGCCAGGTGCGGGCGGCGTCGAACCCGCGTTCGGCGAAGCCCGCCCCGCCGGGGTGTCCGTCGTACACGAAGATGGTCGGCAGCCCCGTGTCGGCATGCAGCGCCGTCGACACGCCGCCGATGTCCCACCGGTCGCTCGAGGCGACGAGCGGCAGCAGCCCGATCGCGGCGTGCTCCGCGGCGTGGAGCGCTCCGGGAAGCTCCTCGGCGAGGATGCCCTCCGCTTCGAGCAGTTCGGGGCTGATCTCGAACCACACGCTTTTCGTGAACAGGTCCCGGGCCTCGAGCTCCAGTGGTTCCTCGCCGAGGATCTCGTTCGACGAGAACGCCTTGCGCTGGAAGGACACCACCTGGGTCGTCACCTTCACATCGCCGAAGTTCGCGAGCACGCCGCCCCACAGGGCACTGACGTCCCGCCCGATCACCTCGATCTGCGTGACGTCCCGTGCCTGTGTGTAGTAGTCCGGGTGGGCCCGGGCCACCACGGCGTAGTGATCCTGCTCGTTGAGCTCCTGCACCACGAACGTCCGGCCCTGATGGACGTACACCGCACCCGGATGGGCCTGGTAGTGGCTCTGCGGCGAGTCCATCGTCCCCAGCAGTGCGCCGGAGTCCGCCTCGACAATGTTGATCGGTCCGCCGCCGTCGGCCCGCAGGTTCACCATCGCCGCCGCGCTCTGGGGATGCGTCCAGAACCAGCCGGCGGGACGACGCCGCAGGAACCCCTGGTCGCACAGGGTGCCGAGCAGATCCTCGGACGTCGCCCCGAAGAGCTCGAGGTCCGCCTCCGTCAGGGGGAGCTCGGCCGCGGCGGCGCACAGGTGCGGCCCGAGCACGTAGGGATTGGAGGGATCGAAGACGGTGGCCTCGACCGCGAGGTCGAAGACCGCTTCGGGATGGTGCACGAGGTAGGTGTCGAGGGGGTCGTCGCTGGCGACGAAGGCGGCGATGGCGTCCTGGCCCGAACGCCCTGCCCTGCCGATCTGCTGCATGAGGGACGCCCGGGTTCCGGGCCAGCCCGCGACGAGGACGGCGTCGAGGCCGGAGATGTCGATCCCCAGCTCGAGGGCGGATGTGCTGGCCACTCCCAACAGCTCGCCGCTGCGCAGCGACGACTCGAGGGCACGCCGTTCCTCGGGCAGGTAGCCCGAACGGTACGCGGCGATGCGGTGCGGCAGGCTCGGATGCACGTCCTCGAGCATCCTGCGGGTCGTCTGTGCGATGCTCTCCGCCCCGCGCCTGGACTTGATGAACGCGATGGTCCGCACCCGGGAGGAGACGAGGTTCGCGAGGAGGTCCGACGTCTCGGCGATGACCGTGCGGCGGGTCGGGGCACCGTTCTCGCCCTTCTTCCCCGTGAGCTGCGGCTCCCAGAAGGCGACGGTGGTGGAACCGTGCGGTGAGGAGTCCTGGTCGACGGCCCGCGCCGGCGCGCCGATCAGCCTGCCGAAGGACGCGGCGGGGGCCGCGGAGGTGGCCGACGCCCCGATGAACACTGGATGCGCCCCGTAGCTCGCGCAGATCCGCCGCAGCCGCCGCAGGAGGTTCGCCACGTGGGACCCGAACACCCCCCGGTAACTGTGCGCCTCATCGATGATCACGAACTTGAGCCGCCGGAAGAAGCGCGCCCACCACGTGTGGTTGGGGAGGATGCCGTAGTGGAGCATGTCCGGGTTCGCGAGGATCAGGTTGGCGTGGTCGCGGATCCAGCGCCGCGCCCCGGTCTCGGTGTCGCCGTCGTACGTCTCGGCGCGGACTGTGGGCAGTTTCAGCGCATTGATGGCGGACAGCTGGTCCGCGGCCAGCGCCTTCGTGGGCGCGAGGTAGAGGGCCACCGATCCGTTCGGGGCGAGCGTGACCCGGTTCGCCAGCTCGCTGCGGTGGATCTCGTCGAGGACCGGCAACTGGTAGCAGAGGGACTTCCCGGACGCGGTGCCCGTGGCGACGATGGTGTGCGCCCCCTCATGGGCGGACTCGGCACCCTCCACCTGATGGCGCCAGGGCTGGTGCACGCCGCGTGCGGCGAAAGCCGAGACGACGTCCGGGTGTGCCCAGTCGGGCCAGGGTGCGTGCTCGGCGTCACGGGCCGGGATCTCGCGGACATGCAGCAGCTGCTCAGGGTCGGGTCCGCCCCCGAGCAGGGGGATCAGGGAGTCGTGCGCAGCCACGCCGCCATTGTCCCATCGGCGTCGGGGCGGGGGCGGTCGAACGGGCCCTTATCCTCTGATGACGAACACATCGATCAGGTGCTGCCACCCCAGGTATTCGTACAGCGCACGCCCGTCGGCGGACGCCATGAGCAGGCCGGTGGTGACGTCGTCCTCGAGGACCCCGGCGGTGAGGGCGCGCATCACGTAGCTGCCCAGTCCGCGTCGCCGGTAATCCTCCTCGGTGACGATGCGGTCGTAGACCGCGTAGTCGCCGACCGCGGACACCGACCCGCGGGCCGCGAGGCGCCCGTGGGAATGCACCGTGACACGGCGGCAGGCCCCGTCGCGGATGCGCCCGAGGACGAAGTCGTCGCCGGGGGCGCGCGGGTCCTCGACGTCCTGGCCGTGCATGTCGACGCTCATCAGGGACTGCTGCCGATCGGTGACGCGCATGCGGAGCGGGGCGGCGGCGTCGATCAACTCCTGCATCCGGCTGGTGACGACGGTGAGCACCCGCAGGGGGTCCTGCCGGGTCTCGGCGGCCACGTCGAGGAACAGCTCGGTGGTGGGCTCGAAGAGGAAGTGCTCCGTCTGGTCCTGCTGGTCCGTCAGGAGCACCGAGGTGGTGCGGCCGTCGTCGCGCGGCTCATAGCCCCTGCACGCGGACCACCCTGTGATCCACGTCCCGAGGAGTTCTCTGTCTACTTGTGCGCCCATGTGCTGAACCCTAGTTCTCGGCGGGGACTATGGACATAGAGGGCCGCGAGGGTGACCGTTTCGAGACGCGAAGTACGCTTTAACGCGTGTCGACGAACCGTATAGCCCTCTATTACGCCTTTACGCCACTGCCCGATCCGGAGGCGATCCGGCTGTGGCAGCGCGCACTCTGCGAGAAGTGGGGGCTGCGCGGAAGGATCCTCATCTCCAGGGACGGGATCAACGGGACGGTCGGCGGCGAGGTCGGCGCGGTGAAGCAGTACGTCAAGACGACGCGCGAGTACCCGGCATTCAAGGGCATGGAGATCAAATGGTCCGACGGCGGCGCCGACGACTTCCCGCGCCTCAGCGTCAAGGTCCGCGACGAGATCGTCTCCTTCGGCGCCCCCGGTGAACTGAAGGTCGATCAGGACGGCGTGGTGGGCGGCGGCACCCACCTCCAGCCGGAGGAACTGCACGCGCTCGTCGACGCCAAACGCGCAGCGGGGGAGGAGGTCGTCTTCTTCGACGGCCGGAACGCCCTCGAAGCCCGGATCGGGCGGTTCAAGGGCGCCGTGGTACCCGATGTGCGGACCACCCACGACTTCGTCCGCGAACTCGATTCCGGCCGGTACGACGACCTCAAGGACAAGCCCGTCGTCACCTACTGCACGGGCGGGATCCGCTGCGAGGTCCTCTCCAGCCTGATGGTCAACCGTGGCTTCCAGGAGGTCTACCAGCTCGACGGCGGCATCGTCCGCTACGGGGAGAAGTACCGCGACGGCGGGCTCTGGGAGGGGTCGCTGTACGTGTTCGACAAGCGCATGCACCTCGAGTTCAGCGACGACGCCGTCACGCTCGGCAAGTGCGTCCGGTGCCACGCACCCACGAACACCTTCGAGAACTGCTCCGATCCCGCCTGCCGCAACCTCACCCTGTACTGCGCCGGGTGCGCAGCCGATCCCGCCACGCTCCGCTGCCCGCAGGGCTGCGAGTCGGACGAGGCCGAGGCGACGGCCGCGGGCGCCGCCTGATGGTCGGCCCGGCCGTGCACCACCGGGAGTTCGACCACGACGTCGCGTCGGCGCCGTCCGGTCGGGACCTCGCCGCACTCGAAGCCCTCTCCGCGGACCTGGCGGCACTGGACTATACGGTCGACGGCGTCGGCTCGCTGCTGGGCGGTCCCGCCTACTCCGCGCTCGGCCGGGGCCAGCTCGCGCCCGCCCTCCTGGAGGCCCGGCGCCTCCTCCGACACGACGGGAGCGGGGACGGCGACCGGGACGGTGGCGCCGGCGAACTGGAGGGCGGCACGGGGGGCGCTCGCGACCCCCGTGCTGTTCCCGTGCTGCTGTGGCTCCTCGGGGAGGACCTGGCAGAGGACGACCTCCGGGCGGCCTTCCCCGGGACCGGCGTCACCGGGCTCGAAGCGCTCCGGCTCATCGAGCCCGCGCCCGGTGATCCGTGGACCGAGCAAGGGTGCCGCGACGCCGGCCGAGCGTCCGGCGACGCGGGCAGGGAGCCCGGCGACGGGAACCACGCAGCCGCGGATGCGGGCCAGGAACCCGGTGGCGCCGACGAGGGCCTCGCGCCACGCTCCTGGCGTGCCGCCGTCGAACTGCGCCCCTACGCCTCGGACGTCGGGGGCAACCTCTGGGTGGCCAGTGATCTCGGCTCCGAGCAGCGTCCGGGGCCGCTGCGCCACGACCACGTCCTGGGCATCGGCGGGGCGTCACTGACCCTGGCGCAGACCGTGATGAGGACTTCGGTGGAGCGTGCCCTGGATCTCGGCACCGGCAGCGGTATCCAGGCCTTCCATCTCCTCCCGCACGCCCGCCACGTCACCCTGACGGACATCTCCGGGCGGGCGCTCGCGTTCGCCCGGTTCAACCTCCTGCTCAACGCCCCGGCCCTCGGCCTCGACCCGGAGCGACCCGGTGAGCGCGTCAGCCTCCGGCAGGGCAGCCTGCTCGAGCCGGTCGAGGGGGAGCGCTTCGACCTCGTGGTGTCCAACCCTCCCTTCGTGATCACCCCGCGCACCGGGGAGCCGGCCGAGTCCTACACCTACCGCGACGGCGGCCTCGCCGGCGACGCCATCGTCGCGACCCTGGTGCGGGAGCTGCCCGGGGTCCTCACGCCGGGCGGGGCGGCGCAGCTGCTCGGCAACTGGGAGATCACCGAGGGGACCGAGTGGGAGCGGCGGATCCGCGGCTTCGTGCCTCCCGGGGTCGACGCCTGGATCATCCAGCGTGAGCAGCTGACCCCGGTGCAGTACGCCGAGACCTGGTTGCGGGACGCCGCCGAGAACCGGGACCGCGACGCCTACCTGGCGAGCTTCGCGGCCTACCTCGCGGACTTCGCCTCGCGGGACGTCGAGGGGATCGGGTTCGGTTCGGTGTGGCTGCGTCGCCCCCACGGCCCGGGCGACCTCGTCCGCGTGACGCTCGAGGAGATCACGCACGAGATCGAGCAGCCCGTGGGTCCCCACCTCGCCGCCGCCGTCGGGCGCGGGGACTGGCTCGCCGAGCACACCGAGCAGGTCGCCTCCGGCGTCGGCGTCGCCGACGAGTTCCTCCTCGTGGCCGACGACGTCACCGAGGAGCGCCACCAGCGTCCCGGGGCGGAGCACCCCGGCGTCATCCTGCTGCGGCAGGGGGCCGGGCTCCGACGGACCACCCTGCTGAGCACGGAGCTCGCCGGGTTCGTGTCCGCGTGCGACGGCGACCTCACGGCCGGGCAGATCGCGGGCGCCCTCGCGATGCTGCTCGACCGGCCCGATGCGGCCTTCACCTCGGAACTGCTGCTGGACGTCGAGCAGCTCATCCGCGAGGGCTTCCTGATTCCGGTCCCCTGAAACCAGCCGTTACCCTTGTGCGGGTACTCATGACGCATACTGTGAAGTGAGCCCGGCAGCGGGATCCGGACCGGATGCCCGCGTTCATACCCCGGCATCGCACCCGTATTCATAGGAGAGAAGTGCCGACCAAGGCCACGGACAAGAAGCACGGCAAGAAGCTCGTCATCGTTGAGTCCCCCAGCAAGATCAAGAGCATCTCGGGCTATCTCGGTGAGGGTTTCCAGGTCGCCGCGTCCATGGGGCACATC
Source organism: Arthrobacter sorbitolis (assembly GCF_054510995.1). Taxonomy (NCBI): domain Bacteria; kingdom Bacillati; phylum Actinomycetota; class Actinomycetes; order Micrococcales; family Micrococcaceae; genus Arthrobacter; species Arthrobacter sorbitolis. Next base: position 361,866 of record NZ_JBTNDM010000002.1, read on the forward strand.
CGCGACCTCCCCCAGCCGTCCGACCTCCCCGCCGAGCTGAAGAAGTCCTCGGTCGGCAAGTTCGCCGTGGACCTCGACAAGGACTTCGAGCCCTACTACGTGGTGTCCCCGGAGAAGCGGAAGACCGTCGCCGAGCTGAAGGCGGCACTCAAGGACGCCGACGAGCTCTACCTCGCGACCGACGCCGACCGCGAGGGCGAGGCCATCGCGTGGCACCTGCTGCAGGTCCTGAAGCCGAAGGTCCCCGTCTACCGCCTGACCTTCGGCGAGATCACTAAGGAGGCCGTGACCCGCGCCCTCGGTGAACTGCGCGACGTCGACATCCCCATGGTCGACGCCCAGGAGACCCGCCGTATCCTCGACCGCCTCTACGGCTACGAGATCTCCCCCGTGCTCTGGCGCAAGGTGGCACGCGGCCTGTCCGCCGGCCGCGTGCAGTCGGTCGCGACCCGCCTCGTCGTCGAGCGGGAACGCGAGCGCATGGCCTTCCGCACCGCGTCGTACTGGGACCTCACCGGGACCTTCGCGCCCGCGGACCCGTCCAAGGGCACCGCCTTCCCGGCGAAGCTCGTCGCCGTCGACGGCAGCCGCGTGGCCTCCGGGAAGGACTTCTCCGACCGCGGCGAGCTGAAGACCGCGAACGCCGTCCCCCTCGACGAGGACGCCGCCCGTTCCCTCGCCACGGGCCTCGAGAGCGCTGCCTTCGAGATCCGGTCCGTCGAGACCAAGCCCTACACGCGTCGTCCCGCCGCGCCGTTCACCACCTCGACCCTGCAGCAGGAGGCGGCCCGCAAGCTGCGCTTCAGCTCCAAGGTCACCATGCAGGTGGCGCAGCGACTGTACGAGAACGGCTACATCACCTACATGCGTACCGACTCGTCGGCGCTCTCCGACCAGGCGATCAACGCCGCCCGCCGCCAGGCGTCGGAGCTGTACGGCCCCGAGTACGTCCCCGAGTCACGCCGCGTGTACAAGGGGAAGGCCAAGAACGCGCAGGAAGCGCACGAGGCCATCCGCCCCGCGGGCGACTCGTTCCGCACCCCGGCCCAGGTGGCGCAGTCGCTGCGCGGCGACGAGTTCCGCCTGTACGAGCTGATCTGGAAGCGCACCGTCGCCTCGCAGATGGCGGACGCCAAGGGTTCGACGGCGTCCCTGCGCCTCGGCGCGCGGAGCACCGACGGCCGGGACGCCGAGTTCGCCGCGTCCGGCACGGTCATCACCTTCCGCGGCTTCCTGGCAGCGTACGAGGAGGGCCGCGACGCGGGCCGCACCGAGGACGGGGCCGACGACGACGCGCAGGGCACGCGCCTGCCCGACGTCGCCAAGGGCGACCCGCTGGGCGCGACGGCGATCGAGGCCGTCGGCCACGAGACCACGCCGCCCCCGCGGTACACCGAGGCGTCGCTCGTGAAGGTGCTCGACGAACGCGGTATCGGGCGGCCGTCGACGTACGCCGCGACGATGTCCACCATCATGGACCGCGGCTACGTGAGCACCCGCGGGCAGGCCCTCGTGCCGAGCTGGATCGCCTTCTCGGTGGTGCGCCTGCTCGAGGAGCACTTCAACGACTACGTCGACTACGACTTCACGGCGGAGCTCGAGGAGGACCTCGACCGTATCTCGCGCGGTGAGGCCGGGCGCGTGGAGTGGCTCAACCGCTTCTACTACGGCGACCGCAAGGACACCGGGCTGCACACGATCGTCTCCGAGCTCGGTGAGATCGACGCCCGGCGGATCAACTCCGTCGAGATCGCGGAGGGCATCACGCTGCGCGTCGGCAAGTTCGGCCCGTACCTCGAGAAGCCACTGCCGGCCGACGCACCGGAGGGCACCGAGCCGCAGCGCGCCAACGTCCCCGACGACCTCGCGCCCGACGAGCTGACGGTCGAGAAGGCCCTCGAGCTCATGGAGGCGCCCACCTCGCAGGAGCGCGTGCTCGGCACCGATCCCGAGACGGGGCGCAGCATCGTGGCCCGCGACGGCCGCTACGGGCCGTACGTGATCGAGCTGATCCCGGAGGTCACTGCGGAGGATCTCGCGAACCAGCCCGTGGAGTACTACAAGAACGGGAAGCCCAAGCCGCCCAAGAAGCCGGCGAAGGTCAAGCCGCGCACGGGATCGCTCTTCGAGTCCATGTCGGTGGACACCGTCACGCTCGAGGACGCCCTGAAGCTCATGAACCTCCCGCGCGTCCTCGGCACGGACGAGGACGGCAAGGAGATCACGGTGCAGAACGGCCGCTTCGGCCCGTACCTGAAGAAGGGCAGCGACTCCCGCTCCATCGGCTCCGAGGAGGAGATCTTCACGATCACCCTCGAGCAGGCGCTGGAGATGTACAAGCAGCCCAAGCAGCGTGGCGGCCGGGCGGTCACCCCGCCGCTCGCCGAGTTCGGGGACGACCCCGTGAGCGAGAAGCCCATCGTGGTGAAGGACGGCCGGTTCGGCCCCTACATCACCGACGGCACCACGAACATCACGGTGCCCGGGAGCATGGCGATCGAGGAACTGACGCGTGAGCAGGCGATCGACATGCTCGCCGAGAAGCGCGCCAAGGGACCGGCGCCCAAGAAGACCACCCGGCGGGCACCCGCCAAGCGCAAGGTCGCCGCGGGCAAGTAGCCCGCGACGCGGCACGCAGGTACTGAAGACAAGCGGGGGAAGAGCTGGAAGCGCAGGAACAATGCGGCTAGGTGTGCTGGACATAGGGTCGAACACGGTCCATCTGCTACTCGTGGATGCCCACCCAGGAGGACGCCCGGTGCCGTTCGCGTCCCACAAGAAGCCCCTGCAGCTGGTGGCGTACCTCGATGAGGACGGCCGCATCTCGCGGAGGGGGCAGGACGAACTCGTCGGGTTCGTCCGTGAGGCGCGCGCCTTCGCCGCGGGCCATGACGCCGAGGACTTCCTCGCCTTCTGCACCTCGGCGATCCGCGAGGCCGGCAACGGCAGCGAGGTCCTGGCCCGTGTGCGGGCGGAGACCGGCGTCGACCTCCAGGAGCTCTCGGGCGACCAGGAGGCGGCCGTGACGTTCCAGGCCGTCCGCCGCTGGTACGGCTGGGGTGCCGAGTCCATCCTCAACCTGGACATCGGCGGCGGCTCCTTCGAGATGGCGATGGGCACCGACGAGCTCCCGGAGGTGGCGCTGTCCGTCCCGCTCGGCGCCGGCAGGCTCACACGCGACTGGCTGCAGGGTGACCCGCCGTCAGCCAAGAGCGTGAAGGAGCTGCGCCGGTACATCCGGGCGACGCTCCGCGAGGCGGTGCCCCGGTTCGAGCACCTCGGGGAGCCGCATCTGGTGGCGGGGACCTCGAAGACCTTCCGCTCGCTCGCCCGCATCGCGGGCGCCGCACCGTCCGCTGCCGGACCGTTCGTCCGGCGCGAGCTGCGGCTGGAGGACCTCACGCTGTGGACGAAACGCCTGGCCGCCATGAGCGCCGCCGACCGCACGAACCTCGACGGCGTGTCCGACCTGCGGGCACCCCAGGTGCTCGCCGGCGCGCTCGTGGCCGAGTGCGCACTCGAACTGTTCAATGTGCCGTCCATGGACATCTGCCCCTGGGCGCTCCGCGAGGGACTGCTGCTGCGGCGGTTCGACGCCAAGATGTTCGAGGCCGACGAGCCGCTGCCGGGAGCCGGGGTGGGCCATGCCCAGCTCGACTCGATGCGGCGCACCTCCCTGCCCAGGGGGGCCTGACATGGCCGGACCCACGAGCGGCCCGCCTGCCATCCCGGTCGCGCTGTCCAGTGCCTCCGTCTATCCGCTCGCCGTCCACGACGCCTTCGCGCTCGCCCAGGACCTCGGCTACGACGGCGTGGAGGTCATGGTCACCAACAACTCGGTGAGCCAGGACCCGGACCAGCTCGGCGTGCTCAGCGAGCGGTACGGGATGCCGATCTTCGCCATCCACGCGCCGACGCTGCTCCTCACACAGCAGGTGTGGGGCAAGGCCTGGACGAAGATCGAGCTCTCCGCGGCGATGGCCGCCGAGGTCGGCGCCCGGACGGTGGTCACCCACCCGCCCTTCCGCTGGCAGACCGGGTACGCCGAGGAGTTCCCGGAGGGGATCGCGCGGGTCGCTGCCGAGTACGGCGTGGAGATCGCCGTCGAGAACATGTACCCGTGGAAGGTCCGGGGCCGCGAGGCGAAGGCCTACCTGCCGCACTGGAACCCGATCCCGGAGCCCTACGAGCGCATCACCTGGGACTTCTCGCATGCCGCCATCGCCGGCATGGACTCGTACGAGGAGATCCGTGCGCTCGGCGGCAGGCTGGCGCACGTCCACCTGACCGACGGCACGCCCAACGGCAAGGACGAGCACCTGCTGCCGGGCCAGGGCATGCAGCGGTGTGCCGAGGCCCTCGGCCACCTCGCCGCGTCGGAGTGGGACGGCGTCGTCGCCGTGGAGGTGAGCACCCGCCGAGCACGCGGTGCAGGGGAACGCGAGGAATGGCTGGCGGAGACGCTGCGCTTCGCGCGCGAACACCTCGGGCACTGACGCTCCGCACAGCGCCTCAGGAGAGGGGCGCTGGAGCCGGCTCGGCCGACAGGGCCCCGTAAGCGGCGCGGAGACGGGCCGCCTGGAGCGGTTGCCGGGGGATGGCCTCTTCCGGGCGGGAATCGGGTCCTTAAAGGGAATCGGCGCCGGTAGGACCAGATGTTGGGGGGATCATCTGCTGCCACCGGCGCCGGACCGGATCAGGAATTCCGGTCTCACTCGCACCCTTATGAGGTAGGTACGACAGTAGGCCCCCACCTTGTGCAGCAGCACCGAGAACGCTGGGAGAAGGCTGGACAGCACGCATGGCAGGATGGGGCCATGACACTCCATGCCACGCAGCGCATCGCCTTCCTGGGGTGCGGATCCATGAACGAGTCCATCCTGGCCGGGCTGCTGGCCGCGGGTCTCGACCCCGCCCTGGTCACGGCCACCGTGCGTCGGTCCGCCCGGGCCGCAGAGCTGGCGGAGCGGCACGGCGTGCGGGCACTCGCCACCTCCGACGACGGCGCCGCGAACGTCACCGCCGTGCAGGACGCCGACGTCGTGGTCCTGGGCGTGAAGCCCGTGGGCATCGTCCCGCTCGCCCGCGAGATCGGGCCCGTCCTGAAGCCGTCCGCCGTCGTGCTGAGCGTTGCTGCCGCGGTGTCGCTCGCCATGATCGAGGCCGCCCTGCCCGAGGGACAGCCGGTCATCCGGTCCATGCCGAACACGCCCGCGCGGCTCGGCCGGGGCGTGCTGTCGATCTCGGCCGGTTCCGCTGCCGGTCCGGACCTCATGGCGCAGGCACGCGACCTCCTGCGGCCCGCCGGCACCGTCGTCGAGATCCCCGAGGACCAGGTGGATGCGCTCTCGGCCGTCAGTGGATCAGGCCCCGCGTACGCGTTCTACCTGGCCGAGGCGATGGCCGCCGCGGGCGCGGAGCTCGGCCTCGACGCCGGTCTGGCGGCGCTGATCGCCCGGGAGACGGTCGCGGGTGCGGGCTTCATGCTCGCCGAGGAGGGTGCCGACGCCGCAGCCCTCCGCCGAGCGGTCACGAGCCCCCACGGCACCACACAGGCGGCCATCGAGACGTTCGACGCCTCGAACCTGCCGGGCATCGTCGCCGACGGAGCCCGTGCCGCGGTCGCCCGTGCCGGCGCGATCACGCGCGAGCTGGCGGATCCGTCGTCGCCCTGACGGGCTGCTGCGAGGCCCACACGGCCAGGAGCGCGACCGGCAGGACGACGCCGAGACCGGTGAACAGCCGCAGCGGCAGGGGTCCCTCGCCCGACACGGTGCCGGTGAGGGTCAGGGTCACGGTGATCGACGAGAACAGCATCACGGGAACGAGGGCGCCGAGCAGCACGCGACCGAGCATCCGCGGGGTCCGCGCGCACCGCCGGGCGAAGACGTAGCCGACCGGGAGGACGAGCGCGATCCACACCCAGTGGTGGAACCAGGAGATGGGGGAGATCGCGAGCATGACCACCGCGTTGGCGGTGACGGCGCGGAGGACGTCGCCGTCACGGTCGGCCCGCCGGATCGCCGCGTGGCCGAGGGCGACGACGGCCAGGGACGCCAGGACCCAGACGGGCCGCTGCAGGTCGTCCGCCAGCCCGGACTGCGCGACGATCGAGTTGAGCGACACGTTGTAGAGATCAGCCGTCGCCCCCACCCGCGAGGCGTCGAACAGCGCGTCCAGCCAGAACGCGGCCGACTCCCGGGGCGCCAGGAGCCACCCCACCGCCACCGTCCCGCCGAAGGACGCCGCCATCCAGGCCAGTGACCGCCAGTCGCGCCGGGCGAGGAACACCAGGCCGAAGGCCAGCGGCGTCAGTTTGATGCCGGCCGCGATCCCGACGAGCACCCCCGAGGGCAGACGGGTGGATCGCAGCAGGTCGGCGAGGACCAGCACCATCAGGAGCGCGTTGACCTGGCCGAAGCCGAGGCCCTCACGCCACGGACCGCTGATACCGATGAGCAGCATCGCCGCCAGGACGGCGGCGTACGTCCGCCCCGCGGCACGGGGGCGGGCAGGCCGCGAGGCCTGCAGGTAGCGCACGACGACGACCGCGACGCCGGCGAGGCAGACGCACGAGAGCGCCGTGACGATCCCGAGGGCCGCCGCCTCGGGGAGCAGCGCGAGCGGCACGAGGAGGATCGCGGCGAACGGCGGATACGTGAACGGCAGTCCGCGCGTATCGGTCTGCACGAGCGCGTCGTCGTACAGCTCCTTGTCGCCGGCCCGCCCGAGCAGCGCGAGCGCACCCTGCCTGTACACGGAGAGGTCGAGCCCGTGGATCTGCGCCGCCACGACGACGAGGGCGAGGACCGCCGCCCCGGCGAGGGCGGCCGCCACCAGGCCGAGGAGCCGGGGCGCATCGCCGGTGGATGGACGACGGGACCCGCCCGGCCTGCTCGCCCGCGCCGTCGCGCGAGGGCCGGCTCCGGGCACGCTAGGGCCGGCCGGCAAAGCGCTCGAGCAGGTCCACGTGGCCGGACACGATCAGCATGTCGCGGCCGGACACCTTCGTGTCGGGGCGCGCATAGGTGAAGTCCTCGCCCGGCGACTTCACGCCCACCACGGTGACGCCGTACTTCGAACGCACGGAGGACTCGGCGAGCGTGAAGCCCTGTGTCTCCTTCGGCGGGTACATCTTGACGATCGCGAAGCCGTCGTCGAACTCGATGAAGTCCAGCATCCTGCCGCCCACGAGGTGCGCCGCGCGCTGGCCGGCATCGGCCTCCGGGTAGATGACGTGGTTGGCGCCGATGCGCTTGAGGATCTTGCCGTGCGAGGGCGTGATGGCCTTGACCCAGAGGTGGTCGATGCCGAGGTCCACGAGGTTCGCCGTGATCAGCACGCTGGACTCGATCGAGGTACCCACCCCGACGACGGCGGCCGAGAACTCCTGGGCGCCGAGCTGGCGGAGCGAGTCGATGTTCGTCGCATCTGCCTCCACCACGTGCGTCAGGATGCTGGCAAACTTCTGCACGAGCTGCGGGTCCCGCTCGATGGCGAGGACCTCGCGGCCCTGCCGGACGAGCTGTTCGGCGGTGGCCGCACCGAACCGGCCGAGGCCGATCACGAGGACGGGTGCATTGTGGGCGGGTCTTTCAGCCAATGATCGGCCTCTCGTCGGGGTAGCGGTACAGCGTGCTGCGTTGCCTCAGCGCGAGGGCCGAGGCGAGGGTGATGGTGCCCATGCGCCCTGCGAACATGAGCGCGGACAGGACGTACTTGCCCGCCGGCGGCAGTTCGGCACTCAGGTTGGTGCTGAGTCCCACGGTCGCGAAGGCGGAGATCACCTCGAAGACCACCTTGTCGAGGCTCTCGTCGGAGATCGCGAGGATGAGGCCGCTGCCCACCAGGACGAGCGTGGCACCCATGAAGATCACCGAGATGGCCACGCGCATCACCCCGTGGGGGATGGTGCGGCCCCACGCGCGGACGTCTGAGTCGCCCCGGGCCTCGGCGACGATCGCGAGGAACATGACGGCGATCGTGGTGACCTTGATGCCGCCGGCCGTGGACGCCGAGCCGCCTCCCGCGAACATCAGGGCGTCCGTCAGGAGCATGGTCGTGGTGTTCATGTCGTTCTGGTCCACGAGGTTGAAGCCGCCGGAGCGCGTCATCACCGAGGCGAAGAGGGCATGGATGGTCTTGTCGACCACGTTCAGGTTCGCGATCGTCCGGTCGTTCTCCCACTCGAGGAATCCCCAGGCGAAGGTCCCGGCCACCAGGAGGATCAGGGAGACGAACACCGTGAGCTTGGCGTGCAGCGTCCACTTCCTGAAATGGTGGCGGACCTGGACGAGGACCATGACCACGGGGAACCCGAGGCTGCCCAGGAAGACGCCGACCATGAGCGGCGTCAGGATCCAGAGGTCCGTCTCGTACGGCACCAGGCCGTCGCTGTGGGGGGTGAAGCCCGCGTTGTTGAAGGCGGAGATGGAGTAGAAGACGCCGTGCCAGAGTGCCTGCCACCAGGGTTCCCCGAGGATCATGAACCGGGGGATGAGGACGACGGCGAGCACGATCTCGATGACGACCGACGTGGTGATGACGATCCGCAGCAGCGTGCCGATCTCACCGAGGCGGCTCGCGTTGTTCAGCGCCTCCTGGGCGAGGAGCTTGCCGCGCACGCCGAGGCGCTTGCTCACGATCAGGGCGAGGAGGGAGGCGAGCGTCAGGGTGCCGAGCCCGCCGATGAAGATGCCGAGCAGGATGACCAGCTGGCCGAAGAAGGACCAGTGCGTCGCGGTGGACACCACGGTGAGACCCGTGACGCAGACGGCGGACACCGCGGTGAAGAAGGCGTCGTGCAGGGGCGTGACCTGCCCGTTGCTGGCCGACACGGGCAGGCTCAGCAGCACCGTGAACACGAGGATGACGGCGGTGAAGATGAAGAGGGCGAGGCGTGCGGGCGAGCTGTTCGCGAAGGAGTCGACGAAGTCGCGGATCGAGGCCAGCAGCCTGAAGTACCCGTTCTGATCGTCCTTCAGCCACCGTGGCTGTTGACTTAGCATTGACGCCCGCTTGCCCCGTTTACTGGTCCTCCCGCCGAAGCGGCACCGTCTTCATCCGTCCCGGTCCCCGCCGGCACCGATCGGTCCTGATTGTCCCTTGCAGTAGTAAAGCATCCCACCGGGGTGCGTCGTCGGAATATCGCCCATCGCGTAGCCTTGCAGGGATGTCTACGCATTCCAGGTCAGCGGTGCCCCTCCAGGTCGTCTGGGGCGAATCCATGCTGGCCTACGACTTCGGCGGGCAGCACCCCATGAACCCCGAGCGGCTGCACCTCACCGCACGCCTCGTGCGGGAGTGCGGCCTGCTCGACCTCGACGGCGTGGCGGTCGCCGACCCGTTCGTCGCCTCCGACGACGACCTCGCGACCGTCCACAGCGCCGACTACATCAGGGCCGTGCGGCAGGTCAGCAGCAACCCGGGCACCTCCGACGCCGCCCGAGGCCTCGGCACCGAGGACAACCCGGCGTTCGCCGGCATGCACGAGGCCAGCGCGCGGCTCGCGGGCGGCTCGCTGGGCGCGGCGGAGGCCATCCTCGACGGCACAGCCGTGCGGGCCGTCAACTTCGGGGGCGGGATGCACCACGCCGCCCGATCCCGGGCCAGCGGCTTCTGCATCTACAACGACACCGCCGCCTCCGTCCAGCGGCTGCTCGACCGCGGCGCGCGGCGCGTCCTCTACATCGACGTGGATGCGCATCACGGCGACGGCACCCAGAGCATCTTCTGGAACGAGAGCCGCGTCATGACCATCTCGCTGCACGAGACGGGCATGAGCCTCTTCCCCGGCACGGGCTTCGCCAACGAGACCGGCGGACCGCAGGCCGAAGGCTCGGCGGTGAATGTCGCCCTGCCGACGACCGCCGGGGATGCGGCGATGCTGCGGGCCTTCCACGCCGTCGTCCCGCAGCTCGCAGCGGCCTTCGCGCCCGACGTCATCGTCAGCCAGCACGGGTGCGACTCCCACCGCGAGGATCCCCTCACGAACCTGCGGGTCAGCGTCGATGCCCAGCACGCCATGATGGTCGGCGTCCGGGACCTGGCGGACCGCCTGTGCGGGGGCCGGTGGATCGCCACCGGCGGAGGAGGGTACGCCCTCGCGAGCGTGGTGCCCCGGTCCTGGGCCCTGCTGGTGGCCGTCGCGGCAGGAGCGGCCACCGGCCCGAGGACCCCCGTGCCCGACGCGTGGCGCCAGTACGTCCTCGAGCGGCACGGCGTGGACGCTCCGCGCCTCATGGGCGACGGCGCCGACACGTGGTGGCGCTCCTGGGAGGTCGGCTACGATCCGAACGACGAACTGGACCGCACGGTGATGGCCACGCGGAAGGCTCTGTTCCCCCTGCACGGACTCGATCCCTGGTTCGACTGACCTCAGGATGCCGTCGCGCGCATATATCGCTAGGGTGGGCGGATGGGAATCGATGATGTATTCGCCGTCATCGCCGAAGGCACGCGCAGGCAGATCCTCAGACACCTGCGCGACGGCGACAAGGCCGTGGGCGAGCTCGTGATCGAGCTGCAGGTGAGCCAGCCGACGGTCTCCAAGCACCTGAAGGTCCTGCGGGAAGCGGGGCTCGTCACCATGCGGGCCCAGGGCCAGAAGCGCTACTACTCCCTGGACACTGCGCCGCTCGGACACGTGCGCGAGTGGCTGGCCGGGTTCGAGGCGGAGGGAGCGCAGCACCCTGCGCCGTCCGACCTCGGCGCGGCCCTGCAGGGCCGGCACGATCCGGCCCCCGAGACCGTGTCGGAGGCCATCGCCGCAGCGGAGCCGGCGGAGGCAGGGGTACTCGCCGCTGCGGTCCTCGCGGGGCCGGCACCGGCGGAGGTGGACATCCCGAGGCCCCAGATCGGCAGGACGATGGGACGTGCGGCCGAGCGTGCGGCCGACCTGCTCTCGCAACTGCGCCGCCGTCGCGACCCGTCCTCCTAGGGCGTCGGCACTGCGACGTCAGCACTCCGACCGCGCGACACTAGAGCGAGACCGAGGCGACGCCGGGACCCCGACAGGCGTGATCCCCCGAGCCGGTCGCCTGGGGGCGTCGGCGCTCCGGCGGCGGAGACGAGAAGGCGTGGGTCCCATCCGCACTTTCACTTCCGTAACATCTGCCACTACAATCGACCCCTAGACGGACAATCCTTTCGCTACAAGGCGACACGCCGAACAGTCGCCCCGGGGTATGCTTCTCGATGCCGGTCGGACGAAGCGCGGGCCTCCATGCAAAGGAAAAGTGGTGAGATGGCAGACGGGAACACCTTCTCGGATGTGCAGTTCCTGACGGTCGCCGAGGTGGCTGATCTCATGCGCGTCTCGAAGATGACCGTGTACAGGCTCGTCCATGCAGGAGACCTGCCGGCGGTGCAGTTCGGCCGCTCCTACCGCGTCCCCGAATCCGCAGTGGGGGAGTTCCTCCGCAACGCCCAGGTCGACGGACAGTCCGAGAGCGCCTGAGCCGTCCGGCCTGTTCTCCAAACGGATGTACCCTGTTAAGGAGCGTTTGGGGCGGGTTTTCACCCGCCCGACTTTTTGCATCACCAGGGCAACTGCCATCAGGCACACGCCATCCGCCTCCAGTGCAGGCCCGCCGGCTTCCGGCCGCGGTCAGTGCTGGCACCACGACAGTCTGTGAGGACTCTATGGGTTCAGTAATCAAGAAGCGCCGCAAGCGTATGGCCAAGAAGAAGCACCGCAAGCTGCTTCGCAAGACCCGTCACCAGCGCCGCAACAAGAAGTAGCCAGGCGCCCGGCCTCGAGCCGGGGGCCTACCGACCGGCCCGGATCCCGGCCCTCGTGGCAGGGGCTCCGGGCCGCCGTCGTTCCCGGGCCCGATCGTCCCCGGGAGGGAGCCGCGGCACCGGCGGAGGAACGGGCGGAGGAGCGGAGTCAGCGACTCCGGAAGCGGGAGAACCCACGCCACAGTCCGTACACGGACCCGGCGAGGGTGGCTGCACGAAGCCCGAACGTCGCAGCGCGCCGCCCGCTGCGGAAGTCGTACACCGGCCAGTTGTTGGCCCGGGCATGGCGGCGCAGCCGGTTGTCGGGGTTGATCGCGACGGGGTGCCCGACGACGGTCAGCAGGGGGATGTCGTTGTAGGAGTCGCTGTAGCCCCAGCAGCGCGAGAGGTCGAGGTTCTCGCGGGCCGCGAGGACCAGGATCGCCGCGGCCTTGGCCGGCCCGTGCAGGAACTCGCCGACGAGCTTGCCGGTGTAGAGGCCGTCGGCCACCTCCCCGACCGTCCCGAGGGCGCCCGTCAGGCCCAGCCGGCTGGAGATGACGCCGGCCACCTCCACGGGTGTCCCCGTCACCAGCCAGACCTGCCGCCCCGACGTGAGGTGCTGGTCGGCCAGGGCCCGGGCGCCCGGCCAGATCTTGGACGCGATCATCTCGTCGTAGACCTCCTCGCCCAGCGCGAGGATGTCCTCGTGGGCGATCCCGATGGCGAAGGCCAGGGCCGCGTCCCGGACCGAGTTCACGTCGGTCATGGTCTCGCCGCGCATGATGAAGCGGAGCTGCTTCCAGGCCAGTCCCGCCGCGAACCGCAGGGTGAACGCCTTCCGCTGGTACATCTTCCGGGCCACGTGGAAGAGGCTCGCGCCACGCATCAGTGTGTTGTCGACGTCGAAGAACGCCGCCTCGCCCTGGGGCGGTGCCGGAGGCTCTGGGAGGGGCCGCGTGCCCCGGGGTGCGTCCGGCATGTTCCGAGTGTAGTTCTCTCCCGACCCTTCCCCGCGGCGCGGCAGTACGGTTGGGGGATGGAAATGCCTGCCGAGATGCCGGGGCCCGGCGTCGTCCTCCTCACCCGCCCCGCGTGCCACCTGTGCCAGGACGCACGGGAGGTGGTGGCGCGCGTGACCGCCGACGTCGGCCTCGGTTGGCGGGAGCTCTCCGTGGCCCAGGCGCCCGCGCTCGGGGCGCGCTTCGCCGAGGAACTGCCCGTCCTGTTCATCGACGGCGTGCAGCGCGATTTCTGGTCCATCGACGAGGGCCGGCTGCGCCGGCTGCTGTCCCGTCCTCCGGGCATCTGAGCCCATGCAGGGCCCCGGCTCCCGGCTTGGTGACCCCGCACCGTCGGCATACAGTGGGGGTACTTCCGCCCCCGACGACGAGGGACCGGACGGTCCGCCCGCTCACCGCGGGCGGTGGCGCTAGCAACGGAGCCGATGACAGTGACAACGCCGGACATGCCAGGCCTCCATCCCGTCGGGGATGGGGCGCGCCGCATCCCGCCAGCGTCCGTGGCCCGCCTCACCATCTACCTGAGGGCCCTCAACGCACTGCTCGCGGAAGGTGTCGACCGCGTGTCCTCCGAGGAGCTCGCGGACGCGGCCGGGGTCAACTCGCCCATGCTCCGCAAGGACCTCTCGTACCTCGGGTCCTACGGCACGCGGGGGGTCGGCTACGACGTGCAGGTCCTCAACCGGCAGATCTCCATCGCGCTCGGGCTCACTCTCGACTGGCGTGTGGCCATCATCGGTGCGGGAAACCTCGGCCGAGCACTGGCGGGCTATTCCGGGTTCGTGTCACGGGGATTCGAGATCGTCGCGCTCTTCGACGCCGACCAGCTCGTCGTCGGGTCGGAGGTCGGGTACCTCCGGGTGAGCGCCATCGACGACCTCGAGGCCGTGCTGGAGCGGACACGCACCAACATGGCGGTCCTCTCCGTGCCGGGGGCGGTCGCGCAGGAGCTGTGCGACCGGCTCGTCGCCGCGGGCATCGCGAGCATCCTCAGCTTCGCACCCGTGGTGCTGCAGGTGCCGCCGCACGTACAGCTGCGCAAGGTGGACATGGCCACGGAGTTGCAGATCCTGGCCTACCACGCACAGAGGGCGCAGGAGCCGGACCTCGGTCCGATCTCCCGCGCCCAGTGATCGTGCGGCGACCGGTTCGCCGCGATCGACAGCCGCCTGGTCAGTACCCGAGCTTCTGCGGTGCGAAGTAGGGCCGTGCGGGCTTCAGCCAGGTCATCACGACGCCGGCGACGCCGAGGAGCATCACGATCACGCTGAGAGCCGTCGCAAGCCCTGACGTGGGCGGCACCGCCTGGCCACCGGCCTCTGCAGCCTGACTCACGAGCGGCATGAGCAGGAGGGTGGCGGAGACCGCCAGCACGTCGAGGGCGGCCAGGACGGTCGCCGTGATGCGCGCCCAGTTCTGGCCCCTCCGGATGAAGATGGCCAGGACCACGTAGATGGCGGTGAAGACGACCGCGAACACCAGGCCGACGGCGACCCCGACCCCCGCACCCGCGACGTCGGGCATCTCCGTCGTCAGCGAGGAGATGATGGAGGACACGAGGTAGAGGATTCCGGCGGCCAGGATGAGGTAGTAGGCCCTCGTGACCTCCTTCGGGGCGGGACCCTTGTCCGCCTGCTGGGGTACCGCACCGCCGCCGGGGTACGCGTAGCCCGAGGGCTGCGCAGCCTGGTAGCCGTCCTGGCCCTGCTGGCCGGACTGGCCCTGGGTTCCGCCGTACGGTCCGGCGGGATTCTGGCCGCTGCCGTTCGTGGTGGGCGGGTTCCAGCCCTGCCCCTCGCCCTGCCCTGTGCCCGGGGTGTCCTGTGGTGTGCTCATGCGGCGTCCTCCGTTGCGCTCGTCTCCGGTCATCCATCCGCTGGTGCCCCCATGGACGTCCGCAGCGTGGGTGTGGTCCCTGCAAGACTAGTTCGTCGGTTCCCGGACGGAACAGGGCCGAACGCAGAAGGCCGGCGCCGTCGGGGGACGGCGCCGGCCTTCTGCGCGGTCGCGGCTCGGGCCGCGCCGGATCAGGCGGTGACGACGGCGGGGGCCACGAAAGCGGCCTCGATGGTGATGGTCACCTTGTCGCCGACCAGGACGCCGCCGGCCTCGAGGGCCGCGTTCCAAGTCAGGCCGAAGTCCTTGCGGGAGATGCTCGTGGAGGCGGAGACGCCGGCGCGGGTGGCACCGAAGGGGTCCACGGCCACGCCGTTGAACTCGGCGTCGAGGACCACGGACTTGGTGATGCCGCGGATGGTGAGGTCGCCGTTGATGCGGTAGGTCTCACCGGAGCCCTCGTGGGAGGTGGAGACGAAGGTCATCTCGGGGTATTCCTCGACGTCGAAGAAGTCGGCACCCTTGACGTGGCCGTCGCGGTTCTCGTCGCCCGAGGTGAAGGACGCCGTCCTGATGGTCGCGGAGATGCTGGAGTCCTCGAGGGAGGAACCCACGGTGAGGGACGCGTCGACGTCCTTGAAGGAGCCGCGCACCTTGCTGATGCCGGCGTGGCGGACGCTGAATCCGACCTCGCTGTGCGCGGGGTCGAAGGACCAGGTGCCTGGGGTGAGGGTGGAGGGAACAGTCATGGTGAACTCCTGAGGTGGACCGGAAGATGCGTACGCCCTAGATAAGCATGCGTATGCATGATTTATTCCATAAATCAGTAAAATGTTCAACCATTGACCGCCTGCTGTCCCCCAGAGCAGAGCCCACCGATTCGCCCTCGCGTGCGCGCATGCGGGAAACTGGAGGAATGCAGCGATCAACCGTCCACCTGGTGCGCCACGGTGAGGTCCACAATCCCGAGGGTGTCCTGTACGGCCGGCTCCCCGAATTCCACCTCTCCGAACTCGGCCGGCGCATGGCCGAACAGGTGGCGGGCCACTTCGAGGAGCAGCGCCGCGCGGGGGCCGACATCGTGCACCTCGTGGCGTCGCCCCTGGTCCGGGCGCAGGAGACGGCGCAGCCGGTCGCGGAGGCGCTCGGCCTCGCCATCACCACGGATCCCCGCATCATCGAGGCGGAGAACCGTTTCGAGGGGATGTCGCGGATCAAGAGCAGGCTCCGCCAGCCGCGGTACTGGCCGCTGCTCGTCAACCCGTTCCGGCCCTCGTGGGGGGAACCGTACGCGCAGCAGGCCGAGCGCGTGATGGCGGGTGTCCAGGATGCGCGCCGCCGGGCGGTCGAGCTCGCCGGGGGCGACCCGGACCGACCCGTCGAGGTGATCCTCGTCAGCCACCAGCTCCCCATCTGGGTCACACGGCTCGCCGCCGAGCACCGCCGCCTGTGGCACGACCCACGGCAGCGCGAGTGCACCCTCACCTCGATCACGTCGCTCGACTTCGTCGGCGACACCATCCAGCGGGTGCGCTACACGGAGCCGTGCGCCGACCTGCTGCCCGGTGCGGCGAATGTCCCCGGCGCGTAATAGAATTACTACACGTCGTAGAAATCAACGGAAGAAGCCGTGACTCAAACCGCACGCTCCACGAAGCGCCGTCCCCTGGCCAAGCTGGGGATGGCTCTGGCCCTGACCGTGCCGGTTTCCCTCGTGCTGACGTCGTGCGCTGCGGAGGACCCGCTCGCCCAGCAGGCCGCGGCGGGGGACGGCAAGAACTACATCGCGGGTGACGGCTCCGTCACCGAGTACGCGGCGGCGGATCGGGGAGAGCCCGTCGAGCTGTCCGGGGACCTCTTCGACGGCACCGCTGTGTCCAGCGCGGACTGGGACGGGCAGGTCACCGTCCTCAACTTCTGGTACGCCTCCTGCGCACCCTGCCGGGAGGAGGCGCCGAGCCTCGTCGCGCTGCACGACGAGTTCGAGCCGCAGGGTGCCGTCTTCTACGGCGTGAACATCCGCGACGAGCGGGCGACCGCCGAGGCGTTCGAACGCAGCTTCGACATCCCCTACCGGAGCTTCGACGACAAGGACGGCGGAGTGCTGCTCGACATGACCCAGTACGTACCGCCGCAGGCGGTCCCGACGACGATCGTCCTCGACCGCGAGGGGCGCGTATCGGCGCGGATCCTCGGACTCGCGGACCGCAGCACCCTCGAGGCACTGATCGACGATGCCCTCGCCGAATAGCGCGTCCGTCGCGCCGTGCCGATGAACCTCCCGACGCTCCCGGTGGGGTCGGCAGTGTCCATGCCCCTCGCCGCGGGGAACGGCTTCGCCGACACCGTCCTCAACGGTTCCATGCTCCTCGCCCTGCCGGTGGCCCTGCTGGCCGGCCTCGTCTCCTTCGCCTCGCCCTGCGTCCTGCCCCTCGTCCCCGGCTATCTCGGGTACGTCACCGGGCTGACCGGCGTGGACCTCGAGAAGCAGAAGAGGGGACGCATGGTCGCCGGCATCGGCCTGTTCGTCCTCGGCTTCTCCGTGGTCTTCATGGCCTACGGGACGCTGTTCGGTCAGCTCGGCGCCTTCCTGCGCGTCTCCCAGGGCTGGCTCATCCAGGTGTTCGGCGTCGTCGTGATCCTCCTGGGCGTGGTGTTCATGGGCGGCCTCTCCTGGTTCCAGCGCGAGAGCCGGCTGCATGCCAGGGTGCCGGCGGGCCTGCTGGGGGCACCCCTGCTCGGTGTGACCTTCGGACTGGGCTGGGCGCCCTGCATCGGGCCGACACTCGGTGCCGTCCAGCTGCTCGCGATCTCCGGCGACGACGCCACGGCCCTCAAGGGGGCCGTGCTGACCTTCGTCTACTGCCTGGGCCTCGGGTTGCCGTTCCTGTTCATCGCCCTCGGCGTGCGCCGCGGCATGGGAGCGCTCGCCTTCTTCCGTCGGCACCGGCTGCTGCTGCAGCGGTCGGGGGGCGGGCTGCTGGTGCTCGTGGGCGTGCTCATGGTAAGCGGCGTCTGGAACCTCCTCATCACGCAGCTCCAGGACCTGCTGATCGGCAACGTGGTCCTGCCGATCTGACCGGGCGGCTCGACCGACCACCACGAGCACCACGACCACCACGACGACGGAAGGCCACAGTGAAGCAGGACGTTTCGAAGGACACGAGGGACGGGACGGGCACCACGGGTGCCAGGTCCGACGTCGTCCTGCCCTCGCTCGGGCTCCTCGGCACCCTGCGGTGGGCCTGGACGCAACTGACGAGCATGCGCACGGCACTGTTCCTGCTGCTGCTGCTCGCCGTCGCGGCGGTGCCCGGTTCCCTGTTCCCGCAGCGGCCGGCGAATCCCGCCGTCGTGACGCAGTACCTCCAGGACAATCCGGACACCGGGCCCGTCCTCGACTGGTTCCAGCTCTTCGACGTCTACTCGTCCGTCTGGTTCTCCGCGATCTACCTGCTGCTCTTCATCTCGCTCATCGGCTGCGTGATCCCGCGTGCGATCGCGCACTTCAGGGCTGTCCGCTCCAAGCCACCACGCACGCCGAAGCGGCTCTCCCGCCTGCCCGTCTACGGCACGCTCGAGGTGCCCGCCGGCGAGGCCCGCGACGCGGGGCTCACCCCCACCGCCGCTGTCGAGCAGGCCGCCATGCTCCTGAGGAAGCGCGGCTACCGCGTGGATGTGCGCGACGCCGGGACCGATCGGCCCTCCGTGGGCGCGGAGCGCGGCCTGGCCAAGGAGCTCGGCAACCTCGTCTTCCACACGTCGCTGATCGGCGTCCTGGTCTCGGTCGCCGTCGGCGGGCTCTTCGGCTACAACGGGCAGAAGGTCATCGTCGAGGGCGACAGTTTCGTCAACACGCTGATCGGCTACGACAGCTTCAGCCCCGGATCCAACTTCTCCGACGACCGGCTCTCGCCCTACTCCCTCCGCCTCGACTCCTTCGACGTCCGTTTCGACCGGGACCAGATGAGCCACTACGGGCAGCCACTGGACTTCACCGCGAAGGTCACCACGCAGGACGGCCCGGGCCAGGACGAGGAGCAGCAGGTCCTCAAGGTCAACGCGCCGCTCACGATCGGCGGCACGAACGTGTACCTCGTCGGCAACGGCTACGCGCCCGTCGTGACCGTGCGCGACGGCGAGGGCAACATCGCCTCCGAGGGACCCGTCGTCTCGGTCCCGTCCGACGCCCTCTACACGTCCCTGATCGTCCTCAAGGCACCGGACGCCAAGCCGGAGCAGCTCGGCTTCGTGGGGTTCTTCCTCCCCACGGCGTTCGTGGACGAGGAGGGTGTGTCCTTCTCGAGGGATCCGGACCCCTTCAACCCCCAGCTCAACCTGAACTCCTACTACGGCGACCTGGGGCTCGACGACGGCACACCGGAGAACGTCTACGTCCTCGACACGGAGAACCTGACCGAGCTCAACAGCCGCAACAACGACGACGGCGGGATCGTGCTCGGCGTCGGCGAGACGTACGACCTGCCCGAGGGCAAGGGATCGGTCACGTTCGACGGGCTCAAGCGCTATGTCGCCCTCGACATCCACCACGACCCGGGCGAGGTGGGAGCGCTCGTGTTCTCCACCCTCGCACTGCTCGGCCTGACGGCATCCCTGTTCATCGGCCGGCGCAGGCTGTGGGTCCGGACGGGTGAACACCCGGACGGGCGCATCATGCTCGAGTACGGGCTGCTGGCACGCGGTGAGGACCACCGGCTCACGGCGGAGGCCAAGGCGATCGAGAAACTGCTGGCGGACCGCTGGTTGGTCCCGTCCGGTACCGCGGGGGAACATAGGGAGCAGGACGCCGCGCAGTCGGCAGCCGGCTCCGGGCACGCGCACCACAACGCAAAGGACAACTGATGCCACTACCAGTCAACGCCGAGCTCGGGCAGGTCAGTGAGCTCTTCATGCTGCTCGCCTCCATCGCCTACGTGGTGGCCCTGGTCTTCTTCGTGCTCGACCTCGTGAAGTCGAGCTCGACCATCGGGGCGCTCGAATCGCGCCTCGCCGACGAGAGATCGGCTCCCGCCCGCACCCTCGCGGGGGTGGGTGCGCGCGGGGCAGGCTCGACGACCGCCGCCGCGTCCACCGGCCCTGCGACGGCCGACGACTCCATGGACTACGGTTCCGGCCCACGGCGTGGACTGGCCCGCGTCGCGGTCTCGCTGACCGTCCTCGCCGCGCTGATCCACGGTGCCGCCGTCATCACGCGGGGCGTCGCTGCCCACCGGGTGCCGTGGGGCAACATGTACGAGTTCTGCACCACGGGTGCCTTCCTCGTCGCCCTCATCTTCCTCGTCACGCTCACGCGCAAGGACCTCCGGTTCGTCGGCTCGTTCGTGCTGGGACTCGTCGTCATCATGATCTGTGCCGCGACCGTCGGCTTCCCGACGCCCGTCGCCCGACTGATCCCGGCCCTGCAGAGCTACTGGCTGATCGTGCACGTCTCGATCGCCGTCGCGTCCTCGGCGCTCTTCACGATCACGTTCTCCATGTCCGTGCTGCAGCTCCTGCAGACCTCGCGGGAGGCCAAGCTCCTCGCGGGCAAGGCCGACAACGCACGGTTCCTGCGCCTGGTGCCGTCCGCCCTCAGCCTCGAGAACCTGTCCTACCGCCTCAACGCCGTGGCGTTCGTCGGCTGGACCTTCACCCTCATGGCCGGCGCCATCTGGGCCGAGCAGGCCTGGGGCCGCTACTGGGGCTGGGACACCAAGGAGGTCTGGACCTTCGTGATCTGGACCGTCTACGCCGGTTACCTGCACGCCCGCGCGACGCGGGGCTGGACCGGGACGCGCGCCGCCTGGTTGTCGATCGTCGGATACCTCTGCATCGTGTTCAATTTCACCATCGTGAACATCTACTTCTCGGGACTGCACAGCTATTCGGGGGTCTAGCCGGACGACCCGCCTGCTCGGAAGCCCCGCGGCCTGCGCCGCGGGGCTTCCGCGCTGTACGGGCGGGCCGTGGGGCGTTCGATGCGGAGCCGGTTCCTCGGGTGGGTGATCGGACGCAGGTCGCGTCCGGCGGCGTCGGGACAGCGCGCCGGACGTCTCGCCCGAGCGCGCTGGTTCGGTGGGACGGGCGGCGGCCCGACAGGGCGACTTCCGCCCGGGCGGCGGCCCGATGGGGCGATGTCGGCTCGGGCGGCGGCCGACATGTTCGGATGACGACGCCCACGCGCTGCATCAGCCGGCGGGTACTGCCGTCGCGCAAGGGCGGTCCTGAGGGGCCGGTGCGCGACTCCCGTCAGGGGTGATGCGCTCCCGTGGGGCCGGACCCGGCGTCGTCGTTGCCTTCGCCGTCGTGCTTGTCCTCGCGGGCGGGGGAGTCCTTCCCGACCTCGCGGGCTTTCGCCTCGCGTTCCTTCTGCTCCTGCTCGCGCCGGCGCCTCTCCTCCACGCGGGCCCGCTGCCAGCGCTGCGCCTCGAGGTTCTGCAGGAACGCCGGATCGTCGTCCGGGGCGGTGGGCTGCCGTGGTGAGGGGCGTCGGGGCCCGGACGGTCCCTGCTTTCGGGGGCGGCCGAAGAGGAACCACATCCCGGCGCCGATGAGCGGCAGCACGAGGATGGTGAGGAACCACGCGGTCTTCGAAATGCTCCGCACCTCGTGTTTTCGGCTCATGACGCAATCGATCAACGCGTAGATGACGACGGCGACCGCCAGGATCGCGGCGAAGAGCAGGAGGCGGGGCATGCGCCAATTGTAGGCGAGTAAACTTGGAGCGTGGCCTTCCTCAAATTCACCGCCCTGCGCCTGCTGCTGATCGTCGTGTTCTACGTGGCGTGCGTGCTGCTGGGCCTCGGATTGTTCCTGTCCGCGGTGGTCGCCGCGATCCTCGCGTGGTGCGTCACCTACCTGTTCGCACGGAACCTCCGCGACGCCGCCGCGGCGACGCTGCAGCGCCGCCTCACACCCGGCGCCCCACCGGTCCGGACGGCCGTGGAGCTCGACGACGCCGCCGCCGAGGACGCCCTGGACCCCAACACCCCGGTCAATACGGACAGCAGACCCCGCGGCACCGCGGCCTGACAGGAATTCCGCCGGTTCCCCGCCCGCCTACGTGAGGACGGTGACCACGATGCCCGCGGCGAACAGGACGCTGAACCCCAGATTGATCAGGCCCGTCTGCTTCAGCACGGGGATCAGGCTCTCGCGCTTCTTCCCTGTGAGCATCAGTCGGCTCGGCATCAGGCAGGCCGGGACGAGCAGCAGGACGAGCAGCACCCAGGGGTAGTCGTAGGCCAGGAACAGCGGCAGCAGGATGGCCGCAGCGAGCATCATGACGAAGCTGATCCGGGCCGGGGTGTCCCCGAGGCGCACCGCGAGCGTCCTCTTGCCCACCGCGGTGTCCGTGGGGATGTCGCGGACGTTGTTGGCCATGAGCAGTGCCATGGCGATCAGGCCCGTGCTGATGGCGCCGATCCAGGAGGCCGCACTGAGCCGGTCCGCCTGTGTGAAGGTGGTGCCCAGGGTGGCGACGAGGCCGAAGAACACGAAGACGAACAGGTCGCCCAGCCCGAGGTACCCGTAGGGGTTCTTGCCACCGGTGTACCCCCAGGCCGCGGCGATGCAGCCGACGCCCACAAGCAGCAGCAGCCATGCCTGCGACAGGACGATCAGCGCGAGGCCCGCGAGCACGGCGAGGCCGAAGCAGGTGAACGCCGCGGCCTTCACCTGGCCGGGCCGGGCCGCACCGGACCCTGTGAGGCGCAGGGGACCCACCCGCTCGTCGTCCGTCCCGCGGATGCCGTCGGAGTAGTCGTTGGCGTAGTTGACCCCCACCTGCAGCAGGACCGAGACGATCGCCGCGAGTACCGCGTTGACGGGCTTGAACGAGCCGAGCCCGAACGCCGCGGCACTCCCGATGATCACGGGGGCGAACGCCATGGGCAGGGTGCGGGGGCGGGCTCCTTCGAGCCACTGTGCGGCAGTCGCCACGGAGAAGTCCTTGTCGTCGGGTGGATCGGGCGGTGTCCGGGGCGCCTAGGCGCGGTCGAGGAGCGTGGAGATGGTGCGGCGGTCGGGCTTGCCGCCCGGCAGCAGCGGAAAGGCGTCCAGGGTGACGATGGCCTTCGGGACGGCGTGTGCTCCCAGTTCGACGTGGACGGCCTGCCGGATGACGTCGGCGTCGACGTCGCCGACGATCGCCGCAGCCACCGCGGTGCCCCATTCCTCGCTGGAGATGCCGAGCACCATCGCCTGTTCCACGCCGGCCAGTGCCTCGATGACGTCCGAGACCTTCGTCGCCGACACCTTCAGGCCGCCGGTGATGATGACGTCGTCGATCCGCCCGTGGACGGTGACCGACCCGTCGAGTGACACCTCGCCGGCGTCGTCGGTGATGAACCAGCGCTCACCGGAGTTGAAGGCGAACTTCTCCTCGGTGAGGGCGGGCGCGCCGAAGTAGCCGTCCGCCAGGACGGGACCGCCGATGCGCAGGCGTCCCCCGACCGAGCGGAGCTCGACGCCCTCGAGCGGCGTGCCGTCGTAGACGCATCCGCCGCATGTCTCGCTCATGCCGTAGGTCTCGACGACCTTCAGGTCATGGCTCCTGGCGAGGGAACGCAGCGATGCGCCGGCCGGAGCTCCACCGAGGAGGATCCCGTCGAAGCGCCGCAGCACCCGGAGAGTCTCGGGCGACGGGTCGGCGAGCAGCCGGTGGAGCTGCGTGGGGACCAGGGAGGTGAGCCGGACCCGGTCCGTCAGTTCTGCCGCGGCGCTGGTGAAGGCCGCAGGGGTGAAGCCTGCGGAGGTGTCCATGGCCCACGGCTGCGTGCCGGCGAACAGGGACCGCACGAGCACCTGGAATCCGGCCACGTAGTGCACGGGAAGGGTCAGGAGCCACTGGCCCTCGGCCTTGAGCGCGAGGGCGGTGCCCATGGCGGACGCGGCGAGGGCGTCGACGCTGAGCATCGTCTGCTTCGGTACCCCGGTGGACCCGGAGGTGCTGATCACGGCGGCGATCTCGTCGTTCGGCAGGACGCCGTCGAAGGCCTGGTCCGGCCCTGCATGGGGGGCGACGGCGGGGCCCTCGCCCGCGAGGGCGGCGGCGAGGGGCTTCAGCAAGCCGAGGGGGTCGAAGCCCTCGGGGGTGTACACGGGGAGGAGTTCCACGCTGCTCCTAGAAGTAGTAGGGGAACGGGGACCAGTCCGGGGCCCGCTTCTCGAGGAATGCTTCCTTGCCCTCGACGGCCTCGTCCGTCATGTAGGCCATGCGGGTCGCCTCGCCCGCGAAGACCTGCTGGCCGGCGAGCCCGTCGTCAGCGAGGTTGAAGGCGAATTTGAGCATGCGGATGGCCTGCGGGCTCTGGCGCGCGATGTCGGCCGCGTACGCGAGGGCCGTCTCCTCCAGGCCCGCGTGGTCCACGGCCTCGTTGACCGCGCCCATCTCGACCATGTCCCGTGCGGAATACTCGCGGGCGAGGAAGAAGATCTCCCGGGCCTTCTTCTGCCCGATCTGCCGCGCCAGCAGCGCCGAGCCGTAGCCGGCGTCGAAGCTGCCGACGGTGGCATCCGTCTGCTTGAACCTGCCGTGCTGCGCCGAGGCGATGGTCAGGTCCGCGACGACGTGCAGGCTGTGCCCGCCGCCCGCCGCCCAGCCGTTGACGACGGCGATGACCACCTTCGGCATGGTGCGGATGAGCCGCTGCACCTCGAGGATGTGGAGGCGGCCGGCGCGGGCCGGGTCGATGCTCTCCGTCGTCTCGCCCTCGGCATACCGGTAGCCGTCACGGCCACGAATGCGCTGGTCGCCGCCCGAACAGAAGGAATGGCCGCCGTCCCGGGGGCTCGGACCGTTGCCGGTGAGCAGGACGGTGGCGACGTCGGGCGACATGCGGGCGTGGTCGAGTGCCCGGTAGAGCTCGTCGACGGTACCCGGACGGAACGCATTGCGCACCTCCGGACGGTCGAAGGCGATGCGTACGGTGGGGAGGTCGCGCACCACGGCGCCGTCGGCGTCGCGCTCCACCGCCCGGTGGTAGGTGAGGTCCGTGAAGTCCCCGAACCCCTGGACGAGCCGCCAGCGGATGGGGTCGAAGATGTCGGATACCTGGGCGGGGAGCTCTGAAGTCACCCGTCCACTCTAGCCGCGCGGCAGGGACGGCAGCCCCGTCGGGTCCCGGTGCGGGGTGGGGGCCGGGCGGATCCTGGCGGTCCCGGTTCAGGCGATGCAGAACTCGTTACCTTCCGGGTCGAGCATGACGTACCAGGTGTGCGGGCCCTGCGAGTGACGCTCCACGTAGCGGGCACCCCGGGCCTCGAGCCGCGCGCGTTGGGCGTCGCGGTCCGTTCCGCCGAGGTTGATGTCCACGTGCAGACGGTTCTTCACCGTCTTCGGCTCCGGCACCGGCTGGAAGAGCATGCGCTCCCGCCCCGGCCGGCCCACGTCCTCGGCGCGACAGATCGCCGTGCCGTCCTTCCAGACACGCCTGCCGTTGTGTTCGATCACGTCGGATGCGCGGGCATGGCCCTCCGCGATCATCCTGTCGAGGAACGCCTCGTCGGTGGGTTCCACCACCCAGTCGAGGGTCTCCGCCCACCAGTCGGCCTGGGCGTGCGGATCCTTGCTGTCGACCGAGATCTGGATGGCGAAGGGCATGGCGACAGAGTAGGGCCGGCGAGCGGGTTTCGGAAGGTGCGGGAGGTCCTGTGCTGTCCGCGGTCCCAGCTGCACCGGAGCCGGGCGAGGTCCACGGCGCTGTGCACCGCTGAGTAGTACCCGGACCTGTACCCCTCGGCGGGCGGGGAGGCGCGCACCGCGGCCACCTCTGCGACACCGGCGTCGTTCCCGCCGGCCGGGATGCTGGTGTCCGTCGAGAGCGCTCCCGACGCGACGACCTGCGCCACCTGTTCCGGGAGGTTCGACGGCGCCACCCGGGTCGGTGGCCGCCCTCGCGCCGGCGCAGGTGGCGTCTGCGGCCAGTTCCACCGGCTTGCTCCGTCGAGGAGGCCGGGCAGGCCCAGGGGGACCGGCCGCAGCTGTCCGGCTAGGACCCGGCGCCCGACCCCGACGCGTAGGAATCACCGAGGGCCACGTGGGACAGGGGATGTCCGTGCCGTGCGGCGGCCGGACCTGCCGCACCACCGAGCAGTGCGCTCGCGGCCAGCGCGACGACGGCGAGGCGGACCACGCGGTACCCCGCGACAGGCGGGGGCCTCATCCTTCCGCGCCACCGGACGGGACGGGCCTGTCCAAAAGCAGGTTCGTGATGCGGAGGGTACAGAGGCGCTGCCCCGCCTCGTCGGTGAGCAGCACCTCGTGGGTCGTGAGCGTGCGGCCCAGATGGATGGGCGTCGCCGTGATGGTCACGGTCCCGGCCCGGGCGCCCCTGTGGTGTGTCGCCGAGACGTCCACACCGACCGCCGTCTTCCCGAGCGTCGAGGCGTGGATCACGGCTGCCCACGAGCCGACCGCCTCGCCGACGGCCAGGGAGGCACCACCGTGCAGGAGGCCGAAGGATTGACGGTTGCCCGCCACCGGCATGGTCGCGACGACGCGCTCGACCGACTGCTCCACGATGACGACGCCCATCTTCTCGTCGAGTTCACCGAGAACGATGGTCCAGGGGGAGGAAGGCTCGTGCGTCATCGAGAAGATACTCCTGCTGCAGGAAGGGCGGTCGTCGCCACTCTAGCGGTGCGCCCGGCGCCGCCTCGCACGGACCTCAGGTAACGATCCGATCACGCCCACCCAAGTCGCCCGCCCCTGACCTGCGGTGATGATCTCGGCGCGAAGTATTTCGGCGCCGTGGAAGCGCTCCCACTTGACAGTGTCGTGGGTCACAGTCAGGATGGTGCGACAGCGTGAGAGCGCTCCCACCGGGTCTGATCTCCCGGCCGGATTCGGTCTCGGGCTATGGCTGATTACTCGCTCCGGCGGTGGGCACCGGGTGCTCCCGGATCCCACCGCCGGCATTCCACTCCTGGCACAGGCCCTCGGACGGGCCCGGCCCGCGCCCTGCCCGGACGCCGCGCCCCAGGACGTTCCAACCAGAACCCGCTGCACCCGGCGGTGGGATCCAAACCTGACAAAGGAGTCATCCGTGCACAGCAGAGCACGCATCACCACACTCTCGGCCGCGGCAGCATGCCTCGCCCTGGCACTCACCGCCTGCGGCTCCGGCGGTTCGGAGAACGCCGGCGTCGACGGCGAGACCGGCACGGAGGACGTCACCCTCTCGGTCGGCACGTTCAACGAATTCGGGTACGAAGAGCTGTTCACCGAATACGAGGAGCTCAACCCCAACGTCACCATCGAGCACAAGAAGGCCGCCACCTCGAACGAGGCCCGTGACAACCTCACCACG
The DNA here is from genome assembly GCF_054510995.1 of Arthrobacter sorbitolis. Lineage (NCBI taxonomy): Bacteria > Bacillati > Actinomycetota > Actinomycetes > Micrococcales > Micrococcaceae > Arthrobacter > Arthrobacter sorbitolis. The sequence goes on from NZ_JBTNDM010000002.1 coordinate 388,756, forward strand.
AGGCTCGCCGCCGGTTCCGGTCTCTCGGACATCGAAGGCATCGAGATGGACTGGCTGCCCGAGCTGCTCGAGTACTCCGACCAGTTCGCGGACCTCAGCGACCCCGCTGTCGACGGCCGCTGGCTCGACTGGAAGACCGCTGCCGCCACCACCGAGGACGGACAGCTCATCGGGTACGGAACCGATGCCGGCCCCCAGGCCGTGTGCTACCGCGCCGACCTGTTCGAGAAGGCCGGGCTCCCCAGCGACCGTGAGTCGGTCGCGACGATGCTCGACGGCTCCTGGCAGGACTACTTCGAGGCCGGCAAGGAGTTCGTCGCGGCGAGCGACGGCGTGGCCTGGTTCGACTCCGCCGGAGCCACCTACCAGGGCATGATCAACCAGGTCGAGAACGCCTACGAGGACAGCGACGGCACGGTCATCGCGACCGAGAACACCGAGGTCAAGGACATCTACGAGCAGGTGCTGCAGGCATCCGTCGAGGACGGACTCTCCGCGCACCTCACGCAGTGGGAGGACGACTGGGTGGCCAGCTTCCAGTCCGAGGCGTTCGCGACCAAGCTCTGCCCCGGGTGGATGCTCGGTGTCATCGAGGGCAACGCCGAGGGTGTCGAGGGCTGGGACATCGCCGATGTCTTCCCCGGCGGCGGCGGCAACTGGGGCGGTTCGTACCTGACCATCCCCACCCAGGGCGCCAACCAGGCGGAGGCCAAGAAGCTCGCCGAGTGGCTGACGGCTCCGGAGCAGCAGATCAAGGCGTTCGAGTCGAAGGGCACCTTCCCCAGCCAGGTCGACGCACTGAAGAGCGAGACGCTCCTGAGCCAGTCCAACGCGTTCTTCAACGACGCCCCGACCGGTGAGATCCTCGCCAACCGCGCCAACGCGATCGACGTCCGGCCGTTCAAGGGTCCCAAGTACTTCCCCATCAACGACGCCATGCAGCAGGCCCTGACCCGCGTCGACGTCGACAAGACCGACGACCCCGCCTCCTCCTGGGAGAAGTTCGTCACCGCTGTAGGCGCTCTGTAGCCCATGGCCGTCACGGACCGGGTCCAATCCCCACTCCCCGACACGAAGCAGCGAGCCTTCCGCGACAGGAGCGTGAAGCGGCTGGCCTTCTCCCAGAAGGTATCGAAGTGGGACGTCAAGCTGTCCCCGTATCTCTACATCTCGCCGTTCTTCCTGCTCTTCGCGGTCACGGGCCTGTTCCCCCTGCTGTACACGGCATGGGTCTCGCTCCACAGCTGGAACCTCATCGGCGGCCAGGGCGAGTTCACAGGGCTCGAGAACTACGAGTTCGTCCTCGCGCAGCCGTTCTTCTGGAACGCGGTAGGCAATACGTTCAGCATCTTCCTCCTCTCGTCCATCCCGCAGGTCGTCCTCGCCATCGCCATCGCGGCGGTGCTCGATGCGAACCTCCGGGCCAGGACGTTCTGGAGGATGGGCGTCCTCGTACCGTTCGTGGTGGCCCCCGTGGCCGTCGGGTTGATCTTCAACAACCTCTTCGCTGACCAGGCAGGCCTGTTCAACGAGCTGTTGACGGGAATGGGACTGGACCCGGTCCGCTGGCACTCCGACCCGCTCGCGAGCCATACGGCGATCGCCACCATGGTGAACTTCCGCTGGACGGGGTACAACGCCCTGATCTTCCTGGCCGCCATGCAGGCCGTCCCCAGGGACGTCTACGAGGCGGCGACCATCGACGGTGCAGGCCGGCTCCGCCAGTTCTTCTCGGTGACCGTCCCGATGCTCCGCCCCACCATCATCTTCGTGGTGATCACCGCGACGATCGGGGGCCTCCAGATCTTCGACGAGGCTCGCGTGTTCGACCAGGCGGGACTCGGCGGCGCCGACCGCCAGTGGCAGACGCTCACCATGTACATCTGGGAGCTCGGCTGGGGGCAGCGCAACTTCGGCCGGGCCTCGGCCGTCGCCTGGCTGCTGTTCCTGATCATCGTGATCATCGCCCTGGCCAACTTCCTCATCACCCGCCGTATCGCCACCCAGGGAGGCCGACGATGAGCTCCATCCCCATGATCGAACAGACCGCGGGCAGGGGGGCGGCACGGGCGGCCCAGCGGGGCATCGGCTCCAGGCGCCGCGGTGCGCCCGGCGGCACCATGCGCCGGCCCGGGTTCCTGACCTACGGGTTCCTCGCGGCGGTCCTCCTCGGTTCCGTGTTCCCGCTCTGGTGGTCCTTCCTGGTGGGGAGCCACGACAGCTCCGTCATCAGCAAGGGCGTGCCCCTCGTACCGGGCGGCAACTTCCTGGCCAACGCGGCCGGCGTCCTGGACACCATTCCGTTCTGGAAGGCGCTGGGCAACAGCTTCATCGTCTCCACCGTCACGGCGCTGTCCGTGGTCCTGTTCTCGACCCTCGCCGGGTTCGCCTTCGCCAAGCTCCGCTTCCGGGGCAGCAAGGGCCTCCTGGTGTTCGTCATCGCCACCATGGCCGTCCCCACCCAGCTGGGTGTCGTGCCACTGTTCATCGTCATGTCGAAACTGGGCTGGACCGGCTCGCTGTGGGCCGTGATCGTGCCCGGCGTCGTCACGGCCTTCGGGGTGTTCTGGATGACGCAGTACCTGCGGGACGCGCTGCCGGACGAACTCATCGAGGCCGTCCGCATCGACGGTGCCTCGATGATCCAGGCCTTCTGGCACGTCGGCCTCCCGGCCGCACGGCCTGCCGCGGCGATGCTCGCGCTCTTCACCTTCGTCGCGACGTGGACCAACTTCTTCTGGCCGTTCATCGTGCTGGACCCGTCCAACCCCACCCTCCCGGTGGCGCTGCAGCTCCTCCAGGCCGCGCACTTCGTCGACTATTCGATCGTGCTCGCCGGAGCCGTGCTCTCCACCATCCCCCTGCTGCTACTCTTCGCGGTGGCGGGACGTCAACTCGTATCAGGAATCATGCAAGGAGCAGTCAAAGGATGAGCAGTACCGAGATCACCTTTCCCGAGGGCTTCCTCTGGGGCGCGGCCACGGCGGCGTACCAGATCGAGGGCGGGGCGCAGGAGGGCGGCAGGGGACCGTCCATCTGGGACACGTTCTCCCGGGTCCCGGGAGCGGTGGCGGACGCCCACAACGGCGACGTGGCGTGCGACCACTACCACCGCTCGGCGGAGGACGTGGCGCTCATGAAGAGCCTCAACCTGCAGGCCTACCGCTTCTCGACGTCGTGGTCCCGCTGCATGGCCGACGGGATCACGCCCAACACGGAGGGCATCCGCTTCTACTCGAGGCTCGTGGACCAGCTCATCGAGGCCGGGATCAAGCCGTGGCTCACCCTGTACCACTGGGACCTGCCGCAGGCCCTCGAGGACGCCGGCGGCTGGACCAACCGGGACACCGCCTACCGCTTCGCCGAGTATGCCGCGGTGATGCACGAGGCCCTGGGTGACCGCGTCCGGATCTGGACCACCCTCAACGAGCCCTGGTGTGCGGCGTTCCTCGGCTATGCGGCCGGCGTGCACGCGCCGGGACGGCAGGAGCCGACGGCGGCCCTCGCCGCGGCACACCACCTCCTGCTCGGGCACGGGCTCGCGACGCAGGAGCTGCGCCGCCGGGACGCGGACGCGACCCTCGGCATCACGCTCAACCTCACCGTCCCGGATCCCCTGGATCCCACCAGCGAGGAGGACCGCGACGCCGCCCGCCGCATCGACGGCCAGTTCAACCGCATCTTCCTCGACCCGGTGCTGCGGGGCGCGTACCCGGAGGACGTCCTCCGGGACGTCGAGCACCTCGGGCTGTCCGGGTACATCCGCGAGGGTGACCTCGACATCATCGGCACACCGATCGACGTGCTGGGCGTGAACTACTACCACGGCGAGGCCGTCACGAAGACGCCGTCGGGGGAGTCGGCGCCGCAGGAAGGCCACGCACCGCTCGAGCGCCCCGTCTCCTCGCCCTATGTGGCCGCGCACGGTGTCCGCTCCGTGCCGCGCGGCCTGCCCGTGACCGCCATGGACTGGGAGGTGCAGCCCGACGGCCTCCGCCGCCTGCTCAACCGGCTGCAGGACGAGTACACCGGACCAGCCGGCATCCCGATCTACATCACGGAGAACGGCGCCGCCTACGACGACGTCCCCGACGCCTCCGGCTTCGTGGACGACCAGGACCGGCTCGGCTTCTTCGACGTCCACGTACGGGCCATGAAGGACGCGATCGACGACGGCGTGGACCTCCGCGGCTACCTCGCCTGGTCGCTCATGGACAACTTCGAGTGGGCGTGGGGCTACCACCAGCGTTTCGGCCTGGTGCACGTGGACTACGACACCCAGGAACGCACACCGAAGGCGAGCGCCCTCTGGTACGCGCGGCTGGCCGCCTCCAACACCGTGCCGGCCGCCTCGTCGGCTGACGCCCTGAGGGCGGGTGTCGTATTGTCGGGGTGATGAAGACGTCCCCACCCCGGCCGCTGCGTCAGGCGCCAGTCCGCTCGAGCCCCACCCTCGAGGACCTCGCCGTGGCCGCCGGGGTGTCGCGCTCCACCGCCTCCCGTGCCATCAACGGAGGTGACCGCGTCAGCCCGGAGGCCCAGGCGGCGGTCGACCGGGCCGTCATCGCCCTCGGGTACATCCCCAACCGGGCGGCGCGCAGCCTCGTGACCCGCCGGACGTCCTCGATCGCGCTGGTCATCCCCGAGCCGGACGTGCGAGTCATGATGGATCCCTTCTTCGCCGTCGTCATCACCGGCATCACGGAGGCCCTCCGGGAGACCGACGTGCAGCTGGTGCTGCTGATGTCCAGGACCGACGACGACTCGTCCCGCACCCTGCGCTACCTGCGCGGCGGGCACGTGGACGGGGCGATCGTGGTCTCGCACCACAAGGCCGACTCCTGGGCCAGGTCGCTCGCCGAGACCGGCCTCCCCACCATCTTCATCGGACGCCCGTGGGACACGACCTTCGACGTGACGTATGTGGACACCGACAACGTCGGGGGCGGGCGCCTGGCCGCGCAGCACCTCGCCGGCATCGGCCGGCGCCGCCTCGCGACGGTCGCCGGCCCCGCCGACATGACCGCCGCCGTCGACCGCCTGCGCGGCTGGAAGGCGGGCCTCGCCGAAGCCGGGCTGCCCGAGGGTCCCGTGGTCCACGCCGACTTCACCACCGACGGGGCAGCTGCCGCAGCGCGCCGGCTGCTCGCCGAGGACCCCGACATCGACGGCATCTTCGCGGCGTCGGACCTCATGGCGCTGGGCGTGCTGGAGGCTCTCCACGCAGCCGGCAGAACGGTGCCCGGCGACGTCGCGCTCATGGGCTACGACAACCACGCCGTCGCCGAGACGGCGGCGACGCCGCTCACCACGATCACGCAGCCCATGGTCGAGATGGCCGTGAAGGCGGGGACGATGCTCCTCGAGGAGATCGAGGCCCCGGGCTCGCACCCGGAGCCCGTCATCTACTCCACGGAGCTGGTGGAGCGTGCGAGCACCTCCGTGGCACCCACGGCGTCCGCGGCGAACGCGTAGTCCCAGGCGACGTCGCGCCAGCGGGAGTAGCGTCCGCTCGCACCACCGTGGCCGCCGTCCATCTCAGTCTTGAGGATGATCGGCTCCGTCCCCGTGGCCGTCTCGCGCAGCCGGGCGACCCACTTCGCGGGTTCCACGTACAGCACGCGCGTGTCGTTGTAGCTCGTGACGGCGGCGATCCGCGGGTACGCGACGGGCCGCACGTTCTCGTAGGGGGTGTACTCCTTCATGTAGCGGTACACCGCGGGGTCGGTGATCGGGTTGCCCCACTCCTCCCACTCGAGCGCCGAGAGCGGCAGGTCCGGGTCGAGGATCGTGGTCAGGGCGTCCACGAAGGGCACCTGTGCCACGATCGCCCGGTACTTCTCCGGCGCCAGGTTCGCGACGGCACCCATGAGCAGGCCGCCGGCGGACCCGCCCATCGCGGCGATCCGCGCCGGGTCCACCCAGCCCGAATCGCCGAGGTACGTCGTGGCGTCGACGAAGTCGGTGAAGGTGTTCTTCTTGGCGAGCTTCTTGCCCTGCTCGTACCAGCTGCGGCCCATCTCGCCGCCGCCGCGGATGTGCGCGGTGACGAAGACGATGCCGCGGTCCAGCAGGGAGAGCCGGGCGATCGAGAACCCCGGGTCCATGCTGACCTCGTAGCTGCCGTAGGCATAGACGACGGCAGGGTTGGTGCCGTCCTGGGCCAGGTCCGCCCGGCGGACCACGGACAGCGGGATCAGCGTCCCGTCGGCGGCCGGAGCCCACTGGCGCTCGGCGACGTACTCGGCAGGGTCGTACCCGCCACGCACCTCGGTCTCCTTGCGCAGCTCGAGCGTCCCCTCCTCGAGCACGTAGTCGTAGACCCGCGGCGGCGTGAGGTACGAGGTGTAGGACAGCCGGATGATGGGCGAGTCGAACTCGGCGTTGGCGAGGTTGCTCGTGAAGAGCTTCTCGTCGAAGTCGGGTTCGGCGGGCAACCCCTGGTCGGCCGTACCGAGACCGGCCAGGGGGAGGACCTGGACGCGTTCGATGGTGTCCTTGCGGACGGAGAGCACCAGGTGCGTGCGCGTCACGGCGATGCCGTTGATGCGGACGGCGTCGTCGTGCGGGACGACCGTCGTCCACTCCTGCTCCGCGAGGGGCCGGGAGAACTGGTCCGCCGCCACGAGGCTCACCATGGAATTCTTCGCGTCGCGGTCGTGGGTCAGGAGGTAGTGCGGTGCACCGTCGACGCGAACGGGCTCGGCGTCGTACAGGATGCGTTCGTCCCGGGAGATCAGCAGGGTCAGCCCGGCCTCGGGGTGCTCGAGGTCGAGGACGCGGTACTCGCTGTACTCGGAGCAGCCGATGCTGATGAGGAGTTGTGTGCGGTCGGCCGAGAGCTCGAAGCCCGTCCACATGGCGACGTCGTCCTCCTGGTAGACCAGGACGTCGTCGGCCACGGGCGTGCCGAGGGTGTGCGACCGCACCTGGTAGGGGCGCCACGAATCGTCGACGACGGTGTAGTAGACGCGGCTCCCGTCCGGGGAGAAGGACAGCCCGTAGAAGACGTCGGGGATCTCGTCCGGGAGGAGCTCGCCCGTCACGAGGTCCTTGATGCGCAGCGTGAAGCGTTCGTCGCCGGCGTTGTCCTCGCAGTACGCCAGCAGCGTGCCGTCCTCGGTGACGGACAAGCCGCCGAGGGAGAAGAACGGCTTCCCCTCGGCGAGTTCGTTGCCGTCGAGCATGACCTGCTCGCCCGGCACGGGCTGCCCGGGGACCACCTCGGGCGGCGTCCAGTCGCGAGCGAGGTCGCCCGTGTCCTCAGCGGCCACGCGGCACTGGATGCCGTACTGCTTGCCCTCCTCGGTCCGCGAGTAGTACCACCAGCCCTTCTTGCGGGCGGGGACGGAGAGGTCGGTCTCCTGGGTACGGTCCTTGATCTCGGTGAAGATGGCCTCGCGCAGCGGTTCCTGGTGCCGGGTCACGGCCTCCGTGTACTCGTTCTCGCGTTCGAGGTACCCGATCAGCTCGGGGTCCTCCTTCTCGCGCATCCACTCGTAGGAATCGACGAAGGTGTCGCCGTGATGGGTGCGCTCGGAGGGCACCTTCTTGGCGGGAGCGGGTACAGGGACAGGTACAGGAGAAGCGTCGACGGTCATGGCTCCCATCTTGCCACTGCCACTTCGGGCGCCCGCGGCCGGGGCACGGGCGCGATCGTGCGGCCGCGTCCCGGTTGACCGTGCTGGACGGGCATGCAATTCTGGAGCGGGCCTTTACAGAACGAACGTTCGGTAATTGGCCCGGGCAATGCCCAGGACCTGAGACGACGAGGGAGACGATCATGGCCGAGGCTTTCCTGGTGGGCGGTGTCCGCACACCGGTGGGCCGGTACGGCGGAGCGCTGTCGGGCGTGCGGCCGGACGACCTCGCGGCGCTCGTGCTCGACGCCGTCGTCCAGCGGGCGGGCGTCGACCCGGCGACCGTCGACGAGGTGATCCTCGGCAACGCGAACGGAGCCGGTGAGGAGAACCGGAACGTCGCACGCCTCGCCGCACTGCTCGCAGGCTTCCCAGACAGCGTCCCCGGTATCACCGTCAACCGGCTGTGCGCCTCCGGACTCTCCGCCATCATCATGGCCTCGCACATGGTGAAGGCGGGCGCCGCCGACCTCGTCGTCGCCGGCGGGGTCGAGTCCATGAGCCGTGCGCCCTGGGTCATGGAGAAGCCGGACCGGGCCTTCGCCAAGCCGGGAGCCGTGCTCGACACGTCGATCGGCTGGCGCTTCACCAATCCGAAGCTCGCCGCTCGCGATAAGGCGACCTACTCCATGCCCGAGACGGCCGAGGAGCTCGCCGCACTCGACCGCATCACGCGCGACGACGCCGACGCCTTCGCGCTCCGCTCCCACCGTCGCGCGCTCGAGGCCATCGAGGCCGGCCGTTTCGCCGACGAGATCGTGCCAGTGCAGGTCAACCGCGGCAGGACGTCGTCGTCCGTGGACACCGACGAGGGCCCCCGCGCCGACACCACCCTCGACGTCCTCGCGGGACTCCGCCCCGTCGTCCGGCCGGACGGGATCGTCACGGCCGGCAACTCGAGTTCGCTCAACGACGGCGCGTCCGCCGTGATCGTCGCCTCCGAGGCCGCGATCGCACGGTACGGCCTGACCCCGCGCGCCCGCATCCTCGACGGCGCTTCGGCGGGCGTCCCGCCGGAGATCATGGGCATCGGCCCCGTCCCCGCCACGCACAAGGTCCTCGAGCGCACGGGCCTGACCGTCGCGGACCTCGGCGCCGTCGAACTGAACGAGGCCTTCGCCACCCAGGCGCTCGCCTGCATCCGGCGGCTGGGGCTCGACGACGGGATCGTGAACCGCGACGGCGGCGCGATCGCCCTCGGCCATCCGCTGGGCTCGTCGGGAGCGCGCATCGCCGTGACGCTGCTCGGGCGGATGGAGCGTGAGCTCTCCGGCCCGTCCCGTCGCCTCGGGCTCGCGACCATGTGCGTCGGAGTCGGTCAGGGCACGGCGATGCTGCTCGAGGCCGTCTGATGGCGTCCGCCCTGAGGCTCACCGAGGGCGCCGGCTCGGATGTCCTCGTCGTCGAGCTGCACCGTCCCGAGGTCCGTAATGCGATCGACCGGCAGATGGTCGACGAGCTGCACGCCGTCTGCGCCGACCTCGAGCAGGCGCCCCGCACCCTGATCCTCGCCGGGTCCGGTGGCGTCTTCGCCTCCGGAGCCGACATCGCCGAACTCCGTGAGCGGCGGCGCGACGACGCCCTCGCGGGCATCAACTCGACGCTCTTCGCGCGCATCGCCCGGCTGCCCATGCCCGTCATCGCGGCCCTCGACGGCTACGCGCTCGGCGGTGGCGCGGAACTCGCGTTCGCCGCAGACTTCCGCCTCGGCACGCCCCGGCTGAAGATCGGCAACCCGGAGACGGGCCTCGGCATCCTCCCGGCGGCCGGGGCCACCTGGCGGCTGAAGGAACTGGTGGGGGAGCCGCTCGCGAAGGAGATCCTGCTCGCCGGCCGCATCCTCACCGCGGAGGAGGCCCTGGCCGCCCGGCTCATCACTGCGATCCACGCGCCGGAGGACCTGCTGCAGGCGGCCCACGACCTCGCCGACCGCGTCGCCCGGCAGGACCCCCTCGCCGTGCGGATCACCAAGAGCGTGTTCCATGCACCGCGCGAGGCGCACCCGGTGATCGACCAGCTGGCGCAGGCCGTGCTCTTCGAGTCGGACGCCAAGTTCGACCGCATGCAGCAGTTCCTGGACCGGAAGAAGGACTCATGAGCGCGTTCCCCCGCAGCGAGGGCGCCGAGCGCACAGGTCCGGTGCGCACGGTCTCCGAGCACTCCGAACGCAAGCGCGTCGTCCCCGAGCCCTCCGTGCCCGCGCCCTCCGTGCCCGCGCGCGTAGGCGTCCTCGGCGGCGGCCGGATGGGTGCGGGCATCGCGCACGCGTTCTGCCTGGCCGGGTCCGACGTCGTCGTGGTGGAACGCGACGGCGACGCGGCGGACGCGGGCCTCGGCCGCGTCACGCAGGCCCTTACGCGCAGCGTGGAGCGCGGCACGACGGCGGAACCGCTGGCGGACCTGGCCCGCCGCGTCTCGGTGTCCACGGACCACGCGTCGTTCGCCTCCTGCGGGCTCGTCGTCGAGGCCGTGCCCGAGGACCTCGGGCTCAAGCGGCAGGCACTGCGGGCGGTCGAGGACGTGCTCGCCGGTGACGCGTGGCTCGCGACGAACACCTCCTCCCTCTCGGTCGACGCGCTCGCCGAGGTTCTGCAGCGCCCCGACCGGTTCTGCGGACTCCACTTCTTCAATCCGGTACCGGCGTCGACCCTGATCGAGGTGGTCCTCGGAGCCCGGACGTCCGCGGTCCTGGAGGCGGCCGCGCGGTCCTGGGTCGGCGTACTCGGCAAGACGCCCGTCGTCGTGCAGGACACCCCCGGATTCGCGAGCTCCAGACTCGGCGTGGCCATCGCGCTGGAGGCCATGAGGATGTTCGAGGAGGGCGTCGCGAGCGCGGAGGACATCGACGCGGCGATGGTCCTCGGCTACAGGCACCCCGTAGGGCCGCTGCGCACCACGGACATCGTGGGCCTCGACGTCCGCCTCGGCATCGCGGAGTACCTCGCCTCGACCCTGGGCCCACGGTTCACCCCACCGGCGATCCTGCGCGAGAAGGTGGCCCGCGGCGATCTCGGCCGCAAGAGCGGGCGTGGCTTCTTCGCGTGGGACGACGCCCCGCCGTCGTCCGCTCCCTGACCCCGATACTCATCCCAGCAGCACCAGTGAAAGGCGAGCGGACATGACCACCGCCCCCGAACGAGTACAGATCGACGTCGTCCCCAGCTTCATCGAGGATGCCTGGTGGACGCCGGAGCGGACCGCCGCGGACGGTGACGGGACGGTGGTGCGTGATGCCAGTACCGGCGAGGAGCTCGCCGTCGTCAGCACGGCCGGCATCGACACCGCAGCAGCCGTCCGGTTCGCGCGCACCACGGGCCAGACGGAACTCGGACGCTTCACGTTCCACGAGCGCGCCCTGAAGCTCAAGGAGCTCGCGCAGTACCTGAATGCGCACCGCGAACCCCTGTACGAGCTGTCCGCGAAGACCGGCGCCACGAAGGTCGACTCCATGGTGGACATCGACGGCGGTATCGGCGTGCTCTTCACGTTCGGGTCGAAGGGGCGCCGGGAGCTGCCGAACTCCCACGTGATCGTCGACGGCCCGCCCGAGGTGCTCTCCAAGGACGGCTCCTTCCTCGGCACGCACATCCACACGCGCATCCCCGGCGTCGCCGTGCAGATCAACGCCTTCAACTTCCCGGCGTGGGGCATGCTCGAGAAACTCGCCCCCGCGTTCCTCGCCGGCGTACCGACGATCGTGAAGCCCGCGACGCCCACCGGCTTCCTGACCGCCGCCGTCGTGAAGCTCATCGTCGGCTCCGCGATCCTGCCGACGGGTTCGCTGCAGCTCATCTCCGGCCCGGCCCGCGACGTCCTCGACCACCTCGACTACCGGGACCTCGTGTCCTTCACGGGCTCCGCGTCCACCGCGAACCACCTGAAGTCCCACCCGGCGGTGGCGCGCGGCGGGGTGCGCTTCACCTGCGAGACGGACTCCCTCAACGCCGCCATCCTCGGCCCGGACGCCGTCCCCGGCACCCCGGAGTTCGATGCCTTCGTGAAGTCGCTGGTCACGGAGATGACGGTCAAGGCCGGCCAGAAGTGCACGAGCATCCGCCGGTCCATCGTGCCGGACGCCCTCGTCGACGACGTCGTCCGTGCCGCCGGCGAGCGGATCAACTCGCGGGTCACGCTCGGTGACCCGCGAGCGGAGGGCGTCACGATGGGCGCGCTCGCGTCGCTCGCGCAGCTCGAGGGTGTGCAGGACGCCGTGCGGGAGCTGATCGCCGGCGGCGCATCCGTCGCCTTCGGGTCGCTGGAGGCGCCCGACGTCGTCCTCGCCGACAACACCTCCGGCAAGGCGCCGGAGGGTGCCTTCATGGAGCCCGTGCTGCTCACCTGGAAGGACGTCGAGGCGGGAGCCCTGCACTCGGTGGAGGCCTTCGGCCCGGTCGCGTCCGTCATCGGCTACGACGACCTCCCACACGCCGTCCGCCTCGCTGCCCTCGGTTCGGGTTCCCTGGTCGCCACGGTCTGCACGAACGACCCGGCGGTGGCCCAGGCACTCGTGCTCGGCATCGCGGCGCACCACGGCCGCGTCCTGATCCTCAACCGCGAGGACGCACGGACCTCCACGGGGCACGGCTCACCCGTCCCGCACCTCGTGCACGGCGGGCCCGGGCGTGCGGGCGGCGGCGAGGAACTCGGCGGCATGCGCTCGGTGCTGCACCACATGCAGCGCACGGCGGTGCAGGGCTCCCCGAACATGCTCACGAGCATCACGGGGGAGTGGCACACGGGCGCGGACCGGCGGTTCGACGACGTCCACCCCTTCCGCAAGGACCTCGCCACGCTGCGCATCGGCGATGCCGTCCGCTCGGACCTGCGGCAGGTGACCCTGGAGGACATCAGTGCGTTCGCCGAGACCACGGGGGACACCTTCTACGCGCACACGAACGAGGAGGCCGCAGCGGCGAACCCCTTCTTCCCGGGCATCGTGGCGCACGGTTACCTCCTGCTCTCCTGGGGTGCGGGCCTGTTCGTCGATCCGGAGCCGGGACCCGTGCTCGCGAACTACGGCCTCGAGAACCTGCGCTTCCTCACGCCGGTCGCCGCGGGCGATTCGATCCGCGTGACGCTGACGGCCAAGCGGATCACGCCGCGGGAGACGGACGAGTACGGCGAGGTGGCCTGGGACGCCGTCCTGCACAACCAGGACGACGAGATCGTGGCGACGTACGACGTCCTGACCCTCGTGGAGAAGTAGGGCCGGCTGCGGGGTGAGCGCGGCCGCACTCCGGGGCGTCCGCGGTCCGGCTCCGGGGCGCGGGGGTCTCGGGTGGGATCTCCCACGGGTGGAGGTCACTCGGTGGGGATGGTCGAACATTCCCATCGGGTCCGGGAGCCCGGCGGGATTCCACCCCGCAGCCCCTGGAGGAGGAGTCAGCGGGTGACATGCCGGAGCCCTCGGTCACCGTTCCGTGCGGATGACCTCATCGGTGTGGCCCGCGCGGCGACGGCGGCCCGGACGAGCACGATGAACTGCTCCGGATCACGGACCAGCAGGTCATGCGTGACGCGGAGGATCGGGATGCCACGCGTGGTGAGCAGGTTCCAGCGCCGGCGGTCCTCCTCGAACTCGCGGCGATCGCTGTGGTACGGCCGCCCGTCCGCCTCGATCCCGAGGACCCCGTCGACGAACAGGTCGATCCGACCTACCCCGGGGACGTGTACCTGCGAGGCGACGTGGAACCCCGCCTGGACCAGGTGGTACCGGGCGACGGTCTCGAGGATGGATTCGGCGCGGGCATCGAGCAGCTTCAGGACGGTTCGCAGTGATCCCGATCTCTGTCCTAGCGTGTGCTCCCGGAGGTCCGCGAGCCGGACGCGGCGGAGCACGACGGCGGATTCGACGATGCAGAGGGCGTCCAGTTTCGGGAGGCACCGGCAGCACTGCACGCACACGGCCACCGTCGACAGGGGCAGGGGCGCGCGATGGACGCGCATCCCGTCCCCCGCGATGGGCCGACCGTGATCGGCACTGACATGCAGGAGGCGCGGTTCGCGCAGGACCCACAGGCCGAGTCGCTGCACGGCGCTGATGCAGGCCAGGTCCGTTCCCGCACGGAGGGCGGCGAGCAGGCCGGCGTCCCGCTCCGGCAACGCGTAGATCCCGCGTGCAACCCTGGCGACGCGTCCCTGCTCGAGGGCCCGGGCGAGCATCGTGGAGCTGGCCCCCGCCTCCACGATGCTGCGTGCTCGTGCTGCCCCGCCCAGCCCTGCCAGTATCTCGACGACGTCCATGGCGGGAGCCTGACGCACCCCGGACCGTGAGGAACCGTCGGCGGCCCGTATGTGGACGGGCACCGATCCCAGCGACCTGGGCTGCTGAGTGGGAATGTTCGAACATTCCCATCGGGTCGGGACGGGAAGTGGGATCGAAACGCCGCGAGCAGGAGCTCGGGGCCGAAGGGCGGCGAGGGCGACGCCGCAAGCGCCCCCGCGCAGCGGTTACCGCCGGTGGAGCCCGTCGAACACCATGACGATGACGTCGTCGGCCAGCTTCTCGGCCGTCAGGGGGCCGCCCGGCCGGTACCACTCGACGATCGAGTTGATGGTGCCGAAGATCAGGCGCGTGGTGGTGCGGGGGTCGATGTCGCTGCGGATGGACCCCTCGTGGCGTGCCGCATCCACGAGTGCTGCCACCTCGCGGTCGAAGGTGCGACGGCGTTCCAGCGCCTCGCGCTCGATCTCGGTGTTGCCGCGCAGCCGCAGCAGGAGCGTCACGAAGGGGAGCCGTTCCGTCAGGACGGCGATCGTCCCGCGCAGGACGAACTCCAGGCGCGTGTCGGCGGCGCCGGCAGCAGCCTCGGGCGCAGAGAGCACCGCCTCGAGGCCGCCGAGCGCGTGGTCCAGGGCCAGCCGCAGCAGGTCGCCCTTGGACGGGACGTGGTGGTAGATCGCCGACTTGCTGAGGCCGAGCTCCCCGGCCAGCATCCCCATCGACGTCGCCTCGTAGCCGTGGCGGTTGAAGGCGGTGACCGCGACGGCCAGGACCGACTGCTGGTCGTACCCCGGACGCCCGCGGCGGGTGGGGGGCGGCGTGGGCCCGGCGACAGTCATGCTGTCATTTTTGCACGACCGTTCGGTCGGTTCGCCGTTGACCCTCCCGGGACACGCTCCCTATACTGAACGAACGGTCGGTAAATAAAACCGGCAGCCCAGACGAGCGAGGCAGGCACCATGACGACGACAGCGACGAACCCGGCGGGCCGCGTGGACGACGACGCCGCCGGCGAGAGGCTCTTCGACGAGCTCATCGCCCAGGACTCCCGCATCGAGCCCCGCGACTGGATGCCGGCGGACTACCGCAAGTCGCTGACGCGCCAGATTTCCCAGCACGCCCACTCCGAGATCATCGGCATGCAGCCCGAGGCCAACTGGATCACCCGGGCACCGTCCCTCAAGCGCAAGGCCGTCCTCATGGCCAAGGTGCAGGACGAGGCGGGGCACGGCCTCTACCTGTACTCGGCCGCCGAGACCCTCGGCACGCCGCGCGACCAGATGACCGAGGACCTGATCGCGGGCAAGGCCCGGTACTCGAGCATCTTCAACTACCCCGTGGTGACGTGGGCGGACATCGGGGCGATCGGATGGCTCGTCGACGGAGCGGCGATCTGCAACCAGGTCCCGCTCTGCCGGGCGTCCTACGGACCCTACGGGCGGGCGATGGTCCGCATCTGCAAGGAGGAGTCGTTCCACCAGCGCCAGGGCTTCGAGATCCTGCTCGAACTCGCCAACGGCACTCCCGAGCAGCGTGCCATGGCGCAGGACGCCGTCGACCGCTGGTACGCGCCGTCGCTCATGATGTTCGGGCCGCCGGACGACGAGTCCCCGAACTCGCAGAAGTCGATGGAGTGGAAGATCAAGCGCTTCTCCAACGACGAACTGCGCTCGCGCTTCGTGGGCATGATGGTCGAGCAGATCAAGGTCCTCGGGCTCGAACTGCCCGACAAGGAGGTCCGCTACGACGAGGAGTCCGGGCGCTGGGAGCACGGCCCCCTCGACTGGAACGAGTTCAGGGAAGTCCTCGCCGGCCGGGGCCCGTGCAACGCCCAGCGGATGGAACGGCGCCGGGAGGCCCACGAAGAGGGTGCCTGGGTCCGGGAAGCCGCGGCGGCGTACGCCGCGAAGCAGGCCGCGAAGCGCACGACGGCGGAGGCGGCCTAGATGACCGGCGGATCGACGACAGGCGACGACGGCGCGACGGCACCGTCGCCCGGCCTGCAGGAAGCACGTGCAGCGTGGCCGCTCTGGGAGGTCTTCGTGCGGTCCTCGCGCGGACTGTCCCACGTCCACGCGGGGTCGCTGCATGCGCCCGACGCCGAGATGGCCGTCCGGAACGCGCGTGATCTCTACACGCGGCGCAACGAGGGCGTAAGCCTCTGGGTGGTCCCGGCGGCGTCCATCATCACCAGCGACCCCGATGCGAAGGATGCGTTCTTCGAGTCGCCGCGGGGCAAGGACTACCGGCACGCGACGTACTACACGAAGAGCGAGGGAGTGAAGCACCTGTGAGCGAGGCGAATGCCAGTGCCACCCGCATCACCCCGGGCCATGCGCTGCGGCCCGAGGACATCGCGCTCCTGGAGACCCGGCCGGGCGACGCCGTCGCGCAGTACGCGCTGTGCCTGGGCGACGACGCCCTGATCCTCGCGCAGCGTCTCGGCTGGTGGATCTCCCGTGCGCCGGAGCTCGAGGAGGATGTCGCCCTCGCGAACATCGCCCTCGACCAGATCGGCCATGCCCGGTCCTTCCTCACCTACGCAGGACGTGGCTGGGACAGGACCGAGGACGACCTCGCCTACTTCCGGCGTGAGCCCGAGTTCCGTTCCGTCCACCTCGTCGAGCAGCCGAACGGCGACTTCGCGCGGACGATCGCCCGGCAGCTCATCGTCTCCCTGTACCAGTGGGAGCTGTACTCGCGGCTCGTCGGGTCGACCGACCCGACGCTCGCCGCGATCGCCGCGAAGGCCGTCAAGGAGGTCGACTACCATCGCGACCACAGCATCCAGTGGGTGCTCCGCCTCGCGCTCGGCACCGACGAGTCGCGCCGCCGCATGATCGCCGGCCTGAAGCTCACCTGGCCCTACGTCGACGAACTGTTCGCCGACTACCCGCTCATCGACGGACTCGGCGACGCCGGCGTCCGCCCGAGCTCGCTCCGCGCACCGTTCGACGCGGCTCTCCGGGACGTCCTCGACGAGGCCGGACTCGAGCTGCCGGCAGTGCCCGGAGCCGTCGGCGGCGGACGGCTCGGCCGCCACAGCGAACACCTCGGCTATGTCCTCGCCGAGATGCAGGTTCTCGCCCGTGAGCATCCGGGGGCGTCGTGGTGATGGTCGCCGAGCTGCGCCCCGCAGCGGGGACCGATGCCGCGGTCTGGGACATCGCGGCCACCGTCTGCGACCCGGAGATCCCCGTCCTCACCATCGAGGATCTCGGCATCCTCCGCGACGCCCGCGTCACGGAGTCCGGGCAGGTCCGGGTGACGATCACGCCCACCTACTCGGGATGTCCCGCGATGGACGCCATCCGCGACGACGTCACGGCGGCGCTCCACACCGCAGGGTACGACGACGTCGCCGTCCGCCTCACGCTGTCGCCGGCCTGGACCACCGACTGGCTCAGCGACGACGGCAAAGCCAAGCTGGCGGAGTACGGTATCGCCCCGCCCACGGGCAAGGCTGCCACCGGCCCGGTGCGCCTCGGGCTGAGCGTCAAGTGTCCCCAGTGCTCCTCGCTGGACACGCGCGAGATGACGCGCTTCGGATCCACCTCCTGCAAGGCGCTCTACGTCTGCACCTCCTGCAGGGAACCCTTCGACTACTTCAAGGTGCACTGATGGCCGTCGTCCTCGCCCCCTCGACCAAACGGCGCAGCGCCTTCCACAGCCTCACCGTCCGCGGCGTCCGCCGCCTGACGGAGGACGCCGTCGAGGTCACGCTGGAGGTGCCCGCCGACCTGCAGGACAGGTACGACTACCTCCCCGGGCAGTACGTCGCCCTGCGCACCACCCTGGACATCGACGGCGAGCCCAGGGAGGTGCGGCGCAGCTACTCGATCTGCGCCGATCCGCGCCCCGGCGAGCTGCGGGTCGCCGTCAAGCGCGACCTCGGCGGTGTCTTCTCCACCTGGGCCAACGAGTCCCTGAAGGCCGGCGACGCCCTCGACGTCATGAGCCCGCTCGGGCAGTTCACCCCGCGCACGACGCCGGGACAGCAGGCCGTCTCGTTCGTCGCCGTCGCTGCCGGGTCGGGTATCACGCCGGTGATGTCGATCGCCCGTTCCATGCTCGCGGGCGGCCCCAACGTCCGTTTCGACCTCGTCTACGCCAACCGGGCCGCGATGGACGTCATGTTCCTCGAGGAGCTCGCGGACCTCAAGGACCGCTACCCCTCCCGCTTCGCGGTCCACCACGTCCTGTCCCGCGAACAGCGCATCTCGCCGTTGCTCTCGGGCCGGATCGACGCCGAGAAGCTCGAGCAGCTGCTCGGCACGGTCATCGCGACCGACCGCGTGGACGAATGGTTCCTCTGCGGCCCCTTCGAGCTGGTCCAGCTGTGCCGGGACTTCCTGGCCGCACGGGGCGTGCCGGCGGACTCGGTGCGCTTCGAGCTGTTCACCACCGGCGAGCCCGCCCGCCCCGAAGGGAACATCGGACGGCCCGTGACACCGGATGCCGCCGGCGACAACTACACCATCTCCTTCAACCTCGACGGCCTCCAGGGGTCGGTGCAGAGCCCGACACATGCCCGCGAGTCGATCCTCAACGCCGCGCTCCGGGTGCGCCCCGACGTGCCGTTCGCCTGTGCCGGGGGAGTGTGCGGCACCTGCCGGGCGAAGCTCGTCCAGGGGACCGTCGCCATGGAGGAGAACTACGCCCTGGAACCCGACGAGGTCGCCGCCGGCTACGTCCTGACCTGTCAGGCCCACCCGACCAGCGACGCCGTCGCGGTCGACTACGACGCCTAGGAGCGCACATGCCCGCACAACCGACGTCGTCGCCGGCAAGCAGGGATTCCGCTGCCGGCATGGTCAGGCTGACGATCGCGGACGGCATCGCGGAGGTGGTCCTCGATGCGCCGTACCGGCTCAACGCCGTGGACGAGCAGGCGCTCGCCGACCTCGTTGCCGCCTACAACGCCGCCGCCTCCGGCGTCCGGGAGGGCGCGGTCCGTGCCCTCGTGCTGCGCGGGGAGGGTCGGGCGTTCTGTGCCGGCCGGAACCTCGCCTCCATCGAACCCGGGTCCGACGACGCCTACGGTTTCCTCGACGCGACGCTGACACCGCTGCTGCGGACCATGGCTGACTTCCCGGCCCCCACCTTCGCTGCCGCGCAGGGTGCGTGCCTCGGCGTCGGGCTGGGCCTGCTCCTCGCAACGGACGTCGTCTACGTCGCGGAGGACGCGAAGATCGGCTCGCCCTTCGCCAATCTGGGGCTCGTCCTCGACTCGGGCGGACACTGGCTGTTCACCGAGCGGCTCGGCCCGCACCGTGCGCTCGACCTCATGTACACGGGGGACCTGATGAGCGGGGCCGAGGCCGTCACGGCAGGACTGTTCAGCCGTGCCGTGCCTGCCGCCGGACTGGTCGACTTCACGCGGTCGAAGGCCGCCCGCGCGGCGAGCGGTCCGCTCCAGGCACTCGTCGCCTCGAAGCAGCTCGTCGGCAGGATCCGCGACGAACGCCTCGGACTGTGGGACGCGATCCGCGGGGAGAACGACGTCCAGGGAGTGCTCGGCGCTTCGGGCGACTACCGTGAGGGCCTCGAGGCGTTTCGGGAGAAGCGGGCACCGCGTTTCGGGACCTGACCGTCCGCACCATGGCGGCCGATCGAGCCGCCAGGGTCCTGCCCTCGGGAGGCACGTCGGAATCGTGCCTCCGGGCTGCCGAAGGCGTGCCCGATCAGCGTCCGGGCACGGGGCCGTCCTTCCTGACAGGCGCTGGGCACTCAGCGCGTATCGAGGTCCTCGAAGACGAGGAAGGTCTGGGTGTCCAGGACCCCGGGCATCGACTGCAGCTGGTCGAAGATCACACGCCGCAGTCCGACGTTGTCCTCTGCCCGCACCAGGAGGATCACGTCGAAGTCCCCGCCGACGAGCGCGATGTGATGTACCTCCGGGACGTTCCGGAGCTTCTCGCGGAGCTCCCGCCAGGAGTGCTGCCGCACCTTCAGGGTCACGTAGGCGGACGATCGGAGGCCCGCCTTCGCCGGGTCGATGATCGCCGTGAAACGCGTCAGGACGCCGTCCTCGGTGAGCCGCGCGATGCGCGAATACGCATGGGCGCGGGAGATGTGCACCCGTTCGGCCACGGAGGTGACCGACTGTCGGCCGTCCCTCGTCAGCTCCGCGAGGATCTTCCGGTCGACGTCGTCGAGGGTTCCGTCTGCCACGTGTCCACGCTCCTTCGCGTAATCCAGCTCACACTGTCGATTCGTCCAGAGAATACCGTTGATCGATCGTCTTGATCCAGAATTCCATCAGTTCGTGGATACAAAAGAAGCCCGTTGACCATACTGGATCTACACAGCATCCAGCGTCGGAGCTACCGCTCCCGTTGGAAGAGGCGCCGCTCCTGCGGCCCGTGATGGAGGCGGAATGAGTACGGCAACGAATGAGGGTCGCGGAAGCCTGATGGGCGGAGCACCGGGTGGGACGCCGTCGGCGGCGCACGCCCTGCTTCCCTCGGTGGAGCCCGTGCAACTGGTGGACCCGGACGGGCGATCCCACTCCGATGAGCGCTACCCCCTCCCGGACGGCGGGCGGCTGCTGGGCGCCTACGGCCGCCTGATCACGGGACGCCGGATCAACGACCAGGCAAACGCCCTCGTCCGGCAGGGCCGCCTCGCGGTCTACCCGTCCTCGCACGGGCAGGAGGCATGCCAGGTCGCTGCCGCCGTCGTCCTCGATGAGGAGGACTGGCTGTTCCCCACCTACCGCGATACCGTCGCCGTCATCACGCGCGGTGTCGACCCCCTCGAGGTGCTGACGCTGCTGCGGGGCGACTGGCACGCAGGCTACGACCCGTACGAGCACCGCGTCGCGACGCAGGCCACGCCGCTCGCCACGCAGCTGCTGCACGCCGTGGGCGTCGCCCATGCGGCGAAGTTGCGCGGCGAGCCCACGGTGGTCCTGGCGATGTGCGGTGACGGTGCGACGAGCGAGGGCGACTTCCACGAGGCACTGAACTTCGCCGCCGTGTTCCACGTCCCCGTGGTCTTCTTCGTCCAGAACAACGAGTTCGCGATCTCCGTACCCCTGAAGAACCAGACCGTGGCACCCTCGCTGGCACACAAGGCCATCGGCTACGGCATGCCCGGCGAGCGGGTGGACGGCAACGACCTCGCCGCACTCCTCGCCGTGCTCGGTGCCGCCGTGGACAGGGCGCGCGACGGCGGCGGGCCCTCGCTCATCGAGGCGCACACCTACCGGATGCAGGCGCACACCAACGCCGACGACGCCACGCGCTACCGCTCCGCCGACGACGTCGAGCGCTGGGTACCCAGGGATCCGATCGTGCGGATGCGTGCCTACCTGCGCGCGCTGGATCTGCTGACGGAGGAGGGCGAGCAGAAACTCGCCGACGAAGCGGACGCGGTCGCCGCGGCGATCCGCAAGGGACTCAACACGGAGGTCGAGGTGAACCCGGCAGAGCTCTTCGAGTACGTGTACACGGAAAAGACGTCGCAGCTGCGCGAGCAGGCGGCGTTGCTGCGCGAGGAACTGGCGCGGGATGCGGACGCTGCAGCAGCGTCCGGGACCGCGGGCGATGCGACGGAGGGGAATCAGCGATGACGCAGACCACGGAAGCGCCGGCGCCGGGTATCACCGGACGGCCGGACGCCCGAGCCCTCGCGCCCCGGGCGACGACGTTCGCGAAAGCACTCAATGCAGCCCTCGCTGACGCGATGGAGGCCGACGCCTCCGTCCTGATGTTCGGCGAGGACGTCGGACCCCTGGGCGGGGTCTTCCGCATCACCGACGGCCTGACCGCCCGCTTCGGCGAGGAGCGCTGCTTCGACACGCCGCTCGCGGAGGCCGGCATCGTGGGCATGGCCGTGGGCATGGCGATGAACGGCATGAAGCCCGTCGTCGAGATGCAGTTCGACGCGTTCGCCTACCCGGCCTTCGAGCAGGTGGTCAGCCACGTCGCGAAGATGCCGAACCGTACGAAGGGCAAGGTGCGCCTGCCGATCGTCATCCGCATCCCGTATGCGGGCGGGATCGGCGGTGTCGAGCACCACTGCGACTCGTCCGAGGCCTACTACGCCCACACGCCGGGCCTCACGGTGCTCGCCCCCGCCACGGTCCGCGACGCCTACTTCATGCTGCGCGAGGCCATCGCGTCCCCCGACCCGGTGGTGTTCCTCGAGCCGAAGAAGCTGTACTGGTCCAAGGAGGAGGTGGACCTCGCCGAGCTCCGCAGGACCTTCGACGACGGCCAGGCTCCGCGCCGGATCGGGCGGGCCGTCGTCGCACGCCCGGGCACCGACGCGACCCTCATCAGCTACGGGCCGTCCGTCCCGACGGCGCTCGCCGCGGCTGCAGCGGCGGCCGAGGAGGGGCGCTCGATCGAGGTCATCGACCTCCGATCCATCGTCCCGTTCGACGACGAGACCGTCTGTGCGAGCGTCTGCCGGACGGGGCGTGCCGTCGTCGTCGCGGAAGCTCCCGGCTTCGCGTCGGTGGCCTCCGAGATCGTGGCCCGCGTGCAGGAGCGCTGCTTCCACTCGCTCGCCGCGCCCGTGCTCCGCGTGACCGGCTTCGACATCCCGTACCCGTCACCCAAGCTCGAGCACTTCTACCTGCCGAGCGTCGACCGTATCCTCGACGCCGTCGACAGCCTCCAGTGGGAGGACGGATCGTGAGCGCGCCGACCATCGGTTCGGGCCTGCTCGTCTTCGCCCTGCCCGATCTCGGTGAGGGTCTGACCGAGGCGGAGCTCGTCTCCTGGCTCGTCGCCGAGGGCGATACCGTCGCCGTCGACCAGCCCGTCGCCGAGGTGGAGACCGCCAAGTCCGTCGTCGAGGTTCCGTCGCCCTTCGCCGGCACCGTCGCCGTGCTGCATGGTCGGCCCGGCGAGGTGCTCGACGTCGGAGCGCCGTTCCTGTCGGTCCGGCCGGACGGGGTGGCGGCCCCACCGGCAGCACCTGCAGGCGACGGCGCGTCGATCCCCGCTACTCCGGAGGTGCCGCAGGGGGATCCGGTCCCCTCGGTCGCTGCTGCGGCATCGGCGATGCGCGAGGACGCCGGAGTGCCGACCGCGGCGACGCAGGACGGCGAACCCGTCGCGAGCGAGGGCTCCGGCAACGTCCTGATCGGCTACGGCACGCCCGGCGGGCTCACGGGTGGACGACGGCGTCCGCGCCGTGCAGTCGCGACACGCCTCACGGAGGCGGCGTCCGGCAGCCCGGCGGGAGTACCCGTCGTCCCGAGTCCCACCCCGGCTTCTGCTCCGTCCCCGACTGCGGCGCCTGCTCCTCCTTCCAGCGGTGCCGCGACCGGGGCTGTGTCCACGGGTCCGGCCGGCGCTGCCGCACCCCTGTGCGTCTCGCCGCTCGTGCGCAAGCTGGCCCGCGACCACGGTGTACGTCTCGGCGACCTCCGCGGATCCGGTGAGAAGGGGCTGATCCTCCGCCGTGACGTCGACGAGGCGATCGCCGCCCGCGCCCAGGAGACCTCCGCCGTCGACACTCTCGACATACTCGACACCGTCGACACCGCTGCCCGGTCGGTCCTGCAGACTGCGGGAACGCCGGGGGACGCTCAGGAGCGGGACTCGCGTTCGGGACTTGCGGTCCTCGATCGGACGCCGCTGCGCGGAGTCCGTCGGACGATCGCCGAGGCGATGTCCCGCAGTCGGCGCGAGATCCCCGAAGCGACGGTCTGGGTGGACGTCGACGTGACGGCCCTCATGGATCTGCGGGAGGGCATGAAGCGGAGGACGCCCGACGCCGTCCCCGGCATCCTGTCCTTCGTGGCCCGTTTCGTCGTCGCCGGTCTGGCCCGGTATCCCGAACTCAACAGCAGGATCGTGACACGCGAGGACGGCAGCCAGGAACTCGTGCGTGTCGAGGGCGTCAATCTCGGCATCGCTGCGCAGACGGAGCGCGGCCTCGTCGTACCCAGCGTCCGACGCGCGGACACGATGTCTGCCCGCCGGCTCGATGCCGAGATCCGCCGGCTGGCGGCCCTCGCCCGCGAGGGCAAGGCGACGCCGTCCGACCTGTCCTCGGGAACGTTCACCCTGAACAACTACGGGGTGTTCGGCGTGGACGGCAGCGCGGCGATCATCAACTACCCCGAGTCCGCCATCCTCGGCATGGGGCGGATCATCGACCGTCCGTGGGTGGTCGACGGACAGCTCGCGGTGCGCAAGGTCACCGAGCTGACGCTCGCGTTCGACCACCGCGTCTGCGACGGCGGCACCGCCGGTGGGTTCCTGCGGTTCGTCGCCGACGCGATGGAGAACCCAGGGACCATGCTCGCCGACCTCTAACCGACCAGGGACTCCTCGGAGGGTCGGCCGTCCGGCAGCGCCTACCCGGAGCCGGACGTACCGGCGAGGGGCGCCGCTCGCGACCTGCGGCCGCCCTTCCTCTGGGCTGCTGCACCGGCGATGACCACGAGGAGGATCCCGAGGACCTGGAGGGCGGACGGTTGCTGGTGGAGGACGACCAGCCCGAGCAGGAGACCCAGTGCGGGCTCCAGTGCCATGAGGGTCCCGAAGGCGGCAGCAGTCATCCGCCGTAGCGCCAGCATCTCGAGTGCGAACGGCAGGACGGGCAGCAGGAGGGCCAGGCCCGCGGCAGCGACGAGGACGGGAACGGTCACATGACCGACCGCCTGGGGGATCCCGACGACGGCGGCAGTGAGGGCGGCGACGGGAATGGTCAGGGACAGCGCCGAGATCCCGGTGAAACGGTCACCGATGCGCTGCGTGAGCAGGATGTAGACCGCCCACCCCACCGCGGCGAGCCCCGCGTACACGACGCCCGGCAGGTTCACCTCGCCGTGCCACGGTTCGGTGAGGAGGACGACGCCGCACAGTGCGAGGCCCGGCCAGACGAGCGCGCGCGGGGAGTGGCTGCGGAGTGCGGCGACCGTGAGCGGACCGAGGAATTCGATGGCGACGGCGGTGCCGAGCGGGATGTGCTGGAGCGCCGAGAGGAAGCCGATCGTCACGAGCCCCGTGGTGACACCGAGCCCCAGCAGCACCGGCACATCGGTCCTCCGCACCCGCGAGAGCGGCGGTCGGGCGATGATCAGGAAGATCACGGCTCCCATCGTCAGCCTCAGCCAGGCGGTACCGGCAGCACCGACCTCCCCGATGAGGTCCACCGAGAGCGCCGAGCCCAGCTGAACGGAGACCATCGCGGTCACGGCGAGCGCCCAGGGCGGCACCGCACGCCCTGCCGACGACGTCACGGCGTGCCTCCGCTACCTGCCGACGGATCGCTGTCGCTCCGGAGAAGACGGCGGGCGACGGCGACGTCGGGCCCCAGGCGCAACAGGTGAGCCGTGAGGTCGTCGGCAGCTGCGGCGAGATCGTCGTCGGAGAGGGGTGCGAGGGCGTCGAGGATGAAGAGTGCCGTCGTCGTGGCATCGGTGAGCTGCGTGCGGCGGCCCTGCCGCCAGTTCCAGCGGCGGCACGTCACCCCCGCATCGTCGCACCAGACGACCTCCCCGGGCTCGGGGTGTTCGAGGACGGCCTCCCCGTTGCTCGACGTGTCGAACGGTTCCCGTCCTGTGGCCCGGACGAGGGCGGGTGCCCCGCGGTACTGCGCGAGGTCCTCGCCGCCGAGCGGTACCTGATGCAGCACCGAGACGGCGTTGTAGATGTCGGTCAGTCGGTTCACGCGGGGCAGCCCGGACGGCGCGCGCCGCAGAAGCGCCTCGAGACTGTTGCGTGTGCGGTTCGGCTTGGCGCCGAAGGCCTGATAGGCCCCGCGCCATGCCGCGACGGACGGGACGTCGGTCACCGGTCGGTCGGCGAGCAGCGCTCCTGCCGAAGCCTCGGCCGCCAGCAGCAGGGCCTCGCTCCCCGGATCGCTCGGACCCGGTACGAGCCCGTCGACGGCGAGCAGCAGCGCACGGTAGTCGGGGCGCAGGGCGAAGACGCCCTCGTCCACCCGGGCGGTGGCGAGGACGGCGTCCAGTCGAGCTGTGTCATGCATGGGACATCTCCTTCTGGGGACCGGACCCCGCTGCAGGCTCGAAGACCGCGAGCGTGAACCGGGCTGATGCCGAACCGTGGTTCGCGTAGGAATGCGCTACATCCCCCGAGAACGTCATCGCGTCTCCCTCCGCCAGCGAGGTGGCGTCACCGGCGACGACCACCGTGACCGTGCCGAGCTGCACGTGGAGGAGCTCCTTCGTGCCGGCCGCATGGGCCTCGCTCGTGTGCTGCTCACCGGGTTCCAGGGTCCAGTTCCACAGCTCCACGACGTCCGGCGACTGTGTGCCGGCGACGAGGATCCCCCGACCCCCGAGTGCTCCTGTCCACAGTGCGGCGCCGTCGCCGTTGCGCGTGACCGACACCGACCGGGACTGCGGGGGCTCGACCAGTGCGGGAAGCCCGACGCCGAGGGCATCGCTGATCCTCAGCAGTGTCCCCACGCTCGGGTTCGCAGCTCCCTGCTCCACGTTGACGATCATGCGCCGGCTCACGCCGGCTGCGTCCGCGAGCTGATCCAGCGTCCACCGCCGACCCTGCCGCTCGGACTTCACCCGTTCCCCGATCACCGAGGCAAGCAATGATGCGTTGTCTTCCATAAGTGCATCATAATGCACTTCCAGTGCATCATTTTTACTACCTGCAAACTCACCGGGTATCTCCTGTGCGGAGGCAGGGAGTCGGGTTGCGGTCGGGCAACGGTGGTTCCCCCGGCGCGACGGGTCTGCCTACGGTCGAAGTGGAAATGTCAGCGCTACCGGAGGACCACGATGCATACGAAGCCGACCAGAACCACCAGCCGACCAGGACGCAGGAGGATCACGACGGCGGGGGCGGGCGGGCTCGTCGCAGCGGCGATGCTGGTACTGACGGGCTGTGCCACGGGAGGCGAGGACAACTGGAACTCGACGGCGGTCGGGGACGACAAGAGCGTGGGAGAGGTGGATCTGCGGAGCGTGCTGCTCGTCACCCGCGACGAGGGGGAGCCTGCGCGGATCCTGGGCACCCTCGAGAACAACGGCGACCAGGCCGTCGACATCACGATCAGCGACAGCGATGAGGAGACGACGCTGACCATACCCGCGCAGGGCAGCGTGCCCCTGGACTCCGTCGACACGGTGCTGCGGACGGCCGGGGACGCGCCGGGTGCGCGCACCACCCTGACCGCCACCACCGATGCGGGCGACGTCGACCTCCTCGTGCCCGTCGTCGACGGGACTCTCGACCCGTACCAGCCCTACCTGCCCGGCTGAGCTCCCGCTTGCCCGTCGGGCGGCCGGTGCTCGGAAGGACGCCGGTCTTCTGGAGGGCGTGTCGGGGTGCTCCGAGCGGGAGCTCAGGAATTGTAAAGACACCTGTCCGGAACGGCAACCGCTGTCACGAGCAGCGGGGGCAGGGGGAGGATGGGGAACGAGGAAGCTGCGCCGCGGGATCTTGATCAGGATCTGCTCGCTGGGATGTGGACGTTCGCGACGAAGCGCTCGAGTACCACCTCACGCGGGTTCGGCCCCGGGCCCGTCCTAACCAGTGAAGGATACAGATCTCATGAACAAGATGCGCCTTCTCGCAGTGCCAGCCCTCGCCCTCGGCGCCGTCGCTCTGGCCGGGTCTCCGGCGATGGCCGCCGATGGCAGCTACTCGTCCACCCTCGGCCAGCTCAACGGCACGACGGGCACCGGCACCGTCACCCTCGACGTCGTCGGGGACCAGGCCACGATCAACCTGCAGGTATCCGGCCTCGCCCAGACGTTCCAGGGGGCGCCCTACCCCCACGTCCAGCACATCCATGGCGGAGCGGCCGGCGTCTGCCCGACTCCCGCCAACGACACGAACGCCGACGGCATCATCAGCGTCACCGAGAGCGCCCCCAGTTACGGTGGCATCCTCGCGACGGTCACGACGTCGGGTCCGACGAGCCCTGCCGAGGCGTTGAACCTCCAGCTCGGCGGGCAGGGCGGCAACTACGCCATCCAGCGCACCTTCACCGTCGACGCGGCCACCCTGGCGGAACTGGAAGCGGGCAGGGCGGTCTTCAACGTGCACGGACTGGATCCCGCCACCACCCCGTCGACGCCGGAGGCGTTCAACGCCCCCAGCGATCTGGATCCGGCGCTTCCCCTGGGCGCGACGTCGCCCGCACTCTGCGGGACCCTCGTCAAGTCCCAGATGGGCGCGACGCCGTCCGGTGGAGCCGACACGGGTGCCACTGTGGAGGCCTCCAGCCCGTTCGGCATGATCGCCCTCGGCGGAGGCCTCGTGCTGGCGGCAGCGGCCGGCGGCACGTACGCGGTCCGTCGGAGCCACGCGAAGGCCTGACCGCATCCGTTCCGGGTCCGGCGGTGCGCGGGATCCGGGAGCACGGGAGCACGGGAGCACAGGTCCCGGTAGCAGGTAGCAGGTAGCAGGTAGCCGGGCGTAGGAACCGGTAGCCGGGAGCAAGAACCGGGAGCCGGGACCGGGAGCCGGGACCGGGAGCAGGAACCGGACGGCGACCGTCGGGCGCATCTTCGGGTGTGCGCGGCGGTCGCCGTCCTGTCTCCGGGTGGGACGCCCGCCGCTCGTATCCCCCTCGCGCCCCGGCGACCGTAGGGTGGGGTTGGTGATCGAAGCGATGAACAACGCCCCCCATGACGCGAGCATCCGCGACGGTTTCGTCCGGGTGCGCGGTGCCAGTGAGAACAACCTGCGCGGCGTGGACGTCGACTGTCCCCGCGACGCCGTCGTCGCCTTCACGGGCGTCTCCGGTTCCGGGAAGTCCTCGCTGGCGTTCGGCACCATCTACGCCGAGGCCCAGCGCCGGTACCTCGAATCCGTGGCGCCCTACGCGCGCAGGCTCATCCAGCAGGGCCACACACCCCACGTCGGATCCATCACGGGCCTTCCACCCGCGGTCGCGCTGCAGCAGCGCCGTGGCACGCCGAGCGTACGCTCGACCGTCGGCACCTTGACCACGCTCTCGAACTCGCTCCGGATGCTGTACTCGCGTGCCGGGACATACCCTGCGGATGCTGCAGGGAGGCTCGAATCCGATGCCTTCTCGCCCAACACGGCCGCCGGCGCGTGCCCCCGCTGCCACGGACTCGGCGTGGCCCGCGACGTCACGGAACAGACACTCGTTCCGGACCCGACCCTGACGATCCGCGAAGGTGCGATCGCCGCCTGGCCCGGTGCCTGGCAGGGCAAGAACCTCCGCGATGTCGTCAGCGAGCTGGGCCACGACATCGACGTCCCGTGGCGTGAGCTCCCTGAGGAGGCGCGGATGTGGCTCCTGTTCACCGAGGAGCAGCCCGTCGTCCAGGTCACGCCGCAGCGGGACCGCGTGGCCAAGCCCTACAAGGGCCGGTTCTGGAGCGCGAAGAGCTACGTGATGCACACGCTCAACGACTCGCAGAGCCAGCAGATGCGCGACCGGGTACTGCCGTTCGTGGAATCCGGACCCTGCGGATCGTGCGGTGGCAGCGGGCTGCGGCCCAAAGCACTCGCCGTGACGTTCGGCGGGCTCTCCATAGCGGAGACGAACGCGCTGCCGCTCGAGGACCTGACGGCACACCTGGCACCTGCGGCAGCGCTCGAGCACCCCACCGCGGCGCACAGGTCCTCCAGCTCGGGCGAGGGCACCGAGGTCTCCGTCACCATCAGCAAGGATCTCGTCCAGCGGCTCGCCGTCCTGGTGGATTTGGGACTGGGATATCTCAGCCTCAGCCGGGCGACGCCCACCCTCTCGCCCGGGGAGATGCAGCGCCTGCGGATCGCCACGCAGCTCCGCTCAGGCCTGTTCGGCGTGGTCTACGTACTCGACGAACCGTCCGCGGGGCTGCATCCGGCCGATGTCGAGCCACTTCTGGCCGTCCTCGAAGCACTCAAGGACGCAGGGAACTCCGTTTTCGTGGTGGAGCACAACATGGACGTCGTCCGGCGGTCGGACTGGATCGTCGACGTCGGTCCTGCCGCGGGGGAGGGTGGCGGCACCATCGTCTACAGCGGTCCCGCCGAAGGGCTCGCCGACGTCCGCGGGTCGGCGACCGCCCCCTTCCTCGCCCGGAATGCACCGGCA
Organism: Arthrobacter sorbitolis; assembly: GCF_054510995.1. Taxonomy (NCBI): domain Bacteria; kingdom Bacillati; phylum Actinomycetota; class Actinomycetes; order Micrococcales; family Micrococcaceae; genus Arthrobacter; species Arthrobacter sorbitolis. Next base: position 418,630 of record NZ_JBTNDM010000002.1, read on the forward strand.
GGAGCCGGGCGGGCCGACCCGCGGGAGCCGGCCGGATGGCTGCGGCTCGAGGGCATCCACCGCCACAATCTGCAGGGGCTCGACGCCGACTTCCCGGTGGGGGTCCTGACCGCCGTGACGGGTGTCTCCGGCTCGGGCAAGTCGACGCTGGTGGGCAAGGTGCTCGCCGAGGCCGTGGGTGCACAGGTGCGCGACGAGACGCCGGATGACGGCGAAGCGGGCGACGACGGCGATGCCTCCGCCACCGTCGTCGGGCGCCTCCGCGGGCTCGAGGACATCGACCGCCTGGTCAGCGTCGACCAGAAGCCGATCGGACGGACGCCGCGTTCGAACCTCGCCACCTACACGGGGCTCTTCGATGCGGTGCGGAAGGCCTTCGCGGCGACCCCCGCGGCGACGGCTGAGGGCTTCGGAGCGGGCCGGTTCTCCTTCAACGTGCAGGGCGGCCGGTGCGAGACGTGCCAGGGCGAGGGCTTCGTATCCGTGGAACTCCTGTTCCTGCCCGGGAGCTACGGACCCTGCCCCGCATGCCACGGCGCGCGCTACAACGAGGAGACACTCACGGTCACGCTCAGGGGGCGCACCATCGCCGACGTCCTCCGGATGACCGTCGACGACGCCGCGCTGTTCTTCGCGGATCTCCCCGGGGTCGCCCGTTCCCTCGCGACGCTCCGCGAGGTAGGGCTGGGCTACCTGCGGCTGGGCCAGCCGGCCACCGAACTGTCGGGAGGCGAGGCGCAGCGCATCAAACTCGCGACAGAACTGCAGCGCGCCCGCCGCGGACACACCCTCTACCTGCTCGACGAGCCGACCACCGGCCTGCACCCCGCGGACGTCGTCCTGCTCCTCGCCCAGTTGCGCAAGCTCGTGGAGGCCGGCAACACGGTGATCGTCGTCGAGCACACCATGGCGGTCGTCGCGGCGGCAGACTGGGTGATCGATCTCGGGCCCGGCGGTGGTTCGGCGGGCGGGAGCATCGTCGCGACGGGCACCCCGCAGGACGTCGCAGCGCTCGACGACGGCACGAGTGTCACGTCCCGTTACCTCGCAGCCCATCTTCAGGGCGGCCGCCCGGCGGCGTGACGATGTCCGGAGGGAGACCTGACGGCGACTCGGGCGGTCCCCCTCGGGGCCGATCCAGGGTCGGATCGGCGGCTCCGGACCAGCAGCGCTGGACGAGCGGGTTGGACGGGCGGGTTGGACGAGAGGTGATGCACCAGCGGGTTCGGGTCAGCGGGTTGGACGAGATGGGCTGGACCAGCGGGTTCGGGTCAGCGGGTTGGACGAGAGGTGATGCACCAGCGGGTTCGGGTCAGCGGGTCCTTCCCGTGGACCTGCGCCGCGGGGCTGCACCGCCGGGCTGCACCGCCGGGCTGCACCGCCGGGCTACACGAGCGCCGGCGCGAAGTCGCTGCGGCCGGGTGCCCGTTGGTCGAGGGACCGCCACGCGGACGCGAGGATCCCGACAGCGAGGCGCGTGTCCTCGAGGGGATAGCTGAACGGGACCCGCAGGAAGCGCTCGAACACGCCGTCCATCCCGAAGCGCGGGCCGGCGCCCAGCAGCAGGCCTCGGTCCCGGGCCGCGAGGGCCAGCTGGGAGCTCACCGGTGCGCCGAGATTCACCCAGGTGCAGAGGCCGCCCGCGACGTGCGGGACCTCCCACCCCGGCAGTGCCTCCTGGAGGAGGTCCTCGAGCTGGCCCCGCCCCGCCGCCAGCTGCCTCGCGCGGAACCGCAGCAGCTCGTCGTAGCTGTCGAGCAGCTCGAGGGCGATGAGCTGCTCGAGGATGGGTGTCCCGAGGTCCTGGGCGTACCGGGACTGGACGAGCCTGTGGATCAGGCCCTCGTCCGCCCGGATCCAGCCGATCCGCAGCCCGCCCCACACCGTCTTGCCCATCGAACCGATCAGGACCGCCGGTCCGAAGGCCGCAAGGGGTGGCTGGGCGTCACCGTCGATCCTCAGTTCGGCCATCGTCTCGTCCGCAACGACGACGGTGCCCTGCCGCCCTGCCGCAGCCATCAGCCGCGCACGCTGGCCCACCGGCATGACGGCGCCGGTCGGGTTGTGGAAGTCCGGCATGACGTAGGCCAGTGCGGGGCGTCCGCGCCGGAGGGCCTGCTCGAGGCCGTCGTCGTCCCAGCCCTGTGCGGCGTCGACGGACACGGGCAGCAGACGGCGGCCGGCCGAGTGGAGGGCCTCGTAGGCGTGCGGGTAGCTCGGTGCCTCGACGAGTGCGGTGCCGCCGGGGCTCAGGAGCAACCGTGCCAGGAGTGAAATCGCGTGCTGGGCGCCGAGGGTGACCATGATCTGACCGGATGTCGTGGGCACGCCGCGCGCCGAGTACCTGTCGGCGAGGGCCTGCCGCAAGCGGGGGAGACCGAGCGGGTCGTAGCCGTTGCCGTTCAGGTAGGCCGGCAGCTCACGGGCCGCCTTCGCAGCAGCCTCACCCACCTGGGGTGCTGCGGGCAGGGCGGCCTTGCTGAGGTCGAGGACGACGCCGTCCCCGTCGTCGAGGGTCGGCATGCCCCGTCCCGGCATGGCGACGACGCTGCCCGAGCCGCGTGTGCTCTCCAGATAACCCGCCGACCTCAGGCGGGCGTACGCGGCGGCGACCATGGTCCTGCTGACGCCGAGCTGCGCCGCGAGCTCACGTTCGGCGGGGAGGCGGGTACCCAGCGGGATCCGCCCGTCGAGGGTGAGCAGCCTGATGCGGTCCGCCAGGGCTCCGTAGGCGGGCCCCGACGTGCGCCAGGCGCCGAGCTCCAGGGCGAGACGACGGGCAGGAAGAACGATCATGAAGCCACGATGACACAATTGGCATCTTGAAGTAAGTCCAATCAGCCGATCTACTGGAGGTATGACCTTCCTCGGTGCCCGGCGCGGCCTCCAGCTCCTGATCGGCCTCTTCCTCTACGGGTTCTCGCTCGCGATGATGATCCGCGCGACGCTCGGTGTGTCGCCGTGGGATGTCCTCAGTCAGGGCGGTTCGCTGCAGACCGGCATCCCGTTCGGCTTCATGACCAACATCATCGGACTGATCGTCCTGCTGCTCTGGATACCGCTCCGGCAGCGGCCGGGGATCGGTACCGTGCTCAACGTCCTCCTGGTGGGACCGAGTGCGGAGGTGGGGCTGGCGATCCTGAACGAGCCGGCGCCGCTGTGGGCGCGGATCCTGCTGTTCACGGGAGGGCTCGTGCTGCTCGCGGTCGCCAGCGGGCTCTACATCGGCGCCCGTCTCGGCCCGGGCCCGCGCGACGGCCTCATGACCGGTATCCATGCCCGGTCCGGTCTGCCGATCTGGCTCGTGCGGACAGCGATCGAGGGGACCGTCCTGCTGCTCGGCTGGCTGCTGGGCGGAACGGTCGGCCTCGGTACCGTGGCCTTCGCGCTCCTCATCGGCCCCCTGATCAACCTCGCGCTGCCGATCTTCCGGGTGCCCGAGCGTCCCCGCCCGACACCGGTCGTCGTCGCCTGACCGGAGGCCGGTCCGGGCAGGACGACGACGAACACGCTCGTCCCGTCCGGCGGGGGAACCCGGACCGGGCGACGGACCTCGACGCCCGCCGGCCCGCAGCCACGCGCCGCGAGCGGCCCGGATCCGGTCCGGGCCGACCTAGACTGGAACCCCTGCCGCCAGCGAGAGGAACCCATGACCACCGACGTCCCCAGTGCCGAGATCCGCAGCCCCTGGCGCGAGCTCGGGCCGGGCATCTACGTGCTGCGGACCGGGTCCCGGCTGAACGTCGGACTGGTCGTCGGCACGGAGAAGGCCCTGGTCGTGGACACCGGAGCCGGTCCCGTCGGTGCCGCCGAGGTGTACTCCCACGTCCGTGACGTCACCGGGCTCCCGCTGATCGTCGTCAACACGCACGCCCACGCCGACCACTTCTTCGGGAACAGCTACTTCGCCGCACAGCGTGTCGAGGAGTTCTGGGCGACGTCGCGGTGCAGTGCTGTCCAGGCCGAGAACGGCGAGGAACAGCGGTCCCTGGTCGCCGCCGTCGAGCCCGCCATGGCAGCGGGCGACGGCGCGCACGCGAGCATCCTCCCCGCCAATCGGCTGGTGGAGGGCAAGCCGGTGGACCTCGACCTCGGCGGTATGTCGGTGACCCTGTTCCACCTCGGCCAGGGCCACACCGATCACGACCTCCTGGTCGGTGCAGGCAACGTCCTCTTCACCGGGGACCTCGTGGAGGAGGGCGCCGATCCGGTCTTCGAGGACTCGTTCCCCACCGACTGGGTGCGGACGCTCGGCAAGATGGTGGCACTCGAGGACCTGTACGACGTCTTCGTGCCCGGCCACGGCCGGCCGGTCGGGGTCGAGGAGGTCATCACGCAGATGAACAAGATGCGCAGCGCCGTCCGGGTCACCCGGACGGCGATGGACGAGGCCTCCATGGACGTGACGAAAGCCATCCCGATCCTGCCGTACGGTCCGGAGCAGTCGCGGGCATTGCTGATCCGCCTGCGCACTCTCGCGCACTGGAAATGGCTGAACCGCAAGCACTAGCACGTGTTCCGGCGCCCACCGTGTGATGTCGGTCGGTCCACCGCTGGCGTCGCGCCGGCTGCCGCCTTCCTGCCCCTGACGACGATCGCCGACTGGTCCAACTCAGGCGCGTCCGGCGGACTCCCCGAAGACGACCCGGTCGAGGAAGGCGTTGCGGAACTTGCCCTCGGGATCCATGCGCGCGGCAAGCGACCGGAAATCCTCGAAACGGGGGTAGAGCGGCGCAAGCTGCGAGGCGTCCGCTGCGAACAGCTTGCCCCAGTGCGGACGGGCGGCGAACGGTGCCAGGGCGGACTCGAGCTCCGGCAGGAGGATCTCGACCTCGGTCTGCAGGGGCTTCCACGTGAAGTGGAGTCCGATGCCGTCGCGCCCGTAGTTGTTGCTGAGCCACAGCTCGTCGGCCGCCATCGAACGCACCTCGGACACCTGGAGCAGGGGCGAGATGCGGGGAGCGAGGTCCCGCATGGCGTTGATCGCCGCGACGGCATGCTCCCGGCCCACGAGGTACTCGGTCTGCAGTTCGTCGCCATTGCTGGGGGTGAAGGCGAGACGGAAGTGCGCCAGGCGGTCCGACCACGGCCCCGGGACGCCGAGCTGCTGCGTGCAGTGATCCGCGGCGACCCCCGGGACCGGATGGTAGGCGCGGTCCGCCGGCGTCCCGCCGTAGAACTCACCCGGGACGGTGACGCCACTGTCGGTGCGGCTCTTGAGCCAGGCCTGGACGATGGTGTCGCCCGACCAGTCGGTGAACAGGCTGACGCTGTAGGCGGAGGAGGTCGCGGCGTCGTAGTCCGCCAGGACCGCGTCCCACGGCACGTCCGTGAAGACATCCTGGCGCACGTCGAAGGACGGCTCGATGCGCAGAGTCACACGATGGACGACGCCGAGTGCGCCGAGGCCCACCACCATGCCGTCGAAGTCGTCGTCGCCCTTCCTCACCGTGAGCACATCACCCGACGCGGTGACGATCTCCAGCCCGACGACGGCGGTGGCAAGGTTCCCGTTCGTGTTCCCCGAGCCGTGGGTGGCCGTCGCGATGGCACCGCCGACCGAGATGTGGGGGAGAGACGCCAGGTTGTGCAGGGCGAAGCCGCTGCGCTGCAGGTGTGCTGCGAGGACCCCGTACCGGACACCCGCGCTCACGGTGACGGTGAGTGCGGCCTCGTCGATGTCGACGCCGGGATCGAGGACGTCGAGCGAGATGAGCGTCTCCGGGCTGTCGGCGATGTCGTTGAACGAATGCCGCGAACCGAGCGCGCCGGCCCGCGTGGCTCCGGCCACGGCGCGCTGGAGGTCGGCGAGCGACGTCGGGTGTTCGATGGTCCGCGCGCGGTACTCGTAGTTGCCCGCCCAGTTGAGCCGGTCCCGTACCTGTTCCTCGATCATGGTGGTCCTTGTCTGGCCGGAGTCGCGGCAGGAAAGCTGCTGCAGCAATCCATCCGATGGCATGCCAGCTCATCCTACAACGTTGTAGACTCACCTCACGCGTGACGTACCGGGCATCACGGGAGGACCCTAGGGGGGCGGCATGGCGGCCACACTCAAGGACGTCGCGCTGGCGGCAGGTGTGTCCATCAAGACCGTCTCGAACGTCATCAACGACTACGAGCACATCCGTGCCGAGACGAAACAGCGGGTCATGGCAGCCATCTCGGAACTCGGCTACAGCCCCAATCTCTCCGCCCGGAGCCTGCGCTCGGGCAGGACCGGCGTGATCGGCCTCGCCGTCCCCGAACTGTCGCTGAGCTACTTCGCGGAACTGGCCGACTCGATCATCAAGGCTGCCGGGCGGCGAGGACTCAAGGTCCTGATCGAGCAGACCGGCGGTGATCGCGATCGCGAACTGGAGATCCTCTCGAGTCCCCGGCTCCAGATGACCGACGGCCTGCTGTTCAGCCCGCTCGGTATGTCCAACGAGGACGCCCATCACCTCAACGTGAACTTCCCGCTCGTCCTGCTGGGGGAGCGCATCTTCGGCGGGCCCACCGACCATGTGACCATGAGCAACGTCGAGTCCGCGCGGGCGGCGACAACGCACCTGCTGTCCAAGGGCCGGCGTCGCATCGCGGTCGTCGGGGGACATCAGGGCGAGGTCATCGGTTCGGCGGGGCTTCGGCTGCGCGGCTACCGGCAGGCGCTCGACGAGGCGGGTATCCCCTTCGATCCCGCCCTGGTGGCTCATACGACCCTCTGGCACCGGGCCAACGGTGCCACTTCCATGCGCGAGCTGCTCGGGTCCGGGGTGGCATTCGACGCCGTGTTCGGCATGAACGACACCCTGGCCCTCGGTGCCATGCGCGTGCTCCAGGAGGCGGGCCGGAAGATCCCGGACGACGTCGCCGTCATCGGCTTCGACGATCTCGACGAGGGCAGGTACTCGTTGCCCACGCTGTCCACCATCGATCCGGGCCGGACCGAGATCGCCGACACCGCCGTGCTCGTCCTCCAGGAGCGCATCTCCGGGCGGAGGGCCGACCTGCCACCGCAAGAGTTCGAGACGCGCTTCCAGGTGATCGAACGCGAGTCCTCGGCGCTGCCGGCATGACGCTCCCGTGGTCCGAGAACCTCTTTCCGATCGCTTGACACCGATGCCGGTCACCGACATGCTTCGTCTACCTTCAACGATGTAAACCGCGGGATCGGGACCTTGCCGGGAAAATCCTATCCCGCGGAAGCACCGGCAGGACGGGTCGGTACCGTGCGCTTTCGAGCAGCGCCCCCGCCCCTCGTCGCCGCCGGACAGGATCCGCAGAGAGAGTAGCCCCATGCAGACTGCACGACTCACGCTCGACCCCCACTTCACGGTCGGCCGGATCAACCGCAACATCTTCGGCGGTTTCGTCGAGCACCTCGGCCGCCACGTCTACGACGGCATCCACGAGCCCGGTCATGCCACGGCCGACGACGACGGTTTCCGCAGGGACGTGATCGACCTCGTCCGGGAGCTGGGTGTCTCGACCATCCGCTATCCCGGGGGCAACTTCGTGTCCGGCTTCCGGTGGGAGGACAGTGTCGGTCCCCGCGAGCAGCGTCCCAGGCGGCTGGATCTCGCCTGGCACTCGACCGAGACCAACCAGGTGGGCCTGCACGAGTTCGCCTCGTGGCTCGGGAAGGTCGGCAGTGACCTCATGCTCGCGGTGAACCTCGGGACGCGCGGGACTTCCGAGGCCCTCGATCTGCTCGAGTACTCGAACCTCCCGAAGGGCACGGCCCTCGCCGAGGCCCGCATGGCCAATGGCCGCCCCGATCCCTTCGGCGTGAAGATCTGGTGCCTCGGCAACGAGATGGACGGCTGGTGGCAGCTCGGCCACCGTTCGGCGGACGACTACGGCAAGCTCGCGGCCCGGACGGCGAAGGCCATGCGCCAGCTCGACCCGTCCATCGAGCTCGTGGTGTGCGGTTCCTCCAGCGCCCACATGCCGACCTTCGGCGAATGGGAGCGCGTGGTCCTGTCGCACACCTACGACGACGTCGACTACATCTCCTGCCATGCCTACTACGAGGAGAAGGACGGCGATCTCGCCTCGTTCCTCGCCTCCGCCGTCGACATGGACCACTTCATCGAGTCCGTCGTCGCGACGGCCGACCATGTGAAGGCCGTCCGCGGGAGCTCGAAGACCATCAACATCTCGTTCGACGAGTGGAACGTCTGGTACCTCAGCCGTTTCGAGGACGTCGAGAAGATCCAGGGCCTCGACAACTGGCCCGAGGCCCCGCGCCTGCTCGAGGACCACTACTCGGTGGCGGATGCCGTCGTCGTCGGGAACCTCCTGATCTCGCTGCTCAGGCATGCCGATCGCGTCACGTCGGCCTCGCTCGCGCAGCTCGTCAACGTCATCGCGCCGATCATGACGGAGCCGGGCGGACCTGCATGGCGCCAGACCACGTTCTTCCCCTTCGCCCTCACCTCCGCGCTCGCCCGGGGTTCGGTGCTCGAGCTCAGGCTCGACGTCGGGACCTACGCGACCAGTCGGTACGGTGTCGTCCCGCTCGTCGACGCAGTCGCCACGCACGACGACGCCACAGGAGTCACCGCGGTGTTCCTCGTCAACCGCTCCCGGACCGAGGAGATGACGGTGACCATCGACGTGGCAGCACTCGACGGCTTCGACCGGGTGGATGCGCAGTCGCTGTACGATACGGACGTGTATGCCAAGAACACCCTTGAGGAGCCCGAGCGCGTGACGATGAAGCCCAACACCTCCGCGATGCTGGACGGGGGCGTCGTCACCATCACGCTTCCCGCCGTGTCCTGGACCGCCGTCAGCCTCGCATGAACCAGTCGGATCCTTCTGAATACAGGATCGAGGGTGGCGGCTACACGGCGGTGGTCCTCGGTCTCGGTGCCGCAGTCCGCGAACTCACGTACGAGGGACGCGCGCTCGTCGTGGGATTCGGTGCCGACGAGGAGATGCCCAACTTCCGGGGCGCCTTCGTGGCACCGTGGCCCAACCGCGTCGAGGACGGCCGCTACTCGTTCGACGGCGTGGCCTACGAACTGCCCGTCAACGAACCCGAGCGTGGAACGGCTCTGCACGGGCTCGTCTTCGACATCCCCTGGACCCTCGTGGACCGCACCGCCTCCGCCGTGACCCTGGCCTGCACCATCGCACCGACCGACGCCTACCCGTTCGAACTGGCCCTCGAGGTCCGGTTCGGTGTCGGCGACGAGGGCTTCAGGACTGATGTGGCGGCGGTCAACACCGGGACCCGGCGTGCACCCTACGGCGTCTGCCCCCACCCGTACCTCGTGGGCGGATCCTCGCCCCTGGACGAGTGGGTGCTCGAACTTCCCGCTTCGACGGTCCTGACCGTCACCCCCGATCGCCTGTTGCCCGTGGCGAAGAAGCCCGTAGCCGGGACGCCCTTCGACTTCCGGTCCGCACATCCCCTCGCGGACGTGCAGATCGATCACGCGTTCACGGACCTCGCCCGGGACGCCTCGGGCAGGGCTGTCGTCCGCGTCACCGATCCAGCACACGGGACCGGGACCACGATGAGCTGGGACGAGAGCTGCCCGTGGGTGCAGATCCACACGGCCGATCTTCCGCACAAGCTCGAGGACACGCGCCTCGGGCTTGCCGTCGAACCCATGACCTGCCCGCCCGGAGCGTTCATCACGGGCGAGGACCTCGTGGTGCTCGAGCCCGGTGCCACGCATCGCACCGGTTGGACGATCGCAGCCCTCTGAGGGGGGACGGCTTGGGGCCACGGTCCCGGATACCACGGACTTCCGGGACGCCGAGGTCTACCGGGATGTCGCTGATCGCCGGGGGGTGCGTGAGCCGCCGGGTCGGAGGTTCCGTAGCCGCCGGGCCAGAGGTGGGTGAGCCGCCGGGTCGGGGGTGCGTGAGCCGCCGTCTCGGAGGCTCCGCAACCGCAGGGTCAGAGGTACGTGAGCTGCCGGTCGCCTGCGGGAACGTCGTTCCAGCCGCTCAGGGAGAGCAGGTCGGCGGTGATCGACTCTCGCGGGCCGGCCGCCTGCACGATACGGAACGTCGGGTAGGCCGGAAGGCGCTGGTACGCCGACTGCAGTGCCTCGAGCCCGGACGAGGTTTCGTGGTCCGAGGCGCGCCGGTTCACCCGTTCGAGGGCGACGTCGACCGGCAGTTCGAAGTGGGCGACGACGTCGGGGGCCGGCAGGACGCGCTGCAGCCACGGCAGGACGACGCCGCGCGGGAGCCCGCGTGCCTCGCGCAGCGCGAACTGGCAGTCGAGTCCGCGATCGAGGATGGCGACGCCGTCGAACCGGAACAGGCGTACCTCGTTCAGGAGGACATTGGCCACACGGGTCACGGTTTCCAGGAGGTCCAGCAGCCTCGGTCCGGGTGCCCAGCCCAGTGCGTGCCACCAGCCGGACATGGTCCGCCGCCCGGCCGGGTTCTTCAGCACGAGAGCGGTGCCGCCCCTCTCGGTGATCGCGCGAGCGAGATCATGGGTTGCCGTGCTCTTGCCGGAGCCGTCGATGCCGGTCAGGAGGATGCGCACGGGGTGAGCCTTTCGAGGAGGTGTATCTCTTTCCAACGGGACGCGCCCGTATCCCGTTCCCGGGCGGCGCAGCGGCAGCAGTTCACGCAGCGGTAGTCTCTGGTCGGGTACACCGCTGCCGAGGGGGACGAAGCCATGCCTGACACGATCATCACTGCGGCCGCCGCAGGCTGCCTCATGGCCGCGGGTGTCTATTTCGCCTTCGCCGTGATGGTGATGCCTGCCCTGCTACCGGACGCGCGGACCGGGATGGCGGTCATGCGAGCAGTAAACCGCCGGGCCGTGCGCCCGCCCTTCATGATCCTCTTCGTCGGGACGACCGTCCTCTGCCTCGTGGTGCTGGTGCTCGGCATCGTCGGACGCGACCTCCTCGCAGGGTTGGGTGCTGCGGGTTATCTGGCGAGTGTGGCGATCACCATCGTCGGCAACGTCCCCCTGAACGACGCACTCGACCGAGCAACGGTCGACGACGACGGCTCATGGGCGGCCTTCCGCGGTCCGTGGTCGCGGCTGAACCTGGTCCGGGCACTGGTGTCGGCGCTCGGTGGTGTCCTCCTGCTGGGATGTCTGCTGACCTGATCTGACGTGGCCTGCGGCGTGCTGCGCAGCGTTCGTCGGTCCGTGGTCGTGGCTGGACCTGGAGAACGAGCCGGGCAGCCGTGTCGTCAGTGCGCGGGAAGGGTCGCCAGGAGTTCCAGCTCTTCAGCGCGGGTGAGCCCTGCCCTGCGGTCCCGCTCGAGCCCGCGAGCACGTTCGTCGTCGAGCGTGTCCTCGAGTGTGTCCCGGACATCCCTGAGTGTGCCGCCCGCTGCCCGGAAGGCCGCATTGCTGCGTCGGCAGAACCCCGTGAAATCCTCGGGCAGCCAGAGGGGCAGCGACCTCGGCCCGGCCCAGTACGCCACGCCCTGGTCGGCCAGCCACTCCGGTGTCGCCTCTGCCAGCCCGCCCGTATGCCCTGCAACCGATCGCGCCCCGGCCAGGACGTCACCGAATGCATGGACATCACCGACGGCGTTGACAGCCCCGACCGTTCCCCCCAGGCCCGCCCTGATGATCCAGGCGGTGAGATCGCGTACATCGATGACCTGCACGTACCGGTCGGCGAGGGTCGGTACGAGGACGTCCCCGTCGCCGGCGAGGGCGCAGCGCGAGACCCAGTAACCGAAGCGGTCGCTGCCGTCGCCGGGCCCGCCGATCAGGCCGGCACGGACGGTCAGGAGGCGGTCCGCGAGCACGGCGGCAGAGGCCTGCTCGCAGAGCACTTTGGCCCGTGCGTAGTCGTCTGCTGCTCCATCCGTCGCCACGTCCACCAGCGCCGCGTCCTCGGCCGCGCCGGGCTCGTCGTTGGAGGCGTACACGGAGCACGAGGAGATGAGCGTCCAGTGCCCTGCCCGTGCTGCGAGGGCTTCGAGCGCACCGGCGACATGGTCGATGTTCCAGGAGATCTCGACGACCTCGTCCCAGTCGATGCCGCTGACGTCGTCGTACGCGCCGGGCTCCGAACGGTCGACGGCGACGAAACCGGCACCGTGCGGAGGAGGCCCGGCGCTGCCCCGGGCGAGGCAGGTGACGTCATGACCACCCGCGACGAACCGGGTGGCCAGTTTCCGGCCGAGCCAGGCGGTGCCACCGAGGATCAGGATGCGACTCATGCACCCACTCAACAGGAAGGAGCCGGTCCTGTCACCGCTCGCGCTGCCGGGGACTGTCCGACGTCTCCGGAGTGCGCGATGATGCGACCACGCGTGCCGCGAGCAGTCGAGCCTCGCGCAGCCGTTCCGGGGAGCAGGAGCCCACGGGAGGCATCGAGAACTCGGCCGTCCCGCCGTCGTCGGAGTGCCAGGTGTGGGTGTCCCCGCCGCGATGGAAGCACGGAAGCGCGAGCACGACGCCGCCGACGGCGATCAGGAGGAGGGGGAAGCCCCGGGCGCCGGCGAACAGGCCGAGGATCCCGAGGGAGATGCTGAGCATGCCGATTGGTACAAGGAGTCTTGTGGTCATCACACGTCCGTCGTCGTTGACTGATTGTGGTGGCACCGATAGTACTCCCGGCAAGCCGGTATGCCCCGCCCGGCCGTGTCAGGTCGAGGGGCTGTCGCCGGTCCAGCGGAGGAGTACCCGCCGCCCGCACCGCCGCGATGTACGCGGACCGGAGGGCGACCGGTCAGGTCAGGATGCGCTGGAACAGCAGATGGTCCTGCCAGGAGCCGGCGATGCGAAGGTACGACGGGGCCGTACCGATGAGCGTGAAGCCGGCCCGGTCCAGCACCGCCCTCGAAGGGATGTTCCCCGGTAGCACCGACGCCTGGACGCGGTGCAGCTCCACCTCGTCCCGCGCGTACCGCAGCGCTGCCCCGACGGCGGCCGAGCACACGCCACGGCCCTGGAGGCGGGAGTCCACCCAGTAGCCGATGTGCGCGTTGAGGAAGGGTCCGCGGACGATGCCCGTGAGGGTGATGGTGCCGACGATACGATCCTCCGACGTCAGGACCCATGGGACGTCGGTGCCCGCTGCGAGGCCTTCGAGGCTGCCGGCGATCCGGTCCGCCTGGCCCGCAGGGGTGAAGAAGGCGTCGTCGCGCGACGGCTCCCAGGGCTCCAGATGCCGCCGGTTCTCCCGGTAGGCCTGCGCAAGCGCGTCCGGATCGGCTGCGGTGAGCAGCCGCATGCCGACTCGGGACGGCAGGGTGGGAGGCGACACCGGGCAACAGTAGCGGACGTGCGCTGCAGGGATTCGGCCGACACGGGGAGGGGCGTATCCGCCCGGGGCTGAGACGCCCCCGCCTTCCGTGCCGACGGTGTACACCGCCCTTCCGAACGTCCTCATCCGCTGGCACACTGTCCCCATGGCAGGAGTGCCGGACACCCGGGTCGACGACTACATCGCAGCGTTGCCGTCGTGGCAGCAGGACGTCTGCCGCACGGTGCGTCGCCTCGTGCACGAGGCGGATCCCGAGGTGCAGGAAACGATCAAGCGCACCCGGCAGCCCTACTTCGTCCTCGAGGGCAACGTCTGCGCGTTGCTCGCCACGAAGGACCACGTCAACGTCTTCCTCTACGACGGCGGACTGGCCCCCGATCCGCAGGGCATCATCACGGGCGGTACCTCCAACTCCACGGGACGCACGGTCGCGCTGTACGAGGACGGGCCGTTCGACGAGGACGCACTGCGCGAGATCTTAAGGGCGATCATCGCCGACAACCGGGCAGGTGGTTGGCGCAGCATCAAGAAGCGTGCAAGCCTAGGCGGATGAGCCAGGTCGAGGACATCGCCATGCCTACGGGCACCCTCTCCGCCTACGTGGCACGTCCGGAGGGACCGGTGAAGGGCGGCCTCGTCCTCGTCCACGAGGTGTGGGGACTCGTCGGTCACACACGGGACGTCGCGGATCGTTTCGCGCGGGAAGGCTATGTCGTCGTCGCCCCGGACCTGCTCACCGACCAGGGCATCACCGAGGAGAACACCGCCGGCATCGGAGAGGCCATCGCCGGCCCGGACGAAGCGGCGCGCAACGAGGCACAGCCGAAACTCCGGGCGCTCCTCGCGCCCTTGCGGAATCCCGAGTTCGGGGCGCTCACCACACAGCGGGTGCGGGCGTGCTTCGACGTCCTGTACGACGACGCCGAGGTCGCCGGGCGCGTGGGCATCACCGGATTCTGTTTCGGCGGGACCTACAGTTTCTCTCTCGCCGTCCACGAGCCGCGCCTGATGGCATGCGTACCCTTCTACGGTCATGCCTCGTTCTCCGACGAGGAACTGGCCCGGATCCAGGCACCCGTCCTCGCCTTCTACGGCCAGGACGACGGCGCGCTCATCACGGCGTTGCCGGCGCTCGAGGCAGCGATGGGTGCGGCGGGTGTCGACTTCACGCCCAAGGTCTACCCGGCGGCCGGCCATGCCTTCTTCAACGACTCCAATCGCTTCGCGTATCGGCCCGGGCCCGCTGATGACGCATGGAACCTGACCCTGGAGTTCCTCGCGCGGCATGTCGCCTGACACCGCCTGATGTCACCTGATGTGCCGATGCGTAGGGGTCTGCCGTCCGCTGGTGGGCCCCCTCACCGACGGCCCGCCGACCTCCTCCTGGTCTTCGTCGGTGGCATGGCGGGCACCCTTGCCCGCTTCGGACTCGCCGGAGCACTCCCGGTCCCGGCGGGGCTACCGCTCGGGATCTTCCTGATCAACATCACGGGTGCCTTCGCCCTCGGATTGCTGCTCGAGGCTCTTGCGCAGCGCGGCCCCGACGAGGGGCGTCGTCGGGCGGTGCGCCTGCTCCTGGGTACGGGTTTCCTCGGTGGATTCACCACGTACAGTGCGCTCGCCGTCGACTCCGCACTCCTGCTCGGCGCGGGCCGGGCAGTGGAGGGACTCGCATACCTTGCCGTGTCAGTGCTCGTGGGACTGGTGGCAACGGGAGCCGGCATCGCCGTCGGAGCTCGTCGTCGCCGGTGTCCGGGAGCCGGACCGGCAGCACCGTCGGGAGCCGTGCCATGAGCATCTCCTTCGTCCTGGTCCTCGGCATCGCCGGCGGGCTGGGGGCGGTTGCGCGTTTCATGCTCGACGGTGTCATCGCGGCGCCCGTGCGGGGGACGATCCCCCTCGGCACGATGACCGTCAACATCAGCGGGTCCTTCCTGCTCGGACTCCTGACCGGACTGGTCCTTGCCTCGGCGCTCCCGTCGTCGTGGCTGTTCGTCGGTGGCACGGGTTTCCTCGGCGGATACACGACCTTCAGTACGGCGAGCAGCGAGACGGTACGACTGATCCAGGCGGGTCGGACCGGAGCGGCACTTCTGTCGGGGGTCGGAACAGCCGTGGTGGCTCTGGTGGCGGCAGGTCTCGGCCTGTCGATCGGGTCGCTCGTCGCGGGATAGGCCGGTCCTCAACGCCGGCAGGAAGATCGCACAGCGGTACCGCTGATCGTACTGTCGGACCGACGAACAGCGTTTCCCGGCTTCAGGACGAACGCTCGTTACCCCTGTCGAACGCCGTCCACCCCTCTGTCCTCCTGACCAGGAGTGCACTATCCGCCTCGTCGGACACGGGCTGCCGGTGGGTAGGGGCGAGATCGACGGCATCGTCGAGTTCGCTCCGAACCGCGGACCCTGCCTGCCAGTACAGGTTTCTTCGCGGGGAGGCGGTCCGTCTCCGATGGACGGGCGGAGTGAACCAGGGGACGCCACCCCGGGATTCGACGGTCCACGTGTCCTGATGGATGACGTGGTGGTGCCGTGAGCAGAGCAGCACGCCGTTGTCGATGCTGGTCGAACCACCACGGGACCACGGTGTGAGGTGGTGGGCCTCGCACCAGGCGGCCGGGACGGAACAGTCGGGGAACGCGCACCCCTTGTCCCTGGCCACGAGCGCACGTCGCAGATGTGGCGGAAACAATCGCTGGGCGCGCCCCACGTCGAGCACCTGACCCCTGCCGCCCAGGACCAGCGGAATAAGGTCGGCATCACAGGCGATCCTCCGGATGTCCCGGGCACCGACCTGCTCGGAAAAGACGGCATCGCCGGCCCGCTCGGTCTCGCCGATCAGGTCCCTGTAGTCGATGGTCACCATCACCTGCGGACGATGCCCACCGGTCGCCGGTAGTCCGTTCGTCGACAGGGCGATCCTGCAGGCCGAGACAAGGCCCTCGAGGAGTTGTCGTGCTCGCGTCGGGCGACCGTCGACCGGGGCGCCCGACCCGGTGTCGCCCGGGGGGCGGCCGGGCATGCATCCCGGAGCTCCGATCCGCGTCGCCTCACCTGCCGTGGGTCGTTCCTCGGTCGCCGGATCTCCGGCTGCCGTGCCCAATGCCGGATGGTCCGGGGTCCCGGGAGTTGCCGGATCCGTCGGTCCCCGTGCTGCGTCGTCTTCCGGAGGGTCGGCGTGCGCTGAGGATCCCCGCGGATCGACAGCTGCGTTCATGACCGTTGCGAGCTGTTCGAACTGCTCGTCCGTGGCACCGATCTCGAGGAAGTGCAATCCGTGGTGTCGTCCCTTGAGGAAGACACCCTGACGTGCCCGGAGCACCTTGTCCGTGGGCTCCTGCCCGTCCTGGTCGAGGACCCCCTCCCAGCGGCGTGCAAGGACGCGGAGGATGTCCTCGTCGGTCTCGATCGCCTGCCTCGTGAGGTGGTGTTCCATGGTCTCGAGCTGGTCCCGCGTCGCGAAGGACTGCACGCGCTCGAGGGCGTGCGCGACGACGGTGGCTGCTCGCCCGCTGACGACGAAGGAGCCCACGGCTTCGCCCAGTACCTCCAGGCGGGCAGGGGCGCGATTCCCGGTCGGCGACAGGCTCGGCAGCACGACCGCAGCCAGGGTGAGACGGCGCCTCGCCTCGGTGCGACTGATACCCAGCGCCTCCCTCAGGAAATCGGCGCAGTTCCTGAAGCCGTGACCGGCCTCGGTCGATGGGTCCGTCCCGGGACCCGGCACCTCGCCCGTGGTGCCGGACGCCACAGGGGCGCCACCGGCTTCGGAGGCGAGCCCGTGGTGATCGGCGATGCGGGCGGCGAGGACCTGCAGGTGATCGACGACCTTCGACACCTGCTCCACCTCGAGGACGAACTGGAGGGCATCCTGCCGTGACAGCAGGTGGTGGTACTGGACCAGGCCGTGTGCACAGTCGCCGAGGAGGGCGCGAGCCTCGTCCAGGGAGGATCCCGACGGGGAGGGGCGCTTGATCGGTGTGACGGCCATGACGTGATTCTATCGAACACGCGTTCTATTAATCGCGAGAGGCGAGCCATTGTGGAGGGGTAGTGGCGGATGGGATATCCACAGGGGGACCGCCATCGAGGTCGGTCCTCGGTCCCGGGGCCGCGGGTCCGCCTGCACGGGGATCAGGGCTTGTCGATGACCAGGTGGCGTACGCCGTCGAGGGTGAGGACCTGGCGGTCGCCCTGATCCGTGAGGCAGAGCAGCACGGCGGTGCAGGTGGGGCACCGCAGCACCATGCCGGGCGCCTTCGTGTAGAGCAGTGCAGCCGCGAGCGGGCCCGAGGAACCGCAGCCCGCGCACCTGCACTCCGCGCTCGTCAGGTCGGAGACGAACTGGTCGAGCGCACCGGCGAGGGCGTTGCCGTCGAGGTGGTCCTGGTCGAGGGGATGCTGCTCGGTGCTGTCCATCGCGGTCCTTCCCTATCCTCCGTACCGCTCCGTGCGGATGCGGCCGGGGTCGTGCCCGTCGTCGACGAGCCATGCGGCAACGGCCTCGACGAAGCCCGTCGAGCCGCAGATGTAGACGGCCGGATCGTCCTCCGGCGGGAAGCAGGACGCCGTGACGGCCTCGTGGGTCAGGCGGCCCACCGGCCGGCCGTCGGGGGCCTCCCGGGAGTAGGCGATGTCGATCACGACCTGCGGATCCTCCTGCCCGATCACATCGAGCTCACCCCGGTAGAACACATGCTCGGGGCTGCGCACCGAATACAGCAGCCGAGCGGGGACGACCGATCGGGCCTCGGAATGCGAGCGGAGCATGGCCATGAGGGGCACGACGCCCGAGCCGCCGGCGATCAGCTGGAGCGGACCGGCCCGATCGGGCGACCACGTGAACCAGCCACCGACCGGACCGCGGACCTCCAGCTGGTCACCCACGGCCAGGACGTCGACGAGGAAGGCGGAGACCTCGCCGTCGTCGAGCTCCTCGACCGTCAGCTCCAGCTCGCGCGGTGGCACCCACGCCGCCACGGAGTACGAGCGCACGGCCTGGTAGCCGTCGTCGGCGGTGAGCCGCAGGTCCACGTGCTGCCCGGGGACGCCGGCGACCACGTCCGGGAAGCGGAGCCTCAGGGTCCGCGCCC
This sequence comes from Arthrobacter sorbitolis, assembly GCF_054510995.1. Lineage (NCBI taxonomy): Bacteria > Bacillati > Actinomycetota > Actinomycetes > Micrococcales > Micrococcaceae > Arthrobacter > Arthrobacter sorbitolis. The sequence continues at coordinate 436,921 of NZ_JBTNDM010000002.1, forward strand.
GGGTGGTCTCGGCGCGGACGGCACTGACCTCGGCGACCTGCCACGACCGCCTCACCAGTAGCGTTCCTCGCGCCACGGGTCCCCGTACATGTTGTAGCCGTTGGTCTCCCAGAAGCCGGGCAGGTCCTGGTCCATCAGGCGGATCCCGTTCACCCACTTCGCGCTCTTCCAGAAGTACAGATGCGGCACCAGCAACCTGGCCGGCCCGCCGTGCGCGGACTGCAGCGGTTCGCCGTCGAACTCGAAGACGATCCAGGCCTTGCCGTCGAGGAGGTCGTCGAGTGGGACGTTGGTCGTGTAACCGCCGTAGGAGTGCACCATCGTGTACTCGGCCTCGGACTCCACGTCCTCGAACAGGGTGTCGAGGGAGACCCCACGCCAGCTGGTGCCCACCTTCGACCAGTGCGTCACACAGTGGATGTCGGTCGTGACGTCCTCCTGCGGAAGTGCCTGCATCTGCTCCCACGACCACTGGTGCGTCCCGCCCGGGCCCGCCACGATCTGGAAGGACCAGTCACGGAGGAGGACCTGGGGGGTGGGGCCCGCCGACATCACGGGGAAACTGCCGGTGAGGTACTGGCCCGGCGGGAGATCCGCGTCCCGGTTCTGCCGCCTGCCGGTGAAGCCTGAGGTTGGTACAGCCATGCGGTACTCCCGCCAGAGTAGGGCGCGCCGGGTCGATGGTACGAAAACGTAGTGCAACGACCGCATGCTGTCCAGAGCGGGACGGCGGCAGCCCACCCCGCGGACTAGGGTTGAAGAGTGCCCAAGGAAACCTTCGATCTACGTGCGATCGCGGTGGGCGCCTATGGTCCGTCGCTGCTGTACGGAGTAGCGACCGGGGCCATCCTGCCCGTCATCGCCCTGACGGCCCGCGACCTGGGTGCCGACGTGGCGACTGCAGCCCTGGTCATCACGCTGTCCGGTATCGGCTCGCTCGTCACCAACGTCCCCGCGACCCTGATCGCCACGCGCTTCGGCGAGAGGAAGGCGCTCGTCGGCGCCGCGCTCTGGTGTGCCGCGGCGATGTTCCTGGCACTCGCCGCCCCCAGCCTGCCGGTGTTCGCCGCAGCGGTCTTCATGGTGGGCATGGCAGGGGCGGTGTTCGGCCTTGCGCGCCAGAGCTACCTGACCGAGGCGGTACCCCCGCGCTTCAGGGCCCGGGCGCTGTCCACGCTCGGCGGTGTCACGCGCATCGGCGTGTTCGTGGGTCCCTTCGCCGCAGCCCTCGCCATGAGCGCACTCGGGCTCGACGGCGCGTACTGGGTGGGAGGTGTCGCGAGCGTGGCCGCAGCCGCCCTCAGCTGGCGCGTCCCCGAGCTCGAGGCCCCCGGCCGGACCGCGCCCGGGCCCCAGACCTCCCTGGCAGGCGCTCCGATCCTGGCGCCGACGGTGCGTTCCGTCATGCGCAGTCACGCCCGCATCTTCGTCACCCTGGGTATCGGGGTGCTGCTCATCGCTGCGGTCCGTGCGACCCGGCAGGCGGTCCTGCCCCTGTGGGCAGAGGACATCGGGCTGGACGCCTCGTCCACCGCCCTGATCTACGGACTGTCCGGGGCCATCGACATGCTGATCTTCTACCCCTCCGGCAAGATCATGGACATCAAGGGCCGTCGCTGGATCGCGGTGCCGTGCATGCTCATCATGGGCACCGCCCTCGCGCTGCTGCCCCTCACCAGCGACGCGGTGGGACTGCTCCTGGTCGCGCTGCTCATCGGCTTCGGCAACGGCATCGGATCGGGCATCGTCATGACGCTCGGTGCGGACCTGTCGCCGTCACCGGGTCGCCCCCAGTTCCTCGGGATCTGGCGCCTGCTCACCGATACGGGAAACATGGCAGGGCCCGCGCTGCTCGCCCTCGTGACGGCGCTGGCCACACTCTCGGCGGGCATCTGGGCGACGGCGGCGCTCGGCTTCCTCGGTGCGGCGGTCCTCTGGTACTGGGTACCGCGTGCGGCCCCCGGATCGGCCGAAGCGGCAGTGACACACGGCTGAGCCTGCACGGGGCAGCGCTGCAGGGCCCCGGGACGTGTGAAGCGCGCGACGGCGGCGCGTACCTCTCATGCCCATCCCGGGCCGACAGAGCCCGGAGGCCGTCCCCGTCCTCAGCGCTTTCCGCGACGGACGACGGCGCGGACTCCCAGGACCGCTCCCGCCGCCGCGACGACCCACGGTCCTCCCACGACGATCGGGTCGATCCACTGGTGGTTGACGTCGACACGCTTCTTGCCGAAGCGCGACGCGATGCCGTGCCTCCGCCCCTCGGACAGCACGCCCGTCTCGGTGATGGGGTTGTCGGGGCGGAACGTCGCGAACGAGGCCGCGTGTGCACCCCATGCATCCACGCGGTCGCCGAGCAGCAGCAACAGCCAATGGGCCGCACGACCCTCGCCGTAGCGGTAGGCATAGCGCCGGATGCCGCCCGAGACACCATGGAGCGGGGAACTCGTCCCGAAGACGGGCGGAAGCTGCCCGTGCTCGATCGATCGTTCGCGACCCTCCCGGTCCGGCTGCTCGTCGGGGTAGTCCCAGTGCGCCCCGGTGCTCCCGGGATCGTAGATCTCGCGCGGGTACGACGGACGGTCCTTCGGGTCGAGGTCCACGCCCCAGCCCGGGATCCGGGCCCGGAGAGCCTCGGCGGTGGGGATGTCCTTCGGTTTGTTCGCGACGTAGGGCGTCGAAGGCCCGGATGCTGCCATGGTGGTCTCCTAGCTGGGGTTCGCGATGATGAGCGGCTTGATGCAGTTGTCGAGCTTCGCCGAGAAGATGTGGTATCCCTCTGCGATGTCCGCGAGGGGGATGCGGTGCGTCACGATGTCGTTCGGCTTCAGGTAGCCGTTCTGGATGTGCTCGAAGAGGCGTGGCCACTGCCGCTTCACCGGGGTCTGGTTCATGCGGAGCGTCAGTCCCTTGTTGAGTGCATCGCCGAACTTGACCGCACTGAAGATCGGACCGTAGGCGCCGACGACGGACACCGTCCCGCCCTTCCGCACCGAGTCGATGGCCCAGTTCAGGGCGACGGGCGAGCCACCCTGGAGCTTGAGCTTGGTGCCCGTGACCTGCTGGATGAAGTTGCCGTCCGCCTCCGCACCGACGGCGTCGATCACCACGTCCGCACCGAGGTAGTCGGTGGTCTTCTTCATCTCGACGATGATGTCGTCGTATTCCGCGAAGTTGAAGGTCTCCGCCTGGGCGAAGGTGCGTGCCTTCTCGAGCCGGTACTCGAGGTGGTCGATGACGATGACCCGGCCGGCCCCCATGAGCCAGGAGGATTTCGCGGCGTAGAGACCCACGGGGCCGGCACCGAACACCACGACGGTGTCGCCCTCGACGATGTCGCCGAGCTGGGCACCGAAGTATCCGGTGGCCAGGGCGTCGGTGAGCAGGACCGCGTCCTCGCTGTCCATCCAGTCCGGGATGATGGTGGGCCCGACGTCGGCGAACGGGACGCGCACGAACTCGGCCTGGCCGCCGTCGTACCCGCCCGTGGTGTGGGAGTAGCCGTAGATGCCACCCACCGCGGTGGCGTTGGGATTGACGTTGTGGCAGTTCGAGAACAGGCCGCGGGCGCAGAAGTAGCAGGACCCGCAGTAGACGTTGAAGGGCACCATCACGCGGTCGCCTCGCTCGAGGTTCTGCACCGAGGGTCCCACCTCCTCGACGACGCCGATGAACTCGTGCCCGAAGGTGTGGCCGATCCGGGTGTCAGGCATCATGCCGTGGTAGAGGTGCAGGTCCGAGCCGCAGATCGCGGCGGTGGTCACCCTGATGATGGCGTCGTTCGGATGCTCGATCCTGGGCATCGGCTTCTCCTCGACCCGGATCTTGTAGGGTCCGCGGTACACCATGGCTTTCATCGGTCGCCTCTTTCCGTCGCTGGTCCGGCCAGCGTCGCACCGTCGCGGCAGTGCTTCAACGGGCGGCGGATATGCGTAAAAGGGCGTGCGGAGCAGGCCGGGGGGTGTTACGGACGCCGTGCCCGGGAGGCCGTCCTGCCGGCCTGCGCCGCGAAGAGCCAGCCCGCCGACGCGGAGAGGGTGAAACCGACGCCGATGATCCAGGTGAGTCCCCACCAGAAGAACAGGGGGATGCTCGCGGTCCCGGGCAGGGGTGCGGGTCCGAGGGCGTGCACGGACACGTAGAGCACGGCCGACACGGCGAGTCCGCCGAGTCCTGCGATCCAGCACAGCAGCAGCCAGCCGCGTGACGACGCCCAGTGCGCGCCGAAGCCCTCCCAGTTGTTCCAGTGGTCGCCCGTCCTCATGACGACGAGGCCGCCGAGGAGCGTCCACGTACCGACCACGAGGAGGGCGGCGACGACGTCGGCGGGACGGTGCCAGAGGTTGAGGAACGTGGCGGCCCCGGCGAGCACCGAGTAGGCGCCACCCAGGGCCGCCGCGACGGGACGCCACCGGGGGGTCATGATGACGAAGACCGCCGCGGCGGCCGAGGCCGCGAGGGTCGTATGCCCCGAGGGTAATGAATTGAAGTCGAGCGTCGCGACCCCGCGGTCGGGCCGGTCGAAGACCACGTTCTTGAGGACCTGGGTGGTCAGGTTGGACGCCAGGACGACCGCGACGGCGACCGCCGCCGCACCGTACCGTCTTCGGCGCACGATGACGAAGAGGATGGCCGCTGCCGCGACGACCACGGAGATCATGGGCAGTGTGTCGAGGAACCCCAGGAACGGCAGCTGGGTGTCGGGCGCCGCCACTCCGGCCTCGCGCCACGCGGACTCGTCCGCGAACTGGCCCGTGGTGGTGCGGACGAACGCCCAGTAGGTCCAGCCCAGCGCCACGGCGCAGGCGACGGCGGCCAGGACGAACAGCAGCGGCGAGCGTGCAGCCCGGTCCGGTCCGGTGGAGGTTCGTTGTGACGACATCGCCTCCATGGTTCCACACGATCCTCCGCGTTCCCTCCCCGTCCTGTGCTCCCCGTCCTGTGCTCCCCGTCCTGCGCTCCCCGTGACCGCCGCGAGGCTCACGTAGCCTGAGGTCGTGCATGAGCTCCAGCCTTCCCGTCCGTCGCTGCCCCTGCCCTCCCTCGAGGAGCTGACCGCCTCCGCGCGCGTGGTCTCGGTGCCCATGCGCGTCCGGTTCCGCGGCGTCCTCGTCCGCGAGGCGCTCCTGGTCCGCGGGCCGGCAGGGTGGGGCGAGTTCTGCCCCTTCCTCGAGTACGACGACGCGGAGTCCGCACCCTGGCTCGCGTCCGCCGTCGAGGCCGCCTGGCACGGGTTCCCGGAGCCCGTCCGGCCATCGATCCCTGTCAACGCCACGGTCCCGGCCGTCGGCCCGGCCGCCGTCGAGGACGTCCTGTCCCGCTTCGGGGCAGTGGGCGCCGTCAAGGTCAAGGTCGCGGAGAAGGGGCAGGAACTGGCGGACGACGTCGCACGGGTCGCGGAGGTGCGGCGGCTCCTGCCCGCTGCCGGGATCAAGATCGACGCCAACGGCGGCTGGACGGAGCGGGAGGCCCTCGACGCCCTCGACGCCCTGAGCCGCTTCGGCCTGCAGTACGTGGAGCAGCCGGTCGCGGACATCGCCGGGCTGCGCGCGGTGCGGTTCGAACTGCGCCGCAGGGGGGAGGGGGTCCTCGTCGCCGCCGACGAGAGTGTGCGTCGCCAGGAGGATCCGCTGCGGGTGGCACGCGAGGACGCCGCCGACCTCCTCGTCATCAAGGCCCCGCCGCTCGGCGGTGTGCGGAGGGCCCTCGACATCATCGGCGCCGCGGGGCTCCCTGCCGTGGTGAGCTCGGCCCTGGACACGTCCGTCGGGATCCGCGCGGGCGTGGCCCTTGCCGCCGCCCTGCCCGAGCTGCCCTATGCCTGCGGGCTCGCCACGGTGTCGCTCATGGCGGGCGACGTCACCGAGGACTCCCTCGTGCCCGAGGACGGACAGCTCCCGGTGCGCGACGTCGTCGTCGCGGAGGACAGGCTGGACCGCTTCGCCGCCGGCCCGGACCGGACGCGGTGGTGGCTCGAGCGCCTCGGCCGCACCCACGCCGTCCTCGTCGCGTCCCGGCCGGATGCTCCCGCGTAGGCCGGCAGCCCGCTCGGGGCCCGGTCCTGTTCCGGCGCCGTTCACACGGCGTTCACCGGGCGGCCCCCCGACTGTTCAGGTGCCCTCGACAGGGTAAGGACGAACGCCCGTTCATCCTGTTGAGAGGTACCACCCCCATGACTGAAACCACGCGCCGCCTGCTGCCCATGCTCGGCCACACCAAGGGGAAGCGCAGCGCCGTCACCTGTGCACTGAAGTGTGACAACGCGTGCTCCGACGCCGTCTGCAACACGTCGAGCAACAACTACTTCCGGGACATCGTCTCGCGCGAATTCTCACGCCGCAGTGCCCTCGGCGCGGGCGCCGCAGGCGCACTGACGCTCCTCGTCACCTCCCGGACGGGTGCCGGCTCCGCCCACGCAGCCCCCGGCGGCGCCGCCCGGGCGAACGCACTGGCTTTCGACGCCATCGCACCGGTGGACGCGCTGGTCGACGACATGACCGTGCCGCAGGGCTACGGCTGGAAGCCCGTCATCCGCTGGGGCGACCCGCTGTTCCGTACGTCGCCGGCCTTCGACGCGGACAAGCAGACCGCCGCGGCGCAGGCGCTGCAGTTCGGGTACAACTGCGACTACACGGACGTCCTCGAGATCGCCGGGAGCAAGGGCCGCCGCGCGGTGCTGTTCGCCAACCACGAGTACACGAACGAGAACATCATGGTGCCCCCGACCACGCCGGCGGCCGAGGTCCGCGGCATCGGGAAGGCGGCCCATGGACTGTCCGTCGTGGAGCTCGAGCGCAAGAACAAGAACAAGCCGTGGTCCTACGTCCAGGGTGCCCCGCTGAACCGCCGCTACCTGACCACCACGGCGTACGAGGTGACCGGCCCCGCCGCCGGGTCCGATCTGCTGAAGACCAAGGACGACCCCGCCGGACGCACCATCCTCGGGACCCTCGGCAACTGTGCCGGCGGCACCACGCCGTGGGGCACGATCCTCTCCGGTGAGGAGAACTTCAACGGCTACTTCGTGGCAGCGGGCACCAGCGACGGTGACCGCCGCTACGGCATCACCAGCAAGCCGACGGCGCGCGGCTGGGAGATCGACGAGCCACGCTGGGACACCCGCAACGCGGGCTACGAGAACGAGAAGCACCGCTTCGGCTACATCGTCGAGGTCGATCCGTTCGACCCCACCTCCACGCCGAAGAAGCACTCGGCGCTCGGCCGCTTCAAGCACGAGGGCGCCAACGTGACCGTCGCCGCCGACGGACGGGTCGTCGCCTACATGGGCGACGACGAGCGTTTCGACTACCTGTACAAGTTCGTGTCGAAGAACAAGGTCCAGCCGGGCACGAGCCCTGCGGCGCGCAGGGCCAACATGACGCTGCTCAGCGAGGGCTCGCTGTACGTGGCACGCTTCCAGGGCAATTCCGTGGCCGAGATCAACGGCAGCGGCACCCTCCCGTCGGACGGCGCGTTCGACGGCGTCGGCGAGTGGCTGCCGCTGCTCATGGACAACACGTCGGTGGTCGCCGGCATGACGGCGGCAGAGGTCTCGGTCCTCACGCGGCTCGCCGCGGACAAGATGGGCGCCACGAAGATGGACCGCTGCGAGGACGTCGAGCCGAACCCCCGGACGGGCAAGGTGTACGTGGCCTGCACCAACAACACGAACCGCGGCGTCGGCACCAATGCCGTCGCCGACGAGGCCAACCCGCGCACCGCGAACCGTGACGGACACGTCGTCGAGCTCACCGAAGCGGGCGGCAATGCGACGGGTACCCGGTTCACCTGGAATCTGCTGCTCGTCTGCGGCGATCCGGCACGCAACCCCTCCACCTACTTCGCCGGCTACCCGAAGGACAAGGTCTCCCCGATCTCCTGCCCCGACAACGTGGCCTTCGACTCGGCGGGCAACCTCTGGATCTCGACGGACGGCCAGCCGAGCACGGTGGGCTTCGCCGACGGCCTGTTCAAGGTGGGACTCGAGGGCGCCGAGCGCGGCCGCGTGCAGCAGTTCCTCGCCGTCCCGCGCGAGGCCGAGACCTGCGGTCCGGTCATCCACGACCAGGACGGCAGCGTCTTCGTCGCGGTGCAGCACCCGGGCGAGGAGGGCAGTTGGGCCGCGCAGTCCTCGCTGTTCCCCGACTACGTACCGCTCGGCGGCCGCCCCGCTCCCGGCGAATCCGTCGTGCCGCGCCCGTCGGTCGTCCAGGTCTACAAGGCGTCCGAGGGGCGCCGCGACGAGGACCACACGGGCCGCGGGCGCGCACGGCAGGGCACGCCGCGCCGCTAGGCGATCCCGCCGACCGCGATGGCGTAGGACCACCGACGCCGGACACCGGATGCACCCCCGCCTCTCAGGCCGGGGTGCATCCGTGTCCGGTGGGAAGGTCCGGTGGGAAGGTCCGGTGGGAAGGTCCGGTCGGAAGGTCGGTCGGAAGGTCGGGTCGGAAGGTCCGGTCGGAGGGTCCGGTCGGAAGCGTCGGCACGGGTCGGGTCGGAAGGGCAGGGGTGGAAGGATGGAACGGTGACCGATCCCGCGCCCCGCCCAGCGACCGACCCCGAGCCCGCACCGGCGACGCGTCCCGCACCCCTCGACTCCGCGACCTCGGCCGCCGTCGCCGTCCGGTCCCTCGTGGCGGGCGGAGTGGTGGACGTCGTCGTCGCGCCCGGATCCCGCAGCGCACCACTCGCCTATGCGCTCGCCGAGGCCGAGGCTGCAGGACTCGTGAGGCTGCACGTGCGGATCGACGAACGGTCCGGTGCGTTCACCGCGCTGGGCCTCGCGCTGGGCGCCAGGCGTCCGGCCGCCGTGGTGACGACGTCGGGCACCGCGGTGGGTGAGCTCCTGCCGGCCGTGATGGAGGCGAACCATGCGGCGGTGCCGCTCGTGGTGGTCTCCGCCGACCGGCCCGCCGAGCTGCGCGGTACCGGCGCCAACCAGACCACGGTGCAGCCGGACCTCTTCGGCGTGCATGTGCGCTCCGGCGTCGACATCCCGGCCGGGGACGACCCGGGACGGCTCGTGGGGGAGGCCCTCCATGCCGCCGTCGGCATGCCCTCCGGGGGTGTGCCGACGCGGCCGCCCGGCCCGGTGCACCTCAATCTCGCCTTCCGCGATCCCCTCGTGCCCGAAGCCTCCGGCGACGACCGGCGCAGGACCCCGCTGGACGACGGGCGGTCTGCGACTCCCGGGCTCCCGGCGCGGAGCGACAGCGCCGAGGCAGGCGGACCGGCCGGCCTCGCCGATTCCCCCGGTCCGGCGGCAGGTGGGCCGGACCGCACCGGCGGCGCCACCGTCGTCGTCGCCGGGCACGGCGCCGGAGAGCTCGCCGCCGTCTTCGCCGCACACCTCGACCTCCCGCTCCTCGCCGAGCCGTCGTCGAACTCACGCTTCGGCAGCAGCGGCATCGCAGCGTACCGGCTGCTGCTCGAGCACTTCGGACCGGCCATCACGCGCGTCGTCACCTTCGGGCGTCCCACCTTGTCCCGTCCGGTCACCGCGTTGCTCGCCAGGGCCGACGTCGAGCACGCCCTGTACCTACCCGAGCCCGTCGCCTGGTTCGAGGAGGGCCGGCGCCCCGAGCGCATCATCGACAACCTGCCCGAGCTGCTCGACTTCGCGGGGCGCGGCGGGGACGGCTGGCTGCGGTCCTGGCGGCAGGCGGGCGCGACGGCGGAGGCGGCGATCCAGTCGCTCCTCGCCGACGAGGAGCACCTCACGGGTCTGCACGTGGCCGATGCCGTCTGGGAGCACACGGACGGCAACCTGGTGCTCGGCTCCTCCAACCCCATCCGTGACGCGGACCTCGTCGCGACCACCGACTGGCATCCCCTGGAGGTCTTCGCCAACCGGGGGCTCGCGGGGATCGACGGCACCGTCTCGACGGCCACGGGGGTGGCGCTCGCCGGGGGTATCCCCACGCGGGCCCTGATGGGGGACCTCACGTTCCTGCACGACGTGGGCGGCCTGCTCCTCGGCACCGGCGAACCCCGGCCCGATCTGCAGATCGTGGTCCTCAACGACGGCGGCGGGGGGATCTTCGGGCTGCTCGAGCACGGCGCGGAGTCGACGACGGCCCGCTACGGTGCCGCCGTCGAACGCCTCTTCGGCACCCCGCACACCGTGGACATCGCGGCGCTCGCCGCCGCCCACGGACTGCCCTACGAGCGGGCGACGACCCTCGACGAGCTGGATACGGCGATGGAGCGGCCCATCACGGGCCGCTCCATCCTCGAGGTCCGGGCGGACCGCACGACGCTCCGGGACCTGCACGCCCGGATCCGCCGGGCGGTGGCGGACGCGGTCGTCCGGTCCTGACGGGAGGTCAGAGCACCTTCGAGAGGAACAGCTTCGTCCGCTCGTGCTGGGGGTTCCCGAGGACGTCCTCGGGCTTGCCCTGCTCCACCACGACGCCGCCGTCCATGAAGACCACGCGGTCGCCGACCTCGCGGGCGAAGCCCATCTCGTGCGTGACGACCATCATGGTCATGCCCTCCCGGGCCAACTGCTTCATGACCTCGAGCACGTCGCCGACGAGCTCCGGGTCGAGGGCACTCGTGGGCTCGTCGAACAGCATCATGTCGGGGTCCATCGACAGGGCGCGGGCGATCGCGACGCGCTGCTGCTGACCGCCGGAGAGCTGCGCGGGGAAGGCGTCGGCCTTCTCGGCGAGCCCCACCTTCTCGAGGTTGCGGCGCGCGATCTCCGTGGCCTCGGTCTTGCCGCGCTTCTTGGCGCGCTGCTGCGCGAGCGTCAGGTTCTTCAGCACGGTGAGGTGCGGGAAGAGGTTGAACTGCTGGAAGACCATGCCGATGCGCGTGCGCACGCCGTCGAGGTCCGTCTCGCTGTCCGTGATGTCGACGCCCTCCACCATGACCGTTCCGCTGGTGGGTTCCTCGAGGCGGTTGACGCAGCGGAGCAGCGTGGACTTGCCGGAGCCGGACGGCCCGATGACGCACACCACCTCGCCCCCGTCCACATGGAAGTCGATGCCCTTCAGCACCTCGTTGCTGCCGAAGTTCTTGCAGAGCTCCCGGACCTCGATCGCGGGGACTGTCGTCGAACGTGCACCCGATGCTGCGTGGGCCACCGGAATCACCGGCCTCTCTTGTTGTGTCGTTCGAGCTTCGCCACCAGCTGGGTGAGCGGGAGGGTGATCACGAGATACAGCAGTGCTGCCACCACGAGCGGCGTGGAGTTCGCCTGGCTGGTGAGGGCGTCCCGTGCGAACGTGGTCAGCTCGCGGTCGCCGATGGCCATGCCCGCGATGAACAGGAGCGAGGTGTCCTTGATCAGGATGACGAGCTCGTTGGTCAGCGGCGGCGTGATGATCCGGAACGCCTGGGGGAGGACGACGGTCAGCATGGTCCACGCGGAGTTCATGCCGAGCGAGCGTGCGGCCTCGACCTGGCCCTTCGGCACCGCCTCGATGCCGGCCCGGATGGTCTCGGCGATGTAGGCGGCCGAGACGACGATGAGGCCGATCAGGCCCGCACCCGCGTTGCCGCCCGGCGGGCGCCAGCCGAAGGCGATGGGGACCGCGTACGCGAACCCGAAGATCACCAGCAGCGCGGGGAGTCCGCGGAACAACTCGATGTACGCGGTGGCGAGCCAGCGGTACGGGAGCACCGGCGAGAGCTTCATGAGTGCGAGCAGGAGGCCGAGGAGCATGCCGCCGACGAACGCGATGGCCGTGTACACGATGGTGTTCTTCGCGGCGATCGTGACGATCTCCGGGAAGGCCGCGGCGGCGACCTCGGGGTCCAGGAAGCTGGACTGGATCCTGCCCCAGTCGGCGGCGAGGATGATGAACAGGACGACGGCGGCGAACACCGCGTAGAGGACGCCCTGGATGAGGCGTCTGCGTGTCGATCGTTTCACGCGGGGGAACTACCTTCCTTCGGGTGGCACCCGCGCGGCCGGGCGTCGGAGGGACGGCGGCCGCGCGGGTCGGGTGGGGCTACTCCGCGAAGTAGGAGTCATAGATTTCCTGGTACTTGCCGTTGTCGCGGATGGCCGCGAGCTGCTCGTTCACGGCGGTGACCAGCGCCTCGCTGCCGTCCTTGGCCATGATGAAGCCGTACTTCTCGTCCGTCGGGTACTCCTCGGCGATGGTGAAGGCACCGTCCTCGGTGTGGCCGATGTTCACGGGCAGGTCCTGCAGCAGGGCGTCGACGTTGCCGGCCTGGACGGCCGCGTACATCTCGGCGTCCGAGGGGAACTGGATCAGCTCGGCGTCCGGCGCGTTCTCCTCCGCGTAGGTCTCACCGGTGGTGCCCTGCTGGACGCCCACCTTCTTGCCCGCGAGGTCGTCGATCGACGCGATGTCGGAGTCGGCGGGGACCAGGAGGGACTGCAGCGAGTCGTAGTAGGGGTCCGAGAACGCGAGGTTCGCCTGGCGCTCCTCCGTGATGGTGACGGCGCTCGCGCCGATGTCGCACTGGCGGGCAGCGAGGACGGCGCCACTCTGCAGCCCGTTGAACTCGACGTCCTGCACGGCGAGCTCGAGGTCCATGCCCGACGCGATCTCCTTCATGAGGTCCATGTCGAAGCCGGTGTACTCCCCGTTCTCCTCGAACTCGAAGGGCGGGTAGGGGATGTCGGAGCAGACGGTCAGGGACCCCTCGGACACGAGGTCTAGGCCACCGGCCTCACCGGAGGCGGCGTCGTCGGAGCCTCCGCCGCACGCGCTCAACGCGAGGGCGCCGGCGGCCATGGCGGCCAGCATTGCTGATTTCTTGGAAAGCATGGGTACCTCACTAGGGCGGACGAAGTGCATGTGAAAAAGGTCCTGCTGATTCTATCGACGAATGCGAGATGTCCGTCATGGGCAACGGGCAGTGCCGGTGACCGTGATCACCGCCTCAGCGCGACAGGCCGAGCGCCTCGATCATGGGCCGGAACTTGCTCCAGGTCTCCGCGAGCTCCGCCTCGGGCTGTGAACCCTCGACGATCCCGCAACCCGCGTACAGCCGGATCCGCGTGGGTGTCTCGACGACGGCGCCACGCAGGGCGATGCCCCACTCGCCGTTGCCCCCGGCGTCGATCCAGCCCACCGGACCCGCGTACGGGCCGCGCTGGAGGTGCTCGAGTTTTCGGATGAGCGCCCCGGCCACCGTCGTCGGCGTGCCGCACACAGCGGCCGTCGGGTGGAGCGCCTGGACCAGGGCCAGTGACGTCGGCACCTGGCCGCCGTCGTCCACCACGAGCTGCGCCATCACGTCGGAGGCGAGATGCCATACGTTGGGCAGCTGCAGGACGAAGGGTTCGCTGTGCGAGGTCATCGAGCTCGTGAACGGCCCGAGTGTCTCGGTGAGCGAGTCGATGGCGATCTGGTGCTCGTGGAGCTGCTTCTCGGACCCCGCCAGGACGCGCTCGGCATAGTCGGGGTCACCCGCGGGGGCATTGGCCCGGTCCAGTGTCCCGGCCAGGACGCGGGCGCGGGCCGTGTTGTCCTCGACCTTGATGAGCATCTCGGGCGTCGAGCCGATCAGGCCGTCGACGGCGTAGGTCCAGCAGTCCTCGTACCGGACGGCGAGCTCGCGCAGCACCTGCGCCGTGGCCACGGGTGAGTCGAGGTGCGCGACGACGTCGCGGGCCAGCACGAGCTTGCTGAGCTCTCCCGCGCGCACGTGCTTCACGCCCTCGGCGACGGCGATCTCGTACTGGTCCCCGGTGAGCACACCGGGGCCGAGGTGGTCGCCAGGACTGGGGGAGCGGTCGGCGTCGGGCTCCGTGAGGTAGGCCGCGAGGGCCGCCTCCGCCGCCTCCGCGGTGAGCTCCGCCTCGGCGTCGTCGGTGATGTAGGTGAGCCAGCCCGTCCCCTCGCTGCAGCCGACCACCACCTCGGGGACGATCAGGCGCGACTCGTGGGCGGAGGTCTTCGAGAAGGCGAACGAGCCGAAGGCGATCAGTCCCGACCCCGGGACGGAGAGTTCGTCGAGCACTTCCGCGCCTGCGAGCTCGCGGCGCCACCACTCCTGAGCGCGCGTGAAGCGGTCCGGCCCGGTGACGGTGAAGCGTGCCGTCTCCCCGTAGGCGACGAGTCCGCCACCGCGGCGGAGCCACGTGTGGGCGTCGTTGCGGACGACGTACCCGAGGAGGCCGGACCGGGAATCCATGGTGCGCGCCACCGTGATGCTGCGGAGGCCTCGGGAGTGTCCGGGCGCAGGCGTCAGCGCGGTGAGGGACGGTGTGCTCATGATGCTTCAAGCGTACTCCGCGGCGCCCTGCGGGACCGGCGCCGCACAGCGCGGTCGATCCGGGGTCTGTACGGGGCCGGATGTGAGGTTCGTACGGCGCCGGTACGGTGCGGGTCCGGAGTGGGCGTCGCGGGAGCGCAACCGGCCGGAAGGGCTTCGTCCAGTGGCGGATTCATGGCGGATCAGGAGCGGATCAGTGGCGAATGAGAGGCGGACGGCTGACGGATCGGTGACGGATCGGTGGAGGATTAGGCGTTGTGTCGTTGTTTGAGACAATGGCGAGGTGAATCGTGCATCGCTGGAGAAGCGTCCCGACGAAGTGGCAGCCATGTTCGACGACGTGGCGCCCCGGTACGACGTCGTCAACGACGTCCTGTCGATGGGTCAGACCCGCCGCTGGCGGCGCATCGTCGTGGACGCCGTCGGCGCTGAACCGGGCCGGCGCGTGCTGGATCTCGCTGCCGGTACCGGCACCTCGAGCGAGCCCTACGCGGATGCGGGGATCGACGTCGTCGCCTGCGACTTCTCGCTCGGCATGCTGAAGGTCGGCAAGCGCAGGCGCCCGGACATCGCGTTCGTGGCCGGAGACGCCACGAACCTGCCCTTCGCGGACAACTCCTTCGACGCCTCGACCATCTCCTTCGGGCTCCGCAACGTCAACGAGCCGAAGAAGGCGCTCGCCGAGATGCTGCGCGTCACCCGACCGGGCGGGCGGCTCGTCATCGCCGAGTTCTCGCAGCCCACCGTGGCGCTCTGGCGCACCACCTACACCGAGTACCTGATGCGGGCGCTTCCGGCGATCGCCCGGAAGGTCAGCTCGAATCCGGACGCCTACGTGTACCTCGCCGAGTCGATCCGCGCGTGGCCGAACCAGGACGAGCTCGCGGCCTGGCTCGCCGAGGCCGGCTGGAGAGACGTCGAGTACCGGAACCTGAACGGTGGCATCGTCGCCGTCCACCGCGCCACCAAGGCCCCGGCCGCACCCGGCGAGGAGCCGCTCCGGCCGGGGCAGGTCCGCCTGCGCCGCACGTCGGCGGCAGCGTAGATGACCGTCCTGATCGTGGGCGCCGGGCCGGCGGGTTCCACCGCGGCCTACTACCTCGCGAGCGCGGGCATCGAGGTCACGGTGCTCGAGAAGACGCATTTCCCCCGCGAGAAGGTGTGCGGCGACGGACTGACGCCCCGCGCGACCCGCGAACTCCAGCTCCTCGGGCTCCCGCACGACGAGAGCGAGGGGTGGCGCCGCAACAGGGGACTGCGCCTGATCGCAGGGAAGCGCACCGTGGAGGTGCCCTGGCCCGAGCTCAGCGACTTCCCCGACTACGGGCTGGTCCGCACGCGCCTCGGCTTCGACGAAGCCCTCGCGCAGCACGCCCGTTCCGCCGGCGCCACCATCCTCGAGGGTCACTCCGTGACGACCGCCCTGCGCGACGGTGCAGGCCGCGTCACCGGGGTCACGGCCAACCTGCTCGACGCCGACGGACGCAAGACGGGCGAGACGCGCTCCTTCACCGCCGACGTCGTCCTCGCCGCGGACGGCAACTCGACGCGCACCGCCGTGAGCCTCGGACTGCAGAAGCGCGACGACCGCCCCCTCGGCGTGGCCGTCCGCACGTACTTCACGAGCCCGCGCACCGACGACGACTGGATGGAGGGGTGGCTCGAGCTCCCGGACGCCACGGGCCGGCCGCTGCCCGGCTACGGCTGGGTCTTCGGCGTCGGCGACGGCACGTCGAACGTGGGCCTCGGCATCCTCAACTCGTCGGCGGAGTTCGGCAAGCTGGACTACAAGCAGGTCCTCAAGGACTGGACCGCGGGCATGCCCTCCGAGTGGGGTTTCACGCCCGAGAACCAGGTCGGCGAGATCAGGGGTGCCGCGCTCCCCATGGGCTTCAACCGGACGCCGCACTACAGCCCCGGCCTGTTGCTGCTCGGCGATGCCGGCGGCATGGTGTCCCCGTTCAACGGCGAGGGCATCTCCTACGCGATGGAGTCCGCGCGGTACGCCGCAGAGTTCATCGAGCGGGCACAGGGCGTGGGCTCGCCGCTCGGGCGTGACCAGGTGATGTCCGGCTACGCACCCCATGTCCGTGCGCAGTGGGGGAGCCACTTCACGCTCGGGCGGGTCTTCGCGCAGCTGATCGGCAAGCCCGCCGTCATGTCGCTGGCACTCCGTACCGGCATGCCGGTACCGGTGCTGATGCGGTTCGTCGTCAGGATGCTCGCCAACCTGACGGACACGGGCGGGCGCGGCTTCGAGGACCGCGTCATCCACCTGCTGGAGTCGCTGGTGCCGCCCACCTCCAACCAGCCGTCCCTGACCGGCTATCTGCGGGCGCAAAGCGCTTCCCCACGTGGTTAGGCTTAGACGGTGACACAATCCTTCAACCCCGGGTGGACCAGCGTGGGCCACGCCAGCGCGCTGGACACCGCGGACATCCCGGACGACGGCGCGCTGCGCCTTCCTCCCGGCTTCGCCCTCATCGCCGAGGACCCGGACCTGGGGCCGTCCGTCTCGTCGTGCCTCGCGGAGGTCGAGAAGCAGCTCCGCGGCGCCATCGCCCACTCGGATCCCCTGGCCGATGCCACCAGCCGGCACCTCGTGGAGGCCGGCGGGAAGCGCATCCGCCCCCTCCTGACGATCCTCGCGTCCCACCTCGGCAACCCGACCCGTGCCGAGGTGGTGCAGGCAGCCGTCGTCGTCGAACTGACGCACCTCGCCACGCTGTACCACGACGACGTGATGGACTCCGCCCCGTACCGCCGCGGCGCCCCGACGGCGCACGAGGTCTGGGGCAACTCCGTGGCCATCCTGACCGGTGACCTCATCTTCGCGCGGGCGTCGATCCTCGTCTCCGAGCTCGGTGGCGAGGCCCTCGGCATCCAGGCGCGCACCTTCGAGCGCCTGTGCCTCGGGCAGTTGCACGAGACCGTGGGTCCGCGCGAGGGCCAGGACGACCTCGAGCACTACCTCTCGGTCATCGCGGACAAGACCGGATCCCTCGTGGCCGCCTCCGGGCAGCTCGGGGCGCTCTTCGCGGACACCCCGCGGGAGGTCGTCGACGTCATGGTCTCGTACGGCGAGAAGGTCGGCGTCGCCTTCCAGCTCGCCGACGACGTCATCGACGTGACGGGCCTCAAGGTGAAGTCGGGCAAATCGCCGGGGACCGATCTCCGGGAGGGTGTCCCCACCCTGCCGGTCATCCTCCTGCGCCGCGCCGCCGCGGCGGGGGACCGGTCCGCGGCCGACGTCGTCGCGCTCGTGGACGGCGATCTCTCCAGCGACGAGGCCCTCGCCGAGGCGGTGGCCGCCGTGCGTGCGCACCCGCAGACGCAGGAGGCGTGGGCCGTCGCGCAGCAGTGGGCGGACGATGCCGTGGCCGCCCTCGATCCCCTGCCGGACAGCGTCGTGAAGCGTGCTCTGGCCAGCTTCGCGCAGGCAGTGGTCAGCAGGGACGTCTAGCCCCTGGCGGCTTCCCGTCGTCGTTCCGGGGTTTCCGGCCGGGACACGACAGCAGGCGGCGTGTCCCGGTCCGCCACGCGCCCGGCCGGGTGAGGACCGGGAACGACGACGGCTCCAGGTCGGGACGGGCGGCTACCGCGCCGGGAGGAACGCCCTGAGCTCGTCGGCCTTCCGTGCCCTGACCGCCGGGTCCACGACAGGTCGCTTCGGCGTGAAGTAGAACCCGTCGTCGTGCCAGCGGGGCAGGACGTGCTGGTGGTAGTGCCAGACGTGCTGGCTGCCGGCGGGCTCGTTGTGCTGCCGCGTCGAGACGCCGTCAGGGGTCCAGGCGAGCTTGATCGCGACGGCGATGTCGCGGGTGAGGGTCATGATGCGCGCAGCGACGTCGTCGGGCAGTTCGTACAGCAGTTCGACGTGCTCGCGCGGGGTGATCAGGACGTGGCCGGGGTGCGGCTCGAACCCGTGCGAGGCGATGAACGCCAGCACCAGGTCGTCGGAGTAGACGACGTCCCCCGGGCGGCAGAGGTTCCTCGGGTTGTCGAAGTCCCCGCGCGCCAGATCGCAGAACGGGCACCGGTAGCCCTCGGGTGCGTGGTGGACGAACTCCATCAGTTGTCCTCGTCCTCGTCGTCCTCCTCGAAGACCCACTCGAAGAGGTCGAGCACGTACTCGCTGAAGGTCCCCTCCTCGCTCTGCCACTCGCCGCGGGCGTTGTTGCGCCGCCACACGATCGGGTCGGGGACGTCGAGCTGGTCGGCCCTCATGCCCCAGGTGAACTGCTCGTCCTCGTCCTCGAGGAAGAGCAGGTAGCCGTCCTCGATCTCGAGCTCGTCCGGATCCCAGAAGAAGTGGAACGCCTCCATGATGTCCTCGGTGGCGCCCACCGCACGGTAGAACTCGCGCAGTGCCAGCGGCAGGCCGAAGTCCTTGCCCTCGAGCATGTCGGCGAGTTCGTCCTCGGACAGGCCGTCCTCCTCGACCCACTCGTCCTCGAAGTAGGAGGGCACCAGGGCGCGGAATTTGTCGGCGAACAGCTCAGTCACAAGTACTCCAGGAGAAGTGGTGGGGGATGCTCCCATCCTAGCCCGCCGCGTCCTCCACGCAGGCTACTTCCGGGTGTCCGCTGTCCTCGCCGCGAGCGGGGCGTGCCAGCCGTACCGCCACGCGAGGACGCGCAGGGAGAACACGAGCGACGCCGCGACGGTACCCGTGACGAGCGTGAAGGACTCCGTCAGGTACAGCACGGTGACGATGGTGGCGCCCAGCATCGCGGGGAGCGCGTAGATGTCCCGCGGGTCGAAGAGCTGCGGGATCTCGTTGGCGACGACGTCGCGCAGCAGCCCGCCGCCGACGGCCGTGGTCACGCCCAGCAGGATGGCGGACACCGGGTGCAGGCCCACGTCGAGCGCCTTCACGGTGCCGGTGATGCAGAACAGGGCGAGCCCGGCGGCGTCGAAGAGGACCAGCACCCGCTTGACCCGCTCCACACCGGAGAAGACGAAGAACACCACCACCGTGGCGAGCAGCGGGGGCAGCAGGTACACCGGTTCGGTGAAGGCCGCCGGAGGGACGTCGATGATGAGGTCCCTCGCCACGCCTCCTCCGAGCGACGCGAGGGAGGCGAGGAGGAGGGACCCGACGAGGTCGAACCCCTTGCGTGCCGCCAGGAGCGACCCGGAGACGGCGAAGAAGAACACGCCGAGGAGGTCGGCGGCGAGGGCGATGTGTGAGGCTGTATCCATGTCTTCCTTCGGCGGACCGGCGCTGCAGCGGACGGGTGCCCGCCCGCGGTGCGGCGGGCGGCACCGGGCCCTGACCAGCATGACAGAGGCAGTGAGGACGGCGCGCCCGGCGCTAGGCTGGCCCCATGACGAGCGGACACGCAGCAGGCACGGGAATCGTGGAACCGAGTGCGCAGGACGGCTCCCGGGCGATGCGCCTGGCGTCCCGGCTGATCGGCCTCCTGCCGACGAAGAGGAATCTCAGCGGGACGGACTGGGTGGACGCGAAGTACCCGGACCGCACGTATCCGTCGGTGGCTGCCATCCCGTGGACGTTCAAGCAGACGCACACCATCCAGGAGAAGCGGATCGACGGCGTCCGCACCGTCACGGTGCGTCCCCTGCTCGGGGCGACGCGCTCGCACATCATCTACACGCACGGCGGTATCTACATCAACGAGCTCGGCCGGCCGCACTGGTGGATCATCGCCGAGCTGACGAAGCGCACGGGCGCGGCCGTCACCGTGCCCCTCTACCGCCTGGCGCCCGAGAGCACCTACCGGGAGGCGTTCCCCTACCTGGTCTCGGTCTACCGGGACGTCCTGAGGACGGCCGAGCCGGAGGACGTCACAATGATGGGCGACTCCGCAGGCGGAGCACTCGCCCTTGCGCAGCCCTGGGCCTTCCGTGATGCCGGGCTGCCGGCACCGGGCCGCGTCATCGCCTTCTCACCGTGGCTCGACGTCACGGCCACCAACCCCGAGATCCCGAAGTACGACGCCGTGGACCCCATGCTCTCCGTGCCCGGCGGAGTGCAGGCGGGCCTGTGGTGGTCGGGCGGCGACGACCCGAGGACGCCCCTGGTCAGTCCTGCCTGTGCTCCCGAGGACATGCTGGCGACCGTGCCGGTCACACGCATCTACCAGGGCACACGGGACGTGTGCATGGCGGACGCGGTGCTCTTCCGGGATCGGGCGGTCGCGGCGGGCGCGGACGTCACCCTGAAGGTGTACCCCGGCGGGTTCCACGTGTTCCCCGCGTTCCCCCGCCTGCCGGAGTCCCGGGAGGTCTACGCGGACATCGCAGCGTTCCTCGGGCGTCCCGCCCTGCCCTAGCCCGGCCCCGCGGCCCGGTATGCCCGACGACGCTCCGGCCACGCCGCTGGGTTCCGGTCAGGCGCCGGAGTCCCGGGACAGGACCCAGATATTGGTGTCGCCCTCGCGTTCCACCGTCACCGTGGTGACGAGCGCGCGGATCATGAAGAGGCCCCGACCGGATTCGTCCTCGCGGGGCAGCGTGCCGTCCTCGGGGAACACCTCGGCGGGCGGCGGGTCCAGGTCGGGCACGGGGTCCATCGGTTCGGCGCCGATCTCGCTGATGACGGCACGCAACCGCCCGGGGGAGACGGTGAGCTCGACGCCGAGGAGCAGGGTGGCCCCCTCGGCAGGGACACCGTGCTGCACCACGTTGCTCGCGGCCTCGATCACGGCCGTGGCGAACGCCATCTGGTCGAGCTCCGGCACGAAGGCGGCGTCGTTCCAGAGCTGGTCGAGGATGCCGTGGAGGTCCTCGATGGCCTGCTCCGTGGCCGGCTCCTCGAGGGTGCGACGCGCCAGGACGTCACTCACCGGCGAAGGCTTCCTCGGGCGTGCGGTGCGGAGTCAGGACGCGGTGCATGCTGGTGAGCTCCAGCACCATGGTGACCTGCGGCTGGGCGGCGGCGATGCGGAGGTCCCCGCCGGACTGCCGTGCCAACTTGAGGCAGCCGATGAGGGCCCCGAGGCCGGACGAGTCCATGAAGCTGGTGCCCGCGAGATTCACCACGATCCGCTTCCCGCCCGCACTCACGACGTCACTGACGACTTCCCTCAGCCTGGGCGCAGCGACCATGTTGAGGCGACCCGTGGCTGACACCTCCGTGTAGCGTCCCTTGTCCTCCGTGCTGAATTCCATGTGCATCTCCTCTTCGGATGGCTCTCCGTGGTAGCGGATCGGTGGCGCCGGGCCACGGGGTCAGATCGGGAAGCGCCTGAGCAGGACGACCGTCACGTCGTCGGCGACCTCGGGCACGTCGGCAAGGGCCAGCAGCGCGGCACAGGCGACGTCGGCACTGCCCGTGGCGGTCACCACCCCCGCCACGGCCTCCGTGAACTGCGCGACCGTCTCGTAGATGTCCATCAGGCCGTCGCTCACGATGGCCAGGGAGTCGCCCGGCTGGAGGATCACCGTGCCCGCGGACCAGGTCTGGTCGGGCCATGCCCCGACCGGCGGTCCGGCCGACGGGAGCCTCGTGACGCCGCCGTCCGCGGCGACGTGCAACGCGAGTCCGTGCCCGGCGTCGACATAGCTCACGGTGCCCGTCGCTGCGTCGAGGCGTCCGTGGAACAGCGTGACGAAGGAGTCGTTCTGGTCGAGGTCGGCCTCGGTGGCGCGCGCCGCGGTGGCGAAGGCCGTCTCGATGCTCGGCTGTGCCGCGACGGATCGCATGGTCGCCCGGACCGTCGCCGCGATGAGCGCGGCGCCCATGCCCTTGCCCATCGCATCGGCCACGGTCAGGTGCAGCCCGTCCCGTGTTCCGTACCAGTCGTAGAAGTCCCCGCCCACGCTCCGGGACGGCCGGAAGCGGCCTGCGAGCTCGTAGTCCTGGAGGGTGAGCTGGTCGCGGGGCAGGAGGTTCTGCTGCACCTCGGCGGCGCGCAGCCGGTCATCGGCATTGACGACGTCCGCCTCCGCCTGGCGGCTCTGGCGGCGGAAGAGGGACTTGATGCGCGCCACGAGCTCGCGCGGGCTGAACGGCTTGCTGATGTAGTCGTCCGCACCGGTCTCGAGGCCGGTCAGGCGCTCGATCTCGTCGGTGCGCGCCGTGATCATGAGGATGTAGGCGTCGGAGAAGGTGCGCACCTCGCGGCACACCTCGACGCCGTCGCCGTCGGGGAGGTTGAGGTCCAGGGTGATGAGGTCCGCGCCGGCGCGGGCCCTCTCCAGGCCCTCGCGCGCCGTGGCGGCCTCGGAGACCTCGAAGCCCTCCCGCTTCAGGACTTGGACGAGCAGGCCCCGGATGTCGACGTCGTCCTCGACAACCAGCGCGCGGCGAACCTGGGGAGCGACAGTCATGGTGCTCATTAAACGCTACGCGGGACGATCTTCAGGACGCGCGACGCAGCACGCCCGTAATCACCGATCCATTGCGTCGAACTTGATGCGATCTTGAGGCTCGCACCACTGTTCCGCACCCGAAAGCGAAGGACTGCCGCGCTATCCTGTGGCTGGCGGGCCACGGCGCGCCGCCCGTCAAGCAGCGGCGGAAGAACTCGACGACGGACAGGGAAACGGCCGCAGATGGACAAGGTGCTCTCCTACCTGACGCTCGACAGGGGGCAGTTCCACGAGCTGACCCTGCGGGCGCGCGTCATCCTCAGCCAGCTCCCCCTGTCCCTCACGGTGCTGCTGATCCTCGTGGGCGGCGTCCTGTTCCACCGCGACCTCTTCGGGAGCCAGTCCTTCCTCGTCGGAGTAGGACTGCAGGCGTTGCTGCTGCTGGTGTGCGTGGTCGTGCCCTGGGACCGCCTCCCGCACGCGAGCTTCCTGGTCATCCCGCTGCTCGACTTCATCCCCATCGGACTCATGCGCTACGGCGCGGGAACCGTCATCACCGGTGTCGGGCTCCTCGCCGTGTTCCCCGTGATCTGGCTGGCTGCCTCGGGGCTCTTCCCGCGGGCCGCGCTCGCGGCGGGGTTCCTCGGATCTCTCGGCGTCGTCTGGGCGCCCGTCTTCGTGACCGACGCCGAGGTCTCCTCCCAGTCGCTCACGCAGTCCTTCCTGCTCCCGTTCATCATGCTCGCGATCGGCGTGACCATCCGGGTCATGACCGCGAGCATGATGGCCCAGCAGGCGGTGGTCGAGGAGAAGGACCGCGCTCTCGAGGTGCTCCTCGAGGAGAGTGCACGCCGCGAACGGCTGCTGGACACCGTGGTCAACAGCGTCGACGTCGGCCTGGTCGCTCTCGACGACGCCGGGCGGCCGGTCCTGACCAACCGCAAGCTCGAGAAGCTCCGTACGCTCACCGGCGGTGCCGGCGACACCGCCGAGGAGGACCTGCGCATCTACCAGCAGGACGGCGAGACGGTGATGCCCGCGACCCGGCGCCCCACGCGGCGCGCCGCCGAGGGGCAGGTCTTCTCCGATTACCTGCTGTGGTGGGGTGAGCGGCCCGGCCAGCGGGTGCTCTCGACCTCGTCGCGCGTGATGACCAACCAGGCCGGCACGCGTGAGGGATCCGTCGTGACGTTCAACGACGTCACCGAGCTCGTCGCCGCCCTCAATGCGAAGGACGAGTTCGTGGCGACGGTGTCCCATGAGCTGCGGACTCCCCTTACCGCGATCCGCGGCTACCTCGAACTGCTGACGAGCATCCCCGACCTCGAGCCGGAGGTCGCCTCCGGTCTCGAGGTGGTGTCGCGCAACTCGGAGCGCCTCCACAAGCTCGTGGTGGACCTGCTGTCCGCGGCGGAGGGTCCGCCCGAGATCACGCCGGCCCCCACCGACTTCTCCGGCCTCGTCAGCCGGCGGATCGCAACGGCCGAGGAGGGCAACAGCAACCCGCTGGTGCGCTTCGAGGACCTCACCGACCCCGGCCTGGTGGCACTCTGTGATGCGTCCCGCATCACCCAGGTGCTCGACAACCTGCTCTCGAACGCCGTCAAGTACTCGCCGGACGGCGGCCGGGTGATCGTCCGTGCCGCCGAGGTGGACGGCGAGGTGGAGTGCAGCGTGACCGACGAGGGCAGCGGCATGTCGCCCGAGGAGTTGAAGGGCGTGTTCTCGAAGTTCTTCCGCACCTCGGGGGCCCGCAACGCCGCCATCCCGGGCGTGGGCCTCGGGCTCGCGATCGCCCAGGGCATCGTGCAGCGGCACGGCGGCACCATCACCTGCCGCAGCGTCGAGGGCGAAGGGTCGGTGTTCACGTTCCGGTTGCCGCTCGCGCACATCGACCAGGGCCGGCCCCTGCAGGCCCAGTAGGCCGGGCTCCGGAGGGCCGGAGCGGGCGCTCAGGCCGTCGGCCCCAGGTCCACAGTCACCGTGGTCCCGCCGCCCGGCGTCCCCGTCACGCTGATCGACCCGTCATGGGCGGAGGCGATCCGGGCGCACGTCGCGAGGCCGATCCCGTTGCCCGCCGGATCCCCGTCGCGATGCAGGCGGACGAGGGGTTCGAGCACCCGCTGCCGGTCGGCCGGATCGATGCCCTTGCCGTGGTCGATGACGCGCAGCACCTGCGTCTCGCCGACGCTCCCGACGACCTCGATGCGGGGAGGGCTGCCGGGCGTCGAGTACTTGATGGCATTGCAGACGAGGTTCTGCAGGAGGGCGGTGACCTGTGCCCGGTCCACGCACAGCTGCACGTCCTGGACCGTGATGACGGCGTGGGCGGCGCTGCTGAGCGGGAGGATGTCCTGCAGCACGGCGTTCATCATCGTGTCGAGACGGACGGCACGGCGGGTGATCGACCCGCCGATCCGCGAGAACTCGAGGACGTCCTCCACCGTGGCCAGCATGCGGCTGGCGCTGCCCCGGATGATGCTGAAGTAGCGTGCTGCGGGCCCGGAGGATTCGACGTCGTCGTCCTGCTCGCTGAGCTCGGCATACCCGAGGATCGCGGTGAGGGGGTTCTTCAGGTCGTGGCTGACGCGGGCCGCGAACCCGGCGAGATCCTCGTTGCTGCGCCGTACCACCTCGAGTGCCTCGATCAGCTGCCGCGTCTTGAACTGCAGCTCGAGGACCTCCACCACCTGCCGGGCGAGGATCTCGAGGGCCTCCTGCTGGTCGGCGTCGAAGTCGAGCACCTCGGGGGAGAAGACGCAGAGGGACCCGAGGGCGTGGCCCCCCTGCGTGACGAGCGGCACCGACGCGTAGGACCGGACATGGGCGATGCCGCCGTTGACGAAGGGGTTGTCGGCGAAGCGCGGGTCACGCGACGCGTCCGCGAGCGCCGTGATCGAGCCGGAGGTGAAGACCTTCGAGCACATGGAGTCGTCCCGCGAGCACACCGCCGGATCCACCCCGGCAGCGGCGATCTGGTGCTGCTGGTCCGCCGTGATGATGTTGATGACACCCGCGTGCATCCCGCTCACGCGCACGGCGAGCTTGACCAGGTTGAGGAGCTCCGGGGGCGTCTCGTAGTCGAGCCTGTCCACCGGCATGCCGCCGGCCTCGCCGTAGGGCAGCCGGTAGTCCTGGAGGACCGCCTGACGGGCGAGCTCCTGCAGTTCCAACCCGTCGACATGGAGCAGTGACATGGAGACCCCCGAAGGACGATGAGACCGGTGCGTGAGGATCCAACTATCGCATGCACCGGACCGCGGGCGTGATGACTGCTCCTCGCACCTGTTCCCCGCGTGGGATGGGTGGCAGGCCGCCCCGCCCGACGGCGTCAACCGAGGGCACGGATCCGCAGGGCGAGGTAGAGGTGCACGCGGTCGGCGGTCACGGCGGGATCGTAGCCCGTGAGCGTGACGACCTGCTGCATCCGGTACCGGACGGTGTTCCGGTGGAGCCCGAGCGCGGCGGCGACGGCGGCCACCGATCCGTCGAGGTCGAGGTAACGCTGCAGGGTCGCGAGTAGCCCCGCGCCGTGCGCCTGGTCGAAGGTCTCGAGCGGGCTCAGTGTCTCGGCGGCGAGATCGGCGAGGGGCACGTCGGCGCTGGTCATGAGGAGCGACGTGAGGCTCAGGCGGTCCGCGATGTTGAGTGCCTGGCCGCGCTGCAGGGCCTCGCGGGCCTCGAAGTAGCTCCAGCGCAGCCCGTTGGGCTGGGCGTACGTGCCGCCGACGCCGATCCGTGCCGTCAGGCCGGCGCCGTGCAGGTAGCGGCCGAGGTCGGCCGGATCGGGGGTGGCAGGGGTGGGGAGGACCAGGACGAGGCGTTCGTCGACGAGGCCCGCCGGCACGCCGTCCCAGCCGTCGGGCAGGGGCAGGGTGCGGAGCGCCCGCCGCTGGCCCGAGGCGACGTCGACGATCAGCACGCCGTGCCGCAGCGCGGTGTCGATGCCGGCACCCGCGAGCCTCGCCGCGGCTTCCGCTCCCGCGAGCGTGCCGCGCACCACGTCCTCGAGCAGCTGGCCCACCGCGTTCCGCGTGCCCGTCCGGTTCCGGGCCTGGTTGGTGAGCTCGACCGAGATGAGGTTCTGCGCGTACTCCACGACCGCGGTGCGGGAGTACGGCTCCGCGACGGCGAGCGTGCAGCGGTCCTTCAGGCCCGTGGCGATCGGGAGGCGGTGCCAGGTCACCGGGGCCGCGGGGTCGGCCGCGGCGGGGGTGCCGGCGGCATCCGGCGTGGCCGATCCCCCGGGGAGGCCCGCGACACTCGGAGGGCGCCGTCGCCGGCCAGGACCGGAGGCGCCCGCGATGCGCGCTCCGTACTGGAACAGGGCGACGTCCGTGCGGAGCATGCGGGCGAGCTCGCCGAGCAGGGCACCGAGGCCGCCGGACCCGAGCAGGGCCGAGGCCAGGACCGCGTGCCCCTCCAGGAGTTCCTCCAGGCCCGCGAACCGGTCGGCGGACAGGGCATCGGCCACCTTCTTCCCGATCGCGATGAAGGGGACCTCATAGGGCACGCGGAAGGCGGGGAGCCCGACGTCGTCGGCCTCCGCGAGCACGGCAGCAGGGATCCGCTGGTGGGTGAGGCCCACCCCGAATCCGATGGCGAGCGCTCCCGCCTCGTGCGCGCGCCGGACGAACGCCCGCTGGGCGGCCC
This sequence comes from Arthrobacter sorbitolis, assembly GCF_054510995.1. Taxonomy (NCBI): domain Bacteria; kingdom Bacillati; phylum Actinomycetota; class Actinomycetes; order Micrococcales; family Micrococcaceae; genus Arthrobacter; species Arthrobacter sorbitolis. Next base: position 464,059 of record NZ_JBTNDM010000002.1, read on the forward strand.
CGGTCTTGAGTCGCACGCCCGTGGTCAGGACCACCTCCGCACCGTTGAGGAACGGGCGTGGATCCTCCAGTTCGGTCACCGCGACCCATTCGATGGGATGCGGCGGAGCCTCGGCACGGCCCTCAGCGACGAGCCCGAGCGCCGCGTCGGAGAGGAGATCGGGAAGGGTGATGGCCATGCCGCCATTCTAGATGTCCACTGTGCTCCTGCACCGCCTCATGGAGCGAGCGCTGTGCAGGTATCCGTGGCAGCAGTTCCGCCCCGCCCGGTACCGTTCTCTCGATACCCGCGGCCCGGATGCGTCCGGGCTCCGCGCGGACACGACCTCTCGAAAGGCACTGCACCGTGGCTGAGACCCTTCAGAACTACATCGACGGGGCGTTCGTGACGCCCGCCGGCGCTCGCAATCAGCTCCTGGACATCGTCAACCCGACCAACGGTGAGGTGGTCGCGCAGTCGCCCGTGTCCTCACCCGCGGACGTCGACGACGCCATGCGGGCGGCCGCACGCGCCTTCACCACGTGGAAGCGGACCACGCCGAGCCAGCGCCAGCTCATGCTGCTCAGGCTCGCGGACGCCGTCGAGGGCGCGAGCGACGAGCTCGTCGAGGCACAGCACCGCAACACGGGCCAGGTCCGCGAGATGATCGCCGCCGAGGAGGTGGCCGTGGGCGCCGACCAGCTGCGGTTCTTCGCCGGGGCGGCACGCATCCTCGAGGGCAAGTCCGCGGGCGAGTACCTCGAGGGCCACACCTCGTACGTGCGCAGGGAGCCCATCGGCGTCGTCGCCCAGGTGGCGCCGTGGAACTACCCCTTCCTCATGGCGATCTGGAAGATCGGGCCCGCACTCGCCGCCGGCAATACCGTGGTCCTGAAGCCCAGCGACACCACGCCCGAATCGACCCTCGTGCTGGCGCGGCTCACGCAGGGCATCCTGCCCGACGGCGTCCTGAACGTGGTGCTGGGCACCGGCGAGACCGGGGCCGCCATGATCGAGCACCCCGTCCCGGGCCTCGTGTCCATCACGGGTTCCGTCCGCGCGGGCATCGCCGTCGCCACGAGCGCGGCGAAGGGCCTCAAGCGAGCCCACCTCGAGCTCGGCGGCAAGGCGCCGGCCGTCGTCTTCGCGGACGCCGACCTCAGGCGGAGCGCCGCCGCGATCGCCGAGTTCGCCTTCTTCAACGCCGGCCAGGACTGCACGGCCATCACGCGCGTGCTCGTGCAGGAGGGGGCGCACGACGAGTTCGTCGCGGCGATGGTCGAGCACACCGCCACGCTGAAGACCGGCAGTGCCGACGACTCCGAGAACTACTTCGGCCCGCTCAACAACATCAACCACTTCAACGCGGTCAACGCCGTCATCGATGCGCTCCCCGCACACTGCAGCATCGCGACCGGCGGCAGGCGGGCGGGCGACAAGGGCTACTTCTTCGAGCCGACGATCATCACGGGCGCCCACCAGGACGACCCGGTGGTGCAGCAGGAGACGTTCGGGCCGATCGTCACGGTGCAGACCTTCACCACGGAGGAGGAAGCCGTGGAGCTCGCCAACGGCGTGGACTACGCCCTCGCCTCCAGCGTCTGGACCACGGATCACGGGACGGCCATGCGGGTCTCGCGCGATCTCGACTTCGGCGCGGTCTGGATCAACACGCACATCATGCTCACGGCCGAGATGCCTCACGGCGGCTTCAAGAACTCCGGCTACGGCAAGGACCTCTCCATGTACGGCGTGGAGGATTACACCAGGATCAAGCACGTCATGAGCGTGCTGGACGCGTAGCCGTCCCCCGAGACAAGGAACCCAGATGACCACCTTCGCAACAACCCCCGGCACTGCCGCGCCGCGTTTCAGGCTCGAGCAGAAGCGCCGCATCACCGGGGACTTCCCCGGCCCCCGGTCCACCGAGCTGGCCGCGCGCCGCGCCGCCGTCGTCGCCAAGGGTGTCGCCTCCGGCGTGCCGGTCTACGTGGCGGACGCCGACGGCGGCATCATCCACGACGTCGACGGCAACTCCTTCATCGACCTCGGCGCCGGCATCGCCGTGACGAGCGTCGGTGCGTCCGACCCGGCGGTCGTGGGCGCCGTCAAGGAGCAGGTGGAGCACTTCACGCACACGTGCTTCATGGTCACGCCCTACGAGGGCTACATCGCCGTCGCCGAGCAGCTCGCGGAGCTCACCCCGGGCGACTTCGAGAAGCGGACCGTCCTGTTCAACTCGGGCGCGGAAGCGGTGGAGAACGCCGTGAAGGTCGCCCGCCTCGCGACCGGCCGGGACGCCGTCGTCGCCTTCGACCACGCCTACCATGGCCGGACCAACCTGACGATGGCGCTCACGGCCAAGTCCATGCCCTACAAGACGAACTTCGGTCCGTTCGCACCGGAGATCTACCGCGTGCCCATGAGCTACCCCTTCCGTGAGGAGAACCCGGCCATCACGGGTCCCGAGGCGGCGCAGCGTGCGATCACCATGATCGAGAAGCAGCTCGGTGCCGAGTCGGTCGCCGCGATCATCATCGAACCCGTGCAGGGCGAGGGCGGCTTCATCGTGCCCGCCGAGGGGTTCCTCCCGGCGCTCTCCGCATGGGCCACCGCCAACGGCGTCGTGTTCATCGCCGACGAGGTGCAGTCCGGCTTCTGCCGCACGGGGGAGTGGTTCGCCGTGAACCACGAGGGTGTCGTCCCGGACATCATCACCATGGCCAAGGGCATCGCCGGTGGCATGCCGCTCTCGGCCATCACGGGCCGGGCGGACCTGCTCGACGCCGTCCATGCCGGCGGACTCGGCGGTACGTACGGCGGCAACCCGGTGGCCTGCGCAGCGGCCCTCGCCGCGATCGGGACCATGAAGGAGCAGGACCTCGCCGGACGGGCCCGCCACATCGAGGAGCAGGTCACGGAGCGCTTCGCGGCCCTCCAGGCCGACCTGGGGGAGCGCGGCATCATCGGCGAGCTCCGCGGGCGGGGCGCCATGCTGGCGATCGAGTTCGTGGAGCCGGGCAGCAAGGCACCGAACGCCGCCAGCACGAAGGCCATCGCCGCCCAGTGCCTGCGCGAGGGCGTCATCATCCTGACGTGCGGCACCTACGGCAACGTGATCCGCCTGCTGCCGCCGCTCGTCATCACCGACGAGCTGCTGGCCGACGGTCTCGACGTGCTCGAGCGCGCGATCCGCGCCGTCGACGCCGGCTGACCCGGACGACCAGCACGACCAGCACGAGGAAGGCCCCGCAGCGCTGCTGCGGGGCCTTCGTCGTGCTGGGGTGTACGGGGGTCAGCCGACCGGGATGAGGGCCCGGAACTGCGGGTTCTCGGCCAGGAAGGCCTGGGCGTGCCGGCAGTAGGGGATAGGGGCGAGGCGACGCTTGTGGGCGCTCAGCAGGGCCTCGCGGATGAGAACGGGCTCCAGGCCCGAGCGGCCGTAGGTGGGCCCGACGACGGTCTCGAGCAGGCGGATCCGGCCGGCCCGCATGTCGTACTTCACATAGCCGACCATGACGCCGTCGTGGAACAGCTCGAAGCGCGAGCTGACGGTGTTGTCGCGGAACTTCTCGCGGAGCCTGGCGCTCTCCGTCTGCTCGGCGGCGCGCGCGTCGCGGCCCTCGAGGGCATCGGCCACGGCCTCGTAGTCCTCCCGTACGCCGAACGGCGGGAAGTCGACGTCGAGGATGCGGTAGAGCTGGTTGCACAGGATGCGGAGTTCACGCGTGCTGACGGCGGAGAGGTCCGTCGGGACCTCCGGCGTCTCAGGGGCCGCGGGTCCCGGGACGCCGGCAGAGTCGGCGAAATCCCTGTCCTGCAGGTCGGACGAATTGCTCCAGCTGGCACGCTCGGCGTGCTGGGGAACGGTGCCGGGGGAAAGGGGTGCAACAGTCATGGTGACCTCGAAAATGGATGATTCGATGGGGCCACTGCTTGACCGCTCTCCGAAGGTAGCAGATCGCTCGCGGCCCGTAAAGCTAGACCATCTAGCAATCAGCAGGCTCATGGCCCTGTCGGGTCACGAACCACCGCGCGGCGACGCCGTGGTCGGAGCCTCGCTGCCCGGACCTGCTCCACCCCACGTCGGACGACCTCCGATCCCGGTGCCGGCTCGCGGTCGCCGCGGATCAGGACGGGGCTGCCAACTGCTGGCGGAGCCCCGCGATCATGCCGTCCAGGCCTGTCCGGAAGGCCGCATCGGCCGCGCTCTCGGTGCCGGCGGCGGCTGCGGCGCTTCGCACGGCGGCGGTGAAGACGGGGAACGTGTCGGCCAGGGCTCCCGAGTCGAAGATGTCACCGGGGGCGGTGACGTCGAGCGCCGAGCCGTAGATGAAGGATTCCAGCGCGACGATCGCCGGCACGATGCGGTCCTCGGGCCAGCCCGCCCGCTGGAACCCCCGCGCGACCTCCTCGTACATGCGGAGGGTCTCGGGAGCGTCGGTGACGGGCATCACCGCGATGACCGGGACGAGCGGGGCGTGCCGGGCGAAGACCTCGCGGTAGGACCAGGCCCACCGCCGGACCGCCTCGTCCCAGGGCCGGTCGGCGAAGGCGTCGAACTCGACCATGGTCATGACGTGGTCCTGCACCCAGCCGAGCACCTCCTGCTTCGACTCCGCATGGTTGTAGAGCGCGGACGGGGCCACCCGGAGCCGTCGCGCCACGGCCGACATCGTGAGCCCCTCGTAGCCCTCGCTCTCGATGAGGTCGAGTGCCGCGCCGGTGATGCTGTCCCTGGACAGGAGGCTGCGGGGAGGACGCCCGGCACGCCGCGGAGCCGGCGTTGCTGCGGTCATGGAACCTGCCTCCTGTTGCGGTGCCCTCAACTCTACGGTCGCTCCCTTCCCTCAGGGGTCGCCCGTGGCTATAGTAGGGCAAAATAATGAATGACATTCATTTTGTGGCCCGCATCATGCGGCCGGGAGGATCCCATGGACATCATCGAGCGCGACGTCGTCATCATCGGAGCAGGCCCCTCGGGCCTGACCGCAGCACGCGAGCTGACGAGGGCCGGCCATACGGTCGCCGTCGTCGAGGCCCGGGACCGCGTGGGCGGGCGCACCCACACGGACGTGGTCGACGGCGCCGTCCTCGAAGTGGGGGGCCAGTGGGTGTCTCCCGACCAGACCGCGCTGATCGGGCTGCTCGACGAACTCGGCATCGACACGTTCCCGCGGTACCGGGAAGGCGACTCCGTCTACATCGGTCCCGACGACCGGCCGATCCGGTACTCCGGGGAGATGTTCCCCGTCAGCGACTACACGCGCGAGGAGATGACGCGGCTCATCGACATCCTCGACCGGCTCGTGGCGGAGGCGGGCCCCGAGGCGCCGTGGAACCACCCGGACGCCCGCGCCCTGGACACCATCTCCTTCCACCACTGGCTGCGGCGGCAGTCCGACGACGAGGAGGCCTGCGACAACATCGGGCTCTTCATCGCCGGCGGGATGCTGACCAAGCCCGCCCACTCCTTCTCCGCCCTGCAGGCGATCCTCATGGCCGCGACCGCTGGCTCCTTCTCCCACCTCGTGGACGAGGACTTCATCCTGGACCGGCGCGTGGTCGGCGGCATGCAGTCCGTCTCCGAACGCATGGCCGCCGAGCTGGGGGAGGACGTGATCCTCTCCAGCCCGGTGCGGACGCTCCGCTGGAGCGGCATGGACGGGCAGGACGGCGCCGAGGGCGTCACGGTCGTCTCGGACACGACGACGGTGAACGCGCGGTACGCGGTCGTCGCCGTCCCGCCGAACCTCTACTCGCGGATCAGCTACGAGCCCCCGCTGCCGCGCCGCCAGCACCAGATGCACCAGCACCAGTCGCTCGGGCTCGTGATCAAGGTGCACGCCGTGTACACCACGCCGTTCTGGCGCGAGGAGGGGCTCTCCGGGACCGGCTTCAGCGCAGGGTCGATCGTCCAGGAGGTCTACGACAACACCAACTACGAGGACCCGCGCGGCACCCTGGTGGGGTTCGTCTCCGACGAGAAGGCGGACGCGATGTTCGAGCTCCCGCCGCACGAGCGCCGCGAGCGCATCCTCGGCTCGATCGCGGGCTTCCTCGGCCCGCAGGCCCTCGACCCCGAGGTGTACTACGAATCGGACTGGGCGTCGGAGGAGTGGACCCGCGGCGCCTATGCCTCCAGCTACGACCTCGGCGGCCTGCACCGGTACGGCCGCGACCAGCGCACGCCGGTCGGACCCATCTACTGGTCGTGCTCGGACATCGCGGCCGAGGGCTACCAGCACGTGGACGGTGCCATCCGGATGGGGCAGCGCACCGCCGCGGCCGTCCACCTCGCGCTGGCCTCCGGGCTGCAGTCCACCGGCACCGGGAGGGCCTGATGCGCTACATCGTCGGCTACACCGCTGACGAGCGCGGGCACGACGCCGTCTGCCTCGCCGTCGCCCTCGCCCGGCGCCAGGACGCGGACCTCGACCTCGTCCTCGTGACGCCCGAGCACTCCCTCTACGCGGGCACCTACCCGCCGGACAAGGGCTTCGACAGCCTGCTCTCCGAACAGATGCGGGAGTGGATGGACGAGGGGCTCGCCCTCGTGCCCGACGACGTCCGGGCACGAGGCGTCGTGATCCGGGCCGAATCGAACGCGGAGGGCCTCATCCGGGCGGCCGAGGACACCGAGGCGTCCCTGATCGTCATCGGGGCCAGCTCGCGTGGCCTCGCCGGCCGGTTCAGCGTGGGCAACGTGGCCCGCAGCCTGCTCCACGCCTCACCCGTCCCCGTGGCGCTCGCGCCGAGGGCCTACCGCCGCACCGACCCCGTCACGCGCCTCACCTGCGCGGTGGGCCGGCGCGCCGGGGCCGACGCCGTCATCTCCGTGGCCGTGTCCTCCGCCCACCGCCGCGGCCTGCCGCTGCGCCTCGTCTCCCTCATCGCGCTCGACGCCGGCCAGCCGGACCCGGGCGGAGCGGAGGACGACGCGAACCGGCGGCTCGCCGAGGCGGCGTCGTCGCTGGCCGCGGGCGGGCGCGTGAGCGTCGAGACGGCGCGGGGTGCGTCCATCGAGGAAGCCATCGAGTCCATGGCCTGGGACGAGGGGGAGGTGCTGCTGGTCGGTTCCAGCCGCCTCGCGCAGCACGCACGGATCTTCCTCGGATCCACGGCCGCCAAGATCCTGCGTACGCTGACCATCCCCATGGTCGTCGTCCCGCGTACGTACGCAACGCCCGATACCACTTCCGGACCGGGCGCCTTACCCACGGAGGCGGACGCATGAGTATCGACGAGACAACGCAAAGGGGATCAGGACTCAGCAGCAAGGGCCTCGATTCGGGGACCGTCGGCCTGCTGGGCGCCGTCGTCATCGGGGTGTCCTGCGTGGCCCCCGCCTACACCCTGACGGCGGCCCTCGGTCCCACTGTCGCAGAGGTGGGGGTGAACCTGCCGGCCATCTTCCTGATCGGCTTCATCCCCATGCTGCTCGTGGCCCTCGGCTACCGCGAACTGAACAGCGCGATGCCGGACTCCGGGACGTCCTTCACCTGGGCCACGCGGGCGTTCGGCCCGTGGATCGGCTGGATGGGCGGCTGGGGTCTCATCGCCGCGACCGTGATCGTGCTGTCCAACCTCGCCGCCGTCGCGGTCGACTTCTTCTACCTCCTGATCTCGCAGGTGCTCGGCGATCCCGCGATCGCCGAGCTGACGCTCGACCTGCCGGTGAACATCGCGACGACGCTCGTGTTCATCGCCCTCGCGTGCTACATCTCCTACCGGGGCATGCAGGCCACCAAGACCGTGCAGTACGTGCTCGTCACCTTCCAGCTCGTGGTCCTCGCCTGGTTCGCCATCGCGGCCTTCATCCATGTCGGCAACGGCACCGCCTTCGACGCCACCAGCATCAGTGCCGACTGGTTCAACCCCTTCGCGGTCGGCTCGTTCTCCGCCTTCGCCGCCGGTGTCTCGCTCTCGATCTTCATCTACTGGGGATGGGACGTGACGCTCACGATGAACGAGGAGACCACCGACCCGGAGAAGACCCCGGGCCGCGCGGGAGCGCTGACCGTCGTGGTGATCGTGGTCATCTACCTCACGGTGGCGCTCGCTACCCTCGCCTACGCCGGGGTGGGCGACGGCGAACTCGGCGCAGGCAACCCGGACAACCAGGAGAGCATCTTCGCGACTCTCGCCGGCCCCGTCATGGGTCCCTTCGCCATCCTGATGTCGATGGCGGTGCTGAGTTCCTCTGCCGCGTCCCTGCAGTCGACGTTCGTCTCGCCCGCCCGCACGCTGCTCGCCATGGGCCACTACAAGGCACTGCCGAAGGGCTACGGACGCATCAGCCCGCAGCACAAGTCACCGAGCTACGCGACGGTGGCCGCGGCCGTCGCCGCCGCAGGGTTCTACGTCTTCACGCGCCTGGTGTCGGAGAACGCCCTGTGGGACACCATCACGGCGCTCGGCCTGATGATCTGCTTCTACTACGGCATCACCGCGCTGGCGTGCGTCTGGTACTTCAGGGCCCAGGCCTTCGCGAGCGCGCGGAACGTCTTCTTCAAGTTCCTGGCGCCGCTGCTCGGCGGCGTGATCCTGCTGGTCATGTTCTTCAAGACGGCCGTCGACTCGATGGACCCCGAGTACGGGTCCGGGTCGGAGCTCTTCGGGATCGGCATGGTGTTCATCCTCGGGATCGGCGTGATCCTGCTCGGTGCGGTGCTCATGCTCGTGTGGTCGCGCATCAACCCGGCGTTCTTCCGCCAGGAGGTCCTGACCCGAGGCGCAGCGCCGCGCGACTAGCGGTCCGCGCCGGGTGTCATGAAGAGAAATGCGGCGCAGGACCGGCCCTGGTGCGCCTCGACCCGCCTAGCATTCGAGCATGGAGGGACCCGCCAGGCAGGCGACCGGCACCACGCGACGAGCCGCACTCGACGACGTCGAGCAGGAAGCTGCCCTGATCTGCCGCAGCGAGCAACGGGTGTGCCGTGCGGTCGCCCGCACGATCGACCCGGCGATGGAACCCGCCGCCTACAGCGTCCTCGCGGCCGCCCGGATGCTGGGCCCCTGCCGGGTGACCGACCTCGCCGTGACGCTGGGTATGGGCACCCCCTGGGTGAGCGGCCACGTGGCGGCGCTGCAGCGGCTCGGCCTCGTGGAGCGTGGAGCGGCGGGTGGCGACGAACGTTCGCGCCCCGTGGTCCTCACGGCGGAGGGGGCCCGCCGTATCGACGACGCCCGGCAGCGCAGGAGGCGCTCCTTCCGGAGGCGACTCGAGGCATGGGACGCGGCCGACGTCGTCGAACTCGTGGGCCTGCTCTCCCGGTTCAACGCGGCGTACCTCACGGCGCAGCTGCCGGACGCGCCTGTTCCCGGCGGTGGGGCCGAGGGGCTACCGGGAGGACGGGCCGGTCAGTAGAGTGACGCCAGACCTCCTGCGGTGGCGGTGGTCCTTCCAGAATCGGGGCAGCATGAGCCAGTTCCCTCTCGACAGCCGGCCCCCGGGGGAGCCGACGGACCGCTCCGGCAAGGGCCTCGCGACGGGTGCCTTGGGGCTGTGGGAGTCGACGGTGATCGGACTGGCCTCGACCGCGCCGGTGTACTCCCTCGTGGCGACCCTCGGCTTCGTCGTCCTCGCCGTCGGGGCCCAGGCCCCCATCGCCTTCATCCTCGCGTTCATCCCCATGGTGTTCATCGCCTTCGCCTACCGGGAGCTCAACGAGGCGGTACCCGACTGCGGGACCTCCTTCACGTGGGCGACCAAGGCCTTCGGGCCCTGGGCGGGATGGATGGCCGGATGGGGTGTCGCCGTCGCGGGCATCATCGTGCTAGCGAACCTCGCGCAGGTCGGCGGCACGTATCTCTGGCTGCTCGTCGGCGACGGTTCCCTCGCCGAGGATCCGCTGCTGGTCACGGTCACCGGTGTCGTCTTCATCGCGCTCATGACGGTGGTCAGCTACCGCGGCGTGGAGATCGGCGCGAAGCTGCAGAACGTCCTCCTGGGCGTGCAGTACGCCGCGCTGGTGCTCTTCGTGGTCCTCGCCCTCACGGGTGTGGCAGGCGGGACCGTCGCGACCGCCACGCCGCCGTCCTGGGACTGGTTCAACCCGTTCGCGTTCGAGAGCGTCGAGGGATTCACCGAGGCGATCCTCCTGGCCCTGTTCGTGTACTGGGGCTGGGACGCGTGCCTCGCCCTGAACGAGGAGACCAGGGACGCCCGGCGCATCCCCGGCCGTGCGGCGCTGCTGTCGACCGTCCTGCTCCTGGTGACCTACGTGGGTGTGACCGTCGCGGCCATGATGTACGCGGGCGTCGGGGAGGAGGGCATCGGGCTGGGCAACGAGGCGAACTCGGAGGACGTCTTCCTCGCCCTCAAGGACGCCGTCCTCGGGCCCTGGTCGTGGCTGCTCGTCGTGGCCGTCCTGGTCTCGGCCGTCTCCTCCACGCAGACCACCATCCTGCCCACGGCACGCGGCACGCTGTCCATGGCCGTGTACGGGGCCCTGCCCGCACGCTTCGGCGTGGTGCACCCCCGCTTCAGGACACCCTCGTTCTCCACACTCGTCATGGGCATCGCGGCGATCGCCTACTACGTGGTCATGACGATCATCAGCGAGAACATCCTCGCCGACTCGATCCTCTCCCTCGCCCTGGCCATCGCCTTCTACTACGCGATCACCGGCTATGCGTGCGTCTGGTACTTCCGACGCGAGCTGTTCACGTCGCGCCACAACGTCGTCTTCCGCTTCCTCCTGCCCCTGATCGGCGCCGTGCTGCTCACCGCGGCCTTCGTCCGGTCGGCGATCGACATGGCCGACGTCGAGTACGGCTACAGCGTGCTGTTCGGCGTCGGCGGCACCTTCGTCACAGGCATCGGCTCGCTGGCCCTCGGCCTCGTCCTCGCGGTCGCCTGGCGGAGCAGGCCCGGATCCCGGCCCTTCTTCCTGGGGCGGAGCCTGAACGAGGACACGCCGGTGCTGGTACCCGACGCACCCGACGTCCACCGGCGCTCGATCGACGGCGGGCTCTCCTGATGCGGATCCTGATCATCGGCGCCGGCGGCGTGGGCTCCGCTGCGGCCCGCATCGCCGTACGCCGCACCTTCTTCGAGCAACTGGTGGTCGCCGACTACGACGTCGCACGTCCGCAGGCGCTGGTCGCCGAACTCCGGGATCCCCGCCTCGTGGCGGCGTCGGTGGACGCGTCCTCGGCCGAGGCGGTGGCCGGCCTGATCCGGGAGCACGGGGCCACCCACGTCCTCAACGCGGTGGACCCGCGGTTCGTGATGCCCATCTTCGACGGATGCCTCGCCGCCGGCGCCACCTACCTCGACATGGCGATGAGCCTTTCCGTGAAGCATCCGGACCAGCCGTACGAGAAGACGGGGGTTCTGCTCGGACAGGAGCAGTTCGACGCCGCAGCGCAGTGGGAAGCGGCAGGCAGGCTCGCGCTGGTGGGGATCGGCGTGGAGCCCGGGCTCTCGGACGTGTTCGCGCGGTACGCGGAGGACGAGCTGTTCTCGTCGATCGACGAACTCGGCGTCCGCGACGGTGCGAACCTCACGGTCGAGGGCTACGACTTCGCACCCTCGTTCTCGATCTGGACGACCATCGAGGAGTGCCTGAATCCGCCCGTGATCTTCGAGCGGGACCGCGGGTGGTTCACCACCGAGCCGTTCAGCGAGCCCGAGGTCTTCCACTTCCCCGAAGGCATCGGAGCCGTCGAGTGCGTGAACGTGGAGCACGAGGAGGTCGTCCTCATGCCCCGGTGGACGAAGGCGCGCAGGGTGACGTTCAAGTACGGGCTGGGGGAGGAGTTCATCGGGGTCCTGCGCACCCTGCACAAGCTGGGGCTCGACTCGACCGAGCCGCTCGAGGTCAAGGGCGTCAGCGTCTCACCCCGCGACGTCGTCGCGGCGGCCCTGCCCGACCCCGCCACGCTCGGCGACCGGATGCGCGGGAAGACCTGCGCGGGCCTGCTCGTCACGGGGCTCGGGAAGGACGGCGCGCCCCGGACCGTGTACCTCTACCACGTCGTCGACAACGAGTGGACGATGGCCGAGTACAACTCCCAGGCCGTGGTGTGGCAGACCGCCGTCAATCCCGTGATCGCCCTGGAGCTGCTCGCCGCGGGACGGTGGACGGGGCGCGGGGTGCTCGGACCGGAGGCCTTCGACGCGCGGCCCTTCCTCGACCTCCTGGCAGCCGACGCCCCCGCCGGCTACGGTTCGCCCTGGGGCCTGGAGGAGCGCTGAAGGCTCCGTGGACGGCACCTCCTGACTCGTCGCAGCTGCGGCTCCGTACGCGTCCGCGCCGGGGGCGCGCCGTTCGCGGATCGGGGCTAGGCCGTGGCGGACACCGGCTCGGTCGGTTTCGCGAGCCGTGGCTGGCGGCGCACGCTCCGCAGCATGTCGACCGTCAGGAGGATCAGCGCCACCCAGACGAGGCTGAACCCGATCCACCGCTCGAACGGCATGTCCTCACCGAGCACCAGCAGTGCGAGGAGGAACTGGAGCACGGGCGCGAGGTACTGCAGGAGCCCGATCGTCGTCAGGGGGAGGCGGCGGGCAGCGGCACCGAAGAAGATGAGCGGTACGGCCGTGATGACGCCCGAGGCGGCCATGATCCAGAAGTGTCCCGCCCCCTCGGTCAGGAGGGTCGCCTCGCCGGTCGAGCCGAGCCACAGCATGACCGCTGCCGCGATGGGCGTCAGCACCAGCGTCTCGATGCTCAGGCTGGACACGGCGTCCACGCGGGACCCCACCTTCTTCTTCGCGAACCCGTACAGGCCGAAGGAGAACGCGAGCGTCAGGGCGATCCACGGCACGGCGCCGTAGCCCACGGCGAGCACGACCACCGCGAGGACGCCGATGCCGATCGCGGTCCACTGCAGGGGCCGCAGCTTCTCGCGCAGCACGATCACGCCGAGCAGGACGGACACGATGGGATTGATGAAGTAGCCCAGCGCGGCCTCGATGGCCTGGCCGGAGGTCACGCCGTAGGTGTAGACGAGCCAGTTGACGGCGATCAGCAGCGCCGCGATCGTGAGGGTCCCGACGATCTGCGGGGTGCGCAGGGCCGTGAGTACCGGACGCCAGGACCGCAGGGCGGTCAGCAGGAGGGCGCAGAAGATGAGGGACCACAGGACGCGGTTGGCCACGATCTCGACCGGACCGGCCGGGGCGAGCACGAGGAAGTACAGCGGCAACAGGCCCCACAGTCCGTAGGCCCCGATACCGAAGAGGACGCCGACGGAGTTCTCGCTCCGGGCCGGACGACTGACCTTTGCGTCTGATGCACTCACGAGGTCGTGAACCGGGCCGGGCGAACGTTTATTCCCGCGGTCCGGTTCCCCTCGGCCCACCGCTCGCCGGCGGAGGAGATCCCCGCCACTGTTTTACACCGCGCCGCCCGGCGGCATTTAGAATAGGGAAATGTGCGCTTATCGGTGCGCGACGGTATCCACCAGGATCATCTCCATCGGGAAGAAGGCTCATCAGTGTCTACCTCAGCTGCGGCTCGACCGCTGCGGGTCGCGATCATCGGCGCCGGTCCGGCAGGCGTCTACGCCGCCGACATCCTGACGAAGTCGAACGAGGTGCAGGGCGGGGACTTCGCCGTCAGCATCGACCTGTTCGACCAGTACCCGGCGCCCTACGGTCTCATCCGCTACGGCGTCGCACCTGACCATCCGCGGATCAAGGGGATCGTCAACGCCCTGCACAAGGTGCTCGACCGCGGGGACATCCGCTTCCTCGGCAACATCAACTACGGCCGGGACCTCACGCTCTCCGACTTCCGCCGCTTCTACGACGCGGTGATCTTCGCGACGGGCGCCATCCGCGATGCCGACCTGGACATCCCGGGCGTCGAGCTCGACGGTTCCTTCGGTGGCGCCGACTTCGTCTCCTGGTACGACGGCCACCCCGACGTCAGCCGCGACTGGCCGCTGGAGGCCAGGGAGATCGCCGTGATCGGCAACGGCAACGTGGCCCTCGACGTCGCGAGGATCCTCTCGAAGCACGCCGACGACCTGCTGTCGACGGAGATCCCGGACAACGTCTACCAGGGGCTGAAGGCGTCCCCCGTCACCGACGTCCACGTCTTCGGGCGCCGCGGACCCGCCCAGGTGAAGTTCACGCCCCTGGAACTGCGCGAGCTGTCCCACTCGCGGGACGTGGACATCGTCCTGTACCCGGAGGACTTCGATTTCGATGCGGGGTCCGAGGAGCAGATCGCGACGAACAACCAGACGAAGACGATGGTGAAGACGCTCACCAACTGGCTCGTCGAGGACGAGCCGACGGGCGCGTCCCGCCGCCTGCACCTCCACTTCCTGCACTCGCCCGTCGAGATCCACGATTCCCCCGAGACCCCCGGCAAGGTCGCGGGCATGAAGTTCGAGCGCACCGAGCTCACCGGCGACGGCAACGTGCGTGGCACGGGGGAGATCATCGACTACCCGGTCCAGGCCGTGTACCGCGCCATCGGCTACTTCGGCTCGGAACTGCCCGAGGTCGGGTTCGACGGCAAGCGCGGCGTCATCCCCAACGAGGGTGGCCGCGTGATCGACCAGGAGGGTCAGCCCGTACCGGGCATCTATGCCACCGGGTGGATCAAGCGCGGGCCCGTGGGCCTGATCGGCCACACCAAGGGCGATGCACTGGAGACCATCGGATTCCTCCTCGAGGACCGGCTCAACCTCCCGCCCGCCGAGGACCCGTCGGAGGACGCCATCATCGGTCTCCTCGAGGAGCGCGGTGTCCGCTACACGACGTGGGACGGCTGGCTGAAGCTGGACGCGCACGAACTGAAGCTCGGGGCGAACTTCGTGAACACGTCCGGTAACGCGGAACTCGTGCGGGAGCGTGTGAAGCTCGTACCCCGCGAGGACATGGTTGCCATTTCTCGCGGCGAGTAGTCCCGCTACACTGTGACCTGTCCCACGCTGCCACGCGGGGACAGGTCACGAAGCGGAGTGCCGATGACGTCGTCCCGTTCCATCCCTCTAGCGGAGCTGTCCTCCGTCGCGTTGCAGCGTGAGGCCCTCGCCGCCCATGAGGCCCTGGACCGGGGCGCGGGCGTCGACGGCAGGCTGCGTGGCATCGTCCGCGACTCCTGGCTCAGGTCCCTGGCCTTCCTCCCGAGCCCGTCGACGGCGGGCGCCAGGCTGTTCTGTTCCGAGGAGGAACTCGAGGCGTACCGCCAGGGGCACCCGCTCGCGGCGATCATGCCGGTGATCGACCGGCTGCTCGTCCAGCCGAGCCTCGAAGCCGGGATGCTCGTCGCCGTCGGCGACGAGAACGGCAGGCTCCTGTGGGTCGACGGCGATCGCGAACTGCGCCGCCGGGCCGAGGGGATGCTGTTCGTCCCCGGAGCCGACTGGTCGGAGGCGACCGTCGGGACCAGTGCGCCGGGCACGGCCCTGGCCCTCGAGCGCAGCGTGCAGATCGCGGGAGCCGAGCATTTCAGTCCCCAGGTGCATCCGTGGAGCTGCACCGCAGTGCCCCTGCACGACCCGGACTCCGGGACCGTCCTGGGCGTCATCGACATCACGGGGACGGCCGACGCGGTGGGGACCCACACACTGTCCCTCGTGGAGGCGGCGGTGGCTGCCGCGGAGGCGCAGCTGAGCATCCACCGCCTCCAGGGCCGTCTGCCGAGGGCGAAGCGGGCCCGGCCGGCACGCGTACCGGCTGCCCTCTACCGGAACAGCCTGCAGATCCTGGGGACCGACCATGGTGTGGTGCATGCCGGGGGAGCGTCCCTCGAGCTCAGCCTCCGCCATGCCGAACTGCTGACGCTCCTGGCCCTGCACCCGGAAGGCCTCACCGCGGACCAGCTCGGCACCATGGCGTACCCCGAGGACGCCTCGGGGACGACGGTCCGGGCGGAGATGCTGCGGCTCCGCAAGGTCCTGGCCGAGCACGGCAAGGCGATCGTGCCGCAGTCCCGGCCGTACCGCCTGCCGGGAGAGCTGGTCGTCGACGCGGTCCAGGTGCTGAACTACCTGCATCGCGGGGCGCACCGCATGGCGCTGGCCATCTACCGGGGTCCTGTCCTGCCACGCTCGCAGGCCCCGGCCATCACGCGCCTGCGCAGCGAGGTATCAACCCTGCTGCGGGATGCCGTCCTGACCGACGGCGCACCGGAGACGGTCCTGGAGTACCTGGCGCTCCCGGAGGCGGAGTACGACGTCGAGGCATGGCAGCTCGCGCTGCGGGTCCTGCCCGGGCGTTCACCGCGGCGTGCTGTCGTCGTCGCACATACGGAGTGGCTCGAGGCGGAACTAGGAGTCCCGCCGTCGCTACTCACAGGTTTTCCCAAGTTCCGTTAGTAATTGTGGGCATCAGTCGCAGGAAGGCCCGGGATCGGGCTAACGTTGGGCCCGGTGGCTGGGCACCCGATGGACATGTCGGTCCGTCGGTCGAACGCACTATCCGCACAGCATCCACAAGGGGAATTCCGTGACACAGCCTGTACAGCTCCCGGGTACGGCAAGGGCGCAGAGACGGAGTGGCCGTACCTCCCGCACGAAGATGAACGCCAGCCTGGCGATGGTCGTCTGCTTCGTAGGCTTCCAGGGCGTCGTCCCGCAGTCATGGGAGACCGCAGCCGCCTTGTCCCCTGAGGGGGTAGCCGGCTCCGGAGTGGCTGCGTCGGACGGCATCCGTCCCACGGGCGACGTGGGCTCATCCCTGCTGATGCCACGGGGCGTTCCCGATGCGCTCGACCCGCTCGATCCCGGCACGGACCGCCCCGGCGACGCGCCGAAGCCCGCGGTCGATGCCGCGGCAGGCGAACCGACTATGGCTGCGGCGGGCCTTTTCCCCCGCCCGCGGTCCGGAGACCTCTTCGCACCCCTCGAAGGGCTGAGCCCGAGCTCCGCCTTCGGCTTCCGCACGAGCCCCATCACCGGTGAGGCCGGCGAGTTCCACACGGGCCAGGACTATTCCGCCCCCTGCGGCACGCCGGTCTATGCCGCCGACGCCGGTACGGTGCGGGCCGTCGGCTGGCACCAGTGGGGTGGCGGCAACCGGGTCGAGGTGGACCACGGCAACGGCCTCATCACGAGCTACAACCACCTCCGCGGCATCACGGTAGGCGAGGGCGACATCGTCAGGGGCGGCGACGCGATAGCGGAGGTCGGCACCACGGGTTCCTCGACCGGTTGCCACCTGCACTTCGAGACCATCCTCAACGGGGAGCATGTCGATCCGCTGCGCTGGAAGCTCATCGCATCCCAGCACAATGCCCGGAAGGGCGAGTTCAAGGACTACTCTCCCGCGGGTCATGGCGCCGCCGACCTCCCTGTCTGGGCGCAGTCGTCCACCCGTTCCGACCAGCCGGCTCCGATGACCGACGCCCTGCCTCAGGCCTCCGGCGCCTCGGGAAACACAGCCGCCGTAAGCCAGGACCAAGGCCACGGCCACGTTCAGAACGTGACACCGCCGGTGACACCGCCGGTGGTGCCGACTGTGCCGAAGGTGCCCGACGTGAAGGTTCCGGAGGCGACGCCGGGTGGCAAGGCGCCGGGTGCGAAGGTTCCCGAGGCGACGCCGGGTGGTAAGGCGCCGGGTGCGAAGGTTCCCGAGGCGACGCCGGGTGGTAAGGCGCCGGGTGCGAAGGTTCCCGAGGCGACGCCGGGTGGTAAGGCGCCGGGTGCGAAGGTTCCAGACACTGCTCCGCCTGCTGGAACGACGCCGCCCGTCGAGACGACGCCGCCTGCCGGTACGACCCCGGTTCCGACGCCGCCCGCGGATACGACGCCGGTTCCGACCCCGGTTCCGACGCCGCCCGCGGTTACGACGCCGGTTCCGACGCCGCCCGCGAATACGACGCCGGTTCCGACCCCGGTTCCGACGCCGCCCGCGAATACGACGCCGGTTCCGACCCCGGTTCCGACGCCGCCCGCGAATACGACCCCGGTTCCGACCCCGGTTCCGACGCCGCCCGCGAATACGACCCCGGTTCCGACCCCGGTTCCGACGCCGCCCGCGAATATGACCCCGGGCACGACCGATCCTGAGCTCCCCTGCGACGCCGATCCGTCGACTCCCGAACTCGACGAGCCCACACCCGGCACCGAGCCTGCACCCGGCACCGAGCCTGCACCCGGCACCGAGCCCGCACCGGCCATCGAGCCCGCGCCGGGTACGGAGCCCGCGCCGGGTACAGATCCCGCGGCTCCCGCCTACCCGGCATGTGACGATTCCGAGACGCCCGAGCCGGGAACCGATCCCGCTTCAGCAGCAGTTCCGGGACAGGGGGATCCCGCGACGCCCGCTCCGGCACAGCCTGCCGTCGCTGCGGTCGTACCCACCCAGGAACAGGGCTAGTTGCAGCGTTCCTCCCCGGGTCCTCCTGACGCCCTCGTCACGGAAGATCCTGGCCGGGCCGTGCTGGATCGATGCATGGCCGATGCATGGCCGATGCAACGTCGATGCAACGTTCGGCCTCCTAGGGTGGGCTCCAGGGACGACGACGTCCTGCACACCCGGAGTTCAAGGAGTCGGACAATGACTGTTTACGCCCAGCCTGGCCAGGATGGATCCAAGGTCAGTTTCAAGCCACGGTACGAGAACTGGATCGGCGGCGAGTGGGTTCCTCCCATCAAGGGCCAGTACTTCGAGAACATCTCCCCCGTGACGGGCAAGCCCTTCTGCGAAGTGGCACGCGGCACCGCCGAGGACATCGAGCTGGCCCTCGACGCGGCCCACAAGGCCGCTCCGGCCTGGGGGAAGACGTCGGTCGCGGAGCGGGCCCTCGTGCTGAACCGCATCGCGGACCGCATGGAGCAGAACCTCGAGATGCTCGCGGTCGCGGACACCTGGGACAACGGGAAGCCCATCCGGGAGACCCTCGCCGCCGACCTCCCCCTCGCGATCGACCACTTCCGCTATTTCGCGAGCGCCATCCGTGCGCAGGAGGGCCACCTGTCCCAGCTGGATGACGACATGACGGCATACCACTACCACGAGCCGCTCGGCGTCGTCGGGCAGATCATCCCGTGGAACTTCCCGATCCTCATGGCCACCTGGAAGCTCGCCCCGGCGATCGCCGCAGGCAACGCCGTCGTGCTGAAGCCTGCGGAGCAGACGCCGTCGTCGATCCTCGTGCTCATGGAGCTGATCAGCGACATCCTCCCGGCCGGCGTCATCAACGTCGTGAACGGTTTCGGGGTGGAGGCCGGCAAGCCGCTGGCCTCGAGCAAGCGGATCCGCAAGATCGCGTTCACCGGTGAGACGACCACCGGCCGGCTGATCAGCCAGTACGCGAGCCAGAACCTGATCCCCGTCACCCTCGAACTCGGTGGCAAGAGCCCGAACATCTTCTTCTCGGACGTCGCGGAGAGCAACGACTCGTTCTACGACAAGGCCCTCGAGGGCTTCGCTCTCTTCGCGCTGAACCAGGGCGAGGTCTGCACGTGTCCCTCGCGCGCCCTCGTCCAGGGATCCATCTACGATTCGTTCATGTCCGACGCGATCGCCCGCGTGGAGAAGATGGTGCAGGGCAACCCGCTGGACACCGACACGCAGGTGGGCGCCCAGGCCTCGAACGACCAGCTGGAGAAGATCCTCTCCTACATGGACATCGGGCGGCAGGAGGGGGCGAAGGTCCTCATCGGCGGCGAGCGGAACATGCTCGACGGCGACCTCGCCGAGGGCTACTACGTGAAGCCCACGGTGTTCGAGGGGACCAACAACATGCGGGTCTTCCAGGAGGAGATCTTCGGTCCGGTGGTGTCGGTCACGCGCTTCGACGACTACGCCGAGGCCCTGGAGATCGCCAACGACACCCTGTACGGGCTCGGCGCCGGCGTGTGGTCGAGGAACGGCAACATCGCCTACCGTGCCGGACGCGAGATCCAGGCCGGCCGGGTCTGGGTGAACAACTATCACGCGTACCCTGCGGGAGCAGCGTTCGGCGGGTACAAGTCCTCGGGTATCGGCCGTGAGAACCATGCCATGATGCTCGACCACTACCAGCAGACCAAGAACCTGCTGGTCAGCTACTCGGAATCCAAGCTCGGGTTCTTCTAGGAGGCACCATGACCGTCGAAGCCTCGGTGACCATCCCGGGGGAGACCTTCTCCCGCGTGGCTCTCACCGACAGCGCCGTCGACCTGCTGGACAAGCTGTGGTTGATCCACGGGCCGCTGATGTTCCACCAGTCCGGCGGATGCTGCGACGGCTCGTCACCGATGTGCTATCCGGCAGGCGAGTTCATCACCGCGGAGGCCGACGTGCTGCTCGGTGTCCTCGACATCTCGCGCGGCACGGAGGGACGCGCCGACGCGGGCGTTCCGGGAGGGGCCGGCGGCGACGGCCCGCGGCTCATCGACTTCTGGATGTCGCGGGAGCAGTTCGAGTACTGGCGCCACACGCACCTGACGGTCGACGTGGTGCCGGGCCGGGGGAGCGGCTTCTCGGTGGAGGCGCCGGAGGGGAAGAGGTTCCTGATCCGTTCCCGTCTGATGGACTAGGTACATCCGGAAGGGGTCGGCGCCGTCGCGTCGGCCCCTTCCGTCATGAGGTCTCCGCGACGGGATGCCCGTCCGGTCCGAGGTGCGCGGGATCCACCGCGAGGACGATTCCGAGGAGATCGGTCAGCGCGTGGCCGAGCTTCGGGTCCACGAGCTCGTAGCGCGAGCGCCGGCCCTCGGGCACCGACACCACCAGGCCGCACCCGCGCAGGCAGGAGAGGTGGTTGGACAGGCTCTGGCGGCTCACGCCGAGCAGCCCGGCGAGGTCGCTGGGATAGGCCGGAGCGTCCCGCAGGGCCACCAGGATACGCACGCGTGTCGGATCGGACAGCGCGGTGCCCACCCGCTGCAGCACGGAGGTCGAGGTCAGGGTCTGCAGCATCAGTGGCTCAACTCCCTCTCGTGGGGCACGTGGTCGAGGGGCTCGATCTGGAAGGTGCAGTGGTCGATGCTCACGTCGAAGTGCCCCGCGACGCATTCCTGGAGCTGGTCGAGGACGACATGCGCCGACCCGTCGCGGTAGCAGTCGTCGTCGACGACGATGTGGGCGGTGAGGACGGGCAGCCCGGTGGCGATCTGCGTGATGTGGAGGTCGTGGACGTCGCGTACCAGCGGCAGCCGCGCGATGTGGGCGCGTACCTCCTCGAGGTCGATCCCCGCGGGGGTGGACTCGAGCAGCACGTCGATCGTCTCGCGCAGCAGCTTCAGGGTCCGCGGGATGATCAGGGCGCCGATGAGGAGGGCCACCACGGCGTCGGCGCGCATCCAGCCCGTCAGCGTGATGACGACGGCGGCGACGATCACGGCCACGGACCCGAGGGCGTCGTTGAGCACCTCCAGGAAGGCCGCCCTCAGGTTGAAGCTCGCGGCGCGGTGACGGGCGAGGAGCGCCAGGGCGGCCAGATTGCCAGCGAGGCCGATGACGCCGAACACGATCATCTCCGGGGCAGCGACGTCCTCCGGGGTGATCAGGCGGCGCACACCCTCCACGAGGACGTAGGCTCCGACGGCGAGCAGGAAGGCGGCCTGCAGCAGGGCGGCGATCACCTCCGCCCGGCGGAACCCCCAGGAGCGGCGCGCGGTGGCGGGCCGGACCGAGAGCGTCGCGGCGCCGAGCGCCATGGCCAGGCCTGCCGCGTCGGTCAGCACATGGACGGAGTCGAAGAGCAGGGCGAGGCTGCCCGTCCACAGCGCCCCGACGATCTGGAGCACGAAGACGGCGAGCGTGATGGCGAGAGCGCCTGCCAGCGGTCCGCGTCGGGCCGCGCCCGGTGACGCGTGGTGGTGGGATCCCATGATCCGATAGTACAGCGGTGCGTGAACCTTAGGTGCTGACCGGGGTCGCTGGTATTGTGGCCGTCTCTGACCGACCGGACGGCGCGTCAAGTCCGGAAGGCCATGCTGCTTCAGGCAGGAAGGCCGCCATGGCCGCGGAGGACAGGCACCACCTCGACGACAGCTGGATCGCACCGCAGGACGATATCGCCTTGAGGCTGAGTGACCTCGCGCGGTCCCTGCAGCGGGAGAACTCCGAGGACGCCGTCCTCGAGCGTCTGGTGCGTACCGCGGTCATCCTGGTACCCGGCGCGGACGAGGCCTCGATCACCCTCGTGACCGGCCGCCACAGGGTGCAGTCCCGGGCTCCGTCCGGCGATCTCGCCCGGATCCTCGACGAGCTCCAGGAGCGCACGGGGGAGGGGCCGTGCATGAGCGCCGTCTACGAGGAGCGGACCGTCAGTGTCCCGGACATGCGCACCGAGCGACGCTGGCCGAGGTTCTCGGCGAAGGCCGCGGAGGCCGGCGCCGGCAGCATGCTCGCCTTCCAGCTGTTCGTCGAGGGGGACAACCTCGGGGCGATGAACCTCGTGGGCCGTTCGGCCCATGCCTTCACGGAGGAGTCCGACTACGTGGGCTCGCTGGTCGCGTCCCATGCAGCCGTCGCGTTCGCCGATGCGCAGAAGCTCCACCAGTTCAAGGACGCCGTCGCCACGCGTGACCTGATCGGTCAGGCGAAGGGGATCCTGATGGAGAGGTACGGCATCACGGCCGGTCAGGCGTTCATCATGCTCGTGCAGGTGTCCACGAAGACGAACGCGAAACTCCTGGTGGTCGCCGAGGAACTGGCCACCACGGGCAGTCTTCCGGTACCTACCCGCGGGAAGGGCTGACGGGACCAGCGCTCCCCGGTCAGGCAGGCTGTCGGGTCACCGGTTCACACCCGACATGTCCTCGTAGCGGTCTCCCTGCGGCGTGGCGACGGCGTCCAGCCGCGCGAGCTGCTCCTGCGAGAGCTCGAGGGCGTCCGCTGCCACGTTCTCCTCCAGGTACCGCACCTGCTTGGTGCCCGGGATCGGGGCGATGTCCGTCCCCTGGGCGAGGAGCCACGCGAGCGCGACCTGGCCCGGCGTCGCGTCGAGCTGCCGCGCGACGTCGTCGACCTGCTCGACGATCCGGATGTTGGCCTGCAGGTTCTCCCCTGCGAAGCGCGGGTTCCTGCGGCGGAAATCCGACTCGTCGAGCTGGTCGACGGAGCGGATGGTCCCCGTCAGGAAGCCGCGGCCGAGCGGCGAGTAGGGGACGAAGCCGATCCCGAGTTCGCGTACGAGCGGCAGGATCTCCTGCTCCGGGTCCCTGCTCCACAGCGAGTACTCCGTCTGCAGTGCCGTGACCGGGTGGACGGCGTGGGCCCTGCGGATCGTCGCGGGTGCCGCCTCGGACAGGCCGATGTGCCGGATCTTGCCCTCCTGCACGAGCTGCGCCAGGGCTCCCATGGTGTCCTCGACGGGCACCGAGGGGTCCATCCGGTGCTGGTAGTAGAGGTCGATGTGGTCGGTCCCCAGCCGCTGCAGCGATCCCTCCACCGAGAGCCGCACGTTCTCCGGGCTTCCGTCGAGCCCCATGGCGTCGCCTGCCGTGTGGCGGATGGTGCCGAACTTCGTGGCCAGCACGACGTCGTCACGCCTGTCCCGGAAGGCCCGGCCGAGCAGTTCCTCGTTGGCGTACGGGCCGTACATCTCGGCGGTGTCGAAGAAGGTGACGCCGAGGTCGAGCGCACGGTGGAGGGTGGCGGTCGAGCCGGCGTCGTCCTTGCCGCTGCCGGTGTAGAACGCGGACATGCCCATACAGCCGAGGCCGAGCCGGGAGACATCGAGACTTGAGCCGAGGGTGATGGTCTTCATGGGAGCCGCCTTTCGTCGGGGGAGTTCGGTGCCCCGGCCAGAGTACGCCGCACCGGAGGCTCACGGGCAGTGCATCCGACCTTCGTTGCACGGTGTGCAATATTTCGCCTACTCTGGGACGGTGCTGGAGACGACCGAGAACGCGGAGCCCGTGGGGCGCCGCGAGCAGAACAAGATCGACACGCGGCGCGCCATCGCGGACGCCGCCTTCGACCTCGCGCTCTCCGTGGGGCCGGGCTCGTTCACCGTGGACCAGATCGCGGAGCGGGCGGGCGTCTCGCGCCGTACGTTCTTCAACTACTTCCACAGCGCCGAGGACGCCCTGACGGTCCGCACCGACGGGTTCCTCGAACTGGCCCTCGAGGTCTTCGGCCGGATGCCCCACGACGAACCCCTGTTCGACTCCATCGTCCGGGCCTTCACCGAGACCACGCGGATGGAGGGCCTCTCCCAGCACGGTGCGCTGTTCCGCATGGCGGACACGAATCCGGACCTCCTGCGGGCGCAGCTGCACTCGTGGGAGCGCGCGGAGGCGCGGATCGTCGCGGGCCTGCGCGGAAGGCTCGGCGCCGACGCGTCCGAGCTGTACCTCGCGGCCCTGGTCGGCAGCGTGCTCTCGTGCACCAAGGCCGCCATGCGCGACTGGGCGGCGAACACGTCCCAGTCCGCCGGCGACTCCGGGCTCCAGCTCGAGGGGCGGATCCTCTCGGCCCTGACCATGCTCCGCGACGGCTTCTCCGACCCCGCCGCCGAACCCGACGCCGCGGCGCTACCCGGCGCCTGACCCCCTCGTCCACTTCCTTCCCGCTAGGACTCTCCATGGCTTTCCTGCTCTACCGTCTCGGCTCCTTCGCCTTCCGGCGGCGGTGGTGGGTGGTCTCCGCCTGGCTCGCGATCATGCTCGCCGTCGGCGGCGCCGCCGTCGCCTTCTCCGGCACCCTCACCAACAACTTCACCATCCCGGGCACCGAGTCGCAGCGCATCTCCGACCGTCTGCGGGAGGAACTCCCCGAGGCCGTCGGTGGCACGGGCACCGTGGTCTTCACCACAGACGACGGCGCCGCCTTCTCGGCCACGCAGCGCGAGGGTGTGGAGTCGGCACTCGCCGCCATCACCGCGCTCGACGGCGTGCGG
This sequence comes from Arthrobacter sorbitolis, assembly GCF_054510995.1. Classification (NCBI taxonomy): domain Bacteria; kingdom Bacillati; phylum Actinomycetota; class Actinomycetes; order Micrococcales; family Micrococcaceae; genus Arthrobacter; species Arthrobacter sorbitolis. The sequence continues at coordinate 488,787 of NZ_JBTNDM010000002.1, forward strand.
GGCGTCGTCGACCCGTTCGACGTCGCCGACCAGGTGGCGTCCGGGGCGTCGGAGCTCGACGCGGGACGCGCCGAACTCGAGGCGAGCGAGCAGCAGCTGAGCGCCGGTGAGCAGCAGCTCGAGCAGGGCCAGGCCCAGCTCGACGCGCAGCGTGCGCAGTTCGACCAGGCCCGCGCGCAGCTCCCCCCGGCACAGGCCGCAGCCACCGAGCAGCAGCTCACGCAGGGCCAGGCGCAACTCGACGCGAGCCGCACCCAGCTCGAAGCCGGCCGCGAGCAGTTCGAGGCGGGCAGCACCGAGCTCGACCTCGCCGAACGGCAGCTCGACGCCGGCTCCGGCGTGCGCCTGCTCTCCGAGGACGGCACCACCGCGGTGGCCAGCGTCCAGTTCGAGCAGCAGATCAACGGTGTCTCACCCGAACTGCGCGAGGCCGTGCAGGAGGAGGCCGCAGGTGCCGAAGCCGCGGGCGTGACCGTGGACTACAGCAAGGAGATCGTCGAGGACGTCTCCGGGATCGTCGGCGCCACGGAGGCCATCGGCCTCGCCGTCGCCGCCGTCGTGCTCATCCTCATGCTCGGCACCCTCATCGCCGCCGGTTTGCCGCTCCTCATGGCCATCATCGGCGTGGGCGTGGGTGTCGGCATCACCTTCGCCCTCTCGGGCCTCGTCGAGATGAACAGCATCTCGCCCGTCCTCGCCCTGATGCTCGGCCTCGCCGTCGGCATCGACTACTCGCTGTTCATCGTGAACCGGCACCGTACCCAGCTGCTCCACGGCATGGAGATGCAGGAGTCCATCGCCCGTGCGACCGGTACCGCCGGCAACGCCGTCCTGTTCGCCGGCATCACGGTGATCGTGGCCCTGGCCGCGCTCGCGGTGCCCGGACTGCCGTTCCTGACCGTCATGGGCCTGTCCGCCGCCGGCACCGTCGCGGTGTCGGTGCTCGTGGCGCTGACACTCACGCCGGCCCTGCTCGCCCTGATGGGGCGGCGGGTCATCTCCCGGCGTCGGTGGGCGAAGGCCTCCGGCCACAAGCACTCGGCCGCCGCCTCCGTCGACAGCGACACGGGTGCCTCCCTCGCGGACGAGCGCGCGGCGAAGGGTGCCGGGTGGGGCGGCTTCGTCACCCGGAAGCCCGTCCTCACGGTCCTCGCCGGTGTCGTCCTGCTCGGGATCATCGCCGTCCCGGCAGCGCAGCTGCGCGTCGGACTGCCCGACGGCGGCACCGAGCCCGCCGATTCCACGGCGTTCCAGGCGTACAGCGCGATCGGCGAGAAGTTCGGCGCCGGCACCAACGGCCCCCTCATCGTCGTCGGGTCCCTGCCCGAGACGGCGGACGAGGCGGAACGCACGGCGTTGCAGCTCGACGTGAACGACCTGCTGCGTGAGATGCCGGACGTCGCCGCCTCGGTCCCCGCGACCGTGAGCGAGGACGGACGGACGGCCATCTTCCAGGTCGTCCCCGAGGAGGGACCGGCCAGCGAGACCACCGAGAACCTCGTACGGGACCTCCGCGCGGCCACCGACGACGTGGAGGAACAGACGGGCGTCGCCGTCGCCGTCACCGGCCAGACCGCGGCGAACATCGACGTCTCGGCCAAGCTGATGGAGGCGCTGCCGCTCTACCTCGGCATCGTCGTCGGGCTGTCGCTGATCCTGCTGCTGCTCGTGTTCCGCTCCATCCTGGTACCCATCATCGCCACGGCAGGCTTCCTGCTGTCGCTGCTGGCGAGCTTCGGGGCGACCGTCGCCATCTACCAGTGGGGTTGGCTGGGCGACATCTTTGGGGTCACGAACCCCGGGCCGATCCTGAGCTTCCTGCCGATCATCCTGATCGGCGTGCTGTTCGGCCTCGCGATGGACTACCAGATGTTCCTGGTGTCCGGTATGCGGGAGGCCCACGTCCACGGCGACGACCCGAAGGCAGCGGTGCGGATCGGCTTCAGCCACGGCGCGCGCGTGGTCACGGCCGCGGCGATCATCATGGTGTCGGTCTTCGCGGGCTTCGTGTTCTCGCACCTGGCCATGGTGCGCCCCATCGGGTTCGGGCTCGCGTTCGGTGTGCTGCTCGATGCCTTCGTGGTGCGCATGACGCTGGTCCCGGCGGCGATGTACCTGCTGGGTCGCCACGCCTGGTGGCTGCCCGCCTGGCTCGGGCGGATCCTCCCGGATGTCGACGTCGAGGGCGCGAGACTCCAGCGCGACGAGCGGGACGAGGAGGAGAAGGAACCGGTTCCGGTCGCGGTGTGAGTCCGCCGGGCCTCAGCGCAGCAGGTGCACGCAGCTGAAGTGGTGGTTGGTCCCTGCGGCCCGGGCCCGTGACAGCGGAACGAAGGAGCACCGGAAGAGGAGACCGGCGTCCGAGCCGGGCTCGGGGCGCGCGGCGCCGCCCGTGACGGTGTGGTCCCAGGACGCCCGTCGATCGTCGGTCGCCGCCGAGAAGAAGACCGTGACCGTGCCAGGACCGGCCGGAGCGGGCAGATGGGCGACGCCGACCGCCGTCAGGGGGCCGGCGAGGAGGAGCCCCGTTTCCTCCAGGACCTCCCGCCGGGCAGCGGCGTCGAGCGTCTCGCCAGCCTCGACGCCGCCGCCGGGGACCTGCGTCCCGGCCTCGGGGTGGTGGACGTGGTCGACGACGAGGACCTCGCGTCCGGCGCCCCGTCCCCGCAGCAGGTAGGTCGCTGCGCGGACACGGAGGGCCGGTACCGCGGCATCGGGCGCCGGATCGGGCGCCGGATCGGGTGCCATCGCTCGCTTCGGCGCCCGGCCTGCCGCCCGTTCCCGCGCTGCGTCGTCCATCGCCTCACCGTAGCCGCTCCCCATGTCCCTCGGGCCGGGCCGGGCCACTCAGGGACCCGGTCAGGCGCCGAAATAGCGCCCCGGCCGGTGGTTGAGGGCCAGGACGAGATTCAGCAGCACGGCGCCTACGGCGGACAGCAGGACGCTCGCGGGTGCGACGACGGCGAAGGCGGCGAGGACGACGGCCGTGTCCAGCGCCATCTGCACGTAGCCGGCGCGCCAGCCGAGGCGCTCCTGCAGGATGAGGGCGAGGATGTTGAACCCGCCGAGGCTCGCCTTGTGCCGGAACAGGATCAGCAGTCCGACGCCGGCCAGCAGGTTCCCGCCGAGCGCCGCGTAGAGCGGGTCGAGGGTCAGGTTCCCGATTGCCAGCGGGTGGAGGTTCGACAGCCCCGAGACGAGCGCGACGGCCGTGATGGTGCGCAGCGTGAAGTCCCAGCCCTTCTTCCAGACCGCCAGGGCGAAGAAGGGTATGTTCACGGCGAAGAACAGGACGCCGAAGGGGAGCCCGCCCACATAGCCCAGGAGCAGGGCGAGGCCGGCCGTGCCACCGGTGACGGCGCCGCTCGTCTTCAGCAGGAACAGGCCGAGGGACACCGTGAAGGTGCCCGTGACGATTCCCAGGACGTCCTCCAGGGCTGAATGCCGGACGATGCCGTCCTCGGCGTCGAAGTCCGGGCCGGGCGCTGAGGTGTCCATGGCCGCAAGCTACCACCGGCCTGCCCGGCCCGATGCACGGATACGGGCCCTTGTGGGGGAAACCACAGTTGCCCGCTCACCGCGATCCTCCGGTACCGTTGAACCATCAGCCTGCTTAGGGTCGCGCTCGGCGCGCCCTGGACGGCTCTACAGGGGATGCGGCGCCGCCGCGACGGGGAGGTGGACGATGATCGAATACGTGGGCAGCAGGTTCGATCAGATCCTGTATGCCAGCTGGCAGCACTTCTCGCTCGTGGTCCAGTGCCTCCTCATCGCGACCATCCTCGCCGTCGTCGTCGCCGCGCTCGTGTACCGCAGCCCCGCCCTCACCTCCCTGGCGAACAGCGTCTCCGCGATCGGCCTGACCATCCCGTCCTTCGCCCTCATCGGCCTCCTGATCGCCCCGTTCGGCTTCGGCGTCGTGCCGGCCGTCATCGTGGTGGTCTTCTTCGCCGTCCTGCCGATCCTGCGCAATGCCGTCGTCGGCCTGACCAATGTCGACCGCTCGATCGTCGAGTCCGCACGAGGGGTCGGGCTGAGCCGGTTCCAGACCTTCCGCCGGATCGAACTCCCCATGGCCTGGCCGGTCATCCTGGCGGGCGTGCGCGTCTCCGCGCAGATGGTCATGGGCATCGCCGCCATCACCGCGTACGTCCTCGGGCCGGGCCTCGGTGGGTTCATCTTCACGGGGCTCGCACGGCTCGGTGGGGCGAACGCCCTCGAATCGGTCGCCACCGGCATCATCGCCGTCATCATCCTGGCCCTGCTGCTCGATCTCCTTCTGGTCGGCCTCGGCCGGCTCACAATCCCGCGAGGTATCCGTGTCTGAGAAAATCCCCGCCGCTCCTGCGGCACCAGCAAGTGCGGGCCCGACGGGCGAGGTCACCGGCGCCGGCATCCTGCTGGACAAGGTCAGCAAGCGATATCCCGGGCAGGCGAAGGCCGCGGTCGACGGCCTCACCATGGAGATCCCCGCCGGCAAGATCGTCATGCTGGTCGGCCCGTCGGGCTGCGGCAAGACGACGACCCTGAAGATGATCAACCGCCTCATCGAGCCCACCGAGGGCCGGATCGTGCTCGACGGCGACGACGTCACGGGCATCAACGGCGACACCCTGCGGCGGCGGATCGGCTACGTCATCCAGGCCGGTGGCCTGTTCCCCCACATGACCGTCGCGACCAACATCGCGATCGTCCCGAAGATGCTCGGCTGGAGCAAGGAACGCGTCGCGTCGCGCGTCGACGAACTCCTGGAACTGGTCTCGCTGGACCCGGCGCAGTACCGCGACAGGTTCCCCCGCGAGCTCTCCGGCGGGCAGCAGCAGCGCGTCGGCGTCGCCCGTGCGCTGGCAGCGGACCCACCCGTGCTCCTCATGGACGAGCCCTTCGGTGCCGTCGACCCGATCACCCGCGTGCGCCTCCAGGACGAGCTCATCAGCATCCAGAAGGAGCTGCAGAAGACGATCGTCTGCGTCACCCACGACTTCGACGAGGCGGTGAAGCTCGGGGACTGGATCGCGATCTTCACCGAGGGGGCGCAGCTCGTGCAGTACGACACACCCGAACGGATCCTCGCCGAGCCCGCCAACGAGTTCGTGGAGAACTTCATCGGCGCCGGTGCCGGCCTGAAGCAACTGACCCTGACGCGCGTCAACGAGGTCTCCCTGCAGTCCGCCGTCACCGCTTCGCCGGGTGATCTCGCATCCGACGTCCTCGCGCGTCTGGACGAGGCGGGCGACGACCACGCCGTCATCATCGACGACCGCAACAGGCCGCGGCAGTGGCTGTCGCGGCGGCAGCTCGCCCGGCTCGAGCGGATCACGGGCGAGCGGGATCCGCGCCTCCCCGTCATCGGGGAGCGCGCCACCCTGAACGACGCACTCGACATCATGCTCGTGTCGAGTGTCGGGGCGGCGCTCGTCACCGGCGGCCGTGACAGCTTCCGCGGCGTCGTCGACGTCGAGACGATCATGGTGGCGATGAGCGAGGCGCATGCGCGTGCCCGCACCTCCCACGCGGAAGGCAGGCCGGTGGGGATCAACACCGGTGCGCTGACCGCGCTCGATCGGGCCGACGGCGGCTCCGCGCCGCTCCGGCCCGCGACCACGGGTGCCGACGGTGAGTGAGGCCCCGGGAAGCGCGCCCACCGGGAGCGCGGGGCAGGGGACGGCGACGTCGGCCGGTACCGCCATCGTCCCGCGCGGCACGGTGGACCCGCTGACGGCCAGCACCGGCCGGGGCTGGCGCCCGCTGCTGCTGCAGCTCGCAGGCATCCTCGTCGCCGGCGCACTGTTGGCCGCATGGCTCATCACGGCCGAACTGACCGAGACGGAACAGATCACGCTCAATCCGACGTCCCTCCTCGGCTACGCAGGTGAACACCTGGCGCTGACGCTGTTGTCGGCGGTGATCGTGCTCGTCATCGCGGTGCCGCTCGGCATCCTCCTGACGCGTGCGCCCTTCCGCAGGCTGGCCGGGCCCGTCCTCGCCGTCGTGAACATCGGCCAGTCGGCGCCCGCGATCGGGCTCGTCGTCCTGCTCGCCGCGTGGCTCGGTTTCGGCTTCCGCGCGGCCGTGACGGCGCTCGTGCTCTACGCCCTCCTGCCGGTCCTCCGGAACACCATGGTGGGCATCGGACAGGTGGACAGCCGGCTCGTCGAGGCCGGCCGCGGGATGGGCATGAGCGCCGGCGCGGTCCTCTTCCGGGTCGAGTTGCCCCTCGCTGTCCCGATCATGCTCGCGGGGATCCGGACCGCGCTGGTGCTGCTCGTCGGCACCGCGGCGCTCTCCACCTTCATCAACGGCGGCGGGCTCGGGATCCTCATCACCACCGGTGTGAACCTGAATCTCCCCCGCGTGCTCATCGCCGGCGCGGTGATCGTCGCGCTCCTGGCCCTGCTCGTGGACTGGGTGGGGCGCGTCGTCGAACTCCTGGCCCGGCCGAAGGGACTCGCATGAGCCGCTCCAGCATCACCCGGCGCCACGGGACGCGCCGTCCCGCCGCCCTGGCCGGCGCCGCCGTCGTGGGCCTCCTGCTCGCGGGGTGCGGGCTGCAGCCCGCCACGTCGTACGTCCCCGCCTCCGGTCCGGGGACCATCCAGCCGATCGAGGGGGCCGAGGGCGCTCCGCTGACCGTGACGTCCAAGAACTTCACGGAGCAGCTGATCCTGGGGAAGATCTCCGTCCTGGCCGCCCAGTCGGCCGGGTTCGACGTGACGGACCTGACCAACGCGCCCGGTTCGCAACCCGCCCGCGACCTCATCCTCTCGGGCGAGGCCGACGTGACGTGGGAGTACACCGGCACGGCCTGGCTCGCCTTCCTGGGCGAGGAGGCCGGGATCCCGGACCAGCGCGAACAGTGGACGGCGGTCCGCGACGCGGACGTGGCCAACGGCCTCGTCTGGGGCGAACCCGCGCCGCTGAACAACACCTACGCCATGGCTGTCCGGACCGAGGCGGTCCCGGAGCTCGGCGGCATCACCACCATGTCGGGCCTGGCGCAGCTGCCGCCGGAGCAGAGGACATTCTGCGTCGAGGCCGAGTTCAACTCACGTGCCGACGGGATGACCCCCATGCTGGAGCACTACGGGCTGGAACGCGGTGCTGCGACAGGCGTACCCGACGAGAACATCGGCATCTACGACACGGGTGCCATCTACGGGGCGACGGACACCGGAGCCTGCAACTTCGGCGAGGTGTTCGCGACCGACGGGCGTATCGACGCCCTGGGCCTGACCATCCTCGAGGACGACCTCGGGTTCTTCCCCGCGTACAACGCCGCTCCCGTGTATTTCGGCGAGACGCTCGAGGAGTTCCCGGAACTCCAGGACGTGTTCGCCTCGATCGCCCCGTCGCTCACCGACGAGGCCCTCCGCACCCTGAACCTGCGCGTCGACGTGGAGGGCGAGGAGCCCGCCGACGTCGCCTTCGACTTCATGGTGGACAACGGCTTCATCACGAGGCCCTAGACGACGCGTGCCGGCGCGTCTGTGCGGGCACGGAGGAGAGCCAGGCGCGGGCCTCCCCGCTGTCCATGAAGTAGCGGGTCCGGCTGCGGGACTGCGCGATGAAGGCGGCGAGGACCCGATCGACGGGGTCGTGTCCCGTCAGCGCGATGGGTCCCCGATGGCGGTAGGCGATGAGCAGGTGCCGCGCCGACGGGGTGATGTGCCGGATCTGGTGGAGATGGACGAGCATCGGCGCGCTGTGCCAGTCCGGGAAGTGCGTGATCGTGTTCGCGAGGACGTCGAGTTCGGCGGGGCCGACCCCGATGCCCGGCCGCCAGAGGACCTCCAGGAGCCCCGCGTCGTGGAGGATCGTGAAGTCGTGCTGGATCGTGGACCCGTCCAGTGTGTCCCCCTTCGTCGGACCCCGCCCGTATGTCTGCCTGCAGTCTTGCACTGCGGGCACGCCGGTCCTAGCCCGCGGGCGAGGAGTGTCCGGCGCTGCGCCAGGACTCGACCTCCGCGAGCAGCTCCGTCCGCCGGTCCCCGTCGAGGAAGGCGGACCGGACCGAGTTCGCGGCCAGCTGCGCGCGGTCGTCGATGCTCAGTCCGAACGCGTCGACCAGGGCCGCCACGTTGTCGTCCAAATAGCCGCCGAAGTAGGCGGGATCGTCCGAATGGACGGAGACGTTGAGACCCCGGGCGAGCATCTCCGGCAGCGGGTGGTCGGTGATCGCAGGGACGGCGCGGAGGCGCACGTTGGAGAGCGGACACACCGTCAGCGGCACGCGGTCGGCGAGGAGCCGCTCGACGAGTGCCTCGTCCTCCAGGCAGCGGATGCCATGGTCCAGCCGGTCGACACGCAGGACGTCGAGGGCCTCCCACACGTACTCGGGCGGCCCCTCCTCGCCCGCGTGCGCGATGCACCGGAGGCCTTCGGCCCGGGCGAGGTCGTACACCTCCGCGAAGAGCGACGGCGGGTACCCCACCTCCGCGGAATCGAGGCCGATCCCGACGATCGGGGCCTCCATCGCGAGGAGGTCGCGCAGGACCGCCAGCGCCTCCGCGGCGGGCCGGTCCCGCAGGAAGGCGGCGATGAGGGACGTGCTGACGCCGAAGTTGGCCTCGCTCGTGGACAGGGCGGTTGCCACACCGCCGACACACGTTGCGAGGGGGATCCCGCGGGCGAGGTGCGCCTGCGGATCCATCATGATCTCGGCATGCCGGACGCCCGCCTGCGCGGCACGGCGGAGGTATGCCCGGGTCATGTCCGTGAAGTCCTGCTCGGTGCGCAGCACGTCCATGTTCGAGTAGTACAGGTCGAGGAAGGACTGCAGGTCCGTGAACGCGTACCGGGCCGCGAGGTCCGCCGCGTCGGCGTAGGGCAGGGTGATCCCGTTGCGGTCGGCGAGAGCGAAGATGAATTCGGGCTCGAGGGTCCCCTCGATGTGCAGGTGCAGTTCGGCGCAGGGTGGTGGCGGCATCGTCCCAGCCTAGGAGGGCGAGGGGTCCGCTGCACGCCCGAGGCGTCGCATCACGCTGGAACCGTCCCCGGCCGTCGGTGACAGCGGGGGCCGCTACCGCTTCCCGAGGAGGTCCCCGCTGCTGATGAGGTGCTCGGCGACGCTCGCGAGTTTGGTGTTGGTCCGCTGGCTTGCCAGGGACAGCACGATGAAGGCCTGTGCACCGGTGATCTTGTGGCGTTCCATGAGGATCCCCTTGGCCTGGCCGATGAGGTCCCTGGAATCGATCGCCTCGTTGAGCTGCCGGGACTTCTCGGCCTCGGCGAAGGCGACGGCGGCGTGGGAGGCGACCAGGAGGCCGATGTTCTCCGACTCGTCGGTGAACGCGCCGGTTTCGTGGGAATAGAGGTTCAGGGCCCCGAAATCGTCGCCCTGGACCCAGATCTGGATGGACAGCATCCCCCGTGCACCCGCCTCGGTGGCGCGCCGGGCGAAGAGGGGCCAGCGCTGCTCGGCTTCCATGTCCGGGACGCGGATGGTCCGGTGCTCGTACGCGGCTTCCAGGCAGGGGCCCTCGCCGGTCTCCATCTGCAGCGCGTCGATCCGCTCGGGGAGGTTCCCGGAGGGCGCACGGGAACCGACGTTCTTGCGGCCCAGGACCACGCTGACGGAACCTTCATCGGCCCCCGGCACCAGTTCCAGCGCCGCGTGGACGAAACCGGCGAGGATCGCGTCCCCATCCGGTTCCTGCTGCAGCGACCGGGCGAGGTCCGCCAGTTCCGTCGCGAGGTCCCGATCGCGCTCGATCCCACCATGATGCGAGGAGGGCATCCCCCGGGCCACAATCGGCTGGTCGGTCAACGGTCGTCCCTTCGGGTCGGTGTGCAGCCGCGAACGTCCGGAGCACAGGATTGGTTTCCGGTGCCCATTCTGGCAGACCCCGGCGCGCCCGGACTAACGGCCGTCCCCGGGCCCGCTCACGCGGTGGCAGGACGCAGGAAGGGCGGACCCTCGCGGATCCGCCCTTCCCTGGTCCTGCCGGTGTCCGCCCTAGTAGAGGGCGGCTTCCGACTCGGTCGCAGGCGTGACGCCGTGCCCGAGATTTGCGGCCAGCTTCGCACCGAGCTCGGCATCGACATTGGCCCAGTACTGGACGGCCCGCGCCCGGATCTCGTCGCTCTGCACGCCACCGACGGCGCCCGTGATGGTCTCGAGGAAGCGCGCACGCTGCGCGTCGTCGAACACCTCGCGGTACAGCGTGCCGGCCTGGCCGAAGTCGTCGTCCTCGGCATGCAGCGAGTGCGCCGCGTACACGAGGTCGCCGTCGTTCTCCCAGCCGCCGTGGGCGCCGTACTGCGCGGGATCGGCGGCGGGGCCGCCGACAGAGTTCGGTGCGTAGACCGGGGTGGTGGCCGCGTTGAAGTGGTAGCGCGCCGCGCCGTCCTTCGAGTAGTTGCGCACCTCGTTCTTCGGCATGTTCACGGGCAGCTGTGCGTGGTTGGTACCCACGCGGTAGCGGTGCGCGTCCGCGTAGGAGAAGATGCGCGCCTGCAGCATGCGGTCCGGGCTCGCCGCGATGCCGGGCACGAAGTTCGACGGCGCGAACGTGGCCTGCTCGATCTGCGCGAAGTAGTTCTCCGGGTTGCGGTTCAGCGTGAGCCGGCCGACCGGGATCAGCGGGTAGTCGCCCTGCGGCCACACCTTGGTGAGGTCGAACGGGTTGAAGCGGTACGTCTTCGCGTCGTCGTAGGGCATGATCTGGACCTTGAGGTCCCAGCTCGGGTGGTTGCCCCTGGCGATGTTCTCCGACAGGTCGCGGAGGTGGTGGTCGGCGTCCGAACCGGCGAGCGCCTCGGCCTCGTCGACCGTCAGCACCTCGTGGCCCTGGTTCGACTTGAAGTGGTACTTGACCCAGAACTTCTCGTCGGACTCGTTGATCCACAGGTAGGTGTGCGATCCGTACCCGTTCATGGTCCGCCACGAGTTCGGCAGGCCGCGGTCGCCCATCAGCCACGTCACCTGGTGCGCGGACTCGGGGCTGAGGGTCCAGAAGTCCCACTGCATGTCGGCGTCGCGCAGGTTGGTGCCGGGCAGGCGCTTCTGCGAGTGGATGAAGTCGGGGAACTTGATGCCGTCGCGGATGAAGAACACCGGGGTGTTGTTGCCCACGAGGTCGTAGTTGCCCTCGGAGGTGTAGAACTTGAGGGCGAAGCCGCGGGGGTCGCGCCAGGTGTCGGGGGAGCCCTGCTCGCCCGCGACGGAGGAGAACCGCAGGAGGGTCTCCGTCGTCGTGCCCGGCTGGAAGAGCGCTGCACGCGTGTACATGCTGACGTCCTCGGTGGTCTCGAAGACGCCGAAGGCCCCGCCGCCCTTGGCGTGCACCACGCGCTCGGGGACGCGCTCGCGGTTGAACTGCGCGAGCTTCTCGATGAGGTAGTGATCGGTCAGCGGGATGGCCCCGTCGCGGCCGAGGGCGGACGAGTTGCTGTCATCGATGACGGGGGCGCCGGACTGCGTGGTGCTGAAGTTCGCGGACATAGTGCTCCTATTCCTGGGATTCGGATGGTGGGTGGCTGGGGGCTGCCGAGCGGCAGTCGTCGCAGAGGCCCTGGTACAGGACCTCCGCGATCCGGATGGTCATACGGGAGGCGCCGGGCGACCACTCGGGGGTCAGGCAGGGCGCGTGCCCCACGGCGCAGTCCACGTCCTCGATCCGTCCGCATCCCGTGCAGATCGCGTGGTGGTGGTTGTCGCCCACCCGCGTCTCGTAGCGTGCGGGGGAGTGCGGCGTCTCGATGCGGCGCAGCAGGCCGATGTCCGTGAGGTCGGCGAGGATCACGTAGACGGACTGGACCGTGATGTGCGGGAGGTCGGCACGGACGGCGATGGCGGCGTCGTCGGCGGTGGCGTGCGGTGATCGCTCGACGGCGGCGAGGACGGCGAGGCGCTGGCGCGTCACGCGGCGGTCGGCGGAGTGCAGTGCGGCGGACCACCGGGCCTCCGGGGCCCCGGGTGTCGCGCTCGTCTGCATCATGGCGCCAGTCAAGCAGTAATTCTGAGGAACTCATAATAAGGCCGTGCTAACTTGCGCCCCACGCGGCGCGTGCGGTCGGTACCGTGGAAAGGGTGGATCTCATCGAGCGGGGCCGGGCCTGGGTGCTGGACTACGCGTACGTCGGTTTCTGGCAGGTGCACGGCTTCCTCTTCCGGGTGGACCCCGCGCAGTACCTCACGCCCGCCGCCGGGGCGCCGGAGGGCAAGGCACCCGTACTCCTGATCCCCGGGATCTACGAGACCTGGCAGTTCATGCGGCCCATCGCGGACCACCTGCACCGCGCGGGCCACCCCGTCCATGTGGTGCAGAAGCTCGGCTACAACCGCGGCACGGTGGAAGCCATGGCCCAGCTCGCCGCGGGCTACCTCGAGGAGCACGACCTCACGGACGTCGTGGTCGTCGCGCACAGCAAGGGGGGCCTGATCGGCAAGTTCCTCATGACCATGTCCAGCGTCGCCCCGCGGATCTCCCGCCTCGTGGCCGTGAACACCCCGTTCTCCGGGTCCATCTACGCCGAGTTCTTCCTCCTGCCGAGCATCAGGGCGTTCTCACCGCACAACCCGACGCTGCGGCGCCTCCGCGCCGACATCGAGTCCAATCGGCGCATCACCTCCATCTACGGCCGGTTCGACCCCCACATCCCCGGCGGCAGCTTCGTCGAGGGAGCCCGGAACGTCCAGCTGGGGACGATGGGCCACTTCCGGCCGATCGCCGACACCCGCGTGCTGGAGGAGATCGACCGTGCCATCGGTGCCGGGGAGCGCGACGCCGCCTGAGCGGGGCGGGTCCCGCGCGGTCGGTCGCCCCGCGTCCGGACCTTTCGTAGGGGTCTTCTCCTGCCGGACCCCGGGTGGCCTGCTCCGGCTGGCCGGCGCTCACGAGGTAGTCGGCGGCCGGCAGCTCCCTGGGCGGCCGGTTCCACCCGGCAGGTCGCAGCGCACCACTTTTCCGCGGACGCTCGGCGCTTGCAGGTCGAGGAGCCGGGCGGCAGGGTTGGGGGATGGGCGAGGCGGACGGGCGGATGCCGCCGTCGGGGGTGCGGATCACGGACCTCGGCGCGCCGCCCGTCGGGGAGACGGTGACGCGCTCCGTCCCCGGACCGCGTCGAAGCCCGATCCTCGCCGTCGTCGCCCTCGTGGCACTGGCAGGTGCCGCGTACAGTGCCACCCTTCCCTCCGGGACCGCGCCGGCGGGGGTCGTGCCGCCCGCACACGCGCCGGCGGTCCCCGAGCCCGCCCTCGACGCGGACGAGCCCCTCGAGGTGTGTGCCGTGCATCCCGGGGCATGTCCGTCGCCTCCACGTGGTGACACTGCCGGGGACGCGCCCGCACCGGCCGACGGTGTCCTGGGCAGCACGGGATCCATGATCGTGTGCGATCCCCGGACGGGCGCCTGCGAGCCGTTCCGGGAGGACACCGGCGACGACGCCGCCGGGGACGCCGACGACGGGACGGCGGGATACGCCTACCGCGTGGTGCCGCCCGGCCAGCTGGAGCTCCTGGGGGTGCGGCACCCGGACGGCGCGGTGGTTCCGGACGGTCGATGACGGCGCACATTCGTTGCCGGAGCGAATTACTTCCGCGCTAGACTTCTCGCGTGCCACGACTCCTCGCCGACATCACCCCGCTGAGGGAGTCACCGGCCTTCCGCAGGCTGTACGTCGGGACGGCGCTCTCGGCCATGGGTACGCAGCTCACGATCGTCGCGGTCAGCCTGCAGGTCTATTCGCTCACCCAGTCGACCCTCAGCGTCGGCCTGCTCAGCCTCTTCGCGCTCGTACCCCTGGTGGTGGCGGGACTGTACGGCGGCGCGATCGCCGACGCGCAGGACCGCCGCACCGTCGCGCTGTACTCGGGGGTCGCGCTGTGGGCCACCACCATGGCGATCGCGGCGCAGGCGTGGATCGGCGTCGACAGCGTCTGGCTGCTCTACGTCCTGATCGCCGTCCAGTCGGGGGCCGCGGGCATCAACCAGCCCACGCGGAGCTCGATCATCCCGCGGCTCGTCCGGCCGGAACTGCTGCCGGCGGCGAACGCCCTCAGCATGATCACCTTCGGCCTGGCGTTCACGGTGGGCCCGCTGCTCGCAGGGCTCCTCGTGGCGCACGTGGGCTACGCCTGGACCTACACGATCGACGTCGTGACCTTCACCTTCGCGCTGTGGGCGGTGTTCAGGCTCCCGTCCCTGCCACCCGAGGGGCCCACGCGCCGGGCCGGGCTCGCCACGGTGCTCGAGGGGTTCCGGTTCCTCGGGACGCGGCCGAACATCCGGATGACCTTCGTCGTCGACCTAATCGCCATGATCACGTCCCAGCCGCGCGCACTGCTGCCCGCTGTCGGCGCGGTGCTCATCGGCGGCGGTGAACTGACCGTCGGCATCCTGCTCGCCGCGAGCGCCTTCGGCTCGGTGCTGGCGGGGCTGTTCTCGGGGCCGCTGGGCCGCGTCCACAAACAGGGCCAGGCGGTGGTGTGGTCCATCGTCGGCTGGGGTGCCTCCGTGGCGGGGTTCGGGCTGGTCGTCGTCATGGCGGGGGCGTCCTCCCTCCCGACGCCGGGCGAGGGCGAGTTCTCCGCCTGGCTGCTGCCCGCGGCTCTCTGCCTCGTGCTGGCGGGCATCGCCGACTCGATCAGCAGTGTCTTCCGCAACACCATCCTGCAGTCCGCCACCCCGGACGCGATGCGCGGTCGGCTGCAGGGCGTGTTCATCGTCGTCGTCGCGGGTGGACCCCGGCTCGGGGACATGGTGGCCGGCGGACAGGCCGCCTGGCTCGGCGAGGGGTGGACGGCCGTCGCCGGAGGGCTCGCATGCATCCTGGTCGTCCTCGCCGTCGCCCGCCGGCAGCCGCGCTTCCTCGCGTACGACTCCCGCCGACCCCAGCCCTGAGCCCCACCGTCACCCCCGCCCTGACCCTGGCCCGGCCGTCCCGGGCCGGTCGGCCCCCGGACCACCGCCGTACGATGAGGGGAACGGGCCCCTCCGACCCTCCGTTGTACTGACGGGCCCACCGGCCCCCACCAGCAAGGAGTTCGCAGTGCACAACCATTTCAACGGTGCCAAGACGGCGTTGTTGTTCGGTGCCCCCATGGGCATCTTCCTCGTGTTCGGTGCCGTCATCGCGGGAGCCACCGGCAGTTCGGCGTTCATCTGGCTGTTCGCCCTGCTCGGCGTCGGGTCCATCGCCTACAGCTACTGGAACAGCGACAAGATCGCGATCCGCAGCATGCGCGCCGTCGAGGTGACGGAACAGCAGGCGCCGGCGATGTACCGGATCGTCAGGGAGCTCAGCGCACGGGCCGGCAAGCCCATGCCCCGGCTCTACGTCTCGCCGACCATGGCCCCCAACGCCTTCGCCACGGGCCGCAACCCGGAGAACTCCGCCGTCTGCTGCACGCAGGGCATCCTGCAGCTGCTGAACGAGCGCGAGCTGCGCGGCGTCCTCGGGCACGAGCTCATGCACGTCTACAACCGGGACATCCTCACCGGGTCCATCGCGGCAGCCGTCGCCGGCGTGATCACGTCGGTGGCGCAGATGTTCGCGTTCGCCGGCATGATGGGCGGCAACAGGAACCAGGGCGGCAATCCCATCGCGGCGCTGCTGCTCGCCTTCCTCGCCCCCCTGGCCGCCGGACTCGTGCAGACCGCGATCGGCCGCACCCGCGAGTTCGACGCCGACGAGGACGGCGCGGCCCTGACGGACGACCCGCTGGCCCTCGCATCGGCGCTCCGCAAGCTGGAGAGCGGAACCCAGCGGGCGCCGCTCCCGCAGGACCAGCGCCTCGTGAACACCTCGCACCTCATGATCGCGAACCCGTTCAAGGGCGGCGGCGTGAGCCGCCTGTTCGCGACCCACCCGCCCATGGACCAGCGCATCGCGCGCCTCGAGGGCATGGCAGGGCGTCCGCGCGGCTGAACCGCCCGGACGACGACGGCGGTCCCACCGGGTGGGGCCGCCGTCGTCCATGCCGTGCTGGTCTGTGCGCGTCAGCGCATGTTCACGAACTGCAGGTCCGCCTCGTCGAAGTTCTTGAGCAGCGCCATGGTGGCCTGCAGGTCGTCCCGGGACTTGGAACTGACGCGCAGCTCGTCGCCCTGGATCTGGGACTTCACGCCCTTGGGGGCCTCGTCACGGATGAGCTTGTTGATCTTCTTCGCGAGGTCCTGGGCGATGCCCTCCTTGATGGAGGTCTCGAGGCGGAACTCCTTGCCCGAGGGGTAGGGCTCGCCGGTGTCCAAAGACTTCAGGGAGATGCCGCGCTTGATCATCTTCGACTGCAGGACGTCGAGCACGGCCAGGACGCGCTCCTCGGAGTTCGCCTTCATGAGGATGCTCTCGCCGCTGAAATCCACCTCGGCGCCGACCCCCTTGAAGTCGTACCGCTGGGCGATCTCCTTCTGCGCCTGGTTCAGCGCATTGGCGACCTCCTGCTTGTCCACTTTGCTTACGACGTCGAACGTGGATTCGCTCGCCACGGTGCCTCCTCGGGATGGTTGGGTGTCTTGGTCCAAGAATATCCGCAACCACCGCGCGGCCGCGCGGCCGCTTCACAGGCGAAGCTCAGGAAGCGCAGGGGATGCGCACACGCTCCGATGGCACGGTGGGGATCATCCACCGCACCTCGAGGAGCCAGCACCATGTCCGAGACGCCACGCCGCCGCTACCAGATCCGTCTCCGGAAGGCCGTGGCCGGGTCCTTCCTCGCAGCAGCCACCGCGGCCACCCTGACGGGATTCACCGCCGCTCCGGCGCTCGCCGTACCGCCACGCGTCCTGACGGCGAGCGCGGACACGGCGGACCACGAGGCGAGCGACATCATCCTCGGGCTCGACGCGGCCTCCTCGGTGACCGTCGCGTCGCCGATCGCCGTCACGACCCTCGCGCCGTCGTCCGAGGATCGGCTCGCGGGGGTGCGCGCCGACCTCGACCGGGCCGTGCTGCTGCGGATGGTCACCTCCGACCAGGCCGACGGTTTCTACGCGCAGATCGAGCGCCGGGTGGCCGCGGGCCTCTAGGGCCGGGCCGATTCGTCACCGGGGCGGTTTGTCTGTAAAGTTGTCTTGCCCGCGCTTGCTGCGGGCTGTCTTCCTGTGAAGACGTTCGGCAGATTACCCGAGCGGCCAAAGGGGGCTGACTGTAAATCAGCTGGCAACGCCTACGGGGGTTCGAATCCCTCATCTGCCACAGCAAGGAAGGGCCCGCTCCATCGGAGCGGGCCCTTCGCCGTCAATGCCCGAGCAGCAGGCGCCGCGTGTCGGGCGAGATTGCCTTGTCGAAGACGGTGCAAGCCGCGCCGACCGCCCCCACGTCCGTGCCGAAGGCCGTACCCTCCACCCGGATGTCGGCGGTGTGCGGGGCGACCGTCAGGCCGCGCAGGGTCCGCGGCACGAGGTCGAGGTAGGCCTCGGCGAGCACCGGCCAGTACGGTCCGCCGAAGACGACGCGGTCCACGTCGAGGGCGTTGGTCAGCACGGAGACGGCTTTCGCCACACGCCTCGCCGAGCGGTCGATGATCGCCCGCGCCGCCGCGTCGCCGTCGCGTGCCTTCGCGCAGAGCTGGAGGAACGCCTCCTCCACCGCCCCCGGGTCCGCCGCGTTCACGCGATGCGGCTGCACCCCGGCGCTGACCGCCTCCTCGACGAGGTTCCGGGGCATGCAGGTCACCGCGACGCACCCGCGCAGCCCGCAGAAGCAGTCGGGCCCGGCAGGGTCGACGACGATATGGCCGACCTCTCCCGCGTTCTGGCTGGTGCCCCTGAGCACGGTGCCGCTCGAGACGAGACCCATGCCGATGCCCGTGCCCAGGTACACGAAGATGAAGTTCTCGGGCGATTCGCTGTGGCTGCCCCAGATCTCCGCCACGGCCGTCGCCGCCACGTCCTTCTCGAGCACCACGGGGAAGCCGGTCGCGGCGCTCAGGGAGTCACGGAGCGGTACCCGGTGCCAGCCGAGCAGGTGCGGCGGATCGACGACGATCCCACGCACGGCGTCGATGGGCCCCGGCGACGCGACGCCGACACCCAGGACGCGCTCCGGATCGACGCCGGCTTCCGCGAGCAGCGCCGTCACGGCCTCGCCCATCTCGGTGATGACGACGCCGGCGTCCGGGGTGAGCGGTGTGCGCCGCGTCGAGTGGGCCACCACCTGGCCGCTGAGATCGAGGATCACGAACGTGATCACGGCCGGATCCAGGTGCACGCCGATGGCGAACCTCGCCGACGGGTTGAGCCTCAGGACCGTGCGCGGCTTGCCCCTGCCGTTCTGCACCTTCCCCGACTCGATGACGAGCTCCTGCTCGAGGAGGCGCCGCGCGATGTTGGACAGCGTCTGCGCGGACAGTCCCGAGATCGTCGCCAGCTCCACGCGGCTCAGTCCCGCGGAGGATCGCCGGATGGCGTCGAGCACGACGGTCTGGTTGAAATCGCCCATGCGGGGGAGGTTGGTACCCCGGCGGGTGGCCGGTCCCGGTGCAGCACTCAGCGTACGACCTCCGTGTCGATGGGGACGGCTCGTCAGCCGGTGACAGCAAATCTTAGCGTGACGAGTTGGAACGGTCGGAGGTCGAGGTGCACGGTGTCCCCGTCGCGACGGCGGATGGCCGCATCCTCCAGCGGCCGCTCGAGCAGATCCGTCTCCACCGCGGAGGCGTGGTCGAAGGCGGCCCGGAGCGTGCCCCGCGACCGGCTCCCGTGCGCTTCGTACAGCCTCACGACGACGTCGCCCGAACCGTCCTCGGCCAGCTTCACGGCTTCGACCACGTGCGCCGGGTTGTCGAGCCGCACGAGTGGCTCGACCGCCGTCCGCGCCACCTCCGGGACGGTTCGCGGCGGCACGTTCAGCCGGTACCCCTCGGCGACGGCGTCGGGGATGCCCGCCCCGAGCACGACGGACACCTCCATGCGATGGGTGCCCTGATCCGCAGCGGGGTCCGGGAACACCGGTGCACGGAGCAGGGAGAGCCGGACGGTGGTCGCGGTCGTGCGGCCCGCGCTGGTGCGGGTGGTGTCGTGTCCGTAGGTGGAGTCGTTGGCGACGGCCACGCCGTAGCCGGGCTCGCCGACGTGCACCCACCGGTGGGCCACCGTCTCGAAGCGCGCCGTGTCCCACGACGTGTTCGCGTGCGTGGGCCGGTGGATGTGCCCGAACTGGATCTCCGACGTCGCGCGCTCGGCATGGACGTCGAGGGGGAACGCCAGTTTCAGCAGCTTCTTCTGCTCGTGCCAGTCCACCTCGGTGCTGATCTGCAGCCTCGGAGCGGACGCGTCGAGGGCCAGGTGCTGCACGACGCGCGAGGCGTTGAAGGACCGTTCGATCCGCAACGCCTGCCCGGCCGGACCGTCCACGACGGACAGCACTGCTCCCTCGACGAGATCGGTCGTGTTCCGGCGGTAGTGCTCGTCGATGTCCCAGGCGTCCCACTGCGTCGGGGTGTCACGGTGCAGCTGCAGGAGGTTGGCGGCGGACCCTGCCGGCACGAGCTCCCGTTCCGCGGCCTTGTCCCACAGCGAGCGGATGAGACCTGTGGCATCGACCTCGACCCTGGCGGCCCCGTTCTCGAGGAGGAAGCCGTCCCCGGCCCGCGTGACGGTCCGCACGGTCGCCGGGACCTCCGCGCCCGCGGCGAGGGCTTCGACGCCGTCGACGGCGAACGGCGAGGCGTTGAGGACGGCGGTCTCCCGTCCCCGACCCAGCAGGGCGCGGGCAGCGGCCTCGATGACGGCGCCGAGGCGCACCGCCACCTCCGCGTAGTTGCGCTCGGCCTCCTGGTGCACCCAGGCGATGGACGTCCCCGGCAGGATGTCGTGGAACTGCTGCAGCAGTACCGTCTCCCAGACCGCCTGCAGTTCCTCCGCCGGATAGAGGGCTCCCGTCCGGACGGTCGCCGTCGACGCCCAGAGCTCGGCCTCGCGCAGCAGGTGCTCCGACCGCCGGTTGCCGCGCTTCGTGCGCGCCTGGGAGGTGTAGGTGCCGCGGTGGAACTCGAGGTACATCTCGCCCGACCACACCGGAGGCTCCCCGTACTCGGCCTCCGCCGCCTCGAAGAACGTGCGGGGGCCGGAGAGTTCGACGGTGGGCGATCCTTCCAGCGACCGGGTGCGACGCGCGGCCGCGATCATCTCGCGGGTCGGCCCGCCGCCGCCGTCGCCGTGGCCGAAGGGGACGAGCGACATCGTGCCCTGGCCCTTCTCCGCGTACTGCCGTTCGGCACGGGCCAGCTCCTCGGCGCGGAGGTCGGAGTTGTAGGTGTCGACGGGCGGGAAGTGGGTGAAGATGCGGGATCCGTCGATGCCCTCCCACCGGAAGGTGTGGTGGGGCATCGTGTTGGTCTCGTTCCAGGAGATCTTCTGCGTCAGGAACCACCGGGCACCGGCCGCGGCCATGATCTGGGGGAGGGCCGCGGAGTACCCGAAGGAGTCGGGCAGCCAGACCTCCTCGCACTCGACCCCGAACTCGCGGAGGAAGAAGTTCTTCCCGAGGACGAACTGCCGGGCGAGGGCCTCCCCGCCGGGGAGGTTCGTGTCCGACTCGACCCACATACCGCCCACGGGCACGAAGTTCCCGGACGCCACCTTCTCCCGCACGCGCTCGAACAGCTCCGGGTACGACTGCTTGAGCCAGGCGTACTGCTGGGCCGAGGACGCCGCGAAGACGAAGTCGGGGTTCTCGTCGATGAGGTCGCACACGTTGGAGAACGTCCGGGCCACCTTCCGCACGGTCTCGCGGGTGGGCCAGAGCCAGGCGGAGTCGATGTGCGCGTGCCCGACGGCATGCAGGTGGTGGGCGCTCGCCGACGCGGGTCGTGAGAGGACGGGTTCGAGGATGGACCGCCCGAGCGCGGCCGTGCCCGAGACGTCGTCGGGATCCATCCCGTCGACCAGGCGGTCGAGCGCGTGGAGGACCTCTGCGCGCCGCTGCGAGGACGACGGGAGCTGTCCCACCAGCCCCAGGAGCGCGTCCACGTCCTGCTGCAGTTCCCAGACCGGCAGATCGAGGAGTCCCACCTCGATCTGCGCGAGCCGGTACAGGCGCGCGTCCCCCGCCGTCGCCTTGTCGCCGTAGGGGGTGGGGACGAACAGGAAGGACTGCGCGACGTTCGGGTTCGCGGCCGCCTCGATGTAGACGTCCACCTCGCCGCCGGGGCCGGCGTCGAGCCCGACCCCCCGGTTCAGGGGCTCGACGGCCTTGATGATCCTGCCGGACGGCGCGTACACCGTCCCCTCGGCCTGGAAACCAGGCTGTTCGCCGGTGAACCCGAGGTCGACGACGAGCTCGACCCGGACCTCCTCCTCGTCCGCCCACGCCGCGGGGACCTTCCCCTCGGCGTGGAACCACACCGTGCCCCAGGGGCGCCCCCACATCATGCCGTGCTCGGCGGGCAGGAACTGTTGCCCGACGGCGTCGGCGAAGGGTACGGGCTCGTCGGGCACCTCCCAGCAGGTCAGTGCGAGTGGCGCCGTGCTGCGGTACAGCGCCGGTACGAGGCGTTCGCCGCGGAACCGTCGGATGCGGGCTTCGACGAGGGTGGAGTCGTAGTGCATGGATCTGCCTTTCGGGCGAGGGCCGATGGGTGGGGTTCAGCCCTTGAGGGCCCCGGCGGTCGCGAAGGACCCGCCGATGCCCTTGGTGACGAGGACGTAGAGGACGATCACGGGGAGCGAGTACAGCAGCGAGAACGCGGCGAGCTGTCCGTACGCGACGCTGCCGTACTGGCCGAAGAAGTTGAACACCGTGACCGCCGCCGGTTGCTTGTGGCTGGAGAGCAGGAGGATGAACGGGATGAAGAAGTTCCCCCACGCCTGGATGAAGACGAAGATGAACACCACGGCCAGCCCGGGACGCATGAGCGGGACGACGACGGTGCGGAGTGCCGTCATCGCACTCGCGCCGTCGATCCAGGCCGCCTCCTCGAGGCTCACCGGGACGGAGTCCATGAAGTTCTTGGTCATCCAGATCGCCATGGGCAGCGACGTCGCGGCCATGAAGAGTGCGACGGCGGGCACGCTGTCGAGCTGACCCAGCCGCACGAACATGCTGTAGACGGGCACCATCATCGCCGTGATCGGCAGGCCCGTGCCGAACAGCACGCCGTACAGGAAGGGCTTGTTGTACCGGGCCTGGTAGCGCGAGAGCGGGTACGCGGCGAGTACTGCCGCGAGGACGGTGATGACGGCGCAGCCCGCGGACAGCAGGAAGCTGTTCCACAGGGGCCACAGCGTCTGCCCGGGCGTCAGCACGGCCGTGAAGTTGGCGAACGAGAACTGCTCGGGCAGGGCGAGGGAGGCGCTCGCCCCCGTGTCGAGGGACGCCAGGACCAGCCACGCGAGCGGCAGCAGGAACAGGGCGGCCACCGCGAGCAGCACGGCGGAGGCGACCCCCCGTGACACCGTCCGTCGGGGTGAGGCTATCGAGGTACTCATGTGGCGTCTCCCGGCTTGAGGACACGGATGTAGAGGAAGGAGAACACCGCACCGATGAGCAGCATCACCGTGGCGATGGCAGTGCCGTAGCCGATCTTGCCCAGCCCGAAGGCCTCCGCGTAGGCGAAGAGGGGAAGGGTGCTGCTGCGCTGGTTCGGGCCGCCGCTCGTCATGACGAAGATGAGGGTGAACACCGAGAGCGTCTGGAGGGTGATCAGCATCAGGTTGGTGGAGATGCTGTTCCGGATCATCGGGATGGTGACGAAGATCAGGCGCTTCCAGCCACCGGCTCCGTCGATCACCGCGGCCTCCGTGATCTCCGGCGCCACGTCGTTCAGGGCGGCCTCGTAGATCATCATCGAGAAGGCGGTGCCCCGCCAGATGTTCGCCAGGATCACGGCGGCGAGAGGGTAGGCGAAGAGCCACTCGACCGGCTCCAGGCCCACGAACCCCGTCAGGGCGTTCAGGGTGCCGTCACTGCTGAAAAACGCGTAGCAGGCGAAGGCCGCCACGATCTCCGGCAGCACCCAGGCGGTGACCACGGTGGTCGCCACGACGGACCGGACGATCTTCGGGGCCGTGGCGGTGAGCAGCGCGAGTCCGAGGCCGAGGAAGTTCTGGCCGATCACCGCGGAGACGAGGAGGAAGACGACCGTCAGCCATACCGCGTTCGGGAAGTCCGGATCGGCCAGCAGCGCGGTGTAGTTGTCCAGGCCGACGAAGCGCGGTTCGGAGGCCGCCCTGCCGGAGAGCGCGGCGTTCGTGAACGAGCCCCAGATGGACCAGAGCACGGGGCCGAGCATGAACAGCAGCAGGAGGACGACGGCGGGCACCAGGGGGATGGCGCGCCGGACGGACCGCCCCCGGGGAACGGGCCGACCGGAGGGGGGGCCGGGCCGCACCGTGGGCGGCCGGCCCTCCCGCACTGGTCGTGCCGGCGTGGTGGTCATCCCCGGGAGACGTTGTCTTCGCCGACCAGGGACGTCACGGCCTCGTCATAGGCCGCCGCCGCCTCGTCCACGGACTGTTCACCCGTCATGACCGCTTCCATCGCCTGCTGAATGTTGCCGGAGATCTCCGCGTAGTCGGAGGTCGTGGGGCGGTAGTGGGTGACTTCCACCAGGTCGCTGAAGAAGCCGCTGACCGGGCTCGATTCGGTGAAGGCCGGGTCCTCGGCGACGTCGCTGCGCACCGGGACCTGGGACGCGTTGACGTTGTAGGACAGGCTGTTGTCCTTGTTCAGTGCGGTACTGATGAAGTCGAACGCGGCGTCCGGGTTCCCGCTGCCGGACCCGACGGCGAGCGTCCAGCCTCCGGACATGCTCGTGGCACCGGGTTCCTGCCCGTTCTGCGTGGGCATGGGGGCCACACCCATGACGTCCGACCATTCCGGCCAGGGGGCAGGGCCGTCCTCGAGCCAGCTCCCGGCGATCCAGGAGCCGTCGATCGAGGCTCCCACCTTGTTGGTCGGGTAGCCCTCACCGTTGAGTTGCTGGTAGTAGTTCGAGTCGAGCGCCGTGGCGACCTCCGGTCCCAGGCCCCCGACGTAGACGTCCGAGACGAACTGCAGTGAGTCCTTGAAGCCCTGGGACCCGACGATCCACTTGCCCTGATCCGTGTCGTACAGGGTGTCCTCGGTGCCGTAGAGCAGCATCTCGAAGCCCTGCATCGACGCGGCCTCACCCATGCCCGTGCCCGAGTAGATGTTGAAGGGGATGGCGTCGGGGATGGCGGCCTTCACCTTCGCCGCGGCGTCGAGGATGTCCTGCCAGTCCTTCGGCTCCCACGGAACCGGCAGGCCGGCCTGTTCGAAGACGACCTTGTTGTACCAGAGCGCCCGCGTGTCGGTGCCCATCGGGACCGCGTACGTCTGGCCGTCCGAGCCGAGCCCGGCCTGCTTCGCGCTGTCGATGAACCCCGAGTCCCAGTCCTCCCACTCCGCGAGGTACTCGTCGAGTGCCAGGAGGTAGCCGGCCTCGGCGTCGGGGCGAACCCTGAAGCTGTCCTCGTAGAACACGTCCGGCGCGGTGTCCGGGGAGCGCTGCATGAGGGCCAGCTTCGTCGCGTAGTCGTTCTCCTCCGCCTGGATGGGCTCCAGCTCGACGGTCACGTCGGGGTTCGCGGCCTCGAAGTCCTCCTTGGCCTGCTTCATGAGGGAATCGACCTGCGTATAGGTGGCGGTGGTCTGGTAGGCCACGGTGATGGATCCGTCGCCGGCGCTGTCCCCTCCGCCGCTGCCCTCGGGCGCACAGCCGGTGGCGCCGAGGATCAGGAGGGGGATGGTGGGCACTGCCCAGAGGGTGGACCTTCGCATGGTGCTCCTTTGCTCCATTTCGTACCCACCACCTCTGCGATGCCGGACTTCCTCGTTCGGCGATCGGTCGGTGGGGGTGGCGACCTCGGGTCTGAACAAGTCGCCGTCGGATAAGTAAACCGAATGGACTAATTCATGTCAACGGTTCAGGGGCACCTCGTGCCGTCGTCAACTCCTTCCTCCGCCGCCCATCCGGGCAGGGGCGCCCACCGAAGTACCGCTACGCATGCTTACAGTGGGATCTCGACGCCGGGGAGGCCACCATCAGCGGTACTGCAGGCACACGGATCGGCTGGCTGGACAGCCTGCGCGGTGTCGCCATCCTCCTCGTCGTCGTGCTGCACGCGGGGGAGGCCCTGCGCGTCGCCGTCGGCCCCACGCCCGGACTCGACCAGGTCAACCTCTTCCTCGAGCCGTTCCGGATGCCCGTGCTGATGTTCCTCTCGGGGATCCTGCTGCCGCGGTCGGTCGCCAAGTCCGGACGCGAGTACTTCGCCGGCAAGATCTCCATGGTGGCCTGGCCCTACCTGCTGTGGTCGGTCATCATCCTCGCGGCGAGTGGGGACATCGGCCTGCGCCGGCTGGCCGAGATCGCCTACCTCTCGCCGACCTACCTCTGGTACCTGTGGTTCATCCTCGTCTTCTACGCTCTGGCCT
Organism: Arthrobacter sorbitolis; assembly: GCF_054510995.1. Taxonomy (NCBI): domain Bacteria; kingdom Bacillati; phylum Actinomycetota; class Actinomycetes; order Micrococcales; family Micrococcaceae; genus Arthrobacter; species Arthrobacter sorbitolis. The sequence goes on from NZ_JBTNDM010000002.1 coordinate 514,131, forward strand.
ACCCGCTGCGGCGTGTCCCGCCCCTGGTCGTCGCCGGGGCGGCTCTGGCCCTCTGCCTCGTCCTGCCGGACGCCGGCCGCCCCGGGACCATGGCGTTCCTCGCAGCCTTCTTCTTCTTCGGTGCCTGGTGTGCCCGTTCTGCGGGGACGGTGGAGCGTGCCATCGGCCGGCCCTGGGTGCTGGCACTGGCGGCGGCCGCGGCGGTCACCGTGGGGGTCCTCAACGTGGCCGGCCGGGACGTGCTGTACCGGGGAGAGTTCGTCTGGGGCGTGGTGGGCGCGCTCGGCGTCGTCTGCTGGATCTTCCCGCGGCTCGGCGTGAATCGCGTGACGGCGGCCCTCGAGTTCGTGGGACGCTACTCCATCGTCTTCTACGTGGTGCACCTCGGGCCCATCATGGTCACCCTCGCCCTCGCCGATGCCGCCGGGCTGGCCGGGACCTGGTTGCTGCCGGTGCTCCTGGTGGTGGGGGTGGGTGTTCCGCTCGGACTCGCCTGGGTGTACTCCACCCGGGAGCACGCGTCGGTCGACCTGCTGTTCGAGTTGCCGGCCCTCAAGCGGCGCCCCGTGGTGGCGGCGCCGGCCGCCCGCAGGTCGGAAGCCTGAGCGGGCACCCCCGGATCCGCCTCAGATCCGCGTGAGGACCGTCGTCAGCAGGTGGTCCTTGGCGGGACCCGTGACGTCCCAGGAGTAGTCGATCACGTCGGCCGACGTGACCGTGAACTCCACGCGGTAGGTGTCCGGGGAGCAGTCGTGCTCGTCGCGGGCCGCACCGGAGCGGAGGTCGAGGTGGCACAGCACCCGTCCGTCGGGAAAGGTGACGACCAGCCCCGCGTCCGAGGCGTCGATGCGGTACGAGCGGGAGGCCGGGCCCTGGAAGGAGGCCCAGCGGACCGTGCCCTCCTCGTCCCAGCGGAGGCCACCGTCGTCGGACGTGAAGGTGGTGATCCCCGTGAACGTACCCGTCGTGCCGTCCCGACGGTCGAGGAGTCGGCGCCGGGTGGACCACGTCCCGGCGAGGAAGGCCAGCGGGTCCGGTACGGGGACGCCGCCGTGCTCTGCCGCCTCCTGCATCGGTGCCCTCCCGTCGGTCCACCCCACGCTAACCCGGGCCTATCGCGCACCTTGCCTTCGACACACCACAAATGTTAGGCTACCTAACTATGAGCCCCTCCACGACGGACACCCGGCTGCTCGCCCTCGCGCAGTCCTTCCGCACCACGCTGCGCCACGTCGTCTACCTCAGCCGTTCCATGGACGGCGACGGGGAGCTCACCACCATGCAGATGAGCACGCTGAGCATGGCCGCCGAGGAGCCCCTGCGCGTGAGCCGCGTCGCCGCGAACCTCGGTATCCGGGTGCCCTCGGCCACCGAGCAGATCATCAAGCTCGAACAGGCCGGCCTCGTCATCCGCAGGTCGGACCCCACCGACTCGCGTGCCGTCCTCGTGGACCTCACCGACGCCGGCCGCGACGCCTGGACGGTGGCCGGCATGCGCCGCAACGAGCGCGTGGCGGCCCTGCTCGCCAGGCTCGACGACGACGAGAGGGCGACGCTCGCCGCCGCCCTGCCGGTCATCGAGAAACTGACCTCCACCGCCTGAGGCACGGCCGCCGGAGACCGCTCCCGCAGCACAGCATCCGATCCACCCGGGGGATCATCCACATCCCCACGCACGCCGCGCAGGCCCGGGAGCGGGCGCGACGGCGTCACCCCGCCAGGATCGACGTCGTCGCCTCGTCCTCGGCTCCGGCGTAGTACCGGTCCAGCAGCGCCTTGAACCACGGCTCCTGGGGGCCGGCCGCGTTGAAGAGGGTCAGGGAGGACTGCAGCTTCCGGGCGTCGATCCCGCCGAGCACCGCCACCGGATCGTTGCCCTCGAGGTTCAGGAGCGCGTGGACACCCTCCATCAGCCGGGGTCCGAGCACGGGATGCGACAGGTACGCACGGGCCTCGTCGAGCGAGCTGATGGCATACCGCACCGACGTCGGGCTGCTGCCGAGCCCGGCGATCTGGGGGAAGACGAACCACATCCAGTGACCGGTCTTGCGGCCGCGCTGCAGCTCCGCGAGGGCCTGCGTGTAGGTGCCGTGGGCATCCTGTGCCTCCACGAATCGCGCCAGGTCATAGGGGTCGTCGGTCACTCGTGCCTCCGGGGTCGGTCGTCGTGATTCTTCATCGGTAGCGAACAGGCCTGACAAGCGCATGCGCGGGTCGCTAGCGTTGAAGGATGTCGACAATCAATATCACCGAGGCAAGCTTCCCGGAAACCATCGAGGGCAACGACATCGTGTTCGTTGACTTCTGGGCGGACTGGTGTGGCCCGTGCAAGCAGTTCGCGCCGGTGTACGACGCCGTGTCGCAGCAGCACGACGACGTCACCTTCGCGAAGGTCGACACCGAGGCCGAGCAGTCGCTCGCCGCCGCCGCGGGGATCACCTCCATCCCGACGCTCATGGCGTTCCGCGACAAGGTCCTCGTCTTCTCCCAGCCCGGAGCGCTCAATGCGACCCAGTTCGGCGAGCTCGTCGAGGCCGTGAAGAGCCTGGACATGAAGGCCGTCCACGAGCAGATCGCCCAGCAGGGCGCGGAGGGCAGCGCCCCCGCCGCCGACGCGCAGTAGGCACCCCGAAGGCGACGAGAGCCCCGCACGCGAGTGCGGGGCTCTCGTCGTCGGGACCTGCGGTCCGCCGGACGGCACGGTCGGCCGGGTGATGCGGCCTGTCAGGCGGCCTGGTCGGAGCGGACCATGTCCACCGGCCGTGCGAGCAGTGCGCTGAGTGATTCGCCGAGGTCCTGGACGGCGGGGCCGCCCAGGTGCTTGTCGAGCAGTTCGGTGGACTCCCACTGCTCGGTCAGGACGATGCGGTCCTCCTGCGCCTCGGTGATCCCGTAGCGGATGCAGCCGGGCTCCTGCACCACCTGTTCGATGGCGATGTCCAGGGCGAGCTTCACGCGGAAGAACTCGCCGTCGAGCGGGGTGAACACAGCGGTGACGTCTACGGGTCGGGTCATCCTCCCACCCTAGCGGCGTGCCCACCGTCCGCCGCATCGCCGTCGCCCCGCCGCAGCCCTTGTGCCGGATCGGGTCCACGCCGCGCCTAGCGGTGGCGGTGGTCCTCGGGGGACAGGCGGGGGCCGTACGCCTGCTTGCGGAAACCGCTCGCGTACAAGGTCCTGACCACGCGCTGGCGCTGGCCCTTCCACGGCGCGAGGAGTTCGATCATCCCGGCGTCGTCGGTACGCCGTCCCGTGAGCGCCGCGCCCACGTACGCCGCGAGGTGGTAGTCGCCCACCGAGATCGAGTCGGGGCAGCCATGCGTCCGCTGCACGACCTCAGCCACGGTCCAGACGCCGATGCCCGGGACCGACCGCAGGCCCGTCCGGACGGCGTCCCCACCGGGCTGGGAGCCGAGCCGCTCGAGGCCGCTCGCCACGAGGGCGGCCTTGAGGATGGTCGTCGAGCGTTTCGCATCCACCCCGGCCTTGTGCCAGTCCCAGGAGGGGACGCGGCGCCACTGCTCGGCGGTCGGGGGGAGGCGGAGGCCCGCTGGTGCGAGACCCCCTGCATCCGGGGCGGGATCGCCGTAGCGGGTCAGCAGGTAGCGCCAGGAACGCTTCGCCTCGAGGTTCGTGACCTTCTGCTCGAGGATCGCCCGCACGATCGTGTCGAGCATGCGCCCCGATGCCGGCAGGCGCAGTCCGGGGTTGAGGTACCTCCCCTTGCGGGCGAGCTCCGGGAGTGTCGCCGTGAACGCGGCGCTGTCGAACGCGCTCCAGTCGTCCCCGGCGCCGAGCAGGCGCGGAACCGATCCGAGCGCCAGGGCCGCACCCGGTCCCCATGCCGTCGCCTGGATCCTGCAGTCGTTCAGGGAGCCGCGCTGCCGCAGGGCCAGCGTGACGGGCCCGTCGGCGGTGCGGTACGCGAGCCAGTGGTCCGGTCCCCGGACGATGAAGGAGGGGTCGTGTGCCCCGCACTGCAGGGTGCCGACCGTCCCCGCCAGGTTGTACGGGCCGTCGGGGAGCCACTCCGCGGCCTCCGCACCCGACGGCACGACGGCGGGGGCACTTGTCATGCATCCATGGTGTCACGGTGCGCGCAACGTCCCGGCCTCCGACGGCGTGTCCTGCCGTCCGATCCACGCGGCAGTGGCGCGGGAGTAGCATCGGGCATCCGGTGGAATCGTCATGAGGACCAGCAGATGGACGCGGCGCGTAGGGATGGGGTGGCGGGCATCGTCATGCCCGCGGTCCGGGGGCCGCGGCGTCGCTCGTCGGGCACGGTCGGACGCCTCGTCGTCCTCCTGGTGTCCGTCCTGCTGTGCGGCGGGTGCACGGGCGATGGATCCGAGGACGTCGCGGGCACCCCGGCGGAGGCACCGGCGGCTCCGGACCGAGCACCGACGCCGACTCCGCCGCCGTCGTCCTCCCCGGAGTCGTTCCCGACGTCGGGGGCCTGCGAGGACTGCGCCAGTGTCGTGGTCACGGGAGACCTCCTGGTGCATCCGCAATTGTGGGAACAGGCCGCGGCGGATGCGGCGGTGACGGGGGCGCTTCCCCTCGACTTCGAACCCCTGCTCGCGGGCCAGCGCCCCTACCTCTCGGCCGCCACGCTGGGGATCTGCCACCTCGAGACGCCCGTGGCCGACGCGGCAGGACCCTTCGCGGGGTACCCGCAGTTCAACGTCCCCCCGCAGATCATCGGCGCCGCCGTGGATGTCGGGTACGACGCATGCACCACCGCGAGCAACCACTCACTGGACTGGGGCCCGGAGGGTGTGGAGCGGACGCTGGCCACCCTGGACGCGGAGGGCCTCGAGCACACGGGTTCCTATGCCACCGCCGAGGACGCGAAGGAGATCCTGATCCTCGAAGCCCCCGAGGCGAGCGTCGCGGTCATCGAGGCGACCTACGGCCTGAACGGGGCCGTACCGGATCAGCCCTGGCGGGTGGACCTGCTCGACGCACCCGCGATGATCGCGAAGGCCCGGGCCGCCAGGGCGCACGGAGCGGACATCGTGATCGCGGCAGTGCACGCAGGTGACGAGTACGCTTCGGTCCCGAACGCGCAGCAGACGGAGATCGCGCACGCGCTCGCCGACAGCGGCGAGGTGGACTTCATCTACGGCCACCACACCCATTCCGTCCTGCCCATCGAGAGGTACAACGGCGTCTGGATCGTCCATGGCCTGGGGAACGGGGTCACCGAACTGTCACCGGTCTACGACGTCAACAACGAGGGACTGTTGGTCCGGGCCCGCTTCAGCCGCGACGACGCAGGCGCCTGGTCGGTGTCCGGGCTCGACTGGGTGCCGTCCGTGATCGTCGCCGGGCCCTACCGCTGGTGTTCCCTCGCCCCCGACCGGCCCGCCGGCGCGTGCTCGTCGCCCGGGCAGGAGGCAGCCGTCCGGGAGCGCACGCGCACGGTGGTCGAATCCCTCGGCGCGGACGATGCGGGGGCCCGCCAGTGGGACCTCTCAGCCGAGGGGGAGGGCGGCTAGGAGGCCGCCGTGATGGTGGACGCGATCGTCCCGCCGAGGGACGACGTCGTCCCCGTCCCCCCGAGATCGCGCGTGAGCGCGTCGCCGCCGGTCGCGAGCACCGACTCGACGGCGGTGAGGATCCCGGCCGCCGCGTCCACCTCGCCGAGGTGCTCCAGCATCATCGAGGCGCTCCAGATCTGGCCCACCGGATTGGCGATGCCCTGGCCCGCGATGTCCGGTGCGGAGCCGTGGACCGGCTCGAACAGGCTGGGGAACGTGCGGTCCGGGTTGATGTTGCCGCTGGGTGCGACGCCGATCGTCCCGGTGCAGGCGGGGCCGAGGTCGGAGAGGATGTCCCCGAAGAGGTTGCTCGCGACGACCACGTCGAACCAGTCGGGGTGGAGGACGAAGTTCGCGCAGAGGATGTCGATGTGGAACTTGTCGACGCGGACGCCGTCGTAGTTCGCCGCCATCGCCTCCACCCGCTCGTCCCAGTAGGGCATGGTGATCGAGATGCCGTTGCTCTTCGTCGCCGAGGTCAGGTGCTTCTTGTCCCTCTTCTGCGCGAGGTCGAACGCGTACCGGAGGATGCGGTCCACGCCCGTGCGCGTCATGACGGTGTCCTGGATGACCGTCTCGCGGTCCGTGCCCTCGAACATCCTGCCGCCCACGCTGGAGTACTCGCCCTCGGTGTTCTCGCGGACCACGTAGAAGTCGACGTCGCCGGGCTCCCGGCCCGCCAGGGGGCTGGTGATGCCCGGCAGCAGCCTCACCGGGCGCAGGTTGACGTACTGGTCGAAGTGGCGCCGGAACTGCAGCAGGCTGCCCCACAGGGACACGTGGTCGGGGACGACGTCGGGCCAGCCCACGGCGCCGAAGAAGATCGCGTCGAAGCCCCGCAGTTCCTCGAACCAGCCGTCCGGGAGCATCTGCCCGTGCTGCAGGTAGTAGTCGGCGCTGGCGTAGTCGAACTCGACGGCGTCGATCGTGAACCCGTACGTGTCGGCTGCCGCCCGGAGGGACCGCAGCCCCTCCGGCATGACCTCCTTGCCGATGCCGTCGCCGGCGATGACCGCGATCCGGTAGGTGTTCGTCATGGCGGGGTCTCCTCGTCGGCAGGCGGCGTACCGTCCCAGCCTAGGCTCCCGACCCCAGGACCCACAGCACGACGACGGCGGCCGGGAGCATCACCGCGGTGACCAGCAGCCCGGCCACGGCGAACGGCACCCACCGGATCGTGATGCCGAGTGACCGGAGCCGCTCGGCCCAGAGCAGCGTGGCGAGCGAGCCCCAGGGTGTGACGAGGGGGGCGAGGTTCACCCCGATGAGCAGGGCCGCCAGGCGGAGCGGCGATCCCGCGGCGGGCTCCAGGGCGAGGTAGGCGGGGAGGTTGTTGACGGCGTTGGCCCCGGCAGCACCGACGGCGGCGAGCCGCAGCAGGTCGGTCAACCCCTCCCCCTGTCCGGCGACAGGGGCCAGGAAGGCGTCGAGGCCCTGCGCGTGCGCGGCCGTGACGAGCACGAAGAGGCTGAGCGCGAGGACGAGCGGGTTGACGGGGATCAGCCGGACGGTGAGCGCGTCCCGCTGCCGGACCGCGAACAGGACGACCAGGACGGCAGCGGCAGCGCTCGCGCTCAGGGCGACCGGTATGCCGCTGACCAGGGCGGGAAGCAGGAGTGCGAGCACCGCGTAGCCGCAGCGCAGCAGCACCCGGTCCCCGGCTCCGCGGGGCGGCGCGGGGGAGAAGGTGCCGGACAGTTGCCTCCGGAAGATGAGGAACAGGACGGCGCACGGCACGACGACGCCGATGGCCGCCGGTCCGTACACGAGCCCCGCGAAGGCGGCCGGACTGTACCCGAGGCGCTCCTGCACCAGCAGGTTCGTCAGGTTGGACACCGGCAGGAGCAGCGACGCCGTGTTCGCGAGCCAGACGATCGTCACGGCGAACGGCAGCGGCGGCAGCCCAGCCCGGCGCGCGAGGAGCACCACGAGCGGGGTGAGCAGGACCGCCGTCGTATCCAGGGAGAAGAAGACGGTGCAGGTCACCGCGAGGAGGACGGTGACGAGCCACAGGGTCAGGACACGACCGCGGGCGAGGCGTGCCGAGGCCGAGATGACGCGTTCGAAGACCCCCGCGGAGAACAGGAGATCCGTGACGACGGTCATTGCGATCACGAAGAGCAGGATCGGCCAGATGCGTGTCCACAGCTCCGTGAGGTCCGGGCCGGGAAGCACACCGCCGAGGACGCAGAGCGCCGCGAGGGCCGGCAGGACCGCGCGCAGGGCAGTTCGACGGGTCAAGGGCGCTCTCCGTTCCGCGGGAAAGTATCGCACGGCCGCCGGGGTGTCCCCGGTGTCGCGCGCGTTCCCGGCGGCTCGGGCGGCTCACGCGTCCCGGCTCGGTGGCGTTCCGGGTGCGCCGTCTCGCGTCGCCAGGTCCTCCCGCGTCCCGCGGCGTCACGGCGGCGCGGAGGTTGGCGGCGCAAGCCGGTAGCGTTGTAGCCATGAAGTATGCGAATTCCATCGTTGACCTGATCGGCAACACCCCGCTGGTCAAGCTCAACTCCGTCACCGACGGCATCAAGGCCACAGTCCTCGCGAAGGTCGAGTACCTCAACCCGGGCGGATCGGTGAAGGACCGCATCGCGGCGAAGATCATCGACGCCGCCGAGGCGGAGGGCAGGATCAAGCCCGGCGGCACCATCGTCGAACCGACGTCCGGCAACACCGGCGTCGGGCTCGCCCTCGTCGCCCAGCAGCGCGGCTACAAGTGCGTCTTCGTGGTGCCAGACAAGGTGGGGGAGGACAAGCGGAACGTCCTGAAGGCGTACGGGGCGGAGGTCGTGGTGACGCCGACCGCCGTCGCGCCCGACAGTCCCCAGTCCTACTACGGTGTCTCCGACCGACTGGTCCGCGAGATCCCCGGCGCCTACAAGCCCGACCAGTTCTCCAACCCCAACGGGCCGCTGAGCCACTACGAGACCACCGGCCCCGAGATCTGGGACGACACCGACGGCACGGTCACGCACTTCGTCACGGGCGTGGGCACCGGCGGCACCATCACCGGCACCGGACGGTACCTCAAGGAGGTCTCCGCCGACCGCGAGGGCGGCCCTGTGCGGATCATCGGCGCCGACCCGGACGGCTCCATCTACTCGGGTGGCACCGGCCGCCCGTACTTCGTCGAGGGCGTCGGCGAGGACATGTGGCCCGACTCCTACGACCCCGCCGTCCCCGACGAGATCCACGCCGTCACCGACGCCGAGAGCTTCGAGATGACCCGGCGCCTCGCCCGCGAGGAGGGCCTGCTGGTCGGCGGATCGTGCGGCATGGCCGTCGTCGCTGCGCTACGGATCGCGAAGGACCTCACCGAGGACGACGTCGTGGTGGTCCTCCTGCCCGACGGCGGCCGCGGCTACCTCGGCAAGATCTTCAACGACGACTGGATGAGGTCCTACGGCTTCCTGGACGGCGGCGAGGACACGAGCGTCGGTGAGGTGCTGCGGACCAAGAGCGGATCGATGCCGGACCTCGTCCACACCCACCCCTCGGACACCGTCCGCGACGTCATCTCGATCATGGACGAGTACGGCGTCTCCAGCATCCCCGTGCTGTCGCAGGAACCCCCCGTGAAGATGGGCGAGGTGCTGGGATCGGTCGACGAGCGGTCGCTCACCGCGAAGGTCTTCCACGGCGAGGCGAAGCTCACGGACCAGATCTCGGAGCACATGGACGCGAGGCTGCCCATCATCGGTTCGCTCGAATCCATCGGGACGGCACGCGAGCGACTCCAGGACAGCGACACGCTGATGGTGACGTTCGTCGGGTCTCCGGTGGGAATTCTCACGCGCCACGACTTGCTGACATACATGAGCAAGTAACCACCCACGGATTCCAGGAGCATCGTGACCCACTCCGCCCAGGGCTTCAACACCCGAGCAGTCCACGCCGGACAGACCCCCGATCCCACCACGGGAGCGGTGATCCCCGCGCTGTATCAGACCACCACGTTCGCGCAGGACGGTATCGGCAAGCTGCGCAACGGCTACGAGTACGGCCGCGGCGGCAACCCCACCCGCGACTCGCTGCAGGTGCAGATCGCAGCGCTCGAGGGCGGGCGGCACGCCTTCAGCTTCTCCTCCGGCCTCGCCGCCGAGGATGCCCTGATCCGTGCCGCCCTCCGGCCCGGTGACCACATCGTGCTCGGCAACGACGCGTACGGCGGCACCTACCGCCTGATCGACCGGGTCCTGTCCGCGTGGGGCATCACCAACTCGGCCGTCGACATGGCGGACCCGGACGCCGTGAGGGCCGCCATCGTCGCGAACAACACGAAGATGGTGTGGGTCGAGACGCCGTCGAACCCGATGATGAAGATCACCGACATCGCCGCGACGGCGCAGCTCGCGCACGACGCCGGGGCCCTCCTCGTCGTCGACAACACCTTCGCGTCGCCCTACCTGCAGCAGCCGCTCACGTTCGGGGCGGACGTCGTCGTGCATTCGACGACCAAGTACATCGGCGGACACTCGGACGCCAGCGGTGGCGCCGTCGTCGTGGACGACGACGAGCTCGCCGAGAAGATCGGCTTCGTGCAGTTCGCCGTCGGCGCGGTCTCCGCACCGATGGAGGCCTGGCTCACCACGCGCGGCCTCAAGACCCTCGGGGTCCGCATGGACCGCCATTCCTCGAACGCGACGGCGATCGCCCGCTGGCTGCAGCAGCAGGACGAGGTGGAGCGTGTCTTCTACCCCGGCCTGCCCGAGCATCCCGGCCACGACCTCGCCGCCGCGCAGATGAAGGATTTCGGCGGCATGATCTCCGTGACCTTCAAGGGTGGGGCGGAGGCCGCGAGGAAGGTCGCGGAGTCGACGCACGTCTTCCTGCTCGCGGAGTCCCTCGGCGGCATCGAGTCGCTGATGAACTACCCGTCCGACATGACGCATGCCTCGGTCAAGGGCACCGAGCTGGCGGTCCCGGAGAACCTGATCCGCCTGTCCGTGGGCATCGAGGACATCGAGGACCTGATCGGCGACCTCGAGCAGGCCCTCTCGGCCCTGCGCTAGCACCGGACGACGGAAGGCTCCTCCCCTCGGGAGGGGCCTTCCGCATGCCTCGGGGGGGTCCGGCCTGGTGCCGCCGCGGCGGGTGTCCAGACCCGGGGCAACGCCCCCGCGGACCTGTGCCGCCGCACCGCGTGTGCGCCCGACCTGTGCCGGCGCACCGGGTGTGCGCCCGACGTAGGCTCCGGTTCCGCTCGGGCCTCGCTTTCGGGGCAGAGGGCAGAGGGCAGAGGGCAGCGGACAGCCGGTCGAGGTCAGGCCCGGCAGCGGTCTCGGCCGTGCAGGGAGCGCACGGCCCTACGGGGCGGTGTCCTCGCCGGCCCAGGCCTCGCTGTAGAACTGGGGGGAATTCGAGTTCAGCAGTTCGGCATAATCGTCCTGCCCCAGCGCCTGCGCCGAACTCTCCGGGATCTCCGCAGCGAAGGCGGAGACGCCCAGCCCGGCCTCACGGTTCGCCAGTGTCAGGCCCGCGGCCTCCAGGATCGTCGGATACATGTTCAGCTGGTCCACGCCCGGGCGCAGCGTGCTGTTCGTGTCCGTGCCCGGGACCCAGATCCGATTGAAGATGGTGCGGTTGTCGTGGTCGTCCAGTTGCTCGTGGAAGGCGTCACCGGCGCTCATGTGCTTGAGGTGGTCACCCATGATCACCACGGCGGTGTCCTCGAGGTAGCCCTTCTCCTCCATGTGGTCCACGAATCCGGCCACCTGCGTCATGGAGCAGGCGAAGACGGAGGTCACCTCGTTCTGCGTATCGACGTCGCAGTAGTCGAAGACGTGCACCGGCTCATGGGTGTCCAGCGTCAGCATGGAGAGGTTGAACGGCTGTCCGGTCCGCTCCGCCTCGGCGTGCAGCGTGTCGATCTCGTCCTTCGCGTAGGCCATGAGGCGTTCGTCGCTCAGGCCCCAGTCGCTGCGGAAGTTCTCCGTCGGTTCGCCGGCAGCGCGCCAGTCGGCGAGGTCCTTCATCTCTGCGTACCCATGGGTGCTGAGGAAGCTGTCCTTCCCTGCGAAGGAGGCATTCGCGCCACCGAGGAAGACGCTCCTGTATCCGTGCTCGTCCAGGACGTCGCCCAGGCAGGTGGACCCGCCGAGGTAGGTGTCGACGTCGCCGTCGAGCTCGTCGTCGGTGCCGCTGCTCGAGGAGGTGCCCTTGCCCTTCAGCGGGACTCCGCACTGGGTCGAGGTGAGACCGGCCATGGTCCAGCCGCCACCCTTGTACTGCTGGAGATCGTCCACGCTCTGCCAGCCGTCCGCGGCCTTCGTGGCCTCCTTCAGCGGAACGAATGCGTCCTTCTCGAAGAGCTGGTCGTCCGCGAGGGTGGCCTCGCCGGACTCGAGGTAGATGAGCACCAGGTTGCGCTTGTGGTCGTCGTCGGTGACGGTGGGCTCCACGTGGAAGTTGCCCAGGTCGTACTCGGAGTTCGCAGCCTTGATGTAGTCCCCGACGCCCACCGCCGTACCGAAGGCCGTGGTACCGCCGACGACCACGGTCGCGACAAGCGCGGTGGAGACGGTACGCATGATCCACTGCTTGCGCCGCGTGCGCCCGTCATCGCCGGCGAGGCGGCGCTTGCGGCGCCGGAAGTACTGCCACGAGGCGATGCCGGCGGTGAGGAGCGGAGGAACGACGCCGACCGCCAGGATGCCGATCCAGACGATCGCTCCGCCTCCGCCGTCCGTCTCCACCGACATGAGGTTGAGGAGCATCTGGCCGACGGAGATCTCGCCCCAGTAGAAACGGATGCCGACGGCGGCGATGAGCGACGCGAGCCCCGCCCAGATGAGCACGTACATCAGGACGTAGCCCAAGACGACGCCGACCCGTCGGGTCACGTGACGAATCCGGCCTGACATGGCAACACCTCGCGTTCGAGGTGTCCGCGTCTTCGCCGAACACCCTTGACATACGACCCGGTCCCGGGACTCTAGAAGCCTAGTGCCGCAACATTACCCGTTCAAGCATGGTTCACCTGGCAGACACTCTCCGTTCATCGCAGCAGGACGTGTACCCTGACCGCCGTTCGGCAGGGCGGCGATCCTCTGTGGGCGGCCGCGCCGGGTGCTCAGGTCCGGGGGGAAGGAGCCGCGGGTGTGGGCGGCCGCGCCGGGTGCGCAGGTGCGGAAGCTAGCGGGAACCCGGCAACCGGAACCGCTTCTTCGCCTTCGGCTGCGTCAGCTGGAAGTAGTCGCTGCTCTGCGGCAGCCACATGAGCAGGACGGCGAGCAGCATCGCGCCCGCGATCAGGGACAGTCCGGGCGTCCCGCGGACGACGATGGGCACGCCCACGATGATCCCGACGGTGGTCAGCACCTCCCGCGCGCCCCGCCTGCCCCGCCGGAGCGGGAGCAGGAGGAGCAGCTGCAGGACGGCGAGTGCCCCGAAGAGCGCACCGAGTCCGATGAAGCCGGCCCGCTCGAGATCCTGCACCGCAGCCGATGTGATGAAGGTCGCCGACGCGACGAGCAGCAGCACGGCGATGACGAGCCACAGGATGATCGCCGCGCGCAGCGTGAAGGGTCGGGGCGGCAGGCTGTTCGTGCGGGGTTTCATCGGGCGGTCGGCCTAGCCCCGGGGAGCGACGGTGGCGCTGGAGGTCTGGGTGTCGTAGGAGTAGACCTCCGTACCGCCGATCCACACCTGCAGTGCGCGCTGCATGACGTCGAGCGGGTCACCGCTCCACAGCACCAGGTCCGCGTCCTTGCCGACGGCGAGCGAGCCGAGACGGTCCGCGAGCCCGAGGACCTTCGCCGGGTTGATGGTGATGGAGCGCAGCGCCGTCTCGCGGTCCAGGCCCTCCTTGATCGCGAACGTGGCCTGGTGCACGAGGAAGTTGATCGGGATGACGGGGTGGTCGGTGATGATCGAGATCTCCACACCTGCCCGGGCGAGCTTGCCGGGGTTGGCGATGGAGCGGCCGCGCAGCTCCACCTTGGACTTGGTGGTGAAGAGCGGCCCGATCAGGACCGGGGTGCCACGTTCCGCGAGGACGTCCCCGAGCAGGTGCGCCTCGGTGCCGTGGTCGAGCACGAGGTCGTACCCGAACTCGTCGGCGAGGCGGAGGGCTGTCGCGATGTCGTCCGCGCGGTGCGCGTGCTGGCGCCAGGGGATCTCCCGGCGCAGGACCATGGCGAGGGCCTCGAGATGCGGGTCGCGCGCGTTCTCGTCCGCCTTGCCCATGTAGTTCTGCGCCTTCATGAACGCCTCGCGGATGACGAGCGCGGTGCCGAGGCGGGTGGACGGCATCTTGCCCTTGCCGCCGTACACGCGTTTGGGGTTCTCCCCGAGTGCAGATTTCAGGCCGCTGGGGGAGCGCAGCACCATCTCCTCGAGGTACCGGCCGTGCGTATGCAGCGCGACGGCGAGGCCACCGATGGGGTTGCCGGATCCGGGGTTCACGTTGACCGTGGTCACGCCGCCCGCGAGGGCGTCGTCGAACCCGGGATCGTACGGGTTGATGGCGTCGATCGCCCGGACGCCGGCCGTGTTCGGTTCGGTCATCTCGTTGGTGTCGTCGCCGGCCGCGCCCTCGCCCTCCTCGTGCGTGCCGAGGTGGACGTGCGCGTCGACGAAGCCCGGGAGCAGCCACTTGCCACCCGCGTCGATGACCGTCGCGCCGTCGGGCACCTCGACCGATGCGCCGAGGGCCGTGATGCGGCCGTCCTCGACGACGACGGTGCCGTCGAAGGGCTCGCCGTCGATCGGAACGACGTGCGCGTTCGTGATGGCGGTGATGGAAGCGGGAGGGGTGTTTCCGCTGGGGGATGACATCGGTGCACGGGCCTTTCGAAGGAGAGCGGGGTGATTTCCAACATACCCGCACGCGGGCGACACCCCGGGGCCGTGCCTACACTGGATGAGCGGTTCCCGGGCCCCTCGCGTCCGGCACACGGACCACGCCCTTCGGAAGGAAAGCATGAGCCAGCGCACCAGCCCGGCGGTGGTCCGCGCGCCGGCCCTCGTCGCCTCGGTGGTCGTAGCCGCGGCACTGGCCCTCTGGGCGTTCACGTGGGCCGACTTCATCGGCCTCGACTTCCGGGTCTACCGCATGGGCGGACAATCCGTGGTCGACGGCGACGGTTCCCTCTACACGCGGTCCTTCGGTGAGGGCAAGGGCTCGCTCCTGTTCACCTATCCGCCGTTCGCGGCCCTGGCCTTCACCGTCCTGACACTCGTGAGTGCGGAGACCGGGGCTCTTCTCTTCGTGGGCCTGTCGGTGCTCATCGCTGCCGCGACGTCCCTGCTCGCCACGAGGTACCTCGGGGGGTTCCGGAGCCTGCGCGGCGTGGTCATGCACCCGACGGCGCTGCCCCTCGCCGTCGCGGGGACGGGCCTGGTCTGCCTGCTCGGCCCGTGGCGCGAGACGATGGCGTTCTCGCAGGTCAACATCCTGCTCTTCGCGATGATCGCGGCGGACCTGCTCTCGGGACCGCACCGCCGGATGCCGACCGGCCTGCTCACGGGCATCGCCGCCGGCGTGAAGCTGACGCCCCTGGTCTTCGGCCTGTACTTCCTCGTGCGCGGCGAGTGGAGGCAGCTGTTCACCATGGCAGCGGGTTTCTTCGGGACCATCGCGCTCGGGTTCCTCCTCCTGCCGGCGGAATCGACGACGTACTGGCTGCAGATGCTCCGCGACACCGGACGGATCGGCGGCGAAGGCTATGTGGACAACCTGTCGGTCCGTGGGGCCATCCTCCACTTCCTCGGTCCTGACTTCCCCTCCACCGTCCCGTGGCTCGTCGTCTCCCTCCTGCTCGTCGCCGCTGCGTCCTATGTCATCCGGGCATCCGCACGCCGGGGGGACCGCTTCCTGCCGATCGCCATGACGTCGCTCCTCATGCTCCTCATCTCGCCCATCTCGTGGTCCCACCACTGGGTCTGGATCGTCGTCGTCCTGGCGGTCCTCGCCGGCCAGGCCGCGGGGCTGCCCACCGGCCTGCGGGCCTACCGGAGGACGGCCGCCGTCCTCTTCGTGGTCACCCTCCTGGTCTTCATCTACTCGCCGAAGACGATCGGCCTCCTGTTCGGTGCCGAGGACCTCAACGCGCAGCTGACCACCGGGTGGCTCATGGCCTCCAGCGCCGGCGTGTTCTGCGCGCTCGCCGTCACGGTCTTCTGGGTCCTCCTGTCACGGACCCTGCAGCGGGCCGGGGGTGCCGCGGGCGGGCAGGCGCGAGAGCCCGACCGCGCGGCGGGCCGGGCAGGGAATCCCCGGGCCGGAGCGACAGCAGGCCTCCTGCCCCACGCCGTCCCCGACGCCCGCGACCGCTGACCGCCGTGTCCCGGCGCACCCTCGCGGCTCCTGTCAGCCGTCCGCGCGTCGTCGTGGGCTGTGCGGTCGCGCTGGTCCTGCCACCGCTGCTCGAGGCCGCCGTCTTCACGGTGGGGAACTCGCTGCTCGCCGTGGACGTCCTCTTCCAGCTCGCCGGCGTGATCGCCGTCGCGCTGATCGGAGGGCTCTGGCCCGCCCTGCTGGCCGCCCTGTGGAGCAGCATCATCCTGAACTACACCTCGACGGAGCCGTTCGGGTCCCTCGAGATCTCGGATCCCGAGAACGTGATCACGGTCCTGATCTTCATCGCCGTCGCGGTCACGGTGTCGCTCGTCGTCGGGCTCTCGGCCCGGAGGTCGCGCGAGGCGGTCCTCGCACAGCAGGAGGCCGCGCTGCTCGGCGAGCTGGCGCGCGGAGTGCTCGCCGAGGAGGACACGCTGCAGGGTTTCCTGCGGCACGTCCAGGTCCAGTTCGACGTCGAGGCGGTGGCCCTGTTCGGGCCCGCCGTGGCGGGGGCCGGTGCCGCGGCGGGGGAGCCCCCGGCCGGTGCGGCAGGCCGTGAGCGCAAGGCCCTCGCCGTCCGCGCCCGACCGCTCCCGGACGATGTTCCCGGTCCGCGGGATGCGGCGGGCCCTCGACGGGCGCCCCAGGCGGCACGCCAGGGTTCGGCAGGGCCGCAGGGAAGCCGGGCGGCGGCCACGGACGGCTGGACGGCGGAGCGCGCGACCCTGGTGGAGCCGGTCGACGGCGACTTCTCCCTCGCGCTGTACGGGCGCCAGCTCTCGGCGCGCGAGCGCGGCCTGCTGACCGCGTTCTCCGGCCAGCTGCGGTCCATGCTCCAACGGCAGGAACTGCTGGCGAGCACCCGGACCAACCGCCGGCTCGTGGAGGGCAACGTCATGCGCACGGCGATCCTGCGCTCGGTGTCCCACGACCTCCGCACGCCGCTGGCGGGCATCAAGCTTGCGGTGAGCAGCCTCCGGCAGTCCGAGGTCAGCTTCTCCCCGGAGGACGAGGAGGAACTGCTGAAGACCATCGAGGACTACTCCGACCGGCTCGACGCGCTCGTGAACAACCTCCTCGACATGTCGCGCATCACCGGCGACGCAGTGAACGCCCATGTGCGGCCGCTGAAGTGGATCGACGTCGTCGGGCCCGCCCTCGCCGATGTGGGCGAGGACCGGGTGCGCGTCGTCATCCCGCCCAACCTGCCCGCGATCGAGGCGGATCCGGGTCTGCTGGAGCGCGTGCTCGCGAACATCGTGGAGAACGCGGTGAAGTACGCACCCGACGCGCCGATCGAGGTCACCGCGTCCATCGGCGGCACCGGCAGGGCCCTCATCAACGGGTTCCCGGCGAGCGAGCTGCGCGTGATCGACCACGGCCACGGGGTGTCCCGGGACGACGTCGACGCCATGTTCCGCCCGTTCCAGCGCCTCGACGACGCACCGTCGGGCGCGGGCGTGGGCCTCGGCCTCGCCGTGGCCAAGGGCTTCACCGAGGTGATGGGCGGGGTACTCGACGCGGAGCAGACGCCGGGCGGCGGGCTGACCCTCGTGATCCGCCTGCCCATCTCCACGGGAGCCGGCCGGTGACCCGGGTCCTGGTGGTCGACGACGAACCGCAGCTCCTCCGGGCGCTCGAGATCAATCTCCGCGCCTACGGCTACCAGTGCGTGACGGCGGTCGACGGCGAGACGGCGCTCGCCGCCGCGTCGGAGCACCACCCGGATATCATCGTGCTGGACCTCGGCCTGCCGGACCTCGACGGCGTGGAGGTCATCCGCCGCATCCGCGGCTGGTCGCAGGTGCACATCATCGTGCTGTCGGCCCGCCACGGGTCGCAGGACAAGGTCGATGCGCTCGATGCCGGAGCGGACGACTACGTGACGAAGCCCTTCGGCCTCGACGAACTGCTGGCGAGGCTCCGTGCCGCCGCCCGGCGGGCCGCCACCGACGTCGAGGTGCCGGTCATCACGACCCCCGACTTCACCCTCGACGCCGGTGCGCGGCGCGTGGTGAAGGAGGGGAAGGACGTCCGCCTCACGCCGACGGAGTGGAAGATCGTCGACCGGCTGATCGCGCATCCGGGGCGGCTCGTCTCGCAGCAGCAGCTGCTGCTCGACGTGTGGGGGCCCGCCTACGCGAAGGACGTGCAGTACCTCCGCGTGTACATGGCGCAGCTGCGCAAGAAGCTCGAACGGGATCCGGGCGCGCCCCGCTACTTCGTGACCGAGAGCGGGATGGGCTACCGCTTCGAGCCGTGACTGCGCGAGGCCGGGAGGAGGACGGCCCCGCATAGGATGGTCGCCATGACCACTGGCACCCTCCTCGCCGTCTGTCGCGTGCACGCACTCCTGCCCACGAGGGACTCCACGGGCGTGACCGCGATCGACAAGCGCCCGGTCGACGGGCCGGTGAACGTGCACCCGCTGGGGCTCACCGGCGACGTGCAGGCCAGCCGCAAGCACCATGGCGGCCCCACGAAGGCCCTCTACGCCTACTCCCAGGACGACGCCGACTTCTGGGCCCGTGGGCTCGGCCGGGATGTCCCGCCGGGACTCTTCGGCGAGAACCTGCGCGTGGCCGGTGTGGACGCGTCGAACGCGGTGATCGGCGAGCGTTGGGCCATCGGCGACCAGGTGGTGCTCGAGACGACCATGCCGCGTACGCCGTGTGTGAACTTCGCCCGCTACCTGGGGGAGCGGTCCTGGGTCCGGCGTTTCGCCGAGGCCAACCGCGTCGGCACGTACCTCAGCGTCGTGACGAAGGGCAGCATCGCGGCGGGCGATGCCGTCAGGCTCCTCAGTGTCCCCGACCACGGCATCACCGCCGCGCAGGTCTACGCAGGACTCGACGAGGGGCAGGCGCAGCGGCTGCTGGACGCCGCGGCGGCCGGACAACCCCTCGCCCCGCAGGTGCGGAAGGCCGCGCTGCAGGGACTCAGGGTCGCCTTCCCGGCCTGACGTGCCGAAGGTCACGCGCCCGCCGTCGTCCCCGATGCCTGCAGGGGGCCGGGCGTGCCGTAGACTAGGAACATCCCCCACACCGGTATTCCCTTTATTTCCGCCCCTCGGGGCCGGATTGGTTGTGTTGGGGCTCGGAGCACAGACTCGCGAGCAGATTCATCAGGGAGCGCCGGCTAGAAGAAAAGTCACACATCACTGCTGAGAGAGCAGAGAGCAGCTGTGACAGGAAGTCCTGCCGCGGGATTGAAACAGTGCCGGATTTCTACGTTCATTCGGCCCTGCGGTCTCCCGCCAGGCCGTCCGGCACCTACCTGGAGGATTTTTCCCCGTGCCTGAAAACCTGCCCGAGAACATCACCGACACCACATCCGACGTCGAGAAGACCGCAGCGGTACCCGCGGTCGAGTCCGACGACGTCGACGAGATCCGCTTCACCGACCTCAATCTCGACGGGCGCGTCCTGTCGGCACTGAACGATCTCGGCTATGAGAAGCCCTCCGCCATCCAGGCCGCCACCATCCCCGCCCTGCTCGAGGGCCGCGACGTCGTCGGCCTGGCACAGACCGGTACCGGCAAGACTGCAGCGTTCGCCGTTCCTGCGCTGTCGAAGATGGCCGAACTCGCCGACATCAACGGCGGACCCAGCAAGAACACGCAGGTCCTGGTGCTCGCACCGACCCGTGAGCTCGCGCTGCAGGTAGCGGAGGCCTTCACGTCGTACGCCAAACACATGGAGGGCTTCACCGTTCTCCCGGTGTACGGCGGATCCCCCTACGGCCCGCAGCTCAACGGTCTCCGCCGTGGCGCGCAGGTCGTCGTCGGCACCCCTGGCCGCGTGATCGACCACATCGAGAAGGGTTCGCTGGATCTCTCCAACCTCGAGTACGTGGTGCTCGACGAGGCCGACGAGATGCTGCGCATGGGCTTCGCCGAGGATGTCGAGAAGATCCTCTCATCGACGCCCGCGGAGAAGCAGGTCGCCCTGTTCTCGGCGACCATGCCCCCGGCTATCCGCCGTATCGCGAAGAAGTACCTGAACGATCCCGCGGAGATCTCGGTCAAGGGTAAGACGACGACGGGCACCAACACCCGCCAGCGCTTCCTGCAGGTCATGGGTCCGCACAAGCTGGACGCCATGACCCGCATCCTCGAGGTCGAGGACTACGACGGCATCATCGCGTTCGTCCGGACCAAGCTGGCAACCGAAGACCTGGCGGACAAGTTGCGTTCACGGGGCTTCTCGGCTGCAGCCATCAACGGCGACATCCCCCAGCAGCAGCGCGAGCGCACCGTCGAGGGCCTGCGTGACGGCAAGATCGACATCCTCGTCGCCACGGACGTCGCCGCCCGTGGCCTGGACGTGGACCGCATCTCGCTCGTCGTGAACTACGACATCCCGAACGACACCGAGTCCTACGTGCACCGCATCGGCCGTACCGGCCGCGCGGGCCGCTCGGGCGACGCGATCCTCTTCATCACCCCGCGTGAGAAGTACCTGCTCCGTTCGATCGAGAAGGCCACGCGCCAGCCCGTCGAGCAGATGCAGCTGCCCTCCACGGCCACGATCAACGAGCTCCGCCTCGGCAAGTTCGCGGAGAAGATCACGCAGACGCTGGCCACCGAGGATGTCTCCCTGTTCCGCGACCTCATCGCGAACTACGAGCGTGAGCACGACGTCCCCGCCGCGGAGATCGCCGCCGCACTCGCCGTCATGGCGCAGGGCGGCCAGCCGATCCTCGTGCAGGACATCCCCGTCGCTCCCGCCGGCCAGCGTGAGCGTGCCGACGGACGCAAGGACGCCTTCGGGTCACGTGGCCCGACGCGTACGCTCACCGAGGGCAACGCCACCTACCGCATCGCGGTGGGACGTCGCCAGCGCGTGATGCCGGGGTCCATCGTCGGTGCGATCGCCAATGAGGGAGGCCTGTCCTCGGCGCAGATCGGGGGCATCGACATCCGTGCGGATCACAGCCTCGTGGAGCTCCCCGCGGACCTGTCGAAGGACCAGCTCCGTGCCCTGTCCAAAACGCGCATCGGCGGCGAGCTCATCCACCTCGAGCTCGACAAGGGCCGCAAGCCTGCGGCCGGCCGCGGCGCCGGCGAGTTCAAGAAGCCCTTCAAGAAGGACTTCCCGAAGCGCGACGGCGACACCCGCTTCTCCGGTGAGGACAGCCGCAAGCCCCGCCAGGGCAAGGGTGCCGGAGCCGGATCGGGACGCTCGAACGTCCAGTCCGAGCAGTGGTAGGACCTAGCTAGCCGACCCCGTCGGACCCGTGCCTGCACGGGTCCGACGCGGAATCCGGGATCCGTCCGACAGGGCGGCTGTCGATTTCGCACCAGCGGCAGGGTGCTGGTAAAGTTTCTTGCTGTTGCCCCCCTAGCTCAGTGGTAGAGCGCGTTCTTGGTAAGAACGAGGTCACCGGATCGATTCCGGTGGGGGGCTCATGAATGAGGGGCCCGTGACGATCGGATGATCGGTGCGGGCAGCCTCATTTAGGGCGGTGTAGCTCAGCTGGTTAGAGCGCACGACTCATAATCGTGAGGTCGTGGGATCGAGTCCCACCACCGCTACAGGCAAGGCCCTGGAGCCCAAGTTCCGGGGCCTTCACTGTGTCCGGGGCCGGGCGTCCTGGAACCGGTCGTGCCGAGCTCGGTCGTCCGGGACTCGTCACCCCGTGCTGTTCGTCCCGGGGGTGGGGTCGGGAACGGCGAAGCCCGGCAGGCGTGCCTGCCGGTCTCCAACGGGATGTCGGGCCGTCAGCGATTCCCCTTCGCCGTGTCCTTCACGGACTGGGGTGTGTCCCGGCCGAGCTGCTGGTCGAGGGCCACGCGGAGCCGTGCCTTCGCTGCCGTGACGCGGGGGGTGTCGGCTGGTCGCCGGACACCCTGTGCGGCAGGCGCTCCCGGTGTCCGGACTGTGTCGGTCATCGCTCCTCCTCCGGTTGCTCGCCCTCGTCCCATTGTCCGGCACCGCCCTCGGGCAGTCCAGTGCCCTGGTCGTCAGGGTTGACCACGGGATTGCCCACCCAGATCGCGTCGAGGATCAGCCGGTCCTCCTCGGTCGCGAGTTCGCTGTAGGAGAGCTGCAGCAGCGCCTCCACGCCGGCCTCCTGCCGGATCGGGTCGAGGGAGGTGGCGGCGTCGATGGCCCACTGGGTGCGGCGCCACCACTCCGCGCGGTCGTCCGCGCGCCTCCTCTGCTCGAGCGCTGCCCGGTCCGCCGTCGCCCGCTGTCTCAATGTGGCGAAGGCCGACACGGTGGCGAGGGCCGCCGCCAGGAGGACGGCGAAGGGTGCCAGGGCGCCGACGATCTCCCACCACCGGGGATCGGACGCCGCGATCTCGACGACGACCGGCTCGGGGGTCTGCAGGGCGGCCAGGACGGACATGGCGTCAGCGTAGCCGCCGCCACTCCCGCTCCCGGCGGTGCACCCTGCCGTCCCGCCGGTCAGTCGCCCTTGACGTTGATGATCTGACGGAGCGTATGGCGGATCCCCACGAGGTCCTGTGCGTCCTGCATGACGACGTCGATGTCCTTGTACGCAGCGGGGATCTCGTCGAGGAACGCAGCGGTATCCCTGAATTCGATGCCGTGCATCGCTGTCCGGAGCTGGTCCTGCGTGAACCTCTTGCGGGCGGCGTTGCGGGAGTACTCGCGGCCGGCCCCATGGGGCGCCGAGTTCAGGGACTCCCTGTCGCCCTTGCCCGTGACCACGTAGGAGCGGGTCCCCATGGAGCCCGGGATGAGTCCGGGACGGCCGGGGTCCGCGGCGATGGCACCCTTGCGGGAGAGCCAGACGTCCTTGCCGTAGTGCGTCTCGCGCTGGGTGTAGTTGTGGTGGCAGTTGATGCGTTCGAGCTCCTGCACCGGGCCGTCCACCCAGTCCGTGAACTGCCGCACCACGCGGTCCATCATCTCCTCGCGGTTGAGGAGGGCGAACCTCTGTGCCCACAGGAGTTCGCTGATGTAGCGGTCGAACTCGGGCGTCCCTTCCTCGAGGTACGCGAGGTCCTGGTGCGGAAGGCCGATGGACCGCCGGGCGCAGTAGTCCTGCGCCGCACGGATGTGGCGCTGGGCGATCCGGTTCCCGATGCCCCGCGAGCCCGAGTGCAGGAACAGCCAGACGGCGTCCTCCTCGTCGAGGGAGACCTCGATGAAGTGGTTGCCCGAGCCGAGCGTACCGAGCTGCAACCGCCAGTGCTTCACGTAGCTCGCCGGGTCGAAACCGGCGGAGCGGGCGTCCTGCTCGAGGGAGTCGACGCGGGTCTGGGCGGACGCTCCCACTCGCTTGTTGTTGTTCCCCGCGGAGAGGGGGACGGCCCGTTCGATGGACTCCCGCAGGACGCGGCGGTCGAGCCGGGCGACGTCCCGGGCCGTGTGGCCCGTCCGGACGGCCACCATCCCGCAGCCGATGTCCACCCCGACCGCGGCGGGGACGATCGCGCCGAGGGTCGGCAGGACCGACCCGACGGCGCAGCCCAGGCCCAGGTGGGCATCGGGCATCGAGGCGAAGTGCGGGAACACGAACGGCATGGAGCTCGTCATCCGGTTCTGCGCCAGCGTCACGTCGTCGATGACGCTGGCGAAGTTGACGTACTTCTCGGTGATCCATTGCATCCGTCGAGGCTATCGAGGACCCGGGTGGCAGCGCACGTGGTGCGGGCTCCCGCCCGGATCCTTGCGCGGGCCTCAGCGGATACGCACCGCGTGCAGCACGGCGTCGCTGATCCTCACGTCGCGGCCGTCCGATGTCCGCTCGACCCGCGGACGTGATTCGCACACCCGGACGTCCCAGGCGTCGTCGAGCAGTCCGGCGATCTCCTGCGGCGTGAAGAAGAGATCGGCCTGGTGCGGCCGTCCCACCCCGGAGTGCAGGTCCGAGGGATCGTGGGCGACGATCAGGAGGCTGCCGCCCACGCCGACGAGCGTCGAGAGGGAACGGAAGACCTGCGAGCGCTCCGGTTCGGGCAGGTGCATGAACTGGATGGAGACGAGGTCGAGGTCGGAGGGGAGGTCCGGCGCGGCCAGGAGGTCCACCTGGCGCCACGTGAGCCGCTCGGCGATCGACGGATCCAGCTCGTCCGCATGCAGGCGGGCGCGGGAGAGGGCGACCTCGGAGACGTCGATGCCGAGGACGTCCCATCCGCGGGACGCGAGCCAGGCGGCGTCGGCACCCTCACCACACCCGACGTCGAGCGCCCTGCCCGGGCGGAGAGCCTCCGCGACGTCGACGAGCTGCCTGTTCGGGCTGCCGCTCCAGATGCGTGCGCGCTGCCGGTAGCGGTCGTCCCAGAACTCCTGCGTGTACTCAACCAGCACGGCGAACCCCTTCCTGCAGATCGGAACCGACGGGCGCGGAGGCACCCGTGACCGGCCCATCATTCAACCCGTGGCGGCGGGTGCCAAGGACGCGTTCGGACACTTCGGCCTCCCGCGGGGCCGCGAAGGCCCCCCGATACCCGTCCACGGCCCATGCCGTCTCCTCCTCCACGAGGTCGGCGTTGATCGCCGCACCTGCCATCGTGCCCTCGGCGGCCGCCACGACGACCTGCGCGGCGAGGTTGGAGACGTTTCCCGCGAGGTAGACGCCCGGTGCCGCCGTCGAGCCCATCGGGCCACCGACGAGGGAGTGTCCCATGCCGGACGGGTGCTCCTGCGCCGGGAGGCCGAGCGGCGCGAGCAGGGCGCCGCGGGCCTCCATGCGGGTCCCGACGGCGAGTGCCTGCAGCCCGAAGCTCGTGCCGCCCCGCACGGTGACCCCGGTCAGGGTGCCGTCGGAGGCGTCGACCGAGAGCACTGCACCGTCGACCACGCGGACGGACCGCGCAGCCAGGCGGTCCCATTCCTCGTCGGTCGGCACCACCATGTCGTTGAGGAACAGCGTGATGTCGTCCGACCACTGCCGGAACAGGAGCGTCTGATGCACGGAGAGGGGGCCGGTGCCGAGCACGCCGATCCGGCGGCCGCGGATCTCGTAGCCGTGGCAGTAGGGGCAGTGCACGACGCCGTCGCCCCACTGCTCCCGCAGGCCGGGGATGTCGGGCAGTCCGTCGGTGAGGCCGGTGGCGACGAGTACCCGGCGGCCGAACATGCTCCGGCCGTCGGCGAGCTCCACGTCGAAGCCTCCGCTGCTGCGCCGGACGGTGACGGCCCCGGCGTCCAGCACGGACGCTCCGAAGGACTCCGCCTCCGTGCGGCCGGCGTCGAGCAGCGCACGGGGGCTCATGCCCTCGCGGGTCAGGAAGCCGTGGACCGCCCGAGCGGGCGCGTTGCGCGGTCGGCCGTCGTCGATGACGACGACGGACCGGAGCGCACGGCCCAGCGTGACGGCGGCGCTCAGGCCCGCGGCTCCGCCGCCGATGACGACGACGTCGTAGCGGTTCTTTCCAGGTCGGCTGGTTGCCATGGTGGGATCCCTTCTCATGTGCTGATGGATCCAGCATCCGCAGGATCAGCCAAGGTGGCAATCTTTGTTGCCGATATGGCAAACTGGTGGCATGACAGACCTCGACGCCGTCCTCGATGCGGTCGGACCGCGCCTGCGGGCCCTGCGTACCCAGCGCAACCTGACCCTCGGTGAGGTGTCCGCCGCGTCCGGCATCTCCGTGAGCACGCTGTCGCGGCTCGAGTCGGGCGGGCGGCGGCCGAACCTGGAGATCCTGCTGCCCATCGCACGGCTGTACGGAGTGCCGCTCGACGACCTCGTCGGAGCACCGCCCACCGGCGACCCGCGTGTCCATCTGCGCCCCATCACGCACCACGGGATGACGGCCATTCCGCTGACCCGGCGGCCCGGCGGCGTGCAGGCCTACAAGATGGTGCTTGCCGGGAACGCGCGCGGCACGGAGCCCGATCCCCAGGTGCACGAGGGCTACGAATGGCTGTACATCCTCGACGGGTCTCTGCGGCTCGTGCTGGGTGACAACGACTTCACGCTCGGCCCCGGCGAGGCCGCCGAATTCGACACGCGGACACCCCACTGGTTCGCGAGCGCGGACGGGAAGCCCGTCGAGCTCATCAGCCTGTTCGGGCAGCAGGGCGAGCGCATGCACGTGCGGGCCAGGCCGAAGCGGCCCTGATCGGCCCCTGCAGGAGGCGGGTGCGGCACTTACTCAGCTTGCTTATCGTTTGGTCGGTTCCTAGGCTGGACAGCGTATGACACGCACGCTCTACGCAAGGGAGAACAGCATGTCCGAACACGACATCTCAGGCAAGAAGGTCGCCTTCCTGCTGACGGACGGGGTCGAGCAGATCGAACTCACGAGCCCCTGGAACGCCGTCAAGGAGGCGGGCGGCATCCCCACGCTCGTCTCGCCGAAGACGGGGGCGCTCCAGGGCTTCGACGGCATGGACAAGGGCGAGACGTTCGAGGTGGACCTTGCGGTCGCGGAGGCATCGGCTGACGACTACGACGCGCTCGTGCTGCCGGGCGGTGTGGTGAATGCCGACTTCCTGCGGGTCGACAAGGACGCACAGGCGTTCACGCGGGCGTTCTTCGAGCAGCACAAGCCCGTGGCGTCCATCTGCCACGGACCCTGGCTGCTCATCGAGGCCGGCGTGGTCGGCGGACGCGACCTGACCTCCTACCACACGCTGGCCACGGACCTGAAGAACGCCGGTGCCAACTGGAGCGACGAGGAGGTGGTGGTGGACCAGGGCCTGGTGACGAGCCGCCATCCCGGCGATCTCGCGGCCTTCAACGACAAGCTCCTCGAGGAGATCGCGGAAGGACCCCACGAGGGCCAGACCGCATAGCCGAGGGTCGGGTGCGGCGGCCCGGTCGGTCCCGCAGCCGCCGCATCAGCCCTCACGCAGGTTCCGTGTCTGGCCGGGCGCATGCTCCGTGCGGCAGGATCAGGGTATGACCGACCTGCCCTTCCCCATCCAGCCGATGCTCGCCAAAGCCGTAGGCGCCGTCCCCGAGCCCGACAGTGATCCGGGTGGCCTCGTGTACGAGCCGAAGTGGGACGGCTTCCGGGCGATCGTGAGGATCGAGGACGGCACGTGCGAGATCGGCAGCCGTGGTTCCAAGATGCTGACACGCTACTTCCCGGAGCTCGTGGAGGCCCTGCTCGGGAACCTGCCCGGACGGTGCGTCGTGGACGGGGAGATCGTGGTCCGTCAGGGAGAGCCCGGCGCGGAACGGCTGGACTGGGACGCCCTGTCCCAGCGTATCCACCCCGCCGAGAGCCGTGTGCGCCTCCTCGCCGGGCAGACGCCGTCGTCGTTCGTGGCGTTCGACCTCCTCGCCCTCGGGGAGGACGATTTGACCGCCGTCCCCTTCGGTGAGCGGCGCGAAGCCCTGGAGTCGATCGGCGCGTCCTTCTCCGCACCAGTCCACCTGTCGCAGGTCACGCACGACGTCGACCTGGCGCGGCGCTGGCTCGTCGAGTTCGAGGGAGCGGGCCTGGACGGCGTCGTCGCGAAGCCGCTCGCCGCGGCGTACGAGCCCAACAAGCGACGGATGCTCAAGGTCAAACACCATCGCAGCGCCGACACCGTGGTGCTCGGATACCGGGTGCACAAGTCCGGGCAGGGTGTCGGTTCGCTGCTGCTCGGTCTGTACGGCGACGACGGCGAGCTACGCAACGTCGGGGGCATCTCCGCGTTCTCCGACAAGCGACGGCTGGAACTGGTGGAGGAGCTCGACGGCGACGTGATGCGGAACGACGACGGCGGAGCCGAGCTGGGTGAGACCGAGCGCAGCCGCTTCGCTTCGGCGAGGGATGTGTCCTACATCCGGCTGCACCCGCGGCGCGTGGTCGAGGTGCGGTACGACCAGATGGAGGGCGACCGTTTCCGTCACACCGTCCAGTTCGAGCGGTGGCGGCCGGACCGCGAGGCACGCTCCTGCACGTTCGAGCAGCTTGACCTCCCGGCGGCGTACGACCTCAGCAGGGTGCTCGCCTGACGCCCGACCCGATCGTGGGGTGCGCGGGTGATCCCCACGTCCGATGGGGAGGGCGTCCGCCGGACCCGTCGCCCGACGACCGCCTTCCCCTCCCGAGCCGATAGTGGGGGTGCGCGACCTTAGGCTGACCGGGTGAGCTCCGTCTACCTCTGCAGTGGTGTGACCTGGCACGGTACCGGGCCGGTCCTGTCTCTGCGCGAGGTCCCGGCCGTCCTCGTCGATGGCCCGGCTTCCTCCGGTGGCTCCGATGGCTCCGGTGGCGAGCAGGGCCTGCGCGACGTGGCCCTCACGTCCGGCACGAGGCTGGCGTTCGAGGTGACCGGGTCGGGCCGCTACTGCCTGGGATTCCACCGGGTGCACGGCCGGGACGACCGCACCTGGGTGCCCTGTGCCGACCTGGCTCGGGCCGATCGGGGCACGCAGTGCGCGCGGTGCCTCGCCCAGGACGACGTCCGCTTCATGCACGACATCCATCGCTCCGGAATAGCACCGGCGGGACTCAAACGCTACCTCGACCAGCCGCACTGGCTGTATGTCGCGACCTTCGCCGACGGTTCGACCAAGGTCGGGACGGCATCGCATCCCAGGAAGAACGCCCGCCTCGTGGAGCAGGGTGCGGTGGTGGCGCAGTTCGTGGCGCTCGCCGACGACGGTCGGGTGGTACGGATCCTCGAGGACGAGGTGACCCGGAGCGTGGGGCTGCAGCAGGGCGTGCGGTCCGCGGTGAAGGCCGCGTCCCTGTGTGCGCCGCTGCCCGTTGCACGGCTCGAGCACCTGAACGACGGGTTCGCACTGGCGGCCAGGGGGCTGCTTCAGGGCGGCGTCGACGTCGAAGGCTTCGAGGTGGTGCACGAGGAGTTCGAGCCCCCGTCCCCATGGCTCGCGATGCTCTCCCGCAGCGGTCTGCAGCCCTACCCCGAGCCCCTGGACCGTGGGCGGCACGGGTTCGGCGTGGTCGAGGTCGTCGGGCCCTCCGGAGTGGTCTCGATCGACGGGTCCGATCTCCTCTTCGTCGCCGACCTCGCACAGCTCAAGGGCAGGCGAGTCCGGTTCGGCGACTTCAGCACGCCGGTCCCTGCCGTCCAGGAAGCCCTGTTCTGAGCGACTGCCCGGCACTCGGCAGTAGAATCGGATCATGCTGAATACGCCCTGGGAGACCGGCTCGGACCTGTACCGCAAGCTGGTGGTCTCGGCACTCGTGATCACGGCGATCGGCATCCTCATCGCGGTCCTCGGAGCCGCCACGGACCAGTATGGGCTCGTCGTCACGGGTATCCCGGTCATGGTGGCCGGCATGGTCTGCCACCTGGCGGGCATGGTGGTCCGCTCGCGTGACGTGCGTCGCCGCATGAAGGACCAGCGCTGACGCTGTACCGGCCGACGGCCACCGTCGTCGTACCCCACCCTCGTATCGCAGGCACTGCAGTACGCCGCTTCCATCGGAGGATCCATGACCATCAATCCCGACCTGCAGGGGCGCAGCTACCCCGTGGGAGAGACCTACTCCGTGGGGCGCGAAGCCATCCGTGACTTCGCGCGGGCCGTGAAGGCCACCCACCCGGCCCACTACGACGTCGAGGCCGCTGCGGCTCTCGGTCACGCCGACCTCGTGGCACCGCCAACGTTCGCCATCATCGTGGCCCAGCGTGCCGACGCCCAGCTCATCGGCGACCCGAGCGCCGGCATCGACTTCACCCGCGTGGTGCATGCGGATCAGCGCTTCGTCCACCACCGGCCCATCGTCGCCGGCGACCAGCTGGTCGCGGCACTGCATGTGGACCAGGTGCGGGCCATGGGCGGGGGGGCGATGATCACCACGCGGGCCGAGATCACGACCATCGACGGAGAGCCGACGGCGACGACGACGTCGTCGCTCCTCGTGCGCGGAGAGGAGCAGTAGCCATGGCAGTATCACTCGCCGCCCTCGAGGTGGGGCAGCAGATCGGCTTCACCTCCATCGACATCACCCGGCAGGACCTCGTGCGGTACGCCGGGGCATCGGGGGATCTCAACCCCATCCACTGGAACCAGGCCTTCGCCGAGGGAGTCGGACTCCCCGGTGTCATCGCACACGGCATGTTCACGATGGGTGCCGCCGTGCAGCTCGTGACCGACTGGATCGGTGACCCGACCGCCGTCGTCGACTACCAGACGCGCTTCACGAAGCCCGTCATCGTGGAGGACACCACCGCCCAGCCCGGCGAGGCGGGTGCGGTCATCGAGGTGACCGGCGTCGTGGGCGCGCTCGATGCGGATGCGTCCACCGCCCGCATCGATCTCACCGTGACCTCTGCGGGGCAGAAGGTCCTCGTGAAGGCACAGGCCGTGGTGAAACTGCCATGACGGTGCCGGTGACCGGGATGCGGCTCGCTGACCTCACGACCGCAGGTGTCGGAGGCCCTGCCCGGACGCTCGTCGAGGCCTCCACCGAGCAGGAGATCGTCGAGGCGGTGCGTGCGGCGGACACCGCGGGCGAGCCGCTGCTCATTCTCAGCGGAGGCTCCAACCTCCTGATCGGCGACGACGGGTTCGACGGCACGGTGGTGCACATCACCTCGACGGGCTTCACGGTCAACGACGACGACGCGACCTGCGGCGGAGTCATGGTCAACGTCCAGGCCGGCCACGACTGGGACGACCTGGTCCGCTACACCGTGATGCACGCGTTCTCGGGACTCGAGGCGCTCTCGGGCATCCCGGGCTCCACCGGGGCGACGCCCGTGCAGAACGTCGGGGCCTACGGTGCCGACGTGTCACAGACCATCGCCACCGTGCGGACGTACGACCGCGAGACCGACAGCATCAAGAGCTTCACCAACTTCGAGCTGAAGTTCGGTTACCGCGACTCCCTCCTGAAGCGCAGCACGGTGAACGGTTCACCCCGCTATGTCGTGTTGTCGGTCGAGTTCCAGCTCGGACTGGGGCGCCTGAGCAAACCCGTGCGGTACGCGGAACTCGCCCGTTCGCTCCGTGTCGAGGTCGGAGCCCGTGCCTACGCCAACGACGTGCGGCGTGAGGTGCTGAAGCTCCGACGGGGCAAGGGCATGGTGCTCGACGCCCCGGACGCGGACACCCGGAGCACCGGCTCGTTCTTCACGAACCCCATCGTCGGCAAGGACGTGGCCGACACCCTGCCGGCGGACGCCCCCAGGTACCCGGCTGGCAGCGACGGCCGGGTGAAGCTCAGCGCGGCCTGGCTGATCGAGCAGGCAGGGTTCTCCAAGGGCTTCGGGCTGACCGACGACGACGGCCATGCGGCGGCGGGAGGGCGTGCGTCCCTCTCGACGAAGCACACACTCGCCGTCACGAACCGCGGAGGCGCCTCCACGTCGGATCTCCTGGCCGTGGCGCGGCTGGTGCGCGACGGCGTCGAGAAGGCCTTCGGGATCCGTCTGGAGCCGGAGCCGCTGCTCATCAACTGCACGCTCTAGCTTCCCTCGGCGGATCGCAGTGCCGCTGCGCAGGTTCATCCGGTCTGCTCCTCGGGGATCCGCCGGTTGGCTGGACGCGCCGCAGCGAGGACGCGCTGAGGGCTCCTCCCCTCTGCAACTCCTGTCGGACTGCGGTGGGGGTCATGGGCGCCCGGGTGCGTCCGCGTGTCACAGGGCGGGTGAGCGGCGTGCCTGTTCCGCCGCGGCACGCGTCAGGACGACGTCGTCCCAGCTGTCCTCGCGGTGCACGAGCTGCCGTGAACAGAGCCACTGCGCGAGGCGTGATGCCACGCTGATCTGGGCGAGCCGATCGTGGAAGTCGGGGAGGAGTTGGGGGAGGGCGAGGAAATCGGGCAGGGCGTGCAGTAGTTCCCGTGCACCCATGACCTGCACGTAGGGGGTCTCCGTACCGAACTGTCGCTCCAGTGCGAGCAACTCCTGCTCGTCGTCCGTCAGGCGGGCCGCTGCGACGTGCTCGAGGTAGTCGCGGAGGTGACCCTGCACGCGTTCGTACCGGAGCAGGGTCTCCGGGTGCCGCGTATGACCGCTCGTAGCGAAGAAGCGCCGGAGGATGGTGTCTGCGTTCACGGGGTCCATGCGCTCATCCTGCCCGTGCCCGCCGACCTTTTGGGTGGGTGGGTCCCGGCCCGGAAGGCAGCGGAGGCAGGCACTGCAGTGTTCCCGCCCGATGTGGATAAGTGGGCGATCACTCCTCCTCCACATGCGCTGCCCGAGCTCGGGAATAGTACACACGTTCGATGAGATCAGCTACGGCTATCGCACCGATGGAGGAATGCACGGAGACCGATGTCTCCCTGCATTCCGTGCTCGCCGCTCTGCAGCAGGTCGCCGACGGCATCGTCAGTCGCGACGTCTACTGGCGCCGCCCCGCCGGGTTCAGACGCGTCGCTCGGCCCGTCGTCGTGCGTCCTCATGGGCATCGCGCAGCAGATCCAGCACTGCCGCCTGCGTGCGACCACCCGGGTTCACGATCGCGATCCAACCGAGACGACCGTACACGGGGTGCGGGAGGATCGTGTCGACCTCGCTGAAATCGCGGTCGGCGGCGCTGTCACCGATGAGCTGCCGGGCCCTCGTCGACCCGACGTGGATGTTCAGTCGCCACCGCCCTTCTGCATCCAGGTCCGACCGGGTGTCGTCGGGGTAGTCCTTCGTGACGATCGTCGCGTAGGGCTGGGTGTTCCGGGGCACGGTCCCGTCGGCGGAGTAGTAGAAGAAGTGGTCACCCCAGGCGATCTGCGGCGCATCGTCGCCTTCGCGGGGTGCCAGCTCCAGCACCCCGTCGTACCGCCTGATCTCCTCGAGGATCTCTGCCATGCCCATGGTCCTATTGTCGCCGTCGTCCCCGCGAAAGGGGGACCGCCGCCGGCGTGGGCGCCCGGAACCAGCAGGACGCACGACGACACGGCCTAGAGGTTGCCGGTGGCGATCATCAGCATCCGGCGGAGCGGTTCGGCAGCACCCCACAGCAACTGGTCGCCCACGGTGAAGGCGCTGATGTACTCGGGGCCCATCTCCAGCTTGCGGATGCGCCCCACCGGGACCTCCAGCGAGCCCGTGGCAGCGACGGGAGTGAGCCCCGCAAGGGTATCCACCTTCGTGTTCGGGATGACGCGTACCCATTCGTTGTCGGCAGCAAGAATCGATTCGATCTCACTGACCGGCAGATCCTGGGTCAACTTCAGGGTCAGTGCCTGGGAGTGCGAGCGCATGGCACCCACACGGACGCACAGGCCGTCGAAGGGGATGCGGGTGTCGGTGCCCAGGATCTTGTTGGTCTCCGCGCCTGCCTTCCATTCCTCCTTCGACTGGCCGTTGCCGAGGTCGCTGTCGATCCATGGGATGACGGAGCCTGCCAGGGGGACGCCGAACTGGGAGGCCTCGAGGCTCGCGTGCCGCTGCTTGGCGAGGATCGCCCGGTCGATATCCAGGATGGCGGAGGCCGGATCGTCGAGGTTCATCGCAACGGTCCCGTGAAGAGCGCCGAACTGGTTGAGGAGTTCACGCATGTGGCGCGCTCCACCACCTGATGCCGCCTGGTAGGTCATCGAGGTACCCCACTCGACCAGTCCGTTGCGGAAGAGCCCGCCCAGCCCCATGAGCATGCAGGAGACCGTGCAGTTGCCGCCGATGAAGTCGCGGACACCGTTGGCGAGGCCCTCGTCGATGGCCGAACGGTTGACGGGATCGAGGACTATCACGCTGTCCTGCTCCATGCGCAGGGTCGACGCGGCGTCGAGCCACAGGCCCGACCATCCGGCGTCGCGCAGCTTGGGGTACACCTCGGCGGTGTAGTCACCGCCCTGGGCGGTCACGATGATCGGCAGCTTCGCGAGGATCTCGACGTCGTACGCGTCCTGCAGGGTGCCCGCGCCCTCGGCGAACGACGGAGCTGCACCCCCGGCCGCCGAGGTCGAGAAGAACACGGGGTTGATGCGGGCGAAATCGCCCTCGTCCTGGAGCCGCTGCATGAGGACCGAGCCGACCATGCCACGCCAGCCCACGAATCCGACGGACGGCAGGGCTGAACTCTGGGGTGCTGAAGTCATGCAGTCCAGTTTAGGCGGTGGGTACTGGCAGCCGCCGCTTTGTGACCGGGACCTCGGTCACTCTCGGAACACTGCCCGGCGGGATCGGGAGGGCAGTCCTGCCGCCGGCGGTCCGCCCGCACCTCGATGCTCAGCGGGAGAGGAGGACCGATGGGTGCACACGACCGTCCTGGAAGTCCGACGGACGACGGCGGATCAGCCCTCACGCCTTCTTGCCGAGGCTGTCGCCGCGTGCGGGAAGCGGCCCGTGGAACATGCGACGCACGACGATGCCGGCCGGGACGATCAGCAGCCACAGGTACATGGCGATGTGGGGCACGAGGAAGGCCACCGGGATGCTCGCCGCGAACACGAGCGGTACGGGGAGCAGCGCTCGCAGGACGTAGAGGTAGAGGGCCCGGTCCACAGCGGGCGCCATGAGTCCCGCTCGCCACGCATATGCCCAGACCAGGTTCAGCATGGAATAGACGCCTGCGACCACCGTCGCGTACACCACGACCGGCCAGGGCGACGACGTCCCGCCGTACTCGCTGAGCACGTTGGTCGGCAGGGGAAGGAGAGCCACGAAGAAGAGCAGCAGCAGATTCAGGACCTGCAGCCGGAAGTCGTAGCGGACGATGACACTGAACTTCCGGTGATGGTTCAGCCACGCGCTGCCGATGACGGCGAAGCTGAGTGCGAAGGAGAAGAAGTGCGGCAACTGCTGCACGAGGGCAGCACCGACCTGGTCCGCCGGCAGACCGTCGGGAACCTCCAGATCGAGGACGAGGAGCGTCATCGCGATGGCGAACACCGCGTCGCTGAAGAACACGGTCCGGTCTGTCGAGGCTCCTCGGGTGAGCACCGACGTGTAGCGGGTCCTCAAGTCCTTCCGATCCGCTGGTTCGGCGTCCTCGGCGTGCAGCACGGTCCGAGCCTAGCTGCTCGTCCGGACCTAGGATAGGCGGATGAACGAGGCGCCGAGCGCACGGTCAGGCGACAGGTCAGGCCCATCCGGAAGGCTTGCGAGCACCGTGGTGCTCCTTGGCCAGCGCACCATGTTCCTCGCCGTGGTGGTCCTCTCCGGCTGGGCGATCTACGCGCTGTTCCTGGAGGAGGTGGACGACGGCGACCGCCAGCCCTGGGTGTTCGTGATCATCTGGGCCCTGGCCGCCTACGTGCTGGTGCCGCGGATCAACAGGCTCCTGACGCGGATCTACGTCCCCGACTATTTCATCGGTCGGACCCGCACCGCCGACGGACTCCTCGGCGACCCGATCAACGTGGCCGTCATCGGCACCGCCGAGGATCTTCGGTCCGCCATGCTGTCCGCCGGATGGACGGAGGCCGATCCCCTGGATCTCCGGAGCGGCTGGCGGATCACCACGGCGTCGGTCCTCCGCCGGAGTTACCCGTCGGCCCCGGTCAGTCCGCTGTTCGTGTTCGGCAGGAAGCAGGATCTCGCCTTCGAACAGGAGGTCTCCGGCAATCCTGCTCAACGGCACCACGTGCGTTTCTGGTCGTGCCCGCCGGGCTGGGTCCTTCCGGGCGGGTTCGACGTCGACCTGGTCGGGGCCGCGACCTTCGACCGCAGCGTCGGGCTCTCGCTGTTCACCTTCCAGGTGACCCACCGGATCGCCGAACGGACCGACGACGAACGGGACTGGGTCGTCGAAAGCCTGGGCAAGAGGGCCGGCGTGCACGTCGTGCGTCACTTCTCGACCGGCTATCACACCCGCAACGGCGGGGGAGACGCCATCGAGACGGACGGTGACCTGCCCATCCTGACCCTGACGGCCGAGCCGGTGCGCCAACCGGACAGGTAGGCGATACCTCGGCGCCGATCACGACCGGTGCCTGCGACCCGGGAGCTCGGCGCTGACTCCGCCGCGGGGACGCACCGGGCGGTTGACCGCTCCGGGGGACGAGTCAGGCAGCCGAGCGCGACCCCGGTTCCCGCCCTCAGGCGTCCTCCGACGATCCTGCGGCCTCCTGGGCCGCCCTGGTCCACAGGCTGATGCGGTACCGGGCTCCGTCGGACGATTCCAGCCAGCCCGACTTCGGCGTCAGTGCCGCCAAGGCCCACTCCGTGCCCAGCGGCGGCGCGACGGTGTCACCCTCGGCCGTCGATTCGACGACCGTGACGAGGGCCGCGTTGGCCCGCTCCAGGGCGTCCGCGTAGACCCGACCGCCACCGATCACCCAGATCTCCTCGGCACCCGGGCTGGTCCGTGCGACCTCGAACGCGGCCTCGAGCGAATCGACGACGACGGCACCCGGAAGGTCCGCAGCCGACGTGGAGATGACGATGTTCGTGCGGTCCGGCAGGGGCCGCGACCTCGGGGGGAACGACTCCCAGGTCCGGCGACCCATGATGACGGGATGTCCCGTCGTCGTGGCCTTGAAGTGCGCCAGGTCCTCGGGCACGTGCCAGGGGATGCCGCCGTCCCTGCCGATCACCCCGTTCTCGGTCTGTGCCCAGATGAGGCCGATCACGGGCCCGGATCCGACGGCGTCGGACACGCTGAGGGAGCGGGCCGAGGGTGCCTCGCTCATACCGCCACCTGTGCCTTGATCGTGGGGTGGTGCCGGTAGTCGACCACGTCGAAGTCCTCCAGGGTGTAGTCGAAGATGCTCGCGGGCTTCCGCTTCAGCTCGATCCGCGGGTACGGGTACGGGTCGCGGGACAACTGTTCGGCGACCTGCTCCACATGGTTGTCGTAGACATGGACGTCCCCGCCGGTCCAGATGAACTCCCCGGGCTCGAGCCCGGTCTGCTGCGCCACCATGAGGGTCAGCAGTGCATAGGACGCGATGTTGAAGGGCACCCCGAGGAACGTGTCCGCCGACCGCTGGTAGAGCTGGCAGGAGAGCCGTCCCGGACCGCCGTCGACACCCGGGGTCACATAGAACTGGAAGAACACGTGGCAGGGAGGCAACGCCATGTTGTGGAGCTCGGAGACGTTCCACGCCGAGACGAGGTGACGTCGCGAATCCGGATCGGTCTTCAGGGCCTCGACCACCCGGGCGATCTGGTCGATGTGGCCGCCGTCGGGCGTGGGCCAGGAGCGCCACTGGACGCCGTAGACCGGGCCCAGCTCGCCGTCGTCGTCCGCCCATTCGTTCCAGATGGAGACGCCCCGCTCCTGGAGCCAGCGGACGTTGGAATCACCGCGGAGGAACCAGAGCAGCTCCAGCGCCACCGACTTGAAATGCACACGCTTGGTGGTGACGAGCGGGAACGAGTCGCGAAGATCGAAGCGGAGCTGCCGGCCGAAGACGCTGCGGGTGCCGGTGCCCGTCCTGTCGCTCTTCGCCGCGCCGTTCGCCATCACGTCGCGCAGCAGGTCCTCGTACGGGGTGGGGATGGGAGTGCTCACCCAGCCAGTCTAGGACGAACGCACCCTCCCGGCCTGCGGCCGTCCCCCCGGTAGACTTCGCCGGAGCCCGTGTACGAACGGCCGGCGCAGGTCACCTGCCGTTCACATTCCACCGGAAGAATCCCACCGTGACCACACCCCCGCCCGAGACCGGGACCGCTCCGTCCTCCACGCAGTTCGCAGCATCCGGGCTCGCGCCGACGCCCCGCACGCTCCTCGACATCCTGCGCGCCACGGCCGCGGAGCATCCCAGCGCATCGGCGCTCGACGACGGCACCACCGCGCTCAGCTATGCGGAGCTGGTCACGGCCGCCGAGCAGTTCGCCGCATCCCTGCGCGATGCCGGCGTGGGCCGCGGCGACACGGTCGGGGTACGCCTGCCCTCGGGCACCAACGAGCTCTACATCGCGATCCTCGGCGTCCTCACGGCCGGTGCTGCCTACGTCCCGGTCGACGCCGACGATCCGGACGAGCGCGCCCGGGTCGTGTTCTCGGAGTCGCGTGCCGCCGTCGTCGTCGGCCACAGGCTGTCCCTGACCACCGGGACGGGGGGACGCCGGGGCGGTACCGGTGATCCGACACCCGACGACGACGCGTGGATCATCTTCACGTCCGGCTCGACCGGGACGCCGAAGGGTGTCGCAGTGAGCCACCGCTCGGCTGCTGCCTTCGTCGACGCGGAGGCACGCCTGTTCCTGCAGGCAGACCCCATCGGACCCGCCGACCGCGTACTGGCCGGCCTCTCGGTGGCGTTCGACGCCTCCTGCGAGGAGATGTGGCTGGCCTGGCGGCACGGCGCGTGCCTCGTCCCGGCCCCCCGCGCGCTCGTCCGCACCGGCGTCGACCTCGGTCCATGGCTGATCGCGCGCGGGATCACGATCGTGTCCACGGTGCCCACCCTCGCCGCTCTGTGGCCTGCCGATTCCCTCGAGAACGTCCGCCTCCTCATCTTCGGCGGGGAGGCCTGCCCCCCGGAGCTCGCGCAGCGCCTCGCCGTGCACGACCGCGAGGTCTGGAACACCTACGGACCGACCGAGGCGACCGTCGTCGCCTGTGCCGCACGCCTCGGGGGTGAGGGACCGGTGCGGATCGGCCTGCCCCTGGACGGCTGGGACCTCGCCGTCGTCGATGACACCGGCACACCGGTGGCGGAGGGCAGCATCGGCGAGCTCATCATCGGGGGAGTGGGCCTGGCCCGCTACCTGGACGCCGCGAAGGACGCCGAGAAGTATGCGCCGATGCCCACGCTGGGGTGGGAGCGGGCCTATCGTTCGGGTGACCTCGTGCAGCTCGACGCCGCCGGGCTCGTCTTCATGGGGAGGGCGGACGACCAGGTGAAACTCGGCGGCAGACGCATCGAACTCGGCGAGGTGGATGCCGCCCTGCAGGCGCTGCCCGGCATCTCCGGCGCCGCTGCTGCCGTGCGGACGACGCCGTCGGGCAATCAGCTCCTGGTGGGCTATCTCGTACCCGCCGAGGGCGATCCCGATCTCCCGGCGCTGCGTGCCCTCCTCGCCGGGAGCCTCCCGGCCGCACTCGTCCCGCTGCTGGCCGTCACCGACGCACTGCCCACCAAGACCAGCGGCAAGGTGGACCGGAACGCCCTGCCCTGGCCCCTGGCCGACGTCGGCGATCCCGGCACGCCGGGCAACCTGGAGGACCTCGACCCGCGCGTGCAGTGGATCGCCGACCAGTGGGCCGCCGTGCTCGGGACGGTACCGGCCGACGAGGACGCGGACTTCTTCCTGCACGGCGGCGGCTCCCTGGCCGCAGCCCGGCTCGTGTCGATGATCCGGGCACGCTACCCGATCATCACCGTCGCCGACATCTACGCGCATCCGAGACTCGGCGCCCTCGCGACCTTCGCCGCAGGAACGGGCGACGGCGGTGAACAGCCGGCGACGCCGGGACGGACCGTGCGGCACACCGCGCGCAGGTCGCAGGTCTTCCAGACCCTGATGGGCGTCCCCCTGCAGTTCCTGGCAGGGATGCGGTGGCTCACCTACGCGATGATCGCGAGCAACGTGCTCGGGGGACTCGGAGTGCTCACCGCCGCACCGACGGTGTCCTGGTGGTGCGTGCTGGCCTCGTGGACCGTCTTCGTCAGTCCCGTCGGCCGCATGGGGCTGTCGGTCCTCGCCGCCCGCGTCCTCCTGGGCGGCGTGGCACCGGGGGTGTACCCGCGCTCCGGCAGGGTGCACCTGAGGCTCTGGCTCGCGGAGCAGATCTCGGACAGCGTCGGGGCGGTCGGCCTCGCGAGCGCACCCTGGGTGCCGGTCTACGCGCGGGCGCTCGGAGCGAGCATCGGGCCCGACGTCGACCTCCACTCCGTCCCGCCCGTCACCGGGCTGCTCACGCTGGAGGCCGGAGCCTCCGTGGAGCCGGAGGTGGACCTCTCGGGCTGGTGGATCGACGGCGACCGCGTGCACATCGGGGGCATCGTCGTCGGCGCCGGAGCCGTGATCGGCGCGCGCAGCACGCTCATGCCGGGGGCGAGGATCGGCGCGGGAGCCGAGGTCGCTCCCGGATCGGCCGTACAGGGCACCGTCAAGCCGGGCCAGCTCTTCTCGGGCTCGCCCGCCACACGGGCCGGGAAGGCCCAACAGGACTGGCCTGCAGCCCCGCCCGCACGCTCCACCTCGCATGCTCGCCTGTCCTTCCTGGCGTTCGCCGCCGCGTCCGGGGGGCTCGCACTCATCCCGTACCTGGCCGCCGTCGTCGCCGCCCTGCCCGTCGTCTCCGCCCTGCGTGGGGCGCCGTCGCTCTCGGCCGCCTGGCCGACCCTCGGAGGCCCCGTCGTCCTCGCGGCGATCCTCTGGTTCGTCGTCAACGCCGTCCTCGTCCTCGTGACGGTCCGGCTGCTGGGCACCGGCCTGACGGAGGGCCACTACCCGGCGCGCAGCCGCATCGGCTGGCAGATCTGGGCCACGGAACGGACCCTCGACATGGCACGCGATCTCCTGTTCCCCCTGTATGCGAGCCTGTTCACCCCCGTGTGGCTCCGCCTCCTCGGGGCCCGCGTCGGCCGCAACGTCGAGGCCTCCACCGTGCTGCTCATCCCGAAGATGACCACCATCGGCGAGGGCGCCTTCCTGGCGGACGACACCATGGTGGCCTCCTACGAACTGGGCGGCGGATACCTGCGGATCGCCCCGGCGAAGATCGGACGCCGGGCCTTCCTCGGCAACTCGGGCATGACGTCGGCGGGCCGGCGCGTGCCGAAGAACTCGCTCGTCGCCGTGCTGTCGGCCACGCCCGCGAAGGCCAAGGCCGGCAGTTCCTGGCTGGGCAGTCCGCCGTCGCGCCTGCGCCGGCTCGCCGTCACCGGCGACCAGAGCCGCACCTTCCAGCCACCCCGCCGCCTCAAGGTGGCCCGTGCCTTCTGGGAGGTCTGCCGTATCGTGCCGGTCGTCCTCACCGTGCTGATCGCCGCATCGTCCCTCGTGATCTTCGACGCGCTCGCCCGGTGGGGCGGTTACCTCCCCGCGGCGCTGCTGAGCGGCCTCGTCTTCATGGTGCTCGGTGCCGTCGCGGCCGGCAGTTCGGTCGCCGCGAAGTGGCTGCTCGTGGGCCGCATCCCGGCGGGGGAGCACCCGCTGTGGAGCTCGTTCATCTGGCGCAACGAGGTCGTGGACACCTTCATCGAGAGCGTGAGCGCGCCCTGGTTCGCCCGCGCGGCCAGCGGCACCCCCGCCCTGGTGTGGTGGCTCCGTGCCCTCGGTTCGAAGATCGGCTCCGGCGTCTGGTGCGAGAGCTACTGGTTGCCCGAGGCGGACCTCGTCACCCTCGGATCCGGGTCCACGGTCAACCGCGGATGCGTCGTGCAGACGCATCTCTTCCATGACAGGATCATGAGCATGGACACCGTGGAGCTCGCCGCAGGCGCAACGCTCGGCCCCCACAGCGTGATCCTGCCCGCAGCCGAGATCGCCGCCGGCGCGACGGTGGGGCCGGCGTCGCTCGTGATGCGCGGTGAGACCGTCCCCGCGGGGACCTACTGGATGGGGAACCCGGTCAGCTTCTGGTCCGGTCCGGGAAACCGTGCGTGAGCAGTAGCCCCGGGAGCGCTGCGCCGGACCCGTACACCCCGGCCAACGGCAGCACCTCCTACCGCGTCGGGCACTACGACCTCAGCCTCGACTACAAGCTCGCCAGCAACCGCCTGGCCGGCCGCGCCGTCCTCACACTGACCGCGCACCGGGAACTGCACCAGGTCGACCTCGACCTCAGCGGGCTGCGCACCACCAAGGTCACCTCTGACACCGTCCGTATCCGGTCCTTCAAGGACCGCGCCGGCAAGCTCGTGATCGGCTTCCGTGACCCGGTGCCGCCCGATGCCGAATTCCGGCTCGACATCCGCTACGAGGGCAACCCGGCACCCCTCTCCGGCATCTGGGGCGAGGTCGGGTGGGAGGAACTGACCGACGGGGTCCTCGTGGCGGGACAGCCCACGGGAGCGCCGTCCTGGTTCCCCTGCAACGACCACCCGTCGCAGAAGGCGGCCTACCGGTTCACCGTGACCACCGATGCCGGGTACCGCGCGATCTGCAACGGCGTGCTCGTGTCGCGGATCGACAGGTCCAGCCGGACCACGTGGGTGTACGAGCAGGCGGAGCCCATGGCCACGTACCTCGCGACCGTCCAGATCGGCCGCTACGACCTCGTGGCCCTGAACAACCCGGCACGGCCCGCCGTCGCCCTCCCCTCCCGTGCCGCAGCACTCCGTGAACCGGGTAGCCCGGTCCCTCAGTACGCCGCCGTGCCGCTGTCCCTCATGCCCGCGGCCCGGGTGGCGCTGGCGCGGCATCATCAGATGATGACGGCGTTCGAACACCGGTTCGGGCCCTACCCCTACCCCCAGTACCTCGTGGTGGTCACCGACGACGACCTGGAGATCCCCCTCGAGGCGCAGACGCTCTCGATCATCGGGCGCAACCACCTGGACCAGGGCTGGGACGCGCAGCGGCTGATCGCCCACGAACTCGCGCACCAGTGGTTCGGCAACGCCGTCACCGCAGCGCGCTGGCAGGACATCTGGCTGCACGAGGGTTTCGCCTGCTACGCCGAATGGATCTGGTCCGAGGCCAGCGGTTCGACGATGGCGGCCACCCATGCGCGGTCCACGCACCAGCGCCTCGGCAGGGAACCCCAGGACCTGCTGCTGGGAGACCCCGGCGCCGGCGACATGTTCGACGACCGCGTCTACAAGCGAGGCGCCCTCACGCTGCATGCGCTGCGGACCGCGGCCGGCGACGACGCCTTCTTCGGGCTGCTGCAGGCCTGGTCCGCCGAACACCGCTTCGGCACGGCCACCACGCACGATTTCATCGCGCTCGCGGTGCGCCTGCTCCCGGACATCGACGCGGAGGGCCTGCTGACGGCCTGGCTGTTCTCCGAGCAGCTGCCGGCCCTCCGGTCGGACGGCGTGGCCCAACAGCTCTTCGGGAGCCGGTAGGTCCGGTTCACCCCGCGACGGCGACGGCCGCCACGAGGCCCAGCGGCTCGAGCGCGGCGCCGTCGACAACCTGCAGATCGGTGATCCTGCCGTCCCGCAGCACGTCGACCGCGTCCGGATCACGCTGCGCGAAACCGGTACCCAGCGCCTTGACGAGGGCCTCCTTGCGGGTCCACAGGCGAGCCCGGGCTACGCGGCGGTCGGCGAGCGGGAGGAGCCCGACGGCGCGTCGCTCACCGGAGGTGAGGGCCACGTCGTCGAACCCGTCGAAGTCCACCTCCGACGCCGCAGCGAGGTCGACGCCGAGCGCCCTGGCTCCGAGGGGAGCGGCGCCGGGCCGCGGTGGGCCGGTGGGGTCACCAGCGGGTGCGCGGGGGTCAGCCGGGTCGACGCCGGACGCCGGGGTGCGGACAGGATCGGTGCCGGGTGCGGCCGAACCCGTGGAGGCGTCCCCGCGCAGGTCGAGCGCTCCGAGCAGGGCGAAGCCGCCGGCCCGGGACAGGCTGAGCGCCAGGGGCACCCGTTCGCCGTCCAGCAGGTAGGACGGTCGTCCGTGATCGGGCCGGACCGCCAGTCCGCAGCGCGGACACGTCGAGACCGAGACGAGCCGGTCGGCCCGCACCCCGAGCAGATCGGCCGCGAGGAGGCGCAGGAGGTACCGGCCCGCGGCGAAGGACCGTGAC
Source organism: Arthrobacter sorbitolis (assembly GCF_054510995.1). Lineage (NCBI taxonomy): Bacteria > Bacillati > Actinomycetota > Actinomycetes > Micrococcales > Micrococcaceae > Arthrobacter > Arthrobacter sorbitolis. The sequence goes on from NZ_JBTNDM010000002.1 coordinate 557,325, forward strand.
GCGGCGAGATCACCGGCACGTGCCGCCCGCGCGCGTTCGACGTCGTCGAGGAGGGGGAGTATCTCGCCGACGGACGGGAGATCCGAGCCCGGGCCGATCGCCCGCAGGCGGAGCGAGACCCCCGGCATGACGGTCCGGGGAGGGGGTGTCCCGGCAGCCGTGATGGATGCGCCGGCAGGTGTGCCGGGCACGTCGGGGAAGGATGTCATGCCCTCATCGTCCCCGACGACGTGGGCCCGTGCGACGGACCGCGCCGGGGGGAGGAGGTCCTAGTGGCGGCCGCCGAACAGTTCGGCACACACGTCGTCCCGCAGGACGAACGGCCGGGGACGGTCGCTGTCCGCATGCCGTCCGTACACGTAGTAGCCGCGGCCCTCGCCGGGCCCGCCGGCGGCACGATCGATGGCGTGCAGGAGCCTCGGCGTCAGCGGTCCCGTGGGCCCGATCCTGTGGATCTGCTCGATCTCGTGCGGCGCGAGCGCCCGCACGAGGCCCTTCACATCGGCCATGGGTGCGTTCCTGTCGTCGGTGCCGGTCCCTGCGTGAGGGTCCGACACTAGGCACCCGGGGTGAACACCTCGTGAACGCAGGTCGTATCGGTGCTGACTCCACGTGAACTGATCGTCGCCGGTGGCTGCGGGTCAGTCGTCGTAGGCGCGGAACTGCTCCACCGAGACGATGCGCCCCTGGTTCGAGGTGCTCACCTGGCAGATCACTGCTTCACCCGGCGCGAGGTACGGGTCCTCGACGGGCAGGAGGTCCTGCAGCTCGTCCGTCATGTGGTGTCCGAGGACCGAGAAGACGAGGGGCAGCACGGGACGGTGCGTGCAGATGACCACGGGTCGGCGCTTGTCGAGGACCCGCTCGACGGCGGCCCTGGTGCGCCCCGGCCTGCGCGCGGCGTCCCGCTCCGTGAGGGCGTCGACGAGCTTCAGCTTCGCACTGCGCTGGTTCACGTAGGGGGAGATGGTCTGCACGCACCGCTCCCACGGGCTGCTCACCACCCGCTCGGGATTCCACGCCTGCAGGAGTCGGCTCACCGCGATGGCCTGCCGCCGGCCGGTCGCGGCGAGGGGCCGGTCGCCCTCCGCCCGGCTCCACGAGGATCGGGGCTTCGCCTTCGCGTGCCGCACCACGATCAGGGGCCACGTCTGCAGGTCCTTCGCGGCGTGCGCCGCGACGAGGGCGTCCAGCGGTTCGACGTCGGACGGGTTGCTCAGCATGTCCCGCGCCTTCTCCGGCGACACCCACTGCGCCCGGTCCACCTCCTTGCCGTCCGGCGTGGGGCGCAGCCGGTCGGTCCTGGCCGCCCAGTACAGGACGACCTTCTCGCCCGAGGACACCGGGTAGGTGATGGTCGCGAGCGGGATGCCGAGCTTGACGCTGAGGCCCACCTCCTCGAAGGTCTCGCGGATGGCGCACTCCGGCGTCGTCTCCCCCGGATCCAGCTTGCCCTTCGGCCACGACCAGTCCCGGTAGCGGGGCCGATGGATGATCAGGACCTCGAGCTGGCCCTTCTCGAGACGCCAGCAGAGCGTCCCGGCCGCGAGGATCTCACCGCCCTGGGGCGCGGCGGTGATGTCTTCCGTCGGTGCGGTCATCAGCGGCGTGACACCGCTCGCTGCCGGGCGCGCGATGCGAGCAGCCAGGACTGGATGTCCTCGAGGGGGGCGCCGTCGTCGTCCTTGTGGTGGCGCGTCCAGCAGCCCGTCTCGTCCAGGTGCCAGCTGGACACTTCGGGGTTCATGTAACGGTCCATGAGGCTCATCAGGTAGGAGATGTCCTCCGGTGCGCTGAGCTGCACGAGGGCCTCGACGCGACGGTCCAGGTTGCGGTGCATCATGTCCGCCGATCCGATGAACACCGCCGGCTCGCCGCCGTTCGCGAAGGCGAAGACACGCGAGTGTTCCAGGAAGCGGCCCAGGACCGAACGGACCGTCACGTTCTCGCTCAGGCCGGGGACGCCCGGCCGGACCGAGCAGATACCGCGGACGATCACGTCCACCTTCACCCCGGCCTGGGACGCACGGTAGAGCGAGTCGATGATCGCCTCGTCCACCATGGAGTTGACCTTGATGATCACCCGTGCGGCACGGCCGGCCTGCTTGTTGGCGATCTCCCGTTCGATCCGGTCGATCAGGCCCGAGCGGACGGAGCGCGGAGCGACGAGCAGGCGCTTGAACGTCGACTTCGGGGCGTACCCGGAGAGCTGGTTGAACAGGCGGGAGAGGTCCTGCCCCACCTGCTCGTTGGCCGTGAGCAGGCCGAGGTCCTCGTAGTACCGGGCGGTACGCGGATGGTAGTTGCCCGTGCCGATGTGGCAGTAGCGGCGCAGGCCGTCGATCTCCTGCCGGACGACGAGGGAGAGCTTGCAGTGCGTCTTCAGGCCCACGATGCCGTAGACGACGTGCACGCCGGCCTGCTCGAGCTTCCGGGCCCAGGAGATGTTGGCCTGCTCGTCGAAGCGGGCCTTGATCTCGACGAGCGCCAGCACCTGCTTGCCCGCCTCGGCGGCGTCGATGAGGGCGTCGACGATGGGGGAGTCGCCCGAGGTCCGGTAGAGCGTCTGCTTGATCGCCTGGACCTTGGGGTCGCCGGCCGCCTGCTCGAGGAACGCCTGGACCGAGGTGGAGAAGGAGTCGTACGGGTGGTGCAGCAGGATGTCCCTGCGGCGCATGGCCGCGAAAACGTTCGCGGCCTTCGAGGTCTCGCTCTCGTTGAGGTGGCGGCTCGTGTGCGGCACGTGCTTCGGGTAGTGCAGGTCGCCGCGGTCGATCCCGGCGATCACGCTCAGACCCCGCAGGTCGAGGGGAGCGGGGAGGGTGTAGACCTCGTCCTCCTCGACACCGAGTTCGCGGGACAGGAGCGCCCGGATGCTCGGGTTGATGTCCGTGGTCACCTCGAGGCGCACGGGCGGGCCGAACCGGCGGCGCAGGAGCTCCTTCTCGAGGGCCTGGAGGAGGTTCTCGGCGTCGTCCTCCTCGACCTCGAGGTCCTCGTTGCGCGTGACGCGGAACAGGTGGTGCTCGAGGACCTCCATGCCCGGGAACAGCTGGTCGAGGTGGACGGCGATCACCTCCTCGAGCGGGATGAAGCGTGCGATGCGCCCCGCGACGTTGCCTGCACGCGGACCGTCGACGGACATGAGGCGCGGCAGCTGATCGGGCACCTTGACGCGTGCGAAGAGCTCCTTGTCGCTGACCGGGTTGCGGACCACGACGGCGAGGTTGAGGGACAGCCCCGAGATGTAGGGGAAGGGGTGCGCCGGATCGACGGCGAGCGGCGTGAGGATCGGGAAGACCTTCTCGGCGAACATCTTGTGCAGCTCCGCGCGCGCGGTCTCGTCGAGCTCCTCCCAGGTGGTGAGGTGGATCTGCTCCCGGGCGAGCGCGGGCCGGATGTGCTCGGCGAACGCGGCGGCATGGCGCTGCTGCAGCTGGTAGCCGTCGTTCATGATCTTCTCGAGCTGCTCGATCGGGCTGAGTCCCGCTGCGGAGGGCACCGCGAGGCCTGTGGCGATGCGCCGCTTCAGGCCTGCGACGCGCACCATGAAGAACTCGTCGAGGTTGGACGCGAAGATGGAGAGGAAGCTGACGCGCTCGAGGAGGAACAGGTCGGGATCCTCCGCCAGTTCGAGGACGCGCGCGTTGAAGTCGAGCCAGCTGATCTCGCGGTCCAGGAAGCGGTCGGGGCGGATGTCGCCGGTGGGCAAGAGACTCGGAGCGAAGTCCGGGATGTCGATACGGTCCTGCGTCGCCCGGGCCGGAGCCGTCTCGGAAGATCCGTACAGTGACGCGCTCCGGCGTCGTGTCTCATCCATTGCGTCTCCTGCAGCGTGGGTGGGCATGGGCTCGTGTCCCCGCCCGACAGGCCGGGACACGCCTCGGAAACAACCTTACAAGGTGGCTTACGCCGACTTGCCCGCGTACATGACGTCGACGTCCCAGCGCGTGAAGCCGAGTTTCCGGTACAGGGCGACGGCCGCCGCGTTGTCCGCGTCGACGTACAGCATGATGGCCTGCAGGCCCTTGCCGTGCAGGTGGTCGATGCCGGCGATGGTCAGGGCCTTGCCGAGGCCCATGCCTTGGGCCTCCGGCGTCACGCCCACGACGTACACCTCGCCCATGGGGGGATGCGCACCGACAGCCGGGTGCACCTTCGTCCAGTGGAAGCCGAGCAGGGCGCCGTCCTCCTCCCGCACGGCGAGCAGGAAGCCGTCGGCGTCGAACCATTCCTCGTCCATGCGCGCCTCGAGGTCGGCACGCGTGGTGGCGCCCTGCTCCGGGTGGTGGGCGAACGCGGCGGCGTTGGCCGCGAGCCACGCCTCCTCGTCCTGGCCCCGGACGAACGACCGCAGCGTGACGCCGTCCGGCAGCCGGACCTCGGGGACGGTCTCCTCGGCCGCCGCGCGCGTCAGGCGCATCCGCCACAGCTCGCGCACCGGCGCGAACCCGAAACGCACGGCGAGGTCCGCGGCGGCGGAATGGTTGCCGTGGGACCAGCCGCGGAGATCGCCGATCCCCTCGGCCAGGACGGCCTCGATGAGGGCGGTACCCACACCCTCTCCACGGCAGTCGGGACCGACCACGAGTTCGAGTACTGATCCCTCCGGACTCCCGGAGATCACGGCAACCCCTGCGAGCCCGTCCTGCTGCCCCGCATCGCGTGCCGTGAGGACGAACAGCCGATCGCCGGCGTCCTGCGCACGCAGGGTCAGGAGGGTCTGCTCGGACAGGGGCGGGTTGCCGTCCGCCTCCGCCGCTGCCGACGCCAGGCGGCGGATGTCGCCGAGCACGGCCGGCTCGGGGGCGCCCGCGATCCGCTCGACGGACCAGGTGGGGACAGGCTGCGCGGCGGTCATGCGCCCAGCCTAGCCCCGCCCGCCACGGCGTTTGGCGCCGGGCCTCCCGTGCGCTAGTCTGGAACCCGCTCGAGGGGGATGCGCCAGTGGGGCGCCCGCGATACGTTCGACCCGTATGTCCTCCACCAGGGTTCCGTCAGGAACGACGAAGAAGCCCCTTCCACCCGTGGGAGGGGCTTCTTCGTGCCCTGGCGCTCAGGCGTCCTGGTTGACGGAGTTCCGGTCCTCCGGCAGGCGGGTGAGGGTGAAGCGGTAGCCGACGTTCCGCACCGTCCCGATCAGCTGCTCGTGGTCGGACCCGAGCTTCGCGCGGAGGCGCCGCACGTGCACGTCCACGGTGCGCGTGCCTCCGTAGTAGTCGTAGCCCCACACCTCGTGCAGGAGCTGGTCACGCGTGAAGACGCGGCCCGGATGCTGCGCGAGGTACTTCAGCAGCTCGAACTCCTTGTACGTGAGGTTCAACGGCTCCCCGCCCACCCGTGCGGTGTAGCTGGCCTCGTCGATCACCACGCCCGACGCGTGGATCTCGGTGCTCGTCTCCTCGCTGGCCGCCGCGGACCGCGCGATGACGAGCCGCAACCGCGCCTCCACCTCCGCCGGACCGGCCGAATCGAGGACGACGTCGTCCGCGAGCCAGTTCGCCGCCACCGCCGCCATGCCGCCTTCGGTGAGGACGAGGACGAGGGGGGCACTGAGGCCCGTGGCCTTGAGGAGCTGGGTGAGGGAGCGGGCGCCGACGAGGTCCTTCCGCGCGTCCACCAGTACGACGTCGCACGGCTCGGTCTCGAGCAGGGCCGTGGGCTCCGCCGCGAGGATGTGCACCTTGTGGTTCAGGAGCTCGAGGGCCGGCAGGATCTCGACGGACGAGCCGGTGGTATTGGTCAGCATCAGGATGTGCGGCATGTGTCCTCCACGGGTCGGGAACGCGCATCATCGGGCGGTGGCGCCTTCGTTCCGGACCGGGAGTCGAGGGCGGTAAAGATTTGACCAAGTATAGCCGCCGCGCTGTGAGGCGGCCCACGCGCCCCTACGCCCTCCTTCCGTAGGTTTTCGTGCCTCTGGGCGCGTAGGGCAGTATTGCTGGGGTGAAGAGGACGAGCGTGGCTGCAGCGGCCGGAGCGGCGGCGCTGGCGACCGGGGCGATCGTCGCGTCCTCCTACGTCTCCCTCCTCGCCGTCGCGATCGCCGCCGGGGCCGCCTGTGTCCTGGCCGCCATCGGGTGGCCTCACGTCCTGCGCGTACCTGCGAAGAAGAGCCAGTCGGCGGCGATCGGGCTGAGCGCCCTGGTCGCGGTCGTCCTCACGGCGACCACCCCCGGCCCGGCCTTTCTCACCTGGTTCCCCGCGTCCGTGGCCCTCGGTGTCGGCGCCGTCTTCATGATCCAGCTCCTCCGCGGTACCGGGCAGAGCCTCCGGCTGGAATCGACGCTCGGCGCGAGTTCCGGAGTGGTCGTCATCGGCATGGGGGCGGGATGGGTCGCTGCCGAGCGCCTGGCGGCGAACGCCGCGGACTCGGGGATGATGCTCGTGACGGGGGTCAGCGTCCTCATCGCGATCGCCGTGTGCCTCCTGCCCTTCCCCGACCGCCTCGTGGCGCCCGCCGCCGTCGTCCTCGCCGCACTCGCCGGTCCGCTCGGGGCACTGCTCCTCACCGACGTGCCGGCCCTGGCGGCGGCCTCGGTGGGACTCGCCTGCGGCGTCGTGATCGCCGGCACCCGCCGGCTGCTCGTCGGCCGGGACACGCCGCTGACGGTCGTCGCGGCGATCTCCGCCGGCGTCGCCCCGGTGCTCGCGATCGGCGCCGTCGTGTACTTCCTGGACAAGCTGTTCCTCTCCTGACCATTCCTCCCCGGGCGGGAGGCGCCTGTCGGGCACCGTCCGGACCGGGCGCTAGGATGGAAGCATGTCCATCCTTGCTCTCGAAATCTTCTTCATCTCGCTGCTGGTCGTCGCCGGTCTCGGCATGGCAGGTTTCGCAGCCCTCGTCATCACGCGCCTGTACAAGGGCCAGAAGTAGCCGACCGACCGGGAGACCCCATGTCGATTGACCTGCCCACCGATCTCACGCCCGAGCTCGTCCCCCTGTCGTGGCTCCTCGGCACCTGGGAGGGGACCGGGATGCTCGGAGAGGGCACCGCCGACTCCGAACGCTTCTCGCAGAAGGTCACGTTCTCGCAGAACGGCCTCCCCTACCTGCAGTACAGTGCCGAGTCCTGGCTCATCGACGAACAGGGGTCCCAGCTGCGGCCGCTTTCCGTGGAGACCGGCTTCTGGGCCCTCGACCGCAAGCTCAACGACGCCGACGTCGGCCCCGGACTGAGCCCCGCCGACATCGTCCCGGCCCTCAAGACGGCCGACGAGGTCGAGCAGTTCCGCAACGACGCCGGCGGCTTCGACATCACCGCGACGGTCGTCCACCCCGGCGGCATCGCCGAGCTCTACTACGGCAGCATCAAGGGCCCGCAGATCCAGCTCAGCACCGACCTCGTGATGCGCGGCCAGCATTCCAAGGAGTACACCGCGGCCACGCGCCTGTTCGGCCTCGTCGAGGGCAACCTCTACTGGCGCTGGGACGTCGCCGCCGACGGGAACTCCCTCGAGGCCCATGCCTCCGCCATCCTCAAGAAAGTCTCCTGAGCGCCCTGCCGCGCTCCCACCCAGCACCGCGGAATAGTCCCGCCTGGAAGGCGTTATACCGTCATGACCTCCCGCAGCCCCTTCCTCAGCCGATCCGGTGCCGTCGAGGGCGGCGGAGCCGATGCCGCCGTGGCATCCCACTACGGTGACCCCTTCCGTGAGCAGCGCCTCCTCGCCGACGGGGAGGCCGTCGTCGACCTCTCCCATCGGGGGGTGGTGACGGTCTCCGGGCCCGACCGCCTCAGCTGGCTGAACACGCTCTCCTCCCAGCTGCTCCTCGGCCTGCAGCCCGGGCAGAGCTCCGAGACCCTGCTCCTCACCGTGCAGGGCCGCATCGAGCACTCGGCGCACGTCGTGGACGACGGCGCCACCACCTGGCTCGTCACGGAGGGTGGCGAGGCCGCCCCGCTGGCCGCGTTCCTCGAGCGCATGAAGTTCATGCTCCGGGTCGAGGTCACCGATGCCACCGGCACCTGGGCCGTCCTCGGTGCCACCCGGGCGCTGCCGGAGCTGGGCGACGGCGTCGTCGTGTGGGAGGACCCGTGGCCGACCATCCGCGCCGGCGGCTACGCCTACTCGACCGTCGACGACGGGCACCCCGGACGCGAGCGGCCCTGGTACGAGTTCCTCGTGCCACGCGACGGGCTCGAGGCCGCCGTCGCCTCGACGGGTCTCGAGCTCGCCGGCTCGCTCGCGGCGGAGGCCCTGCGCATCGCCGCATGGCGGCCGAGGCCCGGCCTCGAGACGGACGAGAAGACTCTTCCGCACGAGCTCGACCTCCTCCGCACGGCCGTGCATCTCGCGAAGGGCTGCTACAAGGGCCAGGAGACGATCGCCCGCGTGCACAACCTCGGGCATCCGCCCCGCCGGCTCACCTTCCTGCATCTCGACGGGAGCCAGCACACCCTCCCGGCACCGGGCAGCCCCGTGATCGTCGAGGGCCGCACCGTGGGCAGGGTGACCTCCGTGGGCCACCACTACGAGATGGGGCCGATCGCCCTCGCCATCCTCAAGCGCTCCGTCGACGCCTCGGTCGACCTCCTCGTGCAGGACGGGGAGGAGCGGTACGCCGCCGGTCAGGAGGTCATCGTCGCGCCGGACGCGGGGCAGGTCGTCGGGCGCACCACGGGCTTCCTGAAAGCGCCACGATGAGCGCGCGGGACGATGCCGGCCAGCAGCCGGGCACGGGGGGCAGGGACGAGCACGACGACGGCGCCGCGGCCGCGATAGCCCTCGCGCATGCCCTGTTCGACGCCGCTCGGCAGGGCGATGCCGCCACCCTCGCGCGGTACCTCGATGCCGGTGTGCCGTTCACCCTGACGAACACCGCCGGGGACAGCCTGCTCATGCTCGCCGCGTACAACGGACACCCCGCCGTCGTCCGCGATCTCCTGGCACGCGGAGCCGATGCCGACCAGGCGAACGACCGCGGACAGACACCCCTCGCGGGCGCGGTCTTCAAGGGCCACCAGGCCGTCGCGCGGCTCCTCGTCGAGGCGGGTGCCGATCCGGAGGCCGGGACGCCGTCGGCCCGTGCCGCCGCCGGGCTGTTCGGCCGGGCCGAGCTCCTGGAACTGTTCGGCCGGTAGGTTCCCGGCGCGGAGCACCGCGTCCCGACCGGTCGGCGGGAGGGCTCCACCTCACCGGGGTTCGAGGGCCACCGATGTCTGGGTCCCCGCGAACACGAAGCCCGCCCGGCGTGCCGTCCGCTGCGACGCCGTGTTGTCCGTCCGTGCCCGCCACTGGGGCACGAGACCCGCGGCCATGGCCTCCTCGACCGCGACGGCCGCCACCCGCCCCGCATAGCCCTTCCGGCGTTCCTCCGGCGGCGTGATGGCGGCGACGTGCGCCAGGATGCCCTCCCAGATGTCGTAGCCCGCACCCGCCAGGGGCGTCGGCTGCGCGTCGTCGGTGCCGCCGGTGCCGTCCACCAGCACGAAGGGGTGTTCCGCCCCTGCGAGGTCCGCCTCGGCGACGTCGTCGGGTGGGCACCTGCGCTCGAGCTCGCGGACGAGCGCGGCCTCGCTGGAGACGACGGCGGGCGGCCCGTCGAACCGCGGCAGCGCATCGCAGAAGTACAGCTGGGCCTCGCCGAGCGCTCGTCCTCCATGGTCCCGGGTGAGTGCGAGCAGCGTCGAGGCGCTCCGCAGTTCCGGCCCGGAGAGGCTGCGCCCGGCCTCGACGGCCCAGGCCGGCCCCTTGAGGACCTCCCGCCCGAACAGGGTCACGAAGGTCAGCCGGGAGGCGTCGTCGTCCGCGCGGTACAGGCGCTCCGAGCCGCCCGCGAGTGCGCCGTCGTCGAGCCCGAGCAGCCGTGACCAGGCGAGCTGGATGATCGAGACGGTGCCCGGATCAAGGTCCATCGATCAGCCGAAGAGGATGGCGGCTTCGTCGTAGCGGTGCTGCGGCACCCGCTTGAGGTTCCCGAGCGCGGCCTCGAAGCCGACGTGCGCGATCTCCGTGCCGTTGAGGGACACCATGGTGCCCCACAGTTCGTCCGTCACCGAGTCCACCGCCGCCATGCCGAGGCGCGTGGCGAGCACGCGGTCGAACGACGTCGGGACGCCGCCGCGCTGGATGTGGCCGAGGATCGTCGCACGCGTCTCGATGCCCGTGCGGGCCTCGAGCTCGGGGGCGAGCTGGTCGGCGATGCCGCCGAGGCGGGGGCGGCCGAAGGTGTCGAGCCCGCGCTCCGAGTGCGCCTGCTCCATGTGCGAGGGGACGAAGCCCTCGGCGACGACGACGAGGGGGGCGCGCCCTCGGGCGTTGGCGGTCGCGACCCAGTCGGCGATCTGCTCGATGCTGGTCTGCTGTTCGGGGATCAGGATGGCATGGGCGCCGGACGCCATCCCCGCATGGAGGGCGATCCAGCCGACGTGGCGGCCCATCACCTCGGCGATCATGCAGCGGCTGTGGGACTCGCCCGTGGTGCGCAGCCGGTCGATGGCCTCGGTGGCGATCTGCACCGCGGTGTCGAAACCGAAGGTGAAGTCGGTGGCGTCGAGGTCGTTGTCGACGGTCTTGGGGACACCGACGATGTTGAGGCCGAGGTCGGTCAGCCGCTTGGCGGCGGCCAGCGTCCCCTCACCGCCGATCGCGATGATCGCGTCGATGCCGAGCCGCTCCAGGTTCTCCCGGATGGCGTCGGCCCCGCCGTTGCCCTCGAAGGGGTTGGTGCGCGAGGTCCCGAGGATGGTGCCGCCCTGCTTGGAGATGCCCCTCACCGCGTGCCGGGGGAGGTCGATGACGTTGCCCTCGACAACGCCGCGCCACCCGTCACGGAAGCCGACGAACTCCTGCCCGTGCACCTTGATGCCCTTCAGCACGGCGCCGCGGATGACGGCGTTCAGCCCGGGGCAGTCGCCGCCGCTGGTGAGGATTCCGATCTTCATATGGCGTGGGGTTCCTTAGACGAGGAGGTGGATGGTCCATCGGGAGCACGCCGTCGGGCCCGCCTATGATTCTAGACACACAACATGGCGGCACCCGACTGCGTCACACCGGCCCTGCCGCGGGCGGAACAGGCAGCCGCCGCGCCGTAGGCTGGGACCAACCGGCGCAGAACGGGCCCGAACCCCGTGGGTTGCGCCACCACGCCGTCCGAGGAGGACACCCGCAGTGCCCGAAGCAGGATTTGCGCCAGCGGCGCTGCGCATGGTCCACATCTCCCGTCCGGTCCTCTGGATCAACACGCTGGGCACCGGCGTCGTCGGCATGTGGCTCACGGGGACGTTCTGGCAGGCGGAGGCCCTCGCGCTGCTGGTCTGGCTCACGCTGCCGTTCAACCTGCTCATCTACGGCGTCAACGACATCTTCGACCAGGACACCGATGCCCTCAACCCGCGCAAGGGCTCGCTCGAGGGCGCCCGCATCAGGGCGTCCGAGGTCCGCGCCATCTGGCTCGCCGTCGTCGTCACGAACGTGCCCTTCCTCGCATGGTTCACGCTGACCCTGCCGCCGGCGGCCCTCGCCTGGATCGCGCTCTACGCCCTCGTCTTCGTCTTCTACTCGGCTCCGCCCCTGCGCTTCAAGGCGCGGCCGTTCGTCGATTCCATCAGCAACGCCGCGTACGCCTTCCCGCTCGTCCTCGTGCCGTACGCGCTGGGTGACGCCCCGGTGTGGGCCGCCGCGCTCGGCCTCATGGCCTGGAGTGCCGCCAAGCACACGTACGACGCCGTCCAGGACATCGACGAGGACAGGGGAGCGGGCATCACGACGACGGCGGTGCGGCTCGGGGTCCGCGGCGTGGTGGCCTGGAGCGGCGCATGGTGGGCCGTCTCGACCGTGTGCTTCGCGCTCGTGAACATCCCCGTCGCCGTCGTGAATGCCCTGATCGCCGGCTGGCTCCTGTGGGCCCTCCACCGCGACCCGCGCCCCGAGACGGGTCACCGGCTCTACCGCTATTCGATCGCGTTCCCGTACGTCGCCGGAACCGTCGCGGGCGTCCAGCTCGTGGTCGCCCTGACGCTCGGACTGTACCGGTGAGCCGCGTCGTCGTCGTCGGAGGCGGGATCGGCGGCCTCACCGCCGCCGCGCTGCTCGGACGCGCGGGGCACGGCGTGACGCTCCTGGAAGCCTCCGACTCCGTGGGCGGCAAGAGCCGCCGCATCGAGGTCGCCGGGCAGCGCATGGACACGGGGCCGTCGCTCCTCACCTTCCCGTCCGTGTGGCGGGAACTCCTGGAGCTGCTCGACGCCGTCGGACCCGCGGGGCCCGTCCCCTCCGGATCCTTCCCCGGATCTTCGGCCGCCATCGCGGACCTCCGACTCGAGCGGCTCGCCGAGGTCGGCACCTACTACTACCGCGGCGAGGAGTGCCCGCTGCCCGTCCCGGCGGGGCATCCGTGGCACGCTGCCTGGGTGCGCTTCGCGGCCGAGCACGGCGTCCTCGGCGGCGACGTGTCGAGCCTGCTGACCACGGGACCGCTCGACAAGGCGTCCTACCCCGCGCTGTCGCGGCTGGGCAGGCTGTACGGGCGCAGGCTCACCACCCGCAGCTACCTCGAGAGCCTGCCGTGGCTGCCCGACGGCCTGCGGGAGGTCATCGCGATCCATACCCTCAACGCGGGCGTCAGCCCCACCCGTACACCGGCCCTGTACGCGAGCATGCCGGCCATCATGGCGCAGGACGGCGTATGGATCCCGGAGGGCGGCGTCTACGAGCTGGTGCTGGCCCTGGAACGGCTCGCCGTCGACGCCGGCGTCGAGATCCACATGGGCGAGCCCGTCCAGCGCATCGGACGGCGGCGGGTCCGGACGGCGGCGGGTACCTACCCGGCCGACGCCGTCGTCAGCGCCGTCGACGCCCACCGCCTCGGCGGACTCCTCGCCGGCCGCGCGCCCAGGACCCCGCGGAAGCTCACCTGCTCCGCCGTCGGCGTCTACGCGGTGCTCGCCCGCCCGTTGCCCGAGGGCACGAGCCGGCACGGCGTGATCATGCCGGACGACCCGGCGGCGCTGTACGCGAGCCTGGAGGCCGGCGAGGAACCGGAACAGACCATGGCGTTCGCCAACTACTACCCGGCGCACGGGGTGTACCCGAACGCGTCGGCGACCCTCGCGCTGCTCCTCACCGCGCCGGCCAACGGGAGGACGTACTCGCTCGGGGACCCGTTCGTGCGGCGGGAACTCGCCAGGACGACCCGCGTCCTGGGGCTCCCCGAGCCGATCGAGGAGTACTTCGGCAGCTACGAAATCCTCGATCCCGGCTATTTCGGCGAGCGCGGTTCCGCCGGCGGGGCCCTGTACGGAGCGGTGCGTCCCGCGTGGATGAGCGGGCCGTTCCACGTGCCGCCCTACTCGGATCCCGTGCGCCCCTGGCTGTGGCGCGTGGGGGCCTCGGTGCATCCGGGTGGAGGGCTGCCGGCGGTCCTCGGCGGCGCGATGATGTCCACGCAGAAGCTGCTGGCCCGGCTGGCTTCCGGCACCTGACGTTCGTCCGGTCCGTCAGGGGAGCGGCGCCGCCTCCACGGAGTCCTTCGTCGTGCCGGGAGCGTCCGCGGTCCGGGCGAGCTGCAGGCGGCGGCGGACGAGCACCACGATCAGCGCGGCGGCCAGCACGGCGGGGAACACGAGCCCCGAGAAGACGCACACCCCGAGCCACAGGAACATCGAGACCAGCAGGCTGTCGACGAGCCCCGGCCGCAGCGGTACCTCGGTGAGCCGGCGGCCTCCGATCCATGCCATCAGTGCCGAGGCGACGATCCCGGAGACGAGCCACCCGGCGTAGTTCGAGAGCGGCACACCGTAGTAGGGGCCGCCGTCCGGCCAGATCCAGAAGCCGAGCGCCGCTGCCCCCGGATCCAGCACCCCGTCGATCACGACCAGCAGGAGCCCGCCGAGGACGATCCGCCGCAGCAGGCTCCCCGATCCGGACACCACGGCGACCGCGCCGATGACCAGGGGCACGTAGGAGAGCGGCAGCAGGTACGGGACGAGGCCGAGGATCGTGGGCCCCAGCGGATCGCCGTAGTAGAACTCGCCATAGGGATAGCCCGTGGCCACCCCGAATCCCTCGATCAGGTAGCCGAAGACGGACACGGCCGCGAGTGCCGCGGCCCCTCGTGCGGCACCGAACTGCCGCACGAGGGCGATGAAGGCCGGCAGCGCGATCAGCAGGTTGAAGCCGTACGACGCGTAGCTGGCGCCCTCGACGTCGGGGAACCGCACCACGAAGTAGCCGGAGACGAAGAGGAAGGCGCAGGACGCGATCAGCAGTCGGGGGAAGATGCGGGCGGGGGTGGTCTTCGGCACGCTCTCCATCCTCGCAGGTCGGACAGCGGAAGGGGCATCCGCGGTGTGCGCGGATGCCCCTTCCGTGGGCGGCTCGGGTCCCTAGCGGCTCAGGGCCTTCTCGAGGACGATGCTGCCGTCGGTCGCCGGCAGCAGCAGCCACAGCACCAGGTAGAGCGGGAGGCCGATGAACGGGAGGAGGAAGCTGAGCAGCATCGCGATGCGTACGTAGCTCACGCGCCAGCCGTACTGGCGTGCGATGCCGGCTGCGATACCGCCGAAGATCCCGCCGGGGGCCCGCTTGACGGGGGAGGAGCGGAGGATCCGGTAGAAGGACTGCATGGTGTGCCTTTCGGTTCAGGGCCGGGAGGTGCGCTGTGGTCAGTAGGTCGAAAGACCGTCGTCGTGGTCCTCGGGAGTCGGTCGCGTCCGTAGTGACAGGATGCCACCTGCCACCAGGGACAGCCCGACCCCGACCAGCAGGCCGAGGGCCACGATCACCGGGTCGATGGTCAGCGAGACGAACTGGCCGACGAGGATCAGGACGGCGACGGCGAGGAGCACGGCCCCCCAGACGATGGTGACGACGCGCGCTCGGCGCTTCGGTCGGGTCAGTGAGGTACTCACGGGGTGTCTCCTGCGGGGGTGGGTGAGCTGGGAGTGGGCGAGGTGTCGGCGCCCGGCGCCGTGACGATGGTGACGTCGCTCAGTGCGCCCCGTACGTCGAGGATGAGCGCGGGCCCGGTCGCATCGGGATTCAGTTCGTCGCTGCTCAGTTGCAGGACCCCGCCGTCGCCGTCGAACTGTGGCGACGGTGTACCGAGGGCCGGCGCGGCACCCTGGGCGTCGGCGCTGCCGAGCGCCATCCGGGTGCGCACCTCGACCGGCACGTCCGCGGGGACGATCACCGTCACGTCGCTCACCAGCGAGTTGACCGGCACGACGACGTCGCGCGCGGGTCGTGGCAGGTCGGCGAGGTCGATCGTGGTCTGGGCTGCCAGGACGCTGTACCCGTCGGAGGCCGCCTGCAGGGATGCGGGGACGGTTCTCGACTCCTGGGCGACGATCCAGGCCCCTCCCACCACGGTGAACGAGGCGACGAGTGCTCCGACGGTCGCGAGCGCCGCCGTCAGCCCGACCAGTCCCGAGGTCCGTCCTCGCACTCCGAGGGCGACGACCCCGAGAGCGAGGACGATGGCGGCCGTCGCGAATGCCACGACGGCGGCATTGGTGATGTCGAGGACGCCCGTGTAGTCGAAGGCGAGGACGACGGCGGCGACCGTCACCGCTCCGCCCACGAGGAGCGCGGTCGCGGACCCTGACGGACGGGGTGCACGGTGGTCGGGGGTGCGTCCCGTGCGGGACGGAGCCCCGGTGGCGGGGACCCCCGGGCCCGGGTAGACGGAGGTGTCGGACCAGCCCTGGTACGGCTGGTAGGGCTCGTACGTCTGCGGGGAGGCATGGATGGCCTGCGTGGGTGCGCCGGGCCGGTAGGGCAGGGGGACGGTCCGGTCGGTGTCGTCGTCCTGGGCTCCCGTCCGGTCGCGGCCGCCACCTGCCGCGTCGTCCGGGGCGTCGTTTCCGGCGTCGTCTCCGGCGTCGTCTCCGATGGGCGAGGAGCCGGATGGTCCCGTGGGGCTTCCGCTGCTCTCGCTGCCTCCGACGGCCGCGGAGTCTGCGGCCCCGGAGAAGCTCGTATCGAAGTCCGGGGATCCGCTGGTGTCGGTGGAACCGCCGGCGTCCGTGACATCAGTGGGACCGTCCGGGCCGGTGGATCCGGTAGGACCGGTCGAGCCCCCGAAACCTGCGGGACCGGATCCGCCGAACGGTGGCGGGCCGGCAGGACCCGACGAGCCCGGACCGGACGAGCCCGGACCGGACGAGCCCGGACCGAAGGAGCCCGGACCGAAGGAGCCCGGACCGAAGGAGCCCGGACCCGACGGGGGAACCGGACCACTGGCCGGACCACCGCCGGAGCCGGAGGGGCCACCGCCCGGCATCTCCGGACGGGTCCCGCCGTCGCTGGAGCGGTTGACGATCCAGTACACGAAGAGGACGACGGCTCCGATCCAGAACACGGTCCAGAAGAGACCGCCGCCACCGTGGAAGGGGACGTTGGGGCCCCACAGGCCGACCGTCACCAGGGCGACCGCTCCGGTCAGGCCGGACGTCCAGGACCCGCGGCCGGCCTGCTCGAGGTGGATGCGCCCGTCGGGCTCCGGGAGCAGGGCCCAGGCGAGTCCGTAGAGCAGCACCCCGATGCCTCCGAAGACCGCCAGGACCACGATGATCCCGCGGACGAGGGCGAGGTCCAGACCGGTACGGCGGGCCACGCCACCGGCGACTCCGCCGATCCAGCGGTCGGATGCCCGGGTGACGTCCAGGCCGCGGATCCACCGGTAGAACGGCGACGAGGCGGGGTGCCCTAAGGGATTCGGAGCGGCCGGTTCTTGCTGCCAGGACGGCCCGCCTGGGTTCGGTGCTGAGGTCATGCCTCCATGCTTCCTCCGGATGGCGTGCGGGGGAATCGGGGCCGACCCTGATTGAACCCTGAGAGCGCCCTGATTCTCCTCCGGGAGAGTCCCCGGGGCGGCTCCCGTGTGTTGTGATGTTGCTATGAGACCCCCGCTGCTGCGCAGATCCGACGGCGTGATCGCCGGCGTCTGCGCCGGGCTCGCGCTGCACCTGGGTATCGCCCGGTCCTGGGTCCGCGTGGGCATGGCCCTCCTGACCCTCGCCTCGGGTGCCGGCATCGTGCTCTATGCGTGGTTGTGGATCTTCGTCCCCACCGCGGCCGACAAGGCCGCGGAGGCGGAGCGGAGGAGTGGACCCGCAGCCTTCATGGAGGGCGTCGGAACTGCCGGACCTGCGTCCCGTGCCGCGTCCGGCACCGGGGGAACCGGGGGCATCGGGAGCTTCGACAGTCCCCGTGGCGTCGGCGGCTCGGGCGGCGGCGCGGGCGGCGTCGGCGCATCATCGTCCCACGTCCCCCTCCCTGGCGGCGCGGGCATGGCGGATGCGGTGACGGCGGGCTTCTTCGATGCGGACTCGTGGCGTGACCGCACGATGAGCGCGGGCCGGCGGGAGATCCTGTTCGGTACGGCACTGCTGCTCGCGGCGGCCGTGCTCGTGGTGCAGATGCTCGGTGTCCAGGTCAACTGGGGCTTCCTCCTCCCGATCGCCGTCGTGGCGACGGGTGCAGCCCTGGCCTGGGCCCAGCTGGACGAGGTGCGGCGTGCCCGGGTCATGAACCGTGCGGGCGCCGGTCGGGTCGGCGGGACCCTGCGGCTGCTGGCGGGCATCGTGCTGGTGGTGGCCGGCGTCCTCGTCGCCCTGTCCAGCAGCGGCTCGTGGACGCTGACGGTGGCCACGCTCGTCGCGGTGCTCGCCGTCCTCGCCGGCGTCGGGCTGGTCCTCGCACCCTGGGGCCTGAAGTTCTGGCGCGACCTCGAGAGGGAGCGGGCGGGCCGGGTCCGGGAGACGGAGCGCGCGGAGATCGCGGCCCACCTCCACGACTCCGTCCTGCAGACCCTCGCGCTCATCCAGAACCGGGCCGACTCCGAGACCGACGTGCTGCGCCTGGCGCGGGCGCAGGAACGCGAACTGCGGTCATGGCTGTTCGCCGATCCAACCCGTGATCCGGGCAGCCTCGCCGAGCGTCTCCGCGCGATGGCGGGAGAGATCGAGGACCTCTACGGCCACCCGGTCGCCGTCGTCGCGGTGGGGGACGCCGCCCTCGGGCCCGCGGAGGACGCTCTGGCGCAGGCCGCACGCGAAGCGATGCTGAACGCCGCCAAGCACGCAGGAGTCGCGGTGTCCGTCTACCTGGAGGCCGGCCCCGACGCCGTCGAGGTCTTCGTCCGGGACCGCGGATCCGGGTTCGATCCGGAGGCCGTACCGTCGGACCGCCTCGGGATCCGCGAATCGATCCACAGCAGGATGGCGCGGCACGGCGGGTCGTCGGACCTGCGCAGCGACGCGGACGGCACGGAGGTGCGGCTGCGGCTGCCCACCGCGGTCCGGCGGGAGGCGTAGGCCGGGCATCCGCCGAACGAACGAACAACCGACGCACAGCTGACAACCACCGAACGAACGAGAAGGCCCGGCAGGACGGCCGGGGGAGGAGTATCGATGGACGGCGACACCCCGCTGACGGACGCGGCGGTCCCCGGGACGGTCTCCGTGGTCATCGTCGACGACCACGGCATCTTCCGCTCGGGACTCCGTGCGGCACTCGGCCCCGTCATCCGTGTGCTCGGAGAGGCGGCCACGGTGGAGGAGGCGGAAGCGGTCATCGCGGCCACGGCTCCCGACGTCGTCCTCCTCGACGTACACCTGCCGGGCGGCCGCGGAGGCGGTGGCGCGGAAGTCCTCCACCGGTGCGCCAAGCGCGGCACCAGCTCCCGGTTCCTGGCCCTCAGCGTCTCGGACTCCGCCGAGGACGTCGTCGCCGTCATCCGCGCAGGCGCTCGCGGCTACGTCACCAAGACCATCTCAGGCCCCGAGATCACCGACGCCGTGCAGCGCATCGCCTCGGGCGACGCGGTGTTCTCCCCGCGCCTGGCCGGGTTCGTCCTCGACGCGTTCGGCACGGCGTCCGTCGCCGTCGACGACGAGCTGGACCGCCTCTCGGCCCGCGAACTGGAGGTCATGCGACTCATCGCCCGCGGATACAGCTACAAGGAGACGGCGAAGGAACTCTTCATCTCCGTCAAGACCGTGGAGACGCACGTCTCCGCGGTCCTGCGGAAGCTGCAGCTGTCGTCGCGCCACGAACTCACGCGCTGGGCCACGGAGCGCAGACTGCTCTGAAGCCGCGGGCCGCAGGGGCTACCGCGCGGAGCCGAGGAACTCCTGGAGGCGTGCGACACCTGTCGCGAGGTCCTCGTCGCCGAGGGCGTAGGACAGCCGCAGGAAGCCGCTGGGACCGAACGCCTCACCGGGCACGACGGCCACCTCCACCTTCTCGAGGATCAGCGCGGCGAGCTCGGCGGACGTCGCCGGTGCCACTCCGTCGAAGCTGCGGCCGAGCAGGGCCCGCACATCGGCGTACGCGTAGAAGGCACCGTGCGGCGTGGGGCATTCGACGCCCTCGATCTCGTTCAGGGCCGACACCATGGCCCGACGGCGGCGGTCGAACGCCACCTTCATCTCGTCGACGGCCGTCAACGGGCCCGAGACCGCCGCGAGGGCCGCCATCTGGGGCACGTTGGACACGTTCGACGTCGCGTGCGACTGCAGGTTCGTCGCGGCCTTGACGAGGTCCTTCGGGCCGATCATCCAGCCCACACGCCAGCCCGTCATCGCGTAGGTCTTCGCCACGCCGTTGAGGACGACCATCTTGTCGCCGACCGACGGCGCCGCGGTCGCGATCGACGTGAAGGGCACGCCGTCGTAGGTCAGGTGCTCGTAGATCTCGTCCGTCACGACCCAGAGCCCACGCGCAGCCGCCCATTCGCCGATCTCACGGACGGCGTCGGGCCCGTACACCGCCCCGGTGGGGTTCGACGGCGAGACGAACAGCAGCACCTTCGTGCGCGGCGTCAGCGCGGCCTCGAGCTGGTCCACGGTCGCGAGGTAGCCCTGGTCCGGGCCGGCGAACACCTCGACGGGAACGCCTCCCGCGAGGCGGATGGCCTCGGGGTACGTGGTCCAGAACGGTGTCGGCACGAGGACCTCGTCGCCGGGATCGAGGAGGCCCGCGAAGGACTCGTAGACGGCCTGCTTGCCGCCGTTCGTCACGAGCACCTGGGCCGGGTCCACGGCGTAGCCGGAGTCGCGCAGGGTCTTCTCGGCGATGGCCTGCCTGAGCTCGGGGAGGCCCCCGGCCGGGGAGTAGCGGTGGAACCTCGGCTGGCGTGCAGCAGCGATCGCCGCCTCGACGATGTAGTCCGGCGTCGGGAAGTCCGGCTCGCCCGCACCGAACCCGATGACCGGCCGTCCGGCCGCCTTCAGGGCCTTGGCCTTCGCGTCGACGGCCAGCGTCGCCGACTCCGCGATGGAGGAGATCCGCCGCGAGATCCGGGGGAGTGCTGCGCGGAGTGAGTCGTCGGTCGTCGCGTTCATCGGGTCCCGTTCCGTGAGGGTCTTTTGTCAGCTTCCAGCTTAGGCGCTGGCGCCCGTGCGTCCCCGATCGGACGAACGACGGCGCCCCACCGCACCATCCGGCACGGGGGCCGACCCTCGGAACCGCCGCCCGGACACCGCTCCGGGTACCCGGTTCGACGTTCTGCCGGTGAATGCGTAGACTTGATCCTCGGTGTTGAAACACCATGATGGATCGTGCCCTCGACGGGCCCGTCCGGAGTGGAAGCAGTACGTGTTCAAAGCCGAAGGGTAGTGGCGCAATTGGTAGCGCAGCGGTCTCCAAAACCGCAGGTTGCAGGTTCGAGTCCTGTCTGCCCTGCGCGTGGCCTTCGCGGAAAGCTCGCGAAGGCACGGCAGAAACAGATCACGAAGCCCCGGCGCAGGCACAGGCCCCGCGCGGCGGTAAATATGGTCAGCTGGGGGCGCCATTGGTGGTCCGGCTGGAACACCACACAGATTGATGAGGTTGACGGTGACCGATACGGCTGCGAGCAGCTCCAAGGGAAGCCCCGCCGAGAAGAAGGCCCCCCGACGCGGGATCTTCGGACGCATCATGCTGTTCGTCCGCCAGGTCTTCGCGGAACTCGGGAAGGTCGTCACGCCCACCCGCCGGGAACTGGTCAGGTTCACCATCACCGTGCTCGCCTTCGTGATCATCATGATGCTCCTCGTGACAGCCCTGGACCTCCTGTTCGGGGCCGGCGCAGTCTGGGTGTTCGGCGACAGCTGATCCCGACCGCAGGAATGCACGCCCCGGGACGGCCGTTGTCGTGTCGGGTTGAGTACAGGCAAGCAAGACAACTTTCGAAAGCAGGCGGCTAGGTGTCCGAGCAAGAACTCGAACGGCAGATCACTCCCGAAGATGGTCTGGAGAACGAGGAGTACGCCGCGGAGGCGGATGCCTCCGACGTCGACGTGCCTGCTGAGGACTCCGGTGCCACCTCCACAGACCTCGCGGACGGCCTGCTCGCGGACGACACCGAGACGGACGCGACCGAAGCCGACGAGACCGGGACCACCGGTCCCGACGACGCCGGGACCGATGCGGCCGACGCCGACATCGAAGCCACCGCCACGGACGCCGTCGACGAGGCCGTCGGTGCCATCGACGAGGCCTCGGGCTCGGAGGACGACGACGCCCCCGCCGAGGAGGTCCCCGATCCCGTCGCCGACTTCAAGGCCAAGCTCCGCCGCCAGGAGGGTGATTGGTACGTCATCCACTCCTACGCCGGCTACGAGAACCGCGTGAAGGCGAACCTCGAGACCCGCATCCAGACCCTGGACATGGAGGATTTCATCTTCGAGATCCAGGTGCCCATGGAGGAGGTCGTCGAGATCAAGAACACCACGCGGAAGATC
Source organism: Arthrobacter sorbitolis (assembly GCF_054510995.1). Lineage (NCBI taxonomy): Bacteria > Bacillati > Actinomycetota > Actinomycetes > Micrococcales > Micrococcaceae > Arthrobacter > Arthrobacter sorbitolis. The sequence goes on from NZ_JBTNDM010000002.1 coordinate 578,999, forward strand.
GTCAACCGCGTGCGTATCCCCGGTTACGTGCTGGTGCGCATGGACCTCACCGACGAGTCCTGGGGTGCGGTCCGCCATACCCCCGGCGTCACCGGTTTCGTGGGTAACGCCCACAACCCGGTGCCCCTGAGCCTGTCCGAGGTGTTCTCCATGCTGGAGCACACGATCGTGCACACCGACGCAGAGTCGGGCAAGCCGGTGCAGCCGCAGTTCACCCCGGCCACCGTCAACTTCGAGGTCGGCGAGTCCGTAACCGTCAACGAGGGGCCCTTCGAGACCCTCCCGGCGACCATCTCGGAGATCAAGCACGAGTCGCAGCAGCTCGTCGTGCTCGTGTCGATCTTCGAGCGCGAGACCCCGGTCACGCTCTCGTACAGCCAGGTCACCAAGATCCAGTAAAGCTTCGGTGCTTCCCGGCTTGCTTGGCCGGAAGTACCGTCAGGTCGTCACGCCAGGACGGCCACCACCCCGCAGGACGCTCCTGTCCGGCGGGAACGCAATGCAAGAGAAGGACCCTTTCATGGCCCCCAAGAAAAAGGTCACCGGCCTCATCAAGCTGCAGATCAACGCAGGCGCCGCCAACCCGGCTCCTCCTATCGGTCCCGCACTTGGCCAGCACGGTGTCAACATCATGGAATTCTGCAAGGCGTACAACGCCGCCACGGAATCCCAGCGCGGAAACGTCATCCCCGTGGAGATCACGGTGTACGAGGACCGCTCGTTCACCTTCATCACGAAGACCCCTCCGGCAGCCGAGCTCATCAAGAAGGCCGCCGGCGTCGCCAAGGGTTCGGGCACGCCCCACACGGTGAAGGTCGCGAAGCTGACCAACGCCCAGGTCGAAGAGATCGCGACCATGAAGATGGAAGACCTCAACGCCAACGACGTGCAGGCAGCAGCGAAGATCATCGCCGGCACCGCCCGCTCCATGGGCATCACGGTCGAGGGCTGACAGCCCCCACCACCCGCCCGTGTCCGGCACCTCCGGACGGGGCACACCACCATTTCACAGCACGACGGCGCCGCAACCGCGGGGCAGCCGTGAGTGGCAGGGCCCAGCGCGGTCCGATGACCACGACTGCATAAGGAGAACAAGCAGATGGCACAGCGCAGCAAAGCATACAAGGGAGCTGCCGCGAAGATCGAGGCGGACAAGCAGTACACCCCCCTCGAAGCGGTAGTCCTCGCCAAGGAGACCAACCCCTCGACGTTCGACGCCACGATGGAGGTGTCCTTCCGTCTCGGAGTGGACCCCCGCAAGGCGGACCAGATGGTCCGTGGCACCGTGAATCTCCCCCACGGCACCGGCAAGACCGCTCGTGTCCTGGTCTTCGCGACCGGTGACAAGGCAGAAGCGGCCATCGCGGCCGGCGCCGACTTCGTCGGCTCGGACGACATGATCGAGAAGGTCTCCGGCGGATGGACCGATTTCGACGCAGCGGTGGCTACCCCTGACCTCATGGGCAAGGTGGGACGCCTCGGCAAGATCCTGGGCCCCCGCAACCTGATGCCGAACCCGAAGACCGGCACGGTCACGGCCGACGTCGCGAAGGCCGTCACCGACATCAAGGGTGGCAAGATCGACTTCCGCGTCGACAAGCACTCGAACCTCCACTTCATCATCGGCAAGGTCTCCTTCGACGAGCAGAAGCTGGGCGAGAACTACGCCGCCGCACTCGAGGAGATCCTCCGCCTGAAGCCGTCGGCTTCGAAGGGCCGTTACATCCAGAAGGCCACGGTCTCCACGACCTTCGGTCCCGGCATCCCCGTCGACCCGAACGTCACCAAGGTCTACACCGTCTAGGTAGGCCTGTCGGAGGAGCCCCGCGGCACGCGCCGCGGGGCTTTTCCGTGTCCGGCAGCATCAGTGATTGAGTAATCCCAATCACTATGGCTATGCTGAGCCGATGGACATGACCATCGAGCGGCTCCCCATCCCCGCGACCCCGGACGCGGCGGGCGGGATCGACTTCGCACGGAGCGCCGCCGTCAGCAACGAGGTGGAGCGCGCCCTGTGGGGGCACGACGACTTCCGGCTGGAGGTGGAGGAACGCCTCACCCTGATGCAGTCCACGCCGGATCGCGAGCGGGTGCTCGGCGTGGCGCGGGTCGCTGGTGAGATCGTGGCCAATGCCCGGCTCAGCATCCCGCAGCGCGACAATGTGCGGACGGCGTATCTCCAGATCGAGGTACTGCCGGCCCACCGGCGGCGGGGGACGGCCACCGCCCTGCTCGCCTTCGCCCAGCAGCAGGCCGCAGCACGGGGCCGGACGGTCCTGATGTCCTGGTCCGACGCTCCCGTGGACGGTGCGGAGACGGCCGGGCCGGTGCTCGTACCCCCGACGGGCGCCGGCAGCTTCCCGGCCGACGACGCCTCCTCGGTCCTCGCCCTGCGCTCCGGGTTCCAGCTCGTCCAGGTGGACCGCCAGAGCGTCCTCGATCTCACAGGGCTCCGGCAGGCGGAGGGCGCACCGGGTGGCCTCGAGGTGCAGGAGTCCGAGGCCGCTGGCGTGGGGTCGGGGCAGTACGGGCTCGTCGGGTGGACGGACCGGTGTCCTGACGGTCTCGTGGCGGATTACGCGCTCCTGAGGCAGCGGATGAGCACGGACCCTCCCCTCGGCGGGTTCGCGCAGGAGGAGGAGTCGTGGGACGCAGGGCGCATCCGGCGGGAGGAGGCGACGGCGCTCGAGGGCGGCGCCTCGACCCTCGTCCGCGCCGTGCAGCACAGGGCGAGCGGGAAGCTCGTGGGGCACACCATCCTCGAGCGCTTCGGGTCGAGGCCGGCCGTGGTGTACCAGGAGGACACCCTCGTGCTGGAGGAGCACCGCGGGCACAGGCTCGGCATGTGGCTGAAGACGGCCAACCTCCGCCGCGCGCTCGGGGAGTGGCCCGATGCCCGGCGCGTCTACACGTGGAACGCGGAGGAGAACTCCTTCATGCTTGCCGTGAACGTGGCACTCGGCTTCCGGCCGACCGGACGGACGGCAGGGTGGCAGAAGATCCTCGCCTGACGAGGTGCGCTGACCGGCCGACGGCGATTTGGCCGGCCCGCGCACGTCGCGTAGGCTAGGGGAACCAAAGACCGTCGGTCGATCCACCTCCACTTGCCTGCAGTGCACCCGTGTGCTGCTCGGAAGAAGGACTCGGATCCGAAAGTTCCCGTCAGGGACGGCCTACGCAGGTGATACGAAGCTCCTCTCCGCCGGCCACGTGCCCGTGTCGAGCAAAGCCCCGTGCATCTGCGCGGGGCGTTTTTCATTGGAGCTGGAAAGCCGGCGCATATCCCCGGAAGGAGGGTTATGGCAACGCCAACCAAGGTTTCTGCAGTGGACGAGATCACCACCGATTTCAAGGACTCCACCGCCGCTGTCCTGACCGAATACCGCGGGCTCACTGTTGCTCAGCTCAAGGACCTGCGTCGTGCCCTCGGCAACGACAACAAGTTCTCGGTCGTCAAGAACACCCTGACGGGTATCGCGGCGAAGGAGGCGGGCATCGATGCGTTCGACGGCCAGCTGTCCGGACCCACCGCGATCGCCTTCATCAAGGGTGACGCCGTTGCTGCGGCCAAGAGCCTCACGGATTTCGCGAAAGCCAACCCGAAGCTCGTCATCAAGACCGGAATCTTCGAGGGCAAGGCCCTCAATGCTTCCGAGGTCATCGCCCTGGCGGCCCTCGAGTCGCGTGAGCTCCAGCTCGCCCGTGTCGCCGGTGTCCTCAAGGCACCGATGTCCGCCCTGGCACGCACCGTCGACGCACTGCGCGTCAAGCTCGAGGAGGAAAGCGGCGCTGCACCTGCAGCCGACGCCGATGCTCCTGCTGCCGAGGAAGCCGCTGCCCCCGCAGAAGCTCCGACCGAGGCTCCCGCCGAGGAAGCCGCAGCACCCGAAGCGAACTAGTTTCCCTTCGATCCACACACTCCGGTGCCCTGCACCACTAAAGGAAGGACGCCTCCCATGGCGAAGCTCAGCAACGAAGAGCTCATTGAAGCTTTCAAGGAACTGTCCATCATCGAGCTCTCGGACTTCGTGAAGCTGTTCGAAGAGACCTTTGATGTCACCGCTGCTGCAGTCGCAGTCGCAGGCCCCGCCGGTGGCGGCGCCGAAGCAGTCGAAGAGGAGCAGACCGCGTTCGACGTCGTCCTCGAGGCTGCAGGCGACAAGAAGATCGCAGTGATCAAGGAAGTCCGCTCGCTCACCTCGCTGGGCCTCAAGGAAGCCAAGGACGTTGTCGACAGCGCCCCCAAGGCCGTCCTCGAAGGCGTCACCAAGGAAGCAGCAGAGAAGGCCAAGGAGGCCCTCGAGGCCGCCGGCGCCACCGTCACCCTCAAGTAACACCGCTGCACCCGCGGCCGGCATGTGCCGGCACCGCCGCAGTACGGAAAGAGCCCCGCTTCTCGCGAAGCGGGGCTCTTTCCTGTTCTCTGCCGTTCGTCGCGCGTCAGCGCCAGAGGAGGAGGGCCTCGCCCTGGCCTCCACCGCCGCACAGGCTCACGGCGGACTTCCCGCTCCCACGCCGGGCGAGCTCCATGGCGGCATGGAGGGCCAGCCGGGCACCCGAGGCGCCGATCGGGTGACCGAGCGCGATCGCTCCGCCATGGATGTTGCACTTCTCGAGGGGGTAGTCGAGATCCTTGAGCGACTGGACGGCGACGGATCCGAACGCCTCGTTGATCTCGATGAAATCGAGCTCCCCGGCCGTCCAGCCGGCCCGGTCGAGAGCCTGCCGGATGGCGGCCGAGGGCTGGGAGTGGAGGGTGTTGTCCGGTCCTGCGACCTGCCCGGGCCGCCCGACGACGGCCAGGACGGTGAGTCCCGCCTCCTCGGCATAGGACCGCGTGGTGACGACGAGCGCCGCCGCGCCGTCGGACAGGGGGGACGAGTTGCCGGCCGTGATGGCGCCGTCGGGATTGAACGCCGGGCGCAGCTTCGCCAGCGACTCGACGGTCGTCGTCGGGCGGATGCCTTCATCGGCGGTGAGGACGACGTCGTCGCCCTTCCGCTGCCGCACCGACACGGGGACGATCTCCTCGCCGAGGACACCGCCCTCGGTGGCGGCAGCGGCTCGCCTGTGCGAGGCCGCAGCGACCTCGTCCTGTTCGGCGCGGGGGATCTCGAGGCGCACGTTCCCGCGCTCCGTCGAAGCACCCATGGATTCGTCGTCGAAGGCATCGGTCAGGCCGTCGTGCGCGACCGAGTCGAGGGCCTGCAGGGACCCGTAGGTCCAGCCCTGGCGGGAGCCCGGCAGCAGGTGGGGTCCACGAGTCATCGACTCCTGGCCGCCGGCGACGACCACGCGGGCCTCGCCGCTGCGGATCAGGCGGGCGGCGTCGATCACGGCCGTCAGGCCCGAGAGGCAGACCTTGTTCAGGGTGACGGCGGGGACGTTCCAGGGGATGCCGGCCTTGACGGCCGACTGCCTCGCCGGGTTCTGGCCGCAGCCCGCCTGCACCACATGGCCCATGATCACGGCGTCGACCGCCGCCGCGTCGACGCCCGCGCGTTCCAGGGCACCGGTGATCGCGAGTGCTCCGAGCTCGACGGCCGTGAAGGAGGCGAGCTGTCCGTTGAGGCGTCCGAGGGGTGTCCGGGCGCCGCCGACGAGGACGACGTCGTCGGGGGTTGGCGTGGGTGTCGCCATGGCGAAACTCTCTTTCGTCGTTGAAATGGTGCCGCTACCAGATTAGGGCTTGCCGCAGTCCATCGCCGCCGCATCCCGGCAGGTTCAGGCGGGTCCGGGGGGGGGCGGCGGGTCCGGGGGCGGCGGGTCAGGCGGGTCGGCGCGGGCCCGGCCCCTCGGCGCCTCGCGGGTAGAGCAGGGGGAGCTGCAGCGTGAGCCAGGGGCTGAACGCCCACGGCGTCGCGGTGACGGCGCGGACCAGCTGGGCGGCATCCACCCACTGGAAGTCCATGACCTCCTCGGCCAGCGGTGCGACGGCGCTCCCCGCGACGGCCGTGTAGACGGGGCAGACCTCGTTCTCGACGATGCCCGAGGCGTCGACCGCGCGGTACCGGAAGTCCGGCAGCGCGGGCCGGAGGTCCCTGACCGTGAAGCCGAGCTCCTGTGCGGCGCGGCGGTCGACGGCGTCCTCGAAGGTCTCCCCGGGGGCCGGGTGGCCGCAGAAGGAGTTCGTCCAGACGCCGGGCCAGGCCTTCTTGGACAGCGCACGGCGCGTCACGAGGATGCGCCCACGGTCGTCGAAGACGTGCGTGGAGAAGGCGAGGTGCAGGGGGGTGTCGGGCGTGTGGACGGTCGATTTCTCGTGCGTCCCCACGGCAGTGCCGTCCTCGGCGAGCAGCACGACGAGCTCGGCCTCCGTGCCCGCCGCGTCCTGCCGCATGGTTCCTGCTTCGCTCGCCATCGTGGCACCCTTTTTCCCGGGGACCGGCCGGCGGGTCCGCCGCGGCCGGGCAGCCGATCCGGCCGCCTGCACCCCATTTCGTCAGGGGCGCCCTATCCGTTGTTTACTTTACCTATGGATATGGACACCCTGCTGGTCGAGCCCGCCGGGCTCGAACAGGTCGAGGGTGCCCTCGCGCGATTCTTCGAGGAGTCCAAGGTGCGGGCGGCGAAGGTCGGCCCCGGGTACCACGCCCTGTGGGAGACCCTCGAGCGCTGCACGGCCGGTGGCAAGAGATTCCGTCCCCGCATGGTCATGTCCGCCTACCAGATGCTCGGCGGCCGGGACGTCGGCAATGCCGCCGAGCTCGGGGCGGCCTTCGAACTGCTCCACACGGCCCTGATCGTGCACGACGACGTGATCGACCGGGACTTCGTCCGGCGCGGCATCCCCAACGTCTCGGGCCACTACCGCAGCGTCGCCGAGCGTGCGGGCATGTCCCCGGACGGCGCGCGGCACGTCGGGCTGTCGGCGGGCGTGATCGCCGGGGACCTCGCCCTGTCCAACGCCTACCGCCTGCTCGAACGCGTCGAGGCGCCGGCCGCCACACGCCGCCGGCTCGGGCAGATCCTCGACGAGGCGGTCTTCGCCTCGGCGGCGGGGGAGTTCCTCGACATCGAGTCCTCGCTCGATCCAGCGATGCCTCCCCTCGAGGACATCGTCCGGATGGCCCGCCTCAAGACGTCCGTCTACTCCTTCGAGGGGCCGCTGCAGGCAGGCGCCGTCCTCGCGGGCGCCGACGAGGAGGTCATCGTGCGACTCGGGGAGTTCGGGCGCGACGCCGGTATCGCGTACCAGATCGCCGACGACCTCCTGGGGGTCTTCGGCAACGAGACACGCACCGGGAAGACCAACTGGGGGGACCTGCGCGAAGGCAAGCGCACGGCCCTGATGTCCTATGTCGCAGCGCGTCCCGAGTGGAACAGCATCTCCTCGCTCGTCGGCAGTCCCGGCATGTCCGCGGCGGACGCCGACTACGTCCGCCGCATCCTCGTCGACAGCGGCGCGCGGGACTACTCCGCGGACCTGGCAGCGGACTACGCGTCCCGGGCGCGCACCCACCTCGAGTCCGGGGCGGTACCGCCCGCGCTGCGGACGGCCCTCGAGCCCGTGGTGACGGCCGTCGTGGACCGGGTGCGCTGAGTGGGTGTTCAGGACTCGCTCGCCCGCTACGACGCGGCCGCCTTCAGGACGTCCGCCGAGGTGATCCGCTGCTACTCGACCTCCTTCGGGATGGCCGCGCGGACGCTCGACCGCACCACGAGGACCTCCATCGAGGCGGTCTACGCGCTCGTCCGTGTCGCCGACGAGATCGTCGACGGCGCCGCGGCGGGAGCGGGCGTCCCACCTGCCGGCGTGGAGCGGCTCCTCGACGAACTCGAACGCGAGACCGAGCAGGCGATGGCCACGGGCTACAGCGCCAACCTCGTGGTGCACGCCTTCGCCGTCACGGCGAGGACCACGGGGATCGGCACGGACCTCACGCGGCCGTTCTTCGCCTCCATGCGCGCGGACATCACGCAGCGCGAACACACCCAGGAGTCCTTCGACCTGTACGTCTACGGGTCCGCGGAGGTCGTCGGGCTGATGTGCCTGCGGGCCTTCCTCGTGGGACGGCCCGTCACCCCGGAGGAGGACGCCGTCCTCGTGGACGGCGCGCGGCACCTCGGGGCCGCCTTCCAGAAGATCAACTTCCTGCGGGACCTCGCGGAGGACTTCTCGACCCTCGGGCGCAGCTACTTCCCGGGCGTCCGGCCCGGGAGCTTCAGCGAGGCGGACAAGATCCGGTTGCTGGACGACATCGACGAGGACCTGCGGATCTCCGCCGCCGCGCTCCCGGGCCTGCCCGCGGCCCCGCGCCGCGCCGTCGCCCTCGCGCAGGGGCTCTTCACCGAACTCGCGGTGAGGCTCCGGCGCACCCCTGCCGACGAACTCCTCCGGGCGCGGATCCGGGTCCCCAACCCGGTGAAGCTCCGCATCATGGCACAAGCCTTCACCGGTCGCGCGATACCGGAAGCCACCGCGCAGGAGAGGACGGCATGACCGCACAGCAGAGCGAGCGCCCCCGGGTGGGCGGACAGGACGTCGTCGTCATCGGCGGCGGGATCGGCGGGCTGGCGACGTCGGCCCTGCTGGCGCAGGAGGGCCACCGCGTGACCCTGCTGGAGAAGCGCGAGGAGGTCGGCGGGCGTGCAGGGTCCTGGGAGCAGGACGGCTTCCGCTTCGACACCGGCCCCTCCTGGTACCTGATGCCCGAGGTCATCGATCACTTCTTCAGGCTGATGGGGACGAGCGCCGCCGAGCAGCTCGACCTCGTGAGGCTCGACCCCGGCTACCGCGTCGTCTTCGAGGACGGCTTCGACACCGTCGACGTCCCCGCGGACCGCGAGGCCGTCACCAAACTCTTCGAGTCCCTCGAGGCCGGCGCGGGAGAGCGCCTCTCGCAGTACCTCGACTCCGCCGAGGACGCCTACGAGATCGCCAAGAAGCGCTTCCTGTACTCGACCTTCGAATCGTTCCTGCCGTTCCTGCGGCCCGACGTCCTCCGGCGCCTCCCGCGCATCGGCTCGCTGCTCGTGCGACCCCTGCAGTCCTTCGTGGAGAAGCGGTTCGCCGACCCCCGGATCCGGCAGATCCTCGGCTACCCGGCCGTCTTCCTCGGCAGCTCGCCCTTCGAGGCGCCGAGCATGTACCACCTCATGAGCCACCTCGACCTCGACGACGGCGTGCTCTACCCGATGGGCGGGTTCACCACCCTCATCGAGGCCATGCGCCGCGTGGCCGTGGGCGCCGGCGTCGAGATCCGCACGGGCGCCGACGTCGTCTCGATCGACACGGCCCCCCGCACGCCCGGGCGGTCGCCGCTCGACCGCCGTGCGGCGGGCGTGCGCGCCGTCACCTACCGGGCGGGCGGCACGACGACGTCGGTCGACGCCGACATCGTCGTCTCGGGTGCCGATCTCCACCACACGGAGACCACGCTGCTGCCGACCGCGCTGCAGACCTACCCGGAGAAGTACTGGGAGAAGCGGGTTCCCGGGCCGAGCGCGCTCCTGCTGTACCTGGGCGTCCGGGGCGGGCTGCCGCAGCTCGAGCACCACACGCTGCTGTTCACCACCGACTGGCGCGACAACTTCGGGCGGATCTTCGGCAGGGAGACCTCGGTGCCGTCGCCGGCGTCGCTCTACGTCTGCCGTCCGAGCGCCACCGACCGCTCCGTCGCGCCGGACGGCCACGAGAACGTCTTCGTGCTCGTGCCCATCCCGGCCGACGTGACCATCGGCAGGGGCGGGGTCGACCGCGGGGGAGACGCGCGCGTCGAGGACCTCGCGGACGCGGTCATCGGGCAGATCTCGACGTGGGCCGGCATCCCCGACCTGGCCGAGCGCATCGTCGTACGGCGCAGCTACGGTCCGCAGGACTTCGCGGACGACCTCAACGCGTGGCGGGGCACGTCCCTCGGGCCCGCCCACATCCTCAAGCAGAGCGCGTTCTTCCGTGGCTCGAACCGGAGCGCGAAGGTCGAGAACCTGTTCTACGCGGGGAGCTCGACGGTCCCCGGGATCGGCATCCCGATGTGCCTGATCAGCGCCGAACTGGTCGTGAAGCGGTTGCGCGGAGACACGAGCACCGGTCCGCTGCCGGAGCCTGCAACGGGGTAGGCGGCGGGGCGGCAGTCGGGATAGGCGGCGGGGCGGCAGTCGGAATGGCCGGCGGGGTGGCCGGTGGCGTGGATCCAGTGCCCATCCGCCGTCACCCGACGCCGGCTGCCACGCGTTCGCGGGCCCGGTTCCCGCGGCCGAGGGCGCGGCGGGCTTGACGCACACGGGGGAGAGGGGCTATTGGACATCGCGCCGCTGATCCCGTAATGTAGGTCTTTGCGTCTTCCCTCTAATCGTGGTTGTTTTCAAAAGCGGTAGCCTTCATATAGCGGTGGGCTTTGCTCTGCTCTCGTCGTTTAACCTGGCCCCGCGGTCGGGAGGCGTGTGAGCAGACCCGGTGAGCACTGAGATCCCCGCAGCATCCTGCGGTGGCGGTGCTGAGGCGAAAGCGCTGACAAGCCTGACGGTCTGTGGAAGGATCCCTCTTGGTCGCCCCGAGCACCTCTAATAATGCAACCGCTACCAGCCAGGTCGACGCCGACGGCGCCGCCCCCCGGCTCTCATTCGCAAAGATTCACGAACCGCTTGACGTTCCCAACCTCCTCGCCCTGCAGACGGACAGCTTCGACTGGCTCGTCGGCAACGAGCGCTGGAAGGCGCGTGTCGAGGAAGCGCTGGAAAAGGGACTGCAGGGTGTGGCCACGACCTCCGGTCTGGCCGACATCTTCGAGGAGATCTCCCCGATCGAGGACTTCCAGGGCACCATGTCCCTGAGCTTCTCCGAGCCCGAGTTCGCGGACCCCAAGTACACCATGGCCGAGTGCAAGGATCGCGACGCGACCTACTCCGCCCCGCTGTACGTCAAGGCCGAGTTCATGAACAACAACACGGGCGAGATCAAGCAGCAGACCGTGTTCATGGGTGACTTCCCCCTCATGACGGACAAGGGCACCTTCGTCATCAACGGCACCGAGCGTGTCGTCGTGTCGCAGCTGGTCCGTTCGCCCGGCGCCTACTTCGAGCGCACCGCCGACAAGACCAGTGACAAGGACATCTTCAGCGCGAAGATCATCCCGTCGCGCGGCGCCTGGTTCGAGCTCGAGATCGACAAGCGCGACCAGGTCGGCGTGCGCCTCGACCGCAAGCGCAAGCAGTCCGTCACGGTGCTGCTCAAGGCCCTCGGCTGGACCGAAGGCCAGATCCTGGAGGAGTTCGGCCAGTACGACTCCATCCGCGCCACCATGGAGAAGGACGCGACGGAGACCCGCGAGGACGCCCTCCTCGACATCTACCGCAAGCTGCGACCGGGCGAGCCCCCCACGGTCGAGGCCGCCCAGACCCTCCTGGACAACCTGTACTTCAACCCGAAGCGCTACGACCTCGCGAAGGTCGGCCGCTACAAGATCAACCGCAAGCTCGGCATCGACAAGGACCTCACGGACTCCGACGCCTCGGTGCTGAACATCGACGACATCGTCGCGATGATCAAGTTCCTGGTCGCCCTGCACGCCGGTGACAAGACCCTCGGCGGCAAGCGCGACGGCGGCGACGTCGAACTCCGCGTCGAGGTCGACGACATCGACCACTTCGGCAACCGCCGCATCCGCGCCGTCGGCGAGCTCATCGAGAACCAGGTCCGCACGGGCCTGTCCCGGATGGAGCGCGTCGTCCGCGAGCGGATGACCACGCAGGACGTCGAGGCGATCACGCCGCAGACCCTGATCAACATCCGCCCCGTCGTCGCCGCGATCAAGGAGTTCTTCGGAACCTCCCAGCTGTCGCAGTTCATGGACCAGAACAACCCGCTCGCCGGACTGACGCACAAGCGTCGCCTGTCCGCGCTGGGCCCGGGTGGCCTGTCCCGTGACCGTGCCGGCATGGAGGTCCGTGACGTCCACCCGTCGCACTACGGCCGCATGTGCCCCATCGAGACCCCTGAAGGCCCGAACATCGGCCTCATCGGTTCGCTCGCCTCGTACGGCCGCATCAACGCGTTCGGCTTCATCGAGACCCCGTACCGCAAGGTCATCGAGGGCCTGGTCACCGACCAGATCGACTACCTCACCGCCGACGACGAGGTGGAGCGTCTCATCGCCCAGGCGAACGCGCCCCTCAACGCCGACAACACGTTCACCGAGGACATGGTCCTCGTCCGGACGCGTGGTGGTTCCGGCGAGCCCGTGCTCGTCGTGCCCGACGAGGTCGAGTACATGGACGTCTCCCCGCGCCAGATGGTGTCCGTCGCGACCGCGATGATCCCGTTCCTTGAGCACGACGACGCCAACCGCGCCCTCATGGGTGCGAACATGCAGCGCCAGGCCGTGCCCCTGCTCCGTTCCGAGCGTCCCCTCGTGGGCACCGGCATGGAGAAGAACGCCGCCGTCGACGCCGGCGACGCCGTCACCGCGACGAAGGCGGGCGTCGTCAACGAGGTGTCGGCCGACCTGGTCAACATCCTCAACGACGACGGCACCGAGACGAACTACCCGATCATGAAGTTCGCCCGCTCGAACCAGGGCAACGCGTACAACCAGCGCGTCCTGGTCTCCGAGGGCGACCGCGTCGAGTACAACACGATCATCGCCGACGGTCCCTCCACGGACCAGGGCGAGCTCGCGCTCGGCAAGAACATGCTCGTGGCGTTCATGTCCTGGGAGGGTCACAACTTCGAGGACGCGATCATCCTCTCGCAGCGCATCGTCTCCGACGACGTCCTGACGTCGATCCACATCGAGGAGCACGAGGTCGATGCCCGCGACACCAAGCTCGGTGCCGAGGAGATCACGCGTGACATCCCGAACGTGTCCGAGGAGGTCCTCGGCGCGCTCGACGAGCGCGGCATCATCCACATCGGTGCCGAGGTCGAGGCCGGCGACATTCTCGTCGGTCGCGTCACCCCCAAGGGCGAGACGGAACTGACCCCCGAGGAGCGCCTGCTGCGCGCCATCTTCGGTGAGAAGAGCCGCGAAGTCCGCGACACCTCGCTGAAGGTCCCCCACGGCGAGTCGGGAACCGTCATCGGCGTGCGCATCTTCGATCGCGACAACGACGACGAGCTGCCCCCGGGCGTCAACCAGCTGGTCCGCGTGTACGTGGCGCAGAAGCGCAAGATCACGGACGGCGACAAGCTGGCGGGCCGCCACGGCAACAAGGGCGTCATCTCCAAGATCCTCCCGATCGAGGACATGCCGTTCCTGGAGGACGGCACGCCCGTCGACATCGTCCTGAACCCGCTCGGCGTCCCCGGACGCATGAACGTGGGCCAGGTCCTCGAGATCCACCTCGGCTGGGCGGCCAAGCAGGGCTGGAAGATCGACGGCGAGCCCGAGTGGCTCAAGAACCTCCCGAACCTTCCCCGGGAGATCGCCACCACCACCGTCGCCACCCCCGTGTTCGACGGCGCGACCGAGGACGAGATCGTCGGTCTGCTCGGCTCCACGAACGTGACCCGTGACGGAGAGCGCCTCATCGGCGAGTCCGGCAAGGCGCGCCTGTTCGACGGCCGCTCCGGCGAGCCGTTCCCGGATCCGATCTCCGTCGGCTACATGTACATCCTGAAGCTCCACCACCTGGTGGACGACAAGATCCACGCGCGTTCCACCGGTCCGTACTCGATGATCACGCAGCAGCCGCTGGGTGGTAAGGCGCAGTTCGGCGGCCAGCGCTTCGGTGAGATGGAGGTGTGGGCCCTCGAGGCCTACGGTGCGGCGTACACGCTGCAGGAACTCCTGACCATCAAGTCGGACGACATCCACGGACGCGTCAAGGTGTACGAGGCCATCGTCAAGGGCGAGAACATCCCCGAGCCGGGTGTTCCCGAGTCCTTCAAGGTCCTCATCAAGGAAATGCAGTCGCTCTGCCTCAACGTGGAGGTCCTCTCCACCGACGGCACGACGATCGAGATGCGTGACTCGGATGAAGAAGTCTTCCGGGCCGCGGAGGAACTGGGCATCGACCTTTCACGGGCCGAGCCGAGTTCTGTCGAAGAGGTTTAGGTTCCACGGCGCCGGACCGGCGTTCGAACGGGGTCAACGAAATTTCTGCGGCCGCGGGCGGCCTTGAAATATTGAAGGCCCCTTCCTCGAACACCGGTCCGGCGTGCACCTAGGTCTTCGCCGCACCCCACGAGACTTCAAGAATTTAGAGAACAAAGAGAGAACAGGGACCATATGTCCAGCGAATCCTCCTTCGGCCTCATGCGAATCGGCCTTGCCACCGCGGACGAAATCCGCGGCTGGTCTTACGGCGAGGTCAAGAAGCCGGAAACCATCAACTACCGCACGCTCAAGCCCGAGAAGGACGGCCTCTTCTGCGAGAAGATCTTCGGCCCCTCGCGGGATTGGGAGTGCTACTGCGGCAAGTACAAGCGCGTGCGCTTCAAGGGCATCATCTGCGAGCGCTGCGGCGTCGAGGTCACGCGTGCCAAGGTGCGCCGTGAGCGCATGGGCCACATCGAGCTCGCCGCTCCCGTCACGCACATCTGGTACTTCAAGGGCGTCCCCTCGCGCCTCGGCTACCTCCTCGACCTTGCCCCCAAGGACCTCGAGAAGGTCATCTACTTCGCCGCCTACATGATCACGTCGGTCGACGAGGAGAACCGCCACGCCGAACTGCCGAACCTCCAGGCCGAGCACGACCTCGAGAAGAAGCAGATGACGGATCAGCGCGACTCCGACATCGCCACCATCGCCAAGGACCTCGAGGACGAGCTCGCCCGCCTCGAGGGCGAAGGCGCGAAGGCTGCCGACAAGAAGAAGGCCCGCGACTCGGCGGACCGCCAGATGGCGAACGTCCGCAAGCGCGCGGACGCCGACATCGAGCGCCTCGTGCAGGTCTGGGACCGCTTCAAGAGCCTCAAGGTCGCCGACCTCGAGGGTGACGAAGGCCTGTACCGCGAACTGCGCGACCGCTACGGACTGTACTTCGAGGGCTCCATGGGAGCCGAGGCGATCAAGAAGCGCCTCGAGAACTTCGACATGCCCGCCGAGGCCGAGCTGCTGCGCGACATCATCCAGAACGGCAAGGGCCAGCGGAAGACGCGCGCCCTGAAGCGTCTCAAGGTGGTCAACGCGTTCCTGACGACGACGAACAGCCCCCTGGGCATGGTCCTCGACGCCGTACCCGTGATCCCGCCGGAACTGCGCCCGATGGTCCAGCTCGACGGCGGCCGTTTCGCGACGTCCGACCTCAACGACCTGTACCGCCGCGTCATCAACCGGAACAACCGCCTCAAGCGCCTGCTCGATCTCGGGGCTCCCGAGATCATCGTGAACAACGAGAAGCGCATGCTGCAGGAAGCGGTCGACTCCCTGTTCGACAACGGCCGTCGCGGCCGTCCGGTCACCGGACCGGGCAACCGTCCCCTGAAGTCCCTCTCGGACATGCTGAAGGGCAAGCAGGGTCGTTTCCGCCAGAACCTCCTCGGCAAGCGCGTCGACTACTCGGGCCGTTCGGTCATCGTCGTCGGCCCGCAGCTGAAGCTGCACCAGTGTGGTCTGCCCAAGCAGATGGCCCTGGAGCTCTTCAAGCCGTTCGTCATGAAGCGCCTGGTGGACCTCAACCATGCGCAGAACATCAAGAGCGCCAAGCGCATGGTCGAGCGCTACCGCCCCCAGGTGTGGGACGTGCTCGAGGAGATCATCACCGAGCACCCCGTGCTGCTGAACCGTGCACCCACCCTGCACCGTCTCGGCATCCAGGCGTTCGAGCCGCAGCTCGTGGAAGGCAAGGCACTCCAGCTCCACCCGCTGGTCTGTGGTGCGTTCAACGCCGACTTCGACGGTGACCAGATGGCAGTGCACCTGCCGCTGAGCCCGGAGGCCCAGGCCGAGGCGCGCATCCTGATGCTCTCCTCGAACAACATCCTGAAGCCCTCGGACGGCCGTCCCGTGACCCTGCCGTCGCAGGACATGATCATCGGCCTGCACCACCTCACGACCAAGCGTGAGGGCAGTGCCGGCGAGGGCCGCGTCTTCACCAGCATGGCCGAGGCGATCATGGCGTTCGACATGGGCTCGCTCCACCTCAACTCGGTGGTCCGGATCCGCGTCGACAACTTCGTCCCCAGTGCCGACATCGCCGCTCCCGAGGGATGGGAGCCCGGTACGCCGGCGCTGATCGAGACGTCGCTCGGACAGGTCCTGTTCAACGAGACGCTTCCCCTGGACTACCCGTGGGTGGAGAAGGTCGCCGACAAGGGCCAGCTCTCGACGATCGTCAACGATCTCGCGGAGCGGTACCCGAAGGTGGTCACGGCGGCGACGCTGGACAACCTGAAGGATGCCGGCTTCTACTGGGCCACGCGCTCAGGCGTCACCGTCGCGATCTCGGACATCTCCGCGCCGATCAACAAGGCCGGCATCATGGAGGGCTACGAGACCCAGGCCGCCAAGGTCCAGTCGCAGTTCGACAAGGGCCTCATCGCCGACGAGGAGCGCCGCCAGGAGCTCATCGACATCTGGAACAAGGCGACCAACGAGGTCGCCGCGTCCATGCGTGCCGCGATGCCGAAGGACAACACCATCAACCGCATGGTGTCCTCCGGTGCCCGTGGCAACTGGCTGCAGGTCCGCCAGATCGCCGGTATCCGTGGCCTCGTGGCCAACCCGAAGGGCGAGATCATCCCTCGTCCGATCAAGTCCTCGTACCGCGAGGGCCTGTCGGTCCTGGAGTACTTCATCGCGACGCACGGTGCCCGTAAGGGCCTCGCCGACACCGCCCTGCGGACGGCCAACTCGGGTTACCTGACCCGCCGACTGGTCGACGTATCGCAGGACGTCATCGTCCGCGAGGACGACTGCGGCACGGAGCGTGGCCTGAAGGTCACCATCGCCGTACCGAACGCCGACGGCGAGCTGGTCCTGCACGAGGAGGTCGAGAACTCGGCCTACGCACGCACGCTGGCGTCCGACGTCGTCGATTCCAAGGGCGCGGTGCTCGCGGCTGCGGGCTCCGACGTCGGAGACGTGGTCATCGGTGAGCTGTTCGCAGCGGGTATCGCGGAGATCAAGGTCCGCTCGGTCCTCACGTGCGAGTCCAGCGTCGGCACATGTGCGCTCTGCTACGGACGGTCCCTCGCGACCGGCAAGACCGTGGACATCGGAGAGGCCGTCGGCATCATCGCCGCGCAGTCGATCGGTGAGCCCGGCACGCAGCTGACCATGCGTACCTTCCACACGGGCGGTGTGGCCTCTGCGGAGGACATCACCCAGGGTCTGCCCCGTATCCAGGAGCTCTTCGAGGCGCGTACCCCCAAGGGTGTTGCCCCGATCTCCGAGGTCGCGGGCCGCGTCACCATCGAGGATGCCGAG
Organism: Arthrobacter sorbitolis; assembly: GCF_054510995.1. NCBI lineage: Bacteria > Bacillati > Actinomycetota > Actinomycetes > Micrococcales > Micrococcaceae > Arthrobacter > Arthrobacter sorbitolis. Next base: position 596,311 of record NZ_JBTNDM010000002.1, read on the forward strand.
AAGCAGCTCCGCCTGGTGGTCACGCCCGACGACGGCTCCGAGGAGATCGCGTACCCGGTCCTGCGCCGTGCACGCCTCCTGGTCACCGACGGCGAGCACGTCGAGGTCGGGCAGCAGCTCGTCTTCGGCGCGGTCGACCCGAAGCAGATCCTGCGTATCCTCGGCCCCCGCAAGGCCCAGGAGTTCCTGGTCGACGAGGTGCAGCGTGTGTACCGCAGCCAGGGTGTGGGCATCCACGACAAGCACGTCGAGGTCATCGTCCGCCAGATGCTGCGTCGCGTCACCGTGATCGAGTCCGGCGAGTCGGACCTGCTCCCCGGTGAGCTCGCGGAGCGTCGCCGCTTCGAGGACGAGAACCGTCGCGTGGTGTCCGAGGGCAAGAAGCCGGCTTCAGGCCGTCCCGAGCTCATGGGCATCACCAAGGCGTCGCTCGCCACCGAGTCGTGGCTGTCGGCCGCTTCCTTCCAGGAGACCACGCGTGTCCTCACGCAGGCCGCCATGGAAGGCAAGAGCGATCCGCTGCTCGGCCTCAAGGAGAACGTGATCATCGGCAAGCTCATCCCGGCCGGTACCGGCCTGGACCGCTACACGAAGGTCACGGTCGAGCCCACCGAGGAAGCCAAGGCGAACCTCTTCACCGGTCCGAGCGCGTTCAGCGACTTCGACTACGCCGGGGTCGAGGGCGGCCTGAGCCCCGAGTTCCACGCCATCCCGCTGGACGACTACGACATGGGCAACAGCGACTTCCGCTAGGAGATCCTGCCTCCCGCGGGTCCGCCGGCCGATGCCGGTGCGACCCGCGGTCGGAAGGCCCCGGACCGATCCAGGTCCGGGGCCTTTCCCGTCCCCGCCCGGGGCGCCCTACCACACGGGGGAGTGCCGCCCGGGCCGTCACACGATCTCTGGTAGACTGGGGACCAATTGTTTGTGTGGCAGTGGATTGGCGTTGCGAAACGTATCTCCGTGTTGTACGTAGGTTGTACAACGAATGCCACATTTTCGCACGCCTACAGTCGTTCTGCGGCAGCTTGTCAGTTGGTGGTGCGCCAAACGACTGATCATCCCGACCTCTGGACGGTGCGGCCCTGCGAAGCCGCCGCGACCGCGGAGTAGGGCGACAGGAATCTCATTCTCGGACATTACGGAGAACACGAAAGTGCCTACGATTAACCAGCTGGTCCGCAAGGGCCGGACACCTAAGGTCTCGAAGACCAAGGCGCCCGCACTGAAGGGCAGCCCCATGAAGCGCGGCGTTTGCACCCGCGTCTACACCACCACCCCGAAGAAGCCGAACTCGGCTCTCCGCAAGGTCGCCCGCGTGCGCCTGAACGGTGGCATCGAAGTGACCGCCTACATCCCCGGTGTCGGCCACAACCTCCAGGAACACTCCATCGTGCTCGTCCGCGGTGGCCGTGTGAAGGACCTCCCCGGTGTCCGCTACAAGATCGTCCGCGGCGCACTGGATACCCAGGGCGTGAAGAACCGCAAGCAGGCTCGCAGCCGCTACGGCGCAAAGATGGAGAAGAAGTAATATGCCTCGTAAGGGCCCGGCCCCGAAGCGGCCGCTCGTTGTAGATCCCGTCTACGGTTCACCCCTGGTCACGCAGCTGATCAACAAGGTGCTCGTCGACGGCAAGAAGTCCACCGCTGAGCGCATCGTGTACGGCGCCCTCGAGGGTGCACGTGCCAAGTCGGGTGGCGACCCCGTCGCAGCCCTCAAGAAGGCCATGGACAACGTCAAGCCGACCCTCGAGGTGCGCTCGCGCCGTGTCGGTGGAGCGACCTACCAGGTCCCCGTCGAGGTCAAGCCCGGTCGTTCGACCGCCCTGGCCCTCCGCTGGCTCGTCGGCTACTCGAAGGCCCGCCGCGAGAAGACGATGACCGAGCGCCTGCAGAACGAGATCCTCGATGCCTCCAACGGCCTCGGTGCCGCAGTGAAGCGCCGCGAGGACACCCACAAGATGGCCGAGTCCAACAAGGCCTTCGCACACTACCGCTGGTAGCAGAGCTGCCGGGCCGGGCCGTCACCCACCAGGGGCGGCCCTGCCCGCAGGCCAGCAGAACTCCATTCTCGTCATAAGGGAGACACCGTGGCACAGGACGTGCTTACCGACCTCAACAAGGTCCGCAACATCGGCATCATGGCCCACATCGATGCCGGCAAGACCACTACTACCGAGCGCATCCTGTTCTACACGGGTGTCAACCACAAGATCGGCGAGACGCACGACGGTGCCTCCACCACCGACTGGATGGAACAGGAGAAGGAGCGCGGCATCACCATCACGTCTGCCGCCGTGACCTGCTTCTGGGAGAACAACCAGATCAACATCATCGACACCCCCGGGCACGTCGATTTCACCGTCGAGGTGGAGCGTTCGCTCCGCGTCCTCGACGGCGCCGTCGCCGTGTTCGACGGCAAGGAGGGCGTCGAGCCCCAGTCGGAGACCGTCTGGCGCCAGGCCGACAAGTACGAGGTGCCCCGCATCTGCTTCGTCAACAAGATGGACAAGCTGGGCGCCGACTTCTACTTCACCGTCGACACCATCATCAGCCGGCTGGGCGCCAAGCCCCTCGTGCTGCAGCTCCCCATCGGTGCCGAGAACGACTTCATCGGCGTCGTCGACCTGCTCCACATGCGTGCACTCGTCTGGCCCGGTGACTCCAAGGGCGACGTGACCATGGGTGCCAAGTACGAGGTCCAGGAGATCCCCGCGGATCTCCAGGAGAAGGCGGAGGAGTACCGGGCGACGCTCGTCGAGACCGTCGCCGAGTCCTCCGACGAGCTCATGGGCAAGTACCTCGAGGGCGAGGAGATCTCCATCGAGGAGCTGAAGGCCGGCATCCGCAAGATGACGATCAACTCCGAGCTCTACCCGATCCTCTGCGGTTCCGCGTTCAAGAACCGCGGTGTGCAGCCGATGCTCGACGCCGTCATCGACTACCTGCCCTCCCCCCTCGACGTGCCCCCGATGATCGGTCACGATCCCCGGGACGAAGAGGTCGAGCTGACGCGCAAGCCCAGCACCGAGGAGCCGTTCTCGGCCCTCGCGTTCAAGGTCGCCACGCACCCGTTCTTCGGGCAGCTGACGTTCATCCGCGTGTACTCCGGGCACGTGACCGCCGGCACGCAGCTGGTGAACTCCACGAAGAGCAAGAAGGAGCGCATCGGGAAGCTGTTCCAGATGCACGCCAACAAGGAGATCCCCGTGGAGGAGGCCTCTGCAGGCCACATCTACGCGGCGATCGGCCTGAAGGACACCACCACGGGTGACACCCTGTCCGACTCGGCGAACCAGATCGTGCTCGAGTCCATGAGCTTCCCCGCTCCGGTGATCTCGGTCGCGATCGAGCCGAAGACCAAGGGCGACCAGGAGAAGCTGTCCACGGCGATCCAGAAGCTCTCGGCCGAGGACCCCACGTTCCAGGTCTCCCTCAACGAGGACACCGGACAGACGATCATCGCCGGCATGGGCGAGCTCCACCTGGACATCCTGGTGGACCGCATGCGCCGCGAGTTCCGCGTTGAGGCGAACGTCGGCAAGCCGCAGGTAGCCTACCGCGAGACCATCAGGAGCAAGGTCGCCAAGCACGACTACACCCACAAGAAGCAGACGGGTGGCTCCGGCCAGTTCGCGAAGATCCAGATCGCGATCGAGCCGATGGAGGTCGAGGACGGTGTCCTGTACGCCTTCGACAACAAGGTGACCGGTGGCCGCGTGCCCCGCGAGTACATCCCGAGTGTCGACGCCGGCATCCAGGACGCGCTCAACGACGGCGTGCTCGCCGGCTACCCCGTGGTCGGCATCAAGGCCACGCTGCTCGACGGCGCCTACCACGACGTCGACTCCTCGGAGATGGCGTTCAAGATCGCCGGACGCATGGCGTTCAAGGAAGCCGCCCGGATGGCGAAGCCCGTCCTGCTCGAGCCGCTGATGGAGGTCGAGGTCCGCACCCCTGAGGAATACATGGGTGAAGTGATCGGTGACCTGAACTCACGTCGTGGCCAGATGCAGTCGATGGAGGACGCCAGCGGTGTGAAGGTCATCACCGCGCACGTCCCGCTGTCGGGGATGTTCGGGTACATCGGTGACCTGCGGTCGAAGACCCAGGGCCGCGCCGTGTACTCGATGAAGTTCGACAGCTACTCGGAGGTCCCGAAGGCAGTGGCCGACGAGATCATCCAGAAGACCCGCGGCGAGTAGGTCTCCCCGGAAACGGGATACCGGGGGAGGGGCCGGCCTGTCCGAGGGCAGGCCGGCCCGCCCCCCAGCAGGTGGACCGCACGGTCCGGCTGCGATCAGCAATTTCATCAAAACCAAAAGCCCCCAGTAGACTTGCATGAGTTTCAGCTGCGAAAAGCGCGGCTGGGAAGCAGATCTTCTCAAACGTTCTAGGAGGAACCCGTGGCGAAGGCAAAGTTCGAGCGGACTAAGCCGCACGTTAACATCGGCACCATCGGTCACGTTGACCATGGAAAGACCACGTTGACGGCTGCCATTTCCAAGGTGCTGTACGACAAGTACCCCACACTCAACGAGCAGCGTGATTTCGCGTCGATCGACTCGGCTCCCGAGGAGAAGCAGCGCGGCATCACCATCAACATCTCGCACGTCGAGTACCAGACCGAGAAGCGCCACTACGCACACGTAGACGCTCCCGGCCACGCCGACTACATCAAGAACATGATCACCGGTGCGGCGCAGATGGACGGCGCCATCCTCGTCGTGGCAGCGACCGACGGCCCGATGGCCCAGACCCGCGAGCACGTCCTGCTCGCCCGCCAGGTCGGCGTCCCCTACCTGCTGGTCGCGCTCAACAAGTCCGACATGGTCGACGACGAGGAACTCCTCGATCTCGTCGAGATGGAGGTCCGCGAGCTGCTCAGCGCGCAGGGCTTCGACGGTGACGACGCTCCTGTCGTCCGCGTCTCGGGCCTGAAGGCTCTCGAAGGCGACGCCGAGTGGGTCAAGTCCGTCGAGGACCTCATGGACGCCGTGGACAACAACGTCCCCGACCCCATCCGCGACAAGGACAAGCCGTTCCTCATGCCCGTCGAGGACGTCTTCACGATCACCGGTCGTGGCACCGTCGTGACGGGTCGCGCCGAGCGTGGAACCCTCGCCATCAACTCCGAGGTCGAGATCGTCGGTATCCGTCCGGTCCAGAAGACCACGGTCACCGGTATCGAGATGTTCCACAAGCAGCTCGACGAGGCCTGGGCCGGCGAGAACTGTGGCCTGCTGCTCCGCGGCATCAAGCGCGAGGACGTAGAGCGTGGCCAGGTCATCGTGAAGCCGGGTTCGATCACCCCTCACACCGACTTCGAGGCCAACGTCTACATCCTGGCCAAGGACGAGGGCGGGCGTCACAACCCGTTCTACTCGAACTACCGCCCGCAGTTCTACTTCCGCACCACGGACGTGACCGGCGTCATCACCCTCCCCGAGGGCACCGAGATGGTCATGCCGGGCGACAACACCGAGATGACCGTTGCGCTCATCCAGCCCATCGCCATGGAAGAGGGCCTCGGCTTCGCGATCCGCGAAGGCGGCCGCACCGTCGGTTCGGGACGTGTCACCAAGATCCTGAAGTAGTCCTCGCGACTGTTCGAGAGATCGTCAGAAGGGCCCCGTTGCTTCGGCAGCGGGGCCCTTCCGCGTCGGTGGGTCCGGCCGGCGGCACCGTGCATCCGATTCAGGTGACGAGCTGGTGGAGGCAGAGGATATTCCCCTCCGAGTCGGCGAACCAGGCGGCCCGCATCCGGTCGTCCTCCGCGACGTGGTCCACGGTCCTCAGGCCGGGGAGGTCGTAGTCCTCGAAAGTGACGCCGTTCCGCTCGAGGGAGGTCATCTCCGCCGCGAGGTCCTCGACCTCGAAGCTGAGCTCGGTGTTGCCGGACGGGCTGCTGTCCGGCTTCAGCATGAGCTCGATGCCGTTGTGTCCGTCCTCGCTGAAGAAAAGGCTCCCTTCGTGCGAGGCGTCGCCGGCCCGGAGGCCGAGGGTGTTCGCGTAGAAACGTCCGGCTCGATCGAGGTCCCGCACGGGCAGGATGGTCGTGGCCCTGTTGGCGCTGATCATGACGGTTCTCCTTCGTGGTGGTAGGGCCAACAGCCTAAGCCTCCGGCGGCCGGTTTGACCGTCGCCGGCAAGGATCGGGTACTGCAGATCACGCCCGTGGGCTCCGACCCGGTTCGCAATCGCGCAGGGGATCTGCGACACTAGATAAGTTGTTCAAGTGCCTACGCGCGCGGTCTGAGACTTCATCCCGGTCGGGATAATGCCCGATGCAGGGATCAGGTCCGCCGGAATGCGTGGCCCAAATATGATCCACCCCGTCCGGCGAGACCGGAATCAGCGGAGCGTGCGTGTCCACACTGTGTTGCTAGCTCGACACAGCACGACACGCCCGAGCGCGGGGGTCGGAGCCCTGGCAGGGTGAGGAACCCGGATCCGTCCGGATTCAGCCTGACCAGGAAGCGCCGTACAACGGGCGCAGGAAATGTACGAACGTACCGGAACTGCTTCGGCAGTGTGAGAGAGAGTCGAGACGCCATGGCGGGACAGAAGATCCGCATCCGGCTGAAGTCATATGACCACGAGGTCATCGATGTTTCAGCACGGAAGATCGTTGAGACGGTGACGCGCGCAGGCGCAACGGTAGTGGGCCCCGTGCCCCTGCCCACGGAGAAGAACGTATTCGTTGTCATCCGGTCCCCGCACAAGTACAAGGACAGCCGTGAGCACTTCGAAATGCGTACTCACAAGCGTCTGATCGACATCATTGATCCCACGCCCAAGGCCGTCGATTCGCTGATGCGTCTCGATCTGCCCGCGGACGTGAACATCGAAATCAAGCTGTAGGGGAGGGCGGATACTCATGTCTACTTCACTTACGCGTCAGGTCAAGGGACTGCTGGGCATCAAGCTCGGCATGACCCAGGTCTGGGACGAGAACAACATCCTCATCCCCGTCACGGTCGTCCAGGCCGATTCGAACGTCATCACGCAGCTCCTCAGCGCGGACAAGGACGGCTACACGGCCGTCCAGATCGGCTTCGGCCAGATCGATCCCCGCAAGGTCACCAAGCCGCTCGCCGGCCACTTCGAGAAGGCGGGCGTTACGCCCCGCCGTCACGTCGTCGAGCTGCGCACGTCCGACGCCGACACCTACTCGCTCGGCCAGGAACTCTCCGTCGAGATGTTCGAAGCCGGCCAGACGGTCGACGTCATCGGCACCACCAAGGGCAAGGGCTTCGCCGGCGTCATGAAGCGCCACGGTTTCCACGGTGTCGGCGCCTCGCACGGCGCCCACAAGAACCACCGCAAGCCCGGCTCCATCGGTGGAGCATCCACCCCCAGCCGCGTCTTCCGTGGAATGAAAATGGCAGGCCGCATGGGTGCCGTTCGTCAGACCACGCTGAACCTCCGGGTTCACGCTGTCGACGCCGAGAAGTCGCTGCTGCTGATCAAGGGTGCCGTCCCCGGCGCCCGCGGCCAGGTCGTCCTCGTGCGCACCGCCGTGAAGGGAGCATAGCCACATGGCTGCCAATCCAGTACAGGTCGATCTCCCCGCGGAGATCTTCGACGCACAGACCAACGTGCCGCTGCTGCACCAGGTCGTCGTCGCCCAGCTCGCTGCCGCCCGCCAGGGTACGCACAAGACGAAGACCCGCGCCGAGGTCAGTGGCGCAGGCCGCAAGCCGTTCAAGCAGAAGGGAACCGGTCGTGCCCGCCAGGGTTCGATCCGCGCCCCCCACATGACCGGCGGTGGCGTCGTCCACGGGCCCACACCCCGCGACTACAGCCAGCGCACCCCCAAGAAGATGAAGGCCGCCGCCCTGCGCGGAGCCCTCTCGGACCGGGCACGCAACGGCCGCATCCACGTCCTCGAGTCCCTGGTCGCCGGCAGCAAGCCGTCGACCAAGGGTGCCATCGAGACCCTGCGCGCGATCTCCGAGCGGCCCCGCCTGCTCGTCGTGATCGAGCGTGCCAACGACGTCGCCGCACTGTCCGTGCGCAACGTCCCCGAGGTGCACGTCCTCTATGTCGACCAGCTCAACACGTACGACGTGCTGGTGTCCGACGACGTGATCTTCACCAAGGCCGCCTACGACCAGTTCGTCGGCTCGGCTGATGTCATCTCCGAGGAGGAGGCCAAGTGAGCGGCACCATCGCAAAGGACCCGCGCGACGTCGTCATTGCACCCGTCGTCTCGGAGAAGAGCTACGGCCTGATCGACGAAGGCAAGTACACCTTCCTGGTCGACCCCCGCTCGAACAAGGAAGAAATCAAACTGGCGGTCGAGAAGATCTTCTCCGTGAAGGTCGACTCCATCAACACCATCAACCGGGTCGGTAAGCGCAAGCGCACCAAGTTCGGTTGGGGCCAGCGCAAGGGCACCAAGCGTGCCATCGTGTCCCTCAAAGAGGGCACGATCGACATCTTCGGCGGTCCGCTCTCCTAGAGCGGAGACCACTTTAACGAGGAATTGAGTTATGGGAATCCGTAAATACAAGCCGACAACCCCGGGCCGTCGTGGCTCGAGCGTTGCCGACTTCGCTGAAATCACACGGTCGACACCGGAGAAGTCGTTGGTCCGTCCCCTTCCCAAGAAGGGTGGACGTAACAACACCGGTAAGATCACGACCCGCCACAAGGGCGGTGGACACAAGCGTCAGTACCGTCTGATCGACTTCCGCCGCCACGACAAGGACGGCGTCGACGCCCGCGTCGCGGAGATCGAGTACGACCCGAACCGCACCGCGCGCATCGCCCTCCTGCACTACGTCGATGGCACCAAGCGCTACATCATCGCGCCGAACAAGCTCAAGCAGGGCGACTTCGTCGAGGCCGGCGCCGGGGCGGACATCAAGCCCGGCAACAACCTGCCGCTGCGCAACATCCCCGTCGGTACCGTCATCCACGCCGTCGAGCTCCGCCCAGGCGGCGGCGCGAAGATGGCCCGCTCCGCCGGTGCATCGGTCCAGCTCGTCGCCAAGGAAGGCCGCTTCGCCCAGCTGCGACTGCCCTCCGGTGAGATCCGCAACGTCGACGTCCGCTGCCGCGCGACGGTCGGCGAGGTCGGCAACGCCGAGCAGTCGAACATCAACTGGGGCAAGGCCGGTCGTAACCGCTGGAAGGGCATCCGCCCGACCGTCCGTGGTGTGGCCATGAACCCGGTCGATCACCCGCACGGTGGTGGCGAGGGCAAGACCTCCGGTGGACGTCACCCGGTCAACCCCAACGGTAAGGCCGAAGGCCGTACGCGTCGCCCCAACAAAGAGAGCGACTCACTCATCGTGCGTCGCCGTCGTTCCGGCAAGAACAAGCGATAGGAGCCTGGAGACATGCCACGCAGCCTGAAGAAAGGCCCCTTCGTCGATCAGCACCTTTACGTAAAGGTCGCTCGCGAGAACGAATCGGGCACGAAGAACGTCATCAAGACGTGGTCCCGCCGCTCCATGATCGTTCCCGACATGCTCGGGCACACGATCGCGGTGCACGACGGACGCAAGCACATCCCGGTGTTCGTCACCGAGTCGATGGTCGGGCACAAGCTCGGCGAATTCGCTCCCACGCGGACTTTCCGCGGCCATGTTAAGGACGACCGCAAGGGCAAGCGCCGCTAGGCGCTGCTCTTCGACGAGAGAAGGAAAGCAATGGAAGCCAAGGCTATTGCGCGGCACATCCGCGTAACGCCCATGAAGGCCCGGCGCGTCGTCAACCTTGTTCGTGGGAAGCAGGCGAGCGAGGCCCTGGCCATTCTGAAGTTTGCCCCACAGGTTGCTTCGGAGCCGGTATTCAAGGTGGTCCAGTCAGCGATGGCCAACGCACGCGTCCTCGCGGACCGTGACGGCGTCGCGTTCGACGAGGACAACCTCATCATCAGCGAAGCATTCGTCGATGAAGGCCCCACGATGAAGCGGTTCCGTCCGCGTGCCCAGGGCCGCGCGTTCCGCATCAACAAGCGGACCAGCCACATCACGGTTGTCGTCGCTACCCCTCAGAAAGTGGAGGTCCGCTAAGTGGGACAGAAAGTAAACCCGCACGGGTTCCGACTCGGCATCACCACTGACCACCGGTCGCACTGGTTCGCCGACAGCAACAAGCCGGGCCAGCGCTACCGTGACTTCGTCCGCGAAGACATCAAGATCCGCCAGCTGATGTCGACCGGCATGGACCGCGCCGGCATCGCCAAGGTCGAGATCGAGCGCACCCGCGACCGTGTCCGCGTGGACATCCACACGGCACGTCCGGGCATCGTCATCGGTCGCCGCGGAGCAGAAGCGGACCGCATCCGCGGCGAGCTCGAGAAGCTCACGGGCAAGCAGGTGCAGCTGAACATCCTCGAGGTCAAGAACCCCGAGATCGAGGCCCAGCTCGTCGCCCAGGGCATCGCCGAGCAGCTCTCCTCCCGCGTGGCGTTCCGCCGTGCGATGAAGAAGGCCATGCAGTCCGCACAGCGCGCCGGCGCCAAGGGCATCCGTGTCCAGTGCTCCGGTCGCCTGGGTGGCGCCGAGATGAGCCGTTCGGAGTTCTACCGCGAGGGACGCGTTCCCCTGCACACGCTCCGCGCCAACATCGACTACGGCTTCTTCGAAGCGAAGACCACCTTCGGCCGCATCGGCGTGAAGGTCTGGATCTACAAGGGTGACGTCACGGCCAAGGAACTCGCAGCCCAGGCTGCAGCAGCTCCTTCCCGCGGCCGCGGTGGAGACCGTCCGGGCCGTGGCCCTGCCGGCGCCGACCGTGGTGGCGACCGTGGAGGCGACCGCCGTCGTCGTGCACCCGAGCGCTCCGAGGGCCAGGGTGCCCCGGCACCCGCCGAGACCGCCGCAGCTCCCGCTGCGACTGAAGGAGGACAGGCTTAAATGCTTATCCCACGTCGCGTCAAATTCCGTAAGCAGCACCACCCGGGTCGTTCCGGGGCTGCGACCGGCGGTACCGAGGTCAGCTTCGGCGAGTGGGGTATCCAGGCTCTGAGCCCGGCATACGTCACCAACCGCCAGATCGAGTCCGCTCGTATCGCCATGACCCGCCACATCAAGCGTGGCGGCAAGGTCTGGATCAACATCTATCCGGACCGCCCGTTGACCAAGAAGCCCGCCGAGACCCGCATGGGTTCCGGTAAGGGTTCGCCCGAGTGGTGGGTGGCCAACGTCAAGCCGGGACGGGTTCTGTTCGAACTGTCCGGCGTTTCCGAAGAGGTAGCCCGCGAAGCCCTGCGCCTCGCGATCCACAAGCTGCCGTTGAAGGCACGCATCGTGCGTCGTGAGGGTGGTGAATAGTTATGGCTCTGGGTTCAAAGGAACTGGCAACAGACCAGCTGGACGGCTTCGATAAGGACCGCCTGGTGGAAGAACTGCGCAAGGCCAAGGAGGAGCTGTTCAACCTCCGATTCCAGTCGGCCACCGGTCAGCTGGAAAGCCACGGACGTCTTCGTTCGGTCAAGCGTGACATCGCCCGCATCTACACGGTGCTGCGCGAGCGTGAACTGGGCATCCGCCCCGAGGTCGTAGCTCCCGTCGAGGAAGCGAAGCCCGAGAAGGCGGAGAAGCCCAAGAAAGCCAAGAAGGCCTCCAAGGACGAACCGTCCGTGGACACCGAGGCTTCTGAGGAGGACGCCAAATGAGTGAGCAGCAGAGCGAGACGACCGTAGGAACCGAGAAGGCCGTCCATGACGCCAACTCGCGCGGCTACCGCAAGGTACGCCGTGGCTACGTCGTGTCCGACAAGATGGAGAAGACGATCGTCGTCGAGGTCGAGGACCGCGTGAAGCACGCCCTGTACGGCAAGGTGCTTCGCCGCAGCTCCAAGGTCAAGGCGCACGACGAGCAGAACGCCGCCGGCGTCGGCGACATGGTCCTGATCAGCGAGACCCGCCCGCTCTCCGCTACCAAGCGGTGGCGCCTGGTGGAGATCGTCGAGAAGGCCAAGTAGGACCCGAGCAGTGACGGGACCGGTTCGACCGGTCCCACCCGAGGTGCCCCGGACGCGATTTCGTGTCCGGGGCATTCTCGCGATACCATGAGAATCTTGTCTGTCTGGTGGGCTGGCGCATGCCCTCTCGAGGTTCTCCTCGCCGGGTCCCTTCCCAGGGTTTCCTTCACACCGGGCAAATAGGCAAAAGCCCGATAATCTTGTTCACCACGAATCCACTGTGCAGGAGATCCACGCACAGCCGCGCGCCCAGGCGTGCACGTGCTGAGTACCAGTATTACGGGGCCAACCCATATCCGTTCCGCAAGGCTCGACGAGAGAACCGGCGCGACGACAGGAGTAATAAGTGATTCAGCAGGAGTCGCGGCTAAAGGTCGCCGACAACACGGGGGCCAAGGAAATCTTGACCATCCGCGTTCTCGGAGGATCCGGGCGCCGCTACGCAGGCATCGGCGACGTCATCGTCGCCACCGTGAAGGACGCGATCCCCGGCGGCAACGTCAAGAAGGGCGACGTCGTCAAGGCGGTCATCGTCCGCACCAAGAAGGAACGCCGCCGCGCGGACGGTTCCTACATCAAGTTCGACGAGAACGCAGCAGTGATCCTGAAGAACGACGGCGACCCCCGCGGTACCCGTATCTTCGGCCCTGTCGGTCGCGAGCTCCGCGACAAGCGTTTCATGAAGATCATCTCGCTGGCGCCGGAGGTGCTGTAGTCCATGGCACAGAAGATTAAGCTCAAGATCAAGAAGGGTGACCTCGTCCAGGTCATCACCGGAGCCAAGCAGGAACGCGGCGGAGACCGCGGCAAGCAGGGCAAGGTACTGAAGGTGTTCCCGGACACCAACCGCGTGCTCGTGGAGGGCATCAACCGGATCACGAAGCACACCAAGGTCGGGCAGTCGCAGCGCGGCACCAAGACCGGTGGCATCGAGGTCCTCGAGGCCCCCGTGCACATCAGCAACGTCGCGGTCGTCGATCCCGAGACCAAGAAGCCGACCCGCGTCGGATACCGCACCGAGACCGTCGAGCGCGACGGTCGCGAGCGGGTCGTCCGCATCCGCGTGGCCAAGTCATCAGGGAAGGATCTGTAATGACTGTCGAAACCGCAGAAACCCGGGTTCTTCCCCGCCTCAAGGCGCGCTACGCGTCCGAGATCAAGGCCGCCCTGCAGGAAGAGTTCAGCTACGCGAACGTCAACCAGGTCCCGCGCCTGGTCAAGGTCGTCGTGAACATGGGTGTGGGTGACGCCGCCAAGGACTCCAAGCTCATCGACGGCGCCGTCAAGGACCTCACCGCGATCACGGGCCAGAAGCCCCAGGTCACGAAGGCCCGCAAGTCCATCGCGCAGTTCAAGCTCCGTGAAGGGATGCCCATCGGCGCCCACGCGACCCTGCGTGGCGACCGCATGTGGGAGTTCACCGACCGTCTGGTCTCCCTCGCCCTGCCCCGTATCCGCGACTTCCGCGGCCTCAACGGCAAGCAGTTCGACGGCAACGGCAACTACACCTTCGGCCTCACGGAGCAGTCCATGTTCCACGAGATCGACCAGGACCGTATCGACCGGGTACGTGGCATGGACATCACCGTCGTCACGACCGCCAGGACCGACGCCGAGGGCCGCGCGCTCCTCAAGGCGCTCGGCTTCCCGTTCAAATCCGAAGATTAATCTAACTACGTCTCAGGTCCTCCCCAGCCGGCGCGTCCCGCGCCGACCGGGGAACGGAAACCGTTTCGAGGAAGGGCAAGAGCCCACATGACAATGACAGATCCTGTCGCAGACATGCTCACGCGTCTGCGCAACGCAAACTCGGCTTACCACGACTCCGTGTCCATGCCGTACAGCAAGCTGAAGGCCCGCGTCGCGGACATCCTGAAGGCCGAGGGCTACATCGCCGGCTGGAAGGAAGAGGAAGCGGAGGTCGGCAAGAAGCTGACCATCGACCTCAAGTTCGGACCGGACCGCCAGCGTTCCATCGCCGGCATCCGCCGTATCTCCAAGCCGGGCCTGCGTGTGTACGCGAAGTCCACGAACCTCCCCCACGTGCTCGGCGGACTCGGCATCGCCATCCTGTCCACGTCCTCCGGTCTGCTCACCGACCGCCAGGCATCCAAGAAGGGTGTGGGTGGGGAAGTCCTCGCCTACGTCTGGTAACGGGAAAGGGAAAGAAAAATGTCACGTATTGGACGTCTCCCCATCACCGTTCCCGCCGGTGTCGAGGTCAGTGTCAACGGTAGCGAGGTCTCCGTCAAGGGATCGAAGGGCGAGCTGAGCCACATGGTTCCCAGCCCCATCGAGGTCTCCCTGGACGAGGGTACGCTCACCGTCTCGCGCCCCAACGACGAGCGCGAATCGCGTTCGCTGCACGGCCTCACCCGCACGCTGATCTCCAACATGATCGTCGGAGTCACCGAGGGCTACAAGAAGAACCTCGAGATCGTGGGCACGGGTTACCGTGTCCAGGCCAAGGGCAGCGACCTCGAGTTCGCACTGGGCTACAGCCACCCGGTCGCCGTCAAGGCTCCCGAGGGCATCACCCTGACCGTCGACAGCCCCACCAAGCTCTCGGTCGCAGGCATCAACAAGCAGCAGGTCGGCGAGGTCGCTGCAACCATCCGCAAGCTGCGCAAGCCCGACCCGTACAAGGGCAAGGGCATCCGCTACGCAGGCGAGATCATCCGCCGCAAGGTCGGAAAGGCTGGTAAGTAACCATGGGTCTGAGCATCAACAAGAAGCGCAGCTCGAAGAGCAAGTCCGCCTCGCGTGGACGCCGCCACCTCCGGGTACGCAAGCGCGTCTCGGGCACGGCCGTCCGTCCCCGCCTGGTCGTCAACCGTTCGGCCCGCCACGTCTTCGTGCAGGTCGTCGACGACACCAGGGGCGTGACCGTGGCATCAGCCTCCACCCTCGAAGCGGACCTCCGTGCATTCGACGGTGACAAGACCGCCAAGGCCAAGCGCGTCGGCGAACTCGTCGCCGAGCGTGCCATGGCTGTCGGCGTCGAAGCGGTCGTCTTCGACCGCGGCGGCAACAAGTACCACGGTCGCGTTGCCGCAATCGCAGACGGCGCACGTGAAGGTGGGCTGGCACTGTGACCGAGGAGAACAAGGCAAAGGAAGCCCCATTGAACACGGCTACAGAGCAGCCCGCGGCCGACGCTCCGGCTGCAGGCACGACGGACACCGCTTCGGCTGACGCGAACCGCCGCGGAGGCAACTCCCGCGGTGGCGAGCGCGGCGGGAACTCCCGCGGCGGACGCGACGGCAACTCCCGTGGCGGGCGCGACGGCGGACGGAATGACGACAAGGACAAGTTCATCGAACGCGTCGTCACCATCAACCGCGTCGCCAAGGTCGTCAAGGGCGGCCGCCGCTTCAGCTTCACCGCCCTCGTGGTGGTAGGCGACGGCAACGGCATGGTCGGCGTCGGCTACGGCAAGGCGAAGGAAGTCCCCTCCGCCATCCAGAAGGCCGTCGAGGAAGCCAAGAAGACGATGTTCCGCGTCCCGCGCATCGGTGGCACCGTCCCGCACCTGGTGCAGGGCGAGGCAGCAGCCGGCGTCGTCCTCCTGCGTCCCGCCTCCCCGGGTACCGGCGTCATCGCCGGCGGCCCGGTCCGTGCGGTCCTGGAATGCGTCGGCATCCACGACGTCCTGTCCAAGTCGCTCGGTTCCGCGAACGCCATCAACATCGTCCACGCGACCGTTGATGCGCTGAAGCGCCTCGAAGAGCCCCAGGCAGTCGCGGCCCGCCGTGGCCTGCCGCTGGACGAGGTCGCATCCCACCAGATGCTGCGCGCAATCGCAGCCCAGAAGGCAGGTGCGTGATGACCGCGATCACCCCGAAGCGCGTGCGAGTGAGCACCGCGAAGCTGGAGATCACCCAGATCAAGTCCGCCATCGGCGGCAAGCAGAACCAGCGCGACACGCTGCGGTCGCTCGGCCTCAAGCGGATCGGCCACACCGTGGTCCGTGAAGCGGACGCCGTCACCGTGGGCATGATCAACACGGTTCCGCACCTCTTGAAGGTCGAGGAGGCCAACTAATGGCAGAGAACGACATCGCGGCTCCGGCCGCAACCGAGGCCAGGGTCGAGCGCGTCCACGCGCTCAAGGTCCACCACCTCCGCCCCGCACCGGGTGCCAAGACGGGGAAGACCCGTGTCGGCCGTGGTGAGGGTTCGAAGGGTAAGACCGCAGGCCGTGGTACCAAGGGAACTGCAGCCCGCTACCAGGTGAAGGCGGGATTCGCCGGCGGCCAGCTGCCGCTGCACATGCGCCTTCCCAAGCTGCGCGGCTTCAAGAACCCGTTCCGCGTCGAGTTCCAGGTCGTGAACCTCGACAAGCTGTCCGAGCTCTACCCCGCGGGCGGCGACGTCACCGTGGAGAGCCTGGTCGCGAACGGTGCCGTGCGCAAGAACCAGCCCGTCAAGGTGCTGGGGACCGGCGAGATCGCCGTGGCCGTCAACGTCTCGGCCGACGCCTTCTCGGCGTCCGCTGCAGCGAAGATCGCCGCTGCCGGTGGGACCACCACCGAGCTGTAGGTTCCGCGCCGCCCCCTCCCCGGCCCGCCCGGGGGAGGGGCGGCTGTGATCCGTGGCACTTAGGAACTAGACTCTTGGTGGGCTGTGCTCGAACAGCCCACCAGGAGTCTTTTTCGGCTTCGGCCACCCATCACCCGCCGGTTCTCTCTCACCGGTGACCAACCGTTAGACTCGGTTGTTGTGTACGGTCCGCGTCAGGACCAACAGACCTTCAGGAGGACGCTTGCTTAGCGCTATTGGCCGGGCATTCCGGACGCCAGACTTGCGGCGCAAGCTGTTGTTCACGCTGGGAATCATCACCATCTTCCGTCTCGGGGCCTTCATCCCCGCCCCGGGCGTCGACTACGGCAACGTCCAGCAGTGCCTGGCACTGGGCAACACCGACGGCGGCCTCTACCAGTTCGTGAACCTCTTCAGCGGCGGAGCCCTGCTGCAGGTCTCCATCTTCGCGCTGGGCATCATGCCGTACATCACGGCCAGCATCATCACGCAGCTCCTCCGGGTGGTCATTCCCCGCTTCCAGGAGCTGCACCAGGAAGGCGCCCAGGGCCAGTCCCAGCTGACCCAGTACACGCGCTACCTGACGATCGCCCTCGGCCTGCTGAACGCGACCACCCTCATCTCCCTCGCCCGCTCCGGCGCACTGCTCGGCAACTGCCCCGTGCCCCTGATCCCGGACGACTCGCTCATCACCATCGTCCTGCTCATCATCACGCTGACCGCCGGCACCGGCCTCATCATGTGGATGGGCGAGCTCATCACCGAGCGGGGCGTCGGCAACGGCATGTCGCTGCTCATCTTCACGGCCATCGCCGCCGGCTTCCCCACCTCGCTGGGCGAGATCTTCCGCACCCAGGGCGCCACGGTCTTCGCGTTCGTCCTCGCGATGGGCGTCGTCGTCGTCGCCCTCGTGATCTTCGTGGAGCAGTCCCAGCGCCGCATCCCCGTGCAGTACGCCAAGCGCATGATCGGCCGCCGCACCCTCGGCGGGAGCAGCACCTACATCCCGATCAAGGTGAACATGGCGGGCGTCATCCCCGTCATCTTCGCGTCCTCGATGCTGTACCTGCCGAGCCTGATCGCGCAGTTCAACACGCCCCAGGACGGCACCGCCCCTCCGGCATGGGTCAACTGGATCACCACCTACCTGACCAGCGGTGACCATCCCTTCTACATGGCGCTGTACTTCCTCCTGATCGTCTTCTTCACCTACTTCTACGTGGCCATCACGTTCAATCCGGACGAGGTGTCCGAGAACATGAAGAAGTACGGCGGATTCATCCCGGGCATCCGCGCAGGCCGCCCCACCGCCGAGTACCTGCAGTACGTGCTGTCCCGCATCACCCTGCCGGGCGCCATCTACCTCGGCCTCGTGGCGCTGATCCCGCTGATCGCCCTCGTCGCCATCGGCGCGAACCAGAACTTCCCGTTCGGCGGTACCTCGATCCTCATCATGGTCGGCGTGGGACTCGAGACCGTGAAGCAGATCGATGCGCAGCTCCAGCAGCGTCACTACGAAGGGTTGTTGCGTTGACCAGAATGCTGATCATCGGTCCTCCCGGTTCGGGCAAGGGGACCCAGGCCGCCCGCATCTCCGAGCGCCTGGGCGTGGTCGCCATCTCCACCGGTGACATCTTCCGCGACAACGTCCGGCGCGAGACGCCCCTCGGCGTCGAGGCCAGGAAGTACATGGATGCCGGCGACTTCGTCCCGGACACGGTCACCAACAGCATGGTGCGCGACCGCCTCGCCGCCGACGACGTGCAGGAGGGTTTCCTGCTCGACGGCTACCCGCGCACCGCGGCGCAGATCACCGAGCTGGATGACATCCTGCGCCAGAACGAGCTCGAGCTCGACGTGGTGCTCCAGCTGACGGCCGACGACGAGGAGCTCGTGAAGCGTCTCCTCGGCCGCGCCAAGCTGGACGGCCGTTCCGACGACAACGAGCAGGTCATCCGCCACCGCCTGGGCCTCTACCACGACCAGACCGAGGCCGTCGTGTCACGCTACGACGAGCGCGGCATCGTGACGAAGGTCGATGGCCTCGGGACGATCGACGAGGTCACCGAGCGCGTCATGGCAGCACTCACCGTCGCGAGCTAGGACCCCCTCATGTTCCGCCAGCCCAAGATCGAGTACAAGACCACCAGCCAGATGCTCGTGATGCGGGATGCCGGACGGGTGCTGTCCGGGGCGCTCGACGAGACAGTGGCCGCTGCCGCCGTCGGCGTCACGACGGCCCAGCTCAACAGCGTCTTCGAGGGCGTCCTCCGCGAGGAGGGCGCGACGTCCAACTTCCTCGGCTACCACGGCTTCCCCGCCAGCATCTGCACCTCCGTCAACCACGAGGTGGTGCACGGGATCCCGGGTGGCTACACGCTGGAGGACGGTGACATCATCTCCATCGACGGCGGCGCCGTCGTCCGGGGATGGCACTCCGATTCCGCCCGGACCGTGATCGTCGGTGCAGCCCGGCCGGAGGACGTGCGTCTCTCGGACATCACCGAGGAGGCGATGTGGCGTGGGATCGCGGCCCTGGCGTCCGCCCGTTTCGTCGGTGACATCGGAGCGGCGATCGACGACTACGTCTCGTCCGTCCCCGGGCCGGCGCTCGGCATCCTGCAGGACTACGTGGGACACGGCATCGGCACCCAGATGCACCAGGCGCCGGACGTCCTCAACTACCGCAGCACCCACCGCGGGCCGAAGGTCCGCCCGGGCCTGTGCCTCGCGATCGAGCCCATGCTGGTGCAGGGGGGCCTGGAGACGGCGGTGCTCGACGACGACTGGACCGTCATCACCACCGACGGCAAGCGTGCGTCGCAGTGGGAGCACAGCGTCGCAGTGCACGACGGCGGCATCTGGGTACTGTCGGCCCCGGACGGGGGAGCGTCCCGGCTCCAGCCCCTCGGCGTCACGCCGGCTCCGCTGGGGACCTGATCCCTCCAGGGCCCCGGCTCCGGGGCGGGATCGTGGCAGGCGCGCCCGAATTTAACTATCAGGGGACTGTAGCGTAGAGTTGCCTGTTGGTTGTCTCTGCTTTTCGTGCCCAATCGGGCCCCGGAGACCGTCCTGCGTGTGGAGCTCCGGCTTCCGGCGGGTCCGACAATCAAAACCCCAAACCCGCCCGCCATGCAACTGGTGGGCACAGACGTTAGCGGAGGATATGGCCAAGAAAGACGGTGTCATTGAGATTGAAGGCACTGTGAACGAGGCGCTGCCCAACGCGATGTTCCGCGTTGAGTTGGCCAACGGACACATTGTTCTCGCCCACATCTCGGGAAAGATGCGTCAGCACTACATCCGGATCCTCCCTGAGGACCGGGTCGTCGTGGAACTGAGCCCGTACGACCTCACCCGGGGCCGTATCGTCTACCGCTACAAATAAGAACGAACGCAAAGGAAAACCATGAAGGTCCAGCCGAGCGTGAAGCGTATCTGCGAGAAGTGCCAGGTGGTTCGCCGCAAGGGCAACGTCCTCGTCATCTGCGAAAACCCGCGCCACAAGCAGCGCCAGGG
This sequence comes from Arthrobacter sorbitolis, assembly GCF_054510995.1. Lineage (NCBI taxonomy): Bacteria > Bacillati > Actinomycetota > Actinomycetes > Micrococcales > Micrococcaceae > Arthrobacter > Arthrobacter sorbitolis. The sequence continues at coordinate 616,314 of NZ_JBTNDM010000002.1, forward strand.
CTAAGAACCTCTTCCCGAGGTTCTCCCCACGCGTAGAAGTACACCCCAACGGCAGAACAGCGTTCCGCGAGGAACGTACACCCCCGGCTCGGAGGCCGGGGACCGGACCATCGGTTCCGGGGACGTTCTGCTTCAGACCTCCGGTACCACCAAAGGAGCACCGCCACTATGGCACGTCTCGCTGGCGTAGACATCCCCCGTGAAAAGCGGGTAGTCATCGCGCTTACCTATATCTACGGCGTGGGCAAGACCCGTGCAGAGAAGACGATCGTGGACACGGGGATCTCCCCGAACACGCGCGTCAAGGACCTCTCCGACGCTGAGCTGGTCCAGCTCCGCGACTACATCGAAGGCAACTTCAAGGTCGAGGGTGACCTCCGCCGTGAGGTCGCAGCCGACATCCGCCGCAAGGTAGAGATCGGCAGCTACGAAGGCATTCGGCACCGCCGCGGCCTTCCCGTACGCGGACAGCGTACGAAGACGAACGCCCGTACCCGCAAGGGCCCGAAGCGTACGGTCGCAGGCAAGAAGAAGGTCGGACGCTAGATCCCTGACTGCTCCCTCACGTGACTCGCTAACGCTCGTCCCGCCAGGGAACCCGGCAGCCAGGGGCCCATCCGCTCGGTGATCGTTTCAACCAGCGGCCGGCTCCGACCAGCTGATCACATGCTCTACCCAATACCTTCGTAGGAGAAGCAATGCCCCCCAAGACTCGTGGAGCGGTGCGCAAGCCGCGTCGCAAGGACAAGAAGAACATCGCGCTCGGTCAGGCGCACATCAAGAGCACGTTCAACAACACGATCGTGTCCATCACGGACCCGAGCGGTGCTGTCATCTCCTGGGCCTCCGCCGGAGAGGTCGGCTTCAAGGGCTCACGCAAGTCCACGCCCTTCGCCGCGCAGATGGCCGCCGAGGCCGCTGCCAAGCGTGCGCAGGAGCACGGCGTCAAGAAGGTCGACGTCTTCGTGAAGGGTCCGGGCTCGGGCCGCGAGACCGCCATCCGCTCGCTGCAGGCCACGGGCCTCGAGGTCGGGTCCATCTCCGACGTCACGCCCAGCGCCCACAACGGCTGCCGTCCGCCGAAGCGCCGCCGCGTCTAACCAGACGTGCCGGCCGTGCCGCCCTGCAGGACCACCCGTGGTCCGGCAGGGCGGTTCGGTGCCGTACCAGCAGCTCTGCCGGCTGACCCGCAGTCCCGCCCATTTCGAAGCGTCATATAGCGGATGCTTCCTGAAAGGATATGTAAGTGCTTATTGCACAGCGCCCCACCCTGACTGAAGAAGTAGTCGCCGACAACCGCTCGCGGTTCGTCATCGAACCCCTCGAGCCTGGTTTCGGCTACACCCTCGGCAACTCGCTCCGCCGTACGCTCCTGTCCTCCATCCCCGGTGCCGCGGTCACGAGCATCCGCATCGACGGAGTGCTGCACGAATTCACCACGGTTCCCGGGGTGAAGGAGGATGTCACCGAGATCATCCTGAACATCAAGAACCTCGCTGTCTCCTCGGAGCACGACGAGCCGGTCGTCGCCTACCTGCGCAAGCAGGGTCCCGGCGTCGTCACGGCAGCGGACATCGCGCCTCCTGCGGGCGTCGAGTTCCACAACCCGGATCTCCACATCGCGACCCTCAACTCGAAGGGCAAGTTCGAGCTTGAACTGACCATCGAGCGTGGACGCGGCTACGTCTCGGCATCGCAGAACAAGTCCGGCGACTCCGAGATCGGCCGTATCCCGGTCGACTCGATCTACTCGCCGGTCCTGAAGGTGACCTTCCGCGTGGAAGCCACCCGTGTCGAGCAGCGCACGGACTTCGACAAGCTCATCGTCGACGTCGAGACGAAGGACGCCATCGCCCCGCGCGACGCCGTCGCTTCCGCCGGAACCACCCTGGTCGAGCTGTTCGGTCTCGCCCGCGAGCTGAACACCGCCGCCGAGGGTATCGAGATCGGCCCGTCGCCGACGGACGCAGCACTCGCTGCCGACATGGCGCTGCCGATCGAGGATCTCGAACTGACGGTCCGCTCGTACAACTGCCTCAAGCGCGAGGGCATCCACTCCGTGGGTGAGCTCGTTGCGCGCTCCGAGGCCGATCTCATGGACATCCGGAACTTCGGTGCGAAGTCCATCGACGAGGTCAAGGCGAAGCTCGTGGAGCTCGGTCTGTCCCTGAAGGATTCCCCTCCAGGCTTCGACCTCGCTGCCCGTGCTGCCGCCATCGAAGAGGACGACGTCACCTACGGCGACGAAGAGCTCTAAAACGCTACCTGTCCGCCCACCGCTTCCCCGAGCGGCGGGCGGGCACCTAATGAGGAGAAAGAACCATGCCCACACCCACCGAGGGCCCACGTCTCGGAGGCGGAGCGGCGCACGAGCGCCTGATGCTCGCCAACCTGGCCGCCTCACTGTTCGAGCACAAGCGCATCACCACCACGGTGACGAAGGCCAAGCGCCTCCGGCCGCACGCCGAGCGCCTGATCACCTTCGCCAAGAAGGGTGACCTCGCCTCGCGTCGTCGCGTCCTCGGCGTCATCAGCAGCAAGAGCATCGTCCACGAACTCTTCACGGAGATCGCGCCGGCCGTCGCCAACCGCGAGGGTGGCTACACCCGCATCACGAAGATCGGCAACCGGAAGGGCGACAACGCCCCCATGGCTGTCATCGAACTGGTGCTGGAGCCCATGTCCGCCAAGCAGTCCGTCGTCGCCGAGGCCGAGCAGGCCAAGGCTCCCGCCGCTGCAGCAGCACCCGTCGCCGAAGCGCCGGCATCGCCCGAGTCGGTCGACTCGGTAGATTCCGTCGATTCGGTAGATTCCGTGGAGTCGGCTGAATCTGCTGAATCTGCTGAATCGGCCGAGTCCGCCGCCTCGGCCGAAGAGGTCGCAGCGGAGGACACCACGGTCGATGCCGAAGCCGGTGTCGCCGACGAGGTCGTCGTCGTCGAAGGCACCGTCGAGGACGAGAAGAAGTAATTCTTCCTTCCCGACGCACGCCATGATCATCCAGGAGCCCGCCGTCCCCCCAGGGGAGGGCGGGCTCCTGCGTGTCCGGCTCGACATCGCCTACGACGGCGCGCTGTTCTCCGGCTGGGCCCTTCAGCCGGGGCTCACGACGGTGCAGGGCGTCCTCGAGGATGCGCTCTTCACGCTGCTGCGCCGGCCCGTACGGCTCACCGTCGGCGGCCGCACCGACGCCGGGGTCCATGCGCGGGGTCAGGTGGCGCACATCGACCTCACGCCTGCGGAGTGGCATGCGATGACGAGGGGACGCGACGTCGATCCCTCCGACGCGTTCCTGCGGCGTATCACCGGCACGATCAATCGCGTCCTCACGGACGGCGTCACCGGGCGGGGACGCTCCGTCAGGAACTCGGTGCCCGCCGTCGTCGTCCGGGCCGCCACCTGTGCCCCCGAGGGGTTCGACGCCCGGTTCTCGGCGCTCTGGCGCCGTTACAGCTATGCGATCGCCGATACCGCGACGGGGCAGGACCCGCTCCGCAGGCACACCACGCTCTGGTACCCGGCACCCCTCGACGTCGCGTCGCTCAACGAGGGGGCGGGGCACCTGCTCGGGATGCAGGATTTCGCCGCGTTCTGCAAGCCCCGCGAGGGATCCACCACCATCCGCGAACTGCAGCGGTACGAGTTCGTCCGCGGCCACGACGGCGCCATCACCGCAACGGTGCAGGCCGACGCCTTCTGCCACAACATGGTCCGCGCGCTCATCGGATCGACGCTCCGGGTGGGGTCGAGGGAGATGCCGCCTTCCTGGCTCGCCGAGAGACTGGCCGCGCGCGTCAAGGATGCCCGATCCATCCTCGCCGCGCCGCACCCCCTCGTGCTCGAGGAGATCGCCTACCCCGGGAACGGGGAGGTCGGTGCGCGCGCCGACCTCACGCGGGCCCGACGAACGCTCGCCCACCTGGCCGGCGCCGCGGCGTCGGGCCCGGGTGCAGCCGATCCAGCAACGGGTCCGGCCGTCATTCGCGCGGCCGGTCCAGCGGCCGGTCCAGCGGCCGATCCAGCAGCGGGCCCAGGAACAGCTCAAGAACAACTCCGCTAGCCGAATCAGCAGAGGAACCGGTAGCCGGGCCGCCGGAGCAACCGGCCGGGGTGCTCACAGGACGCCCGGGCTCGTAGGGGAGGTGTCAGCCCAGGAGGACGAGGCTGGCGAACGCGGCCAGCAGCATGCCGGGGCCGAACGGGAAGGTGGACCCGCGGGACCCGCGGCGCAGCACGAGGACCGCGATACCCGCCACGCCGCCGAGCAGGAACCCGCCCAGCAGGGTGCCGAGCCAGGCCGCCGACCCGGCCCACCCGCCGAACAGGCCGAGCACTGCGGCGAGCTTCACGTCGCCCATGCCCATCCCCGCCGGGGAGATGAGGGCCAGCAGGAAGTAGACGACGAAGAGGGTCGCACCGCCGGCAACCGCACCGAGCAGGCCGCCCCAGTTCCCGGTTCCGGCGGCCGCGAGGAGCAGCAGGGGCACGGTGGCAGCGGTGAAGCGCAGGAGGACGGCGTTCGGCAGCAGCTTGGACTGCAGGTCGATGGCGGCCAGCAGCACGCCGAACGCTGCGAGGACGGCGACGAGCGGACCGTTCCAGGGCTCGCCGCCCAGCGCGTTCCCTGCGCCCGCCAGGGCCCCGGCGAACAGCGCGAGGGGCAGCCGGTAGGGGACCGGCAGGATCGTCCGGGGATCCCTCCCCGCGAGCCCGAACAGGGCGTACCCGAGGCCCGCGGCGAGGACGCCGACCAGGAGGTGCTGCAGCATCTAGACGGACTCCCCGATGGAGTCCTGCGGCATGCGGCTCACCTCGCCGTTCACGGGCAGGGTCACCGTGAAGCGGCTGCCCTTGCCGGGCGAGCTGACGCAGTGGATCGATCCGCCATGGCTCTCCACGATGGACTTCGTGATCGCGAGCCCCAGCCCGGCGCCGTCGATGTCGGAGTGGCGTGCCGCGGGTGTGCGGTAGAAGCGTGAGAAGACCTGGCGGGCCTCCTGCTCCGTCATGCCCATGCCCCTGTCCTCGACATGCAGGGCGATCGCCGATTCGGACTCCTCCGCGTGCACGCTCACCACGCCGCCGTCGGGGGAGTACTTGATGGCGTTCGAGAGCAGGTTGTCGAGCACCTGGGAGATCCGCAGGGGATCGATGAGCGTCCAGAGCGGCGTCAGGGCATCCGTCTTCAGTTTCACGCCGTTCTTCTGGGCGCGCAGCTTGTTCGACCGGACGCTCATCTCGATGAGGGCGGCGAGATCCACGGGGCGCGGATGGACCCTGACACGGTCCCCGGCCGTCGAGAGGAGGTCGGCGACGAGGTGGAGGACACGCTCCGCATTGCGTCCCGCGACGTCGATGTAGCCCCGCAGGTGGCCCGGCAGCGGGTGCTCGTCCTCGAGCACGAGTTCGAGATAGCCGAGCACGGAGGTCAGCGGCGCGTGGAACTCGTGCGAGATGTTCGAGATGAAGGCGTCCTTCGCGGAGACCGCCTCCACCAGCTCCGTCACGTCGCTGCAGGCGATCAGGGCACCCGCGATCCTGCCGTCCGCGTTCTTGATGGGCCGTGCGGCGGTCGAGAGGGCACGCTGCGCGTCGCCGTCGCCCACCCAGATGAGCTCGTCGGCGAAGGTCTCGCCCGTGAGGGCCCGGTAGACGGGCTGCCTGTCGAGCGCCAGCGGCGTCACCCGGTCCGCACCGAAGAAGAGACCGCCGTGGGCGTCGTCGTGGCCGGACAGCCGGTTGAACAGCTCCTGCTGACGGTTCGTCAGCGTGGTGTTGCCGTGCGCGTCGACGGCGGTCAGGCCGACGTCGACGGTGTTGAGGATCGCCGTGAGGACACGCTCGCGGTCGATGGCCGCCCGCAGCAGCTCGTTGAGTTCCCGGTCCTTGCGCTCGATCTCGACCTCGCGGGCCAGCGAGCCGGAGCTCATCACGCGGATGATGACACCGATGCACAGCATCACGATCGGGAGCAGCAGGAGGCCCACGTAGGACCGCAGGCGGGCGGGGTCGAAGGAGCCCAGCAGCGGCCAGGCCGTCACGAGCAGCGAGCCGAGCACCGTGAGCCCGAGGGACACCCACGAGGGCAACGAGGAGCGCATGAGCCACAGGACGGGGAAGACGACGAGGACGCCGAGCGCGGGCTGCGTCTCCATGGCGCCTGCCCGGACCAGGGCGATCGCGACGAAGTCGAGGACGGGGACGACGAGGAGGCTGCCGCGCGGCAACTCGCGCCACGGCACGATGACGGACAGGGCCAGGAGCACCAGGACCATCGAGAACCCCAGGTCGAACGTCGGATCGGAGGACAGGCCCGGTCTGAGGAGGGGGGCTGTCACACCGATGACGACGACGATCACGGTCAGGGGGACCTGACACAGCATCGCCGAACGGCTGATGCTCACTTTCGATGCCACCGCGCGCAGACGCGCGGCACCGTCATCCCTAGGCACGCACTTTCCGGGGAAAGAGGAAATACCGCATGAAGAAGAACTTTCCGACGCTGAGACCTACGTACTTCTCCCATTATGTAGCCCGGCCCGCGTTTTGGAATGCATGGCGGCACAATTCCCTGCAGAAGCCATGCACAATGGGGATCATGGGGGTCGGACAGATCGCAGCGCAGGTCGGAAAAGGGTTGAAATCGAATGAGTGATCCGGGAGTGGCAGTCGTCATCGAGGACGACGCCGATGTGCGGAACCTTGTGGGGGCAGTGCTGAAGCAGTCGGGATTCGACGTGCACGTGGCGCCCGACGGGAAGGCCGGCGTCGAGCTGGTCCGTGCCCACGGTGCGGCGGTGGTCACGGTGGATGTCGGGCTCCCGGACATCGACGGCTACGAGGTACTCCGGCGGATCCGGGGCTTCAGTACCTGTTACGTGGTGATGCTGACGTCCCGGGGGGACGAGCTGGACACCCTCACGGCCCTGCAGTCGGGCGCCGACGACTACCTGACGAAGCCGTTCCGCCCACGGGAACTCCGCGCGAGGGTGGCCGCCATGCTGCGCCGCCCGCGCATCACCCCCGAGTCCGCATCGGCACCTCCCGTCGACGCCCCGGCTGCGCCTGAGGGCGTTCCTGCCGCGCCCGCCGTCGCCTCGACGATGGTCGAGCACAACGGGCTGGCCCTGAACGCGGCCGCCCGCACCGTGGTGCTCGACGGGCGGGACCTGCCGCTCACGCGGAGCGAGTTCGACCTGCTCAACGAGATGCTCAAGAGCAATGGCGCGGTGAGGACCAAGGCGGACCTCGTGCGGGTGGTCCGGGGCGACTACTACGGCGAGGACACCTACATCAGCGACTCGGACGAGCGCGCCATCGAGGTGCACATCGGGAACCTGCGGCGGAAGCTCGACGAGGACCCCAAGAACCCCCGTTGGCTGCAGACCGTCCGCGGTGTCGGCTACCGGCTGACGTCGGCCAGTCCCTGAGTCCTGTCCGGTACCTAGCCTGCGGCCAGGTAACGTGCTTCGAGTTCGAGGATGGTGTCCAGCCCGCACCGCTCGATCACCGGGAGCGCATCGCGGGCGGTGTCGAGGTCTGACGACGACACGGCCGACTCGAACTCCGCGGCCATGGCCGAGAGCCGTGCGGCACCGACCATGGTGGACGAGTTGCGGAGGCTCAGGGCGGCGTCGAGGGCGGCCGGCAGGTCGCGGTCGCCGATCGAGCTCGTGAGGCGGAGGTATCGGCCCTCGAACCCGGTGATGTAGTCGCGGGCGAAGGCCCGGGCCGGCCGGGCGTCGTTCAGCTGCTGCTCGAGGTGGGAGAGGACGTCCAGGTCCAGCAGCGGCAGTTTCTTCGGGGCACTATTCGAATGCACCCCCTCAGGCTACGGCCGGCGTCTGACCATTTGCCCATAAGCCGACCGATGCTGAGCGAGAAATGCGGAAGTGCTGCCCCCTTTATCACCCGAAAGTGGAGAGGACATTGATGGCGGCTGGACCCAGCAATGCGATGAAAAGCACCGGCATGATGCAGATCATCAGGGGGAAGAGCACCTTGACCGGAATCTTCATGGCTTTCTCCTCCGCACGCTGGCGCCGCCTGACGCGCATCTCGCCCGCCTGCGTACGGAGTACCGCGGAGATCGAGATGCCGTACTTGTCCGCCTGCAGGATCGCGTTGACGAACCGTCGCAGGTCCGGTGCCGACGTCCGTGCGGCCAGGGCGGTATAGGCCTCGCGCCGGGACATGCCGAGTTGCATGTCCTGGAGGGTCCGCACGAGCTCACGCGCAAGCGGTCCCTTGCCGTTCTGCCCGGTGCGTGACATCGCCGCGTCGAAGCCGAGCCCCGCCTCCACTGCGATGGTCATCTGGTCGAGTGTGTCCGGGAGTTCGAGCGCGATCGCGGCTTGCCTCTCGGTGCCGCGGCTGTAGATCAACAGGTCCGGTGCGAAGTAGGCGACGGCGACGACGCCGCCTGCCAGCAGCATCATCGTGGCGCTGGGCGAGGTGCCTACGAGCAGGATCCCGACGACGACGGCGGCTGCCGCCAGGACGAGCTTGGCGGCCACGAGCCTTCGGAGGGGCCACGCCGCCGGCCGGCCGGCGAGGGAGAGCTGCCGATCGAGTTTCGCCACGAGGCGTTGCGGGGTGAACCGGCTGGCCAGCGCCTCGAACGCCTTGCCGTGGTTCGCGGTGCGGACGGACTGCCGGGTCAGCCCGCGACGGAGGTTCTCCTCGATCTCCTGCCTGCCGGCGACGCGCAATCCCAGGACGGACCAGTAGAACAGCAGGAGCGCGAGAACCAGCAATGCAATTCCGGCATTAAGCGCAAGGGATGGGTTCACCGGTGTGTCCTCCTTCAGGGCGGGCGGTGGATGGTCGGGTCGCCTAGAAGCGGAAGCTGACGACTTTGCGGAGCCACAAACCGCCCACGCCGAGCAGGACCACGGAAACGGCGATCATCGCGTGGCCCAGCGGATGCTGCATCAGTGGATCCATATAACCCGGACTGATCACCACGAGGATCCCTCCGAGCGCGAACGGCAGCACCATCAGGACGAGCGCGGAGATGCGTCCTTCGGCGCTGAGCGAGCGCACCTGTCCGCGGATCTGGTTGCGCTCGCGGATCGTGTGGCCCACCTGGTCCAGCACGTCGGCAAGGTTGCCGCCGACCTCCCGGTGTATCGCGATGGCCTGTGCCACCCAGGAGAAGTCTTCCGAGCGCATGCGGAGGGCAGCATCATCCAGTGCTTCACCGATGTCCCGTCCGAGTCTCGTCTCGTTGATGATGCGCGAGAACTCCTCCGACGTCGGTGCCTCTGATTCCTCCGCGGCCGCATCGATCGCACGGAGGAAGCTGTGGCCGGCTCGAAGTCCCCCGGCGAGAAGCTGGAGGGTCTCGTCGAGCTGGTCGGCGAATGCGGTGCGTCGCCGGGAGGTGAGGACGTGCAGCAGCACACGTGCGGCGAGGGGGCCGGCGATCAGTGCGGACAGCGACAGAAGCGCACTGCCGGTGAGATTCGCGATACCAGAGAGGATGATCGTGCCGACCACGGCGAAGACCACGAACTCGGCCGCGCTCACCCCCAGGCCGGCCTGCTCGAGAGCCCGCGAAAGAGCCCCGCTGTAGTTCCGCCGGCGAAGAACCCGTTCGACACGCGCTGTGAGACGCGAGGCGATACTGCCCTTCGCGTCGGCCGCCCTGATTCCACCTTCGTTCAGCAGGTTCCGCGTCCTCGGCGGTGCAAGGACGAAGCAGACCGCGACGCCGAGCGCCGTGTAGCAGAGCAGCAGGCCGAGAAGCAGCGTCATCGACCGGCACCCCGCACCTGCGCGGGCGCGAACACCGACGGCGACAGCACGATGCCGAGTTCGGTGAAGCGGTCCGTGAAACGCGGCCGGACCCCTGTGGGGACGGGCTTGCCCAGGAACCGGCCATTGGGGTCCAGCCCGGCGCTGTAATCGAAGACGAAGGCATCCTGCAGCGTGACGATCTCACCCTCCATCCCCTGTACCTCCGTGACGTGCGTGACGCGACGGGTACCGTCACGCAAGCGGGTGAGCTGCACGATGACATCCACGGCGGAGGCGATCTGTTCGCGTACTGCGCGGAGCGGGAGGTCCATTCCCGCCATCAGCACGAGGGTCTCCAGTCGGGAGACGGCGTCGCGTGGGGAGTTCGAGTGGACCGTCGACAGTGAGCCGTCATGTCCGGTGTTCATGGCCTGCAGCATGTCCAGGGTCTCCCCGCCACGGACCTCTCCCACGACGATCCTGTCCGGACGCATCCGCAACGAGTTGCGCACCAGGTCCCGGATGGTGATCTCGCCCTTGCCCTCGATGTTGCTCGGGCGGCTTTCGAGCCGGACGACGTGGTCCTGCTGCAGCTGGAGTTCCACCGCATCCTCGATGGTGACGATCCGCTCGTCCTCCGGGATGAAGGAGGACAGCACATTGAGAAGTGTCGTCTTGCCGGTGCCCGTACCACCGGAAACGATGATGTTCAGCCGGGCCTTGACGCAGGCATCGAGCAGTTCGGCCATCTCCGACGTGAGGGTGCCGAAGCCGATGAGGTCATGCACCTGGAAGGGATCGGTGGCGAACTTGCGGATGGTGAGCGAGGATCCGTTGATGGCAAGCGGCGGCACGATGGCATTGACGCGGGACCCGTCCGCGAGCCGTGCGTCGACCATCGGAGACGATTCGTCGATGCGTCGGCCCACCTTCGCTACGATCCGCTCGATGACCTTTCGGAGGTGGGCTTCGGAGGCGAAGCGCACGCCGCTGCGGACGAGCTTCCCATGCTGCTCGACATAGATCATGTCCGGGCCGTTGACCATGATCTCGGTGATGGATTCATCATCGAGCAGATGCTGTAGGGGGCCGTAGCCGAGGACGTCGTCGCTCACACCCTTGATGAGGCGGAGTCGCTCGTCCCTGGTGAGCGGGACCTCCTCCGCCTCCACCACCTCGGTGAGTTCCTGCTGCACGAGCGAATGGAGCTGCTCCTCGGTGAGGGCGGCGTCCATGAGGCGCGTACCCAGCCGTTCGAAGAGGATCGCGCCGGCCCGGTCCTTCAGCTTGGCCAGGGCGTCGCGTGCCGGTGCCGCGTCGAGCGGATTCCCCTTTCCCTGTCGTGCCACGGGGCCACGGGCAGCCGGCGCGACAGGTGACGGGGATGCGGTGCGCGCAGGGTCCGGAGGAGCAGGCATGGGCTCGCGGTCGGCGGAACCGGCCGGCTTCGCGGCGTTGTCCGTCCCGGCACTCCGGGCCGCTTCGAGTCGCTGTGCGAGGTTCATCAGGCATCCACCCGGTGACGCGCGCCGCCCTTGCGTACGGGTGTGACCGGCAGCGCGAACCGCGCGACGAGTGCCCGGAGTGCCTTCGACGCCCGGTCCCGGGCCTTGCGCTGCAGCAGCGGAATACCTTGATTCGTCGACAGGCGAAGGGCACGCGAGGAGGGGATAATTACGTCCACGCCCACGCCCAGCGTGGCCTTGACGTCCTCCAGTGAAACGCCTCCGCGAGGATCCGCAGCGTTCAGCACCACATGTCGCTTGAGGGGGACCATGCCCAGTTCCGCGAGCACATCGAACTCCTTGCGCATGCCGCGCACACTCGGCACGTCCATCCCGCTGACGAAGACGAAGTCGGTGGCCTTGTCCATGGCGGCGAGCGTGTGGTCGGACAAGCCGGGTGCGGTGTCGATGACGACGAAGCGATACTGGCCGGCGAGTTGCTCGATCAGGTGGGCGATGTCGTCCCCCGTCATCTGTTCCGCAGTGTCGGGAGTGGATGGCGCACACAGGGCGTAGAGACCGGTGGGATGTGCACTGAGGAAGGATTTCAGCACCATGGTGTCGCGCCGTGCGGGGCCGTGCACTACATCCGCCACGGAGTGCTCGGGAGAGATCGAGAGCGCACTGGCGACGTCACCGAACTGCAGGTCGAGGTCCACGAGGACCGTGCCGTGCGGAGCCGTTGCCGCGAGTCCGACGGCGAGGTTGCTCGCAACCGTCGTCTTCCCCGCGCCTCCTTTGGGCGAGACCACGGCGATGACCCGCCCGGTCGAACCTCCCGTGCCGGGCTGACCCCCGGCGTCGACGGTCCGGCGGCGGATCGCCGCGCTGCGGACGGCGCGGTGGAGCAGCACGCTGAGGGCTGCCGTGTCTGCTTCCGGCTCGACGACGTCGCGTACGCCGGCGCGCATCGCGGCCAGGACGACATCGGGAGTGGGCGTTGCGACGAGCAGCACGGCCACCTCGGGGCGCTGCACTTCGAAGGCTACGGCGAGCGTCAGGGCCTGCTCGAGCGGGACGCCCGGACCGAGAACGAGTACGTCGAGGAGGTTGGGTTGGTTCAACTGCGCCAGGACGTCCTGCGGCTGGGCCGGGAACGATGCTCCGCCCCACGTGTGCACCTCACCTTCGAGCGCGTCTGTGGCGGCCGCCCGGAGGCGCAAGGTGTAGTCGGGGTCAGTGGTGATGACGGCATAGCGACTCATCGGTAGATTCCCTCCTGCGTCAGTTCGCGCGTGCCTTCCTCGGATGCTTCCGCGGGTTCCTTGGAGAGCCATATGGTGCCGAACTCCTGGGCGAACACGAGCTTCTCGACGTCCGGTGCCGTCCGGGCGACCGTGACGATGAGGCTGTTCGCCGGCACGCCTGACGCGTCGTCGGTCCCGCCTTCGACGGGCTCGCCTTCAATCGCTGTGGGCAGCCCCTGGATCGACGTGATGAGCACCTTGTGCATGGTCAGATGAGTGACCGGAATGGGCGACTGCACCGTGCCCGTGGCGAGGGAGATGAACACGCCGACGGTGTCCCCCGGGCTGAGCCGGCCCCCCACCATCCGCTGCGGTTCGAGCAGGATGGATACCTCCTGCATGCCCTCGGGCACCTCGATCGCGGCCGGGCCGGCCGCATTCGCAGGATCCACGAAGCGGGACAGAAGGAGTTGCTCCCCTGGGACCAGGTCGACGGTGGTGACGAGTCCGCTGATCTGCGCCGGATCGGTCACGGCGCCCTCGGCGATCGTCTTCGTCGGCATCGCCTCGGTCGTCGTGCTCAGCAATGCATCTTCGGCCGCCGTTCCAGCTGCCACCGCGGTACTCACCACCAGGACGTCCTGTGTCTGCGTGCCGGCGAAGGCTCGCTGTTCGGCGCCGTTGACGTAGCCCACCAGCAGCACGGTTCCGACGAGGGCGAGAAGGGCGGCCACTACCGCGGAGACGATCCGGTTTTTCACTACTGGGACTCCTATTACTGGTTCAGGGCGACGAAGAATGCGTTGTAGGACCGGCCGCCCAGTTCCTCAACGCCGAAGGACTGCAGGTCCTCGAGCGATACCAGCTTGATGAACTTCCCCTTAATGCCGGCGCAGTGATCACAGCCCGGTTCCTTCTTCAAATTGCTCGGCCAGCTGTGAGCCGTCACACGAAAGGCAGCGAAACCATCGACGACGTACTGGACGTTGTTGCCGTTGCCCGACTTGCTGACGTAGACGGGGAGAAGGATGGTCGTTCCGTCGAGACCGTCGCAGTTCTGTGGTGCGCTCTTTCCAGGATCACCCCCGATGACCTGATCGATGTCGACGGACGCCCGGCAGCTCTTCTTGTCGTCCTCATCGAGCCAACCGAAGGCGCCGGGCAGTGTGGCACCATTCGTTCCCGTGCAGGTCGAGTCCTTGGTGATCCAGACCTCTGTCGCGGACTCGCCCGACGGTGCCGCGTCGAACATGCACCTCGGGGCCGTGAAGGGGAATACCGTCGCCTTCGAGGGGCTGCCCCAGGAGGCCTTCGCCACTGCGGTCACGGCGGTGGAGTCGATTCCCAGGATGGGGGCGAACACGTGCCGAACTGCGGCGCCGCCGTCTTTGGTAAGCGTGCTGGTTCGCACAGTCACGGAATTGCCGGTCAGAACCGGGGCTGCGGCGGACGCGCCGTCGTTGGAATTCTGGTTAGCAAGTTCCCGGGCAGTGGTTGCGGGCGTTCCGCAGTTTCCCAGGGAGCAGTCCTGCGCGATGGCCAGCGCCGCGGCATCAGCGCCGTTCTGGAGTTGTGCGCGCTCGGCGTACACCATGCCCAGATCGACCACCAGGGCTGTGACGCCGAGCAGGACCACCATCAGCAGAGCCACCATCACGGCGATGGCGCCGTCCTCGTCGTGCTTCACCCGCCGCATCGCATGACTGCCTTTCCGGTGAGGGGGATCGCGTTCGCGAAGAGGCCCGACACGAGGCTGACCGAGTAGCTGATGGTGACTGTCACATCGGTCGTGGACGTGCACGAGGAAGGAGTCACCTTGACGTTCTCCAGCTTGAGCGCGGGGGACAGTCCAGGAGCAGCCGCAAGCGCTGCGCTCTGCGCCGTGGCCGGTTGCTTCTGGATGGCCATCACCCGCACGGACTCCCGCGCGGCGGCGGTGAGTTGAAGCTGGGCGTTGTAGACGCGGCCGAACTCGATGACGCCGATCAGCAGGATCAGCAGGACCGGCACCACGAGTGCGAACTCGACGGCGGTTGCGCCCCGTTCGGACCGTAGTCGTTCTATCACTTTTACTTTCCGAGATATGTCAGCAAGTTTGGGTGAGGCAGCAGCGGCCCGTCCGGGCCACTGCTGCCTCAGGAGACGGTACCGGGAACCATATTCGAAGGTAGCTCCCGTATGCGGACTAGGTCGTCGTCGGAGTCTTCCAACCGGAGGGGATCAGATTTTCGAACATGCCCTGCAGGTCATCGCCGAATGCATTGACGCCGACGATGAGCAGGACGGCGATGAGGCCCGTGAGCATCGCGTACTCGACGGCGGTGGCGCCCGTCTCGTCGCGGCGGAGGCGGGACTGAACGGTGAATCCGAGGGTGTGCAGGGATGCTGCGAGATGCGCGAACATGGAGGACTCCTGAGGACGGTTTGATCGGCTGACCCAGCGCCAGCACTGCCAGAAAATTAGCAACCGCAGATCACGCAGGACCGGATCTGCCCTGATCCTGATCCAACGCTCGCAGAACTGCACGGACCCTGAGCAGAACCTGCGCCTCCGCTGCCCTTAGACGCCTCCGACGGCCCTGTGGAGCGCTACCGGGCCGGCCCTGTGGAGCGCTACCGATACTCCCTAGGTCGGCTGGATACAGCGGGCCGGGACAACGAAGGAAACGTGCCCGGCAGCTCCTGCAACCATCTGGTCGACGGGACGGTTGCAGCCGGCCGGTCGACAGCCTCGGCCCATTTTGACCCACGCCAGTGCGGCACGGTACTCTTGGTAGTCGTTGTGCGTATCCCAGCTCGATACGTCTGCGTCCTTCGGAGCGGTTCAGTTGCAGAACCACCTGGCCCGGGGGCGGAGCCGAGTATTACGGGATAACTGGTCGTATTTCAGCCCTCACCTGAAGTTCCGGTAGCGCATAAATAAGCTGAGCCCGCGGGTACGGATGATTCCGGAGCCAAGGGCGACACCGAAATAGAAACGAAGGCCATAACCGTGCGTACGTACACCCCGAAGCCAGGCGACATCACCCGTCAGTGGCACGTAATCGATGCAACCGACGTCGTCCTGGGTCGCCTTGCCAGCCAGACCGCAATCCTGCTCCGCGGAAAGCACAAGCCGACCTTCGCCCCCCACATGGACATGGGCGATTTCGTCATCATCATCAACGCCGAGAAGGTGGCCCTGACCGGCTCCAAGCTCGAGCAGAAGCGCGCCTACCGCCACTCGGGTTACCCGGGCGGCCTGAAGTCGACCAGCTACGTCGAACTCCTGGACAAGAACCCGGAGCGCGCGGTCGAGAAGGCCATCCGTGGCATGCTCCCCAAGAACTCACTCGCCGCTCAGCAGATCGGCAAGCTGAAGGTCTACCGTGGCGCCGAGCACCCCCATGCGGCGCAGCAGCCCAAGACATACGAAATCACCCAGGTCGCCCAG
Source organism: Arthrobacter sorbitolis (assembly GCF_054510995.1). Taxonomy (NCBI): domain Bacteria; kingdom Bacillati; phylum Actinomycetota; class Actinomycetes; order Micrococcales; family Micrococcaceae; genus Arthrobacter; species Arthrobacter sorbitolis. The sequence continues at coordinate 632,180 of NZ_JBTNDM010000002.1, forward strand.
TAGTCCTGGCCACCAGTACTAAGAAATCACTTCAAGGAGAACCGTGGCTCAGAACACTGAAGAGCTGAATGAACCGACTGAGGAGCTCACGAGCTACACCTCAGAGTCCACCGAAGGCAGCGAGACCGCCGTCAAGGAGCGCCCTGCGCTGACCGTCGGGGGCGGAGCCGTCGGACGCCGCAAGGAAGCTGTCGCCCGCGTGCGCCTCGTCCCCGGCACCGGCAAGTGGATCGTCAACGGGCGCGAGCTCGCCGACTACTTCCCGAACAAGCTGCACCAGCAGGAAGTCAACGACCCCTTCAAGCTCCTCGAGCTCGACGGTGCCTACGACGTCATCGCCCGCATCCACGGTGGTGGACCCTCCGGCCAGGCCGGTGCCCTCCGCCTCGGTGTCGCGCGCACGCTGAACGAGATCGACCGCGAGAACAACCGCCCCGCCCTCAAGAAGGCAGGCTTCCTGACCCGTGACGCCCGCGTCATCGAGCGTAAGAAGGCCGGTCTCAAGAAGGCACGCAAGGCGCCTCAGTACTCCAAGAGGTAATTTTCGCCTACCCCGAGCGGAATCGCAGGCGCGATTCCGCTCGGGTCCCCTCGGCGAAAATCGCCTCTTGGCTCCACGCTCCAAAGCGCGGGCCGGGTGTCAATCTTTCGTCACAGGGGACACGCGCAGATGCCCGTCCGGACTTTCCGGACGGGCATCTTGCTTTAACCTGTTGGGGGACCCGTCTGAGCGGCCCTCGGTACTTCACTTAGGATGATCAACGATGAGCAAATTATTCGGCACCGATGGCGTGCGCGGTCTGGCCAACGGCCTGATCACGGCGGAACTGTCCCTCCAGCTGGCCCAGGCCGCCGCCGTCGTCCTCGGTCACAACGCCGTCGACGGCGGGCGCCGTCCCACCGCGGTGATCGCCCGCGACCCCCGCATCAGCGGGGAGTTCATCGCCGCCGCGGTCGAGGCCGGCCTCGCGAGTTCCGGCGTGGACGTGTACGACGCCGGGGTGCTGCCCACACCGGCCGCGGCCTTCCTCGTCGCCGACCTCGACGCCGACTTCGGCGTCATGATCTCCGCCTCCCACAACCCGGCACCCGACAACGGCATCAAGTTCCTCGCCCGCGGCGGCAACAAGCTCAGCGACGCCCTCGAGGACGCCATCGAGGAGGAGATGGCCAGCCCCAAGCGCCGCCCGGTCGCCGGCGACGTGGGCCGCATCCAGCGCTTCGCAGACGCCGAGGACCGCTACGTGGTCCACCTGCTCAAGACACTGCCCAACCGGCTCGAAGGGCTCAAGGTCGTCATCGACTGCGCCCATGGTGCTGCGAGCGGCTGCTCGCCCGAGGTCTTCCGCAACGCCGGTGCGGACATCGTCGTCATCGGCGCCGACCCCGACGGCGTGAACATCAACGACGGTTACGGCTCCACCCACCTCGGGAAGCTGCAGGAAGCCGTCCTCGAGCACGGTGCGGACCTCGGGATCGCCCACGACGGCGATGCCGACCGCTGCCTCGCCGTGGACCACGAAGGCACGGTGGTCGACGGCGACCAGATCATGGCCGTCATGGCCCTCGCCATGCGGGACGCCGGGAAGCTCAAGGAGGACACGCTCGTGGCCACCGTGATGAGCAACCTCGGGCTGAAGATCGCGCTCCGCGACGCCGGCATCACCATCAAGGAGACCGCGGTCGGGGACCGCTACGTCCTCGAGGGGATGCGCGACGGCGACTACAGCCTCGGAGGCGAGCAGTCCGGCCACGTCATCTTCGCCGACCACGCGACCACGGGCGACGGAGTCCTCACCGGCATCCAGCTCGCGGCACGCATGAACGGGACGGGCAAGAGCCTCAAGGAACTGGCGTCCGTCATGACGAGGCTCCCGCAGGTGCTCGTCAATGTCCGGGGGGTGGACCGCACCGCGGCCAACTCCGACGAGGGTGTGCAGGATGCCGTACGTGAAGCAGAGGCCTCGCTGGGCGAGACCGGCCGCGTGCTGCTGCGTCCCTCCGGTACCGAGCCGGTGGTGCGCGTGATGGTCGAGGCGACCGACATCGGGACCGCCCAGCGCATCGCCGAGGAACTCGCCGCGACGGTCCAGGAACGCCTGTCCCTCGAGCCGGCCGTCTGACGGTCCGGAGACCCGCTCGCCGGCCCGTTCCGCGCGTCGGACTGATGCACTGATGGGCTGACCGACGCTCGTCCCGCAGATCAGGCCGGCGCTGCCGGTAGTGTGCGGCATGGATGTTTTCGCCGCCCTGGGCTTCGGACTCGTCGCCGGACTGGCGCTCGCGATCCCGCTCGGAGCGATCGGCGTGCTCCTCGTGGGGGAGGGCGCGGCCCGGGGGTTCAGGGCCGGACTGCACGCCGCAGCCGCCGTCGCCACGGTCGACGTCCTCTACGCCACCGTGGCCGCAGGTGCCGGCGCTGCGCTCGGCCCCGTCCTCGCCGCCGCGTCCCCATGGCCTGAGGTCGCCGGCGGGCTGGTCCTGCTGGCCCTCGCCGTCCATGGCCTCCGGACAGCACGGCGCACGACGACCGCCGACCCCGGCGCCGATTCCGCGCGACAGCCGACGGGCACCCGCCGGTTCGCGCTCTTCTTCGGGCTCACGGCCCTGAACCCCGCCACCTTCCTGTACTTCGCCTCGCTGCTGACGGGCCTCGCCGGCGTCACCTCGTCCGGCGACCGGATCATCGCCTTCGTCCTCGGTGTCGGCGTCTCGTCCCTGTGCTGGCAGGCGGTCCTCGTGGCCCTCGGCGGACTCCTCGGCCGGGCGACCGGCCGGGGGCTGCGGCGGATCACGCCGATCGTGGGCAACGTGACGATCGGCGCCCTCGGCCTCCTCATCATCGTCCGGGCCCTGACGCACGTCCCGTGACGCCCGGGCCATGCCCGGCTACAGTGCCCGCATGGACACCAGCATCCCGGACGGCACCGAGGACCAGCAGAAGGCGACCCTGCTCCTGTACCTGCGACGACGGCGGGAGGACCTGGTCGCGAAGCTGGAGGGCCTGGGCGAGTACGACATCCGCCGCCCCCTCGTGCCGTCCGGCACCAACCTGCTCGGACTGGTCAAGCATGTGGCATCGGTGCAGCTCGACTACTTCGGGGAGGTCTTCGGGCGCCCGAGCGGACGGCTGCTGCCCTGGCCGGCCGACGACGCCGAGCCGGAGGCGGACATGTGGGCGACGCCCGAGGAGTCCCGCGTTGCCATCCTCGACCTCCATGCCTTCTCGGCCGCCCACAGCGACGCGACCATCACGGCGCTGCCGCTCGACGCCCCCGGTGCCGTGCCGTGGTGGCCCGAGGAACGGCGTGCCGTCACCCTGCACCAGATCCTGGTCCACGTGGTCGCCGAGACCGCCCAGCACGCGGGGCACGCCGACATCCTGCGTGAGCTCATCGACGGATCGATCGGGCGTGGACCGGGCGATCCCGATGTCGGAGCGCTCACCCCCGAGGACCGCACCGCCCACGCACTGCGCGTCGACGCCGCCGCCCGTGCAGCGGCGGGCCGGAAGGGCTGAACCGCTCCAGGGGCCCGGCCGATCGCCCGTCAGTCCACGCGGGCGATGCCGCTGCGGACGCAGGACGAGACCTGCGCCCGGCACGGCCTGTCGCAGCCCGCAACGCGCGAGGAGCCGTCCAGCAGGCGCGCGACGGCGGCGTCGTACCGCGACAGCGCGATCTCGGCGATCACCGGGCTCGGGAGCAGCGGGGCGCTCACGACGTCGGCGCCGGCCTTCGCCAACTGGTCGTGGAAGTAACCCGGGGCCAGCAGGTAGGACGCCACCGCGACCGGTGACTGCCCCGACGTCCGTTGGGCCAGGACGGCGTCAGGGACGGACGGGACGGCCTTCGAGCCGAACCCTGCCCGCACCCGGCCCGTCCTGAGCTCCGCGAGGACCGCCTGCACCTCGGCGACGTCCTCGGCGGCACAGGCGTCGGAGGACCCCGCGGCGGCGAGCACCACGGGGTCCGCGCCGGCCACGCCCGCCTCGGTGAGCCGCTGCTGGAGCACCCGGGCGAGCCGCGGGTCCGGGCCCAGCGGCAGGGCCGAGACCGTTCCGGGCCTGCTTGCCGCCGCCCGGGCGATGTCCACCTTGACGTGGTACCCGACGGAGAGCAGGAGCGGCACGATGACGGCCGGACGGCCCGCCGGCAGGGAAGCGACCACGTCCACGAGGTCCGGCTGCTGCACGTCCACATAGGCCTCGCGGACCTCGACCCCCGGACGGAGCGCCTGGATCCCCGCACGCACGGCGTCGATCTCCCGCCGACCCTGGGCGTTGTCGGTGCCATGGGAGCAGGCGATGAGGACGGGGAGGCCGTCGGGTACCCGGGTCACGGTCATGCCAGCCATTGAAGCACCGTCCACCGCTCAGGCGGCAACGTCGACCTCGACGACCCCGTCGACGCACCGCACCGGATAGGCGCGGAGGCCCTCGCCCCCGGACAGGCATGCCCCGCTCACCAGGTCGTAGACCTCCTTGTGGAGGGGCGAGGCGATGGTGGGTGCCGTTCCCCGTGACCCGACGATCCCCCGCGCCATGACGGCCGCGCGCGTCCGCGGATCGATGTTGCCGAGGGCGTGCACCTGGTCGCCGGGCAGCCGGAACAGGGCGATCTGCTCCTGGCCCACCAGCGCCGCCTCACCCCAGCACTCCTCGAGGTCGTCGAGGCGGCAGACGGCGACCCAGGTGGTGTTCGAGGGGGCAGGACGCTGCAGGATGAGCTCGGTCATGGCGTTCTCCTCGGTGGCTGATGCGTTCCTGCAACGCTAGGCCGCCGACGTGTCGTCGAGGTCCCGGCGCTGTTGCGCCGCGGTAACGACCGCCTCACGGTCGAGGCGCCGGTCCGTGAGCCCGAAGTTAACCTTGCGACACATCGGCGACACATGCGGGAAATTGCCTGTTCGTACCGTGGAGGGAGAGCAGCGGGAGCGCCCCGGTCCGGACGGAAGGCACCACATGAGCGAGACCCGATCACCCCGGCACGCCGAGGCGGGTGCCGCGCCACGGGAACGGCGCATCGTCGTCGTGGGCGGCGGGCCTGCCGCCCACCGGTTCGTCGAGGCGCTGTGGCGGCGCGGAACCGACGGACTGCACCTCACGGTGCTGACCGAGGAGGCCTACGCACCCTACGATCGCGTGGCGCTGAGCAGCGCGCTGACCGGTGACGTGGACCTCGGCCTCGGGGAGCCGCTCATGTGGCGGGAACCGGCGATCCGGCTCGTGACGGGGGAGCGGGCGGTCCGCCTCGACCTCGCGGCACGCTGCGTCCAGGGTGCGTCGGGGGAGAAGTACGCCTACGACGACGTCGTGCTGGCCACAGGATCGGACGCCGTGCGCCTGCCCCTGCCGGGTGGCGAGCACGCAGCCGTCTACCGCACCCTCGACGACGTGCAGTGGCTGCGCTCCGAGACGGCCCGGCTCGCGGCCGGCCTCGGCAGGGAACCCCGCGCCGTCGTCATCGGCGGCGGGCTCCTCGGCCTCGAGGCCGCCGGCGGGCTCCAGCAGCTCGGTGCCACATCCACCGTGGTGAACCGTGCCGGCTGGCTCATGAATGCGCAGCTCGACCAGGGCGGCGGCCAGGCGCTCGGCAGGCTGATCCGCGCGAAGGGACTGGGGATCCACTGCGGAGGCTCGCCCGTCGCCATCGAGACGGACGACGCCGGCGACGTCACCGGCGTGGCACTGAGCGACGGGGCCGTCCTCCCGGCGGACCTCGTGGTGTTCGCCGTCGGGATCCGGCCACGCGACGAACTCGCCCGGGATGCAGGGCTCGAGGTGGCACCCCGCGGCGGCGTGGTGATCGGCGCGGCATGCGAGACGGCGATGCCGGGTGTGTGGGCGATCGGGGAGGTGGCGAGCTACGAGGGCGTCAGCATGGGCCTGGTAGCCCCGGCGAACGCCATGGCGGAGGTCTGCGCGGACGGCATCCTCGGAGGGCTCTCCACCTTCCCCGGGTTCGACACCGCCACCAAGCTCAAGCTCTCGGGCGTCGAGGTCGCGAGCTTCGGGGACGCGCTCGCGGAGACGGACGGCAGCCTCGAGATCGTCTACGCCGACCCCGCCAGGGGGCTGTACCAGAAGCTCGTGGTCACCGACGACGCCAGGACGCTCCTCGGCGGCATCTTCGTGGGCGACGCCGCGCCGTACTCCGCGCTGCGACCGCTGCTGGGACGTGAACTGCCCGCCGAACCCGGCGCCTACCTCTCCTCTGCCGCGGGAGGCGACGCCCCGCCGTCCGACCTGCCCGACGACGTCATCCTCTGCTCCTGCAACAACGTGACCGCAGGCGCCTGCCGGTCCGCGGTCCACGGGCTCGGCGCGGACGGATCAGCCGCGGAGCCGGCGCTCGACATGCCGTCCCTCAAGGCGTGCTCACGCGCCGGGACGCAGTGCGGCTCCTGCGTCCCCATGCTCAAGAAGCTGCTCGACAGCGAACTCACGAAGGCCGGACGCGCCGTCCCGAAGGGCATCTGCGAGCACTTCGCGATGTCGCGGCCCGAACTGTTCGAAGCCATCCAGGCCCTCGACCTGGCGTCCTTCCAGGAGGTCCTCCGCCGGTTCGGGGCATCGGAGGAGGCGAAGGCCGGCCACGGCTGCGACATCTGCAAGCCGGCCATCGGCTCCATCCTCGCCACCCAGCGCGGCGAATACGTGCTCGACGGCGGGCGGGGGACCCTGCAGGACACCAACGACCGCGCGCTCGCGAACATGCAGCGCAACGGCACCTACTCCGTGGTGCCCCGTATCCCCGGCGGCGAGATCACGCCGCAGAAGCTCGCGGTCATCGCGCAGGTCGCCGAGCAGTTCGGCCTGTACGTGAAGCTGACCGGCGCCCTGCGGATCGACCTCTTCGGGGCCCGGCTGGAGCAGTTGCCGGAGATCTGGAAGATCCTCGTCGAGGCCGGGTTCGAGTCCGGCCAGGCCTACGGCAAGGCGCTGCGGAACGTGAAGTCCTGCGTGGGCTCGACCTGGTGCCGGTTCGGTGTGCAGGACTCCGTGGCCATGGCGATCGACCTGGAGCTGCGGTACCGCGGGCTGCGGGCCCCGCACAAGTTCAAGATGGGCGTGTCGGGGTGCGCCCGCGAGTGCGCGGAGGCCCGGAGCAAGGACGTCGGCGTGATCGCCACCGACCAGGGCTGGAACCTCTACGTCGGAGGGAACGGCGGCTTCCAGCCCGCCCACGCCCAGCTCCTCGCCCAGGACCTCGACGGCGAGACCCTCATCCGGTACATCGACCGCTACCTCATGTACTACATCCGCACCGCGGACCGGATGCAGCGGACCGCGCGCTGGATGGACGACCTCGACGGCGGCCTCGACCACGTGCGCGACGTCGTCATCGGGGACTCGCTCGGGATCGCCGCTGACCTCGAGGCCGCGATGGCCCGCCACGTCGAGCACTACGAGGACGAGTGGGCTGCGACCCTCAAGGACCCGGACAGGCTCCGCCGCTTCCGGTCCTTCGTCAACGCCCCGGACGCCGCCGACCAGTCGATCGTCCTCGTCGAGGAGCGCGGCCAGCGCCGCCCCGCCACGCAGGAGGAGATCGACGCCGGAGCCGCACGCGTGGGTCTGGGAACAGTGATCCCCGTCCGCGTCCCGACGGGGCCGGCAACAGGAAACCTGGAGGGCTGAGCCGTGCACCTCGACATCGACCTGACCGGACGCCGCGTGGTGGTCCTCGGCTCCGCGGGCGCGGCACGGCGGATCGTCGCCCGGTACCGCGCCTCCGGCGCCGACGTCGACCGTTTCGACACGGTCGCGTCCGCCCTCGGCGCGCTCGACGGCGCCACCCTCGTCGTCCGGGTGGAGGGCGCGAGCACGCCGCCGCCCGGCTTCGGCCTGATCGACGGACGCCATGGCGCCGGAGACACCGCAGGCACCGCAGGCACCGCAGGCACAGGAAGCACAGGAGGACCCGGCGGGCCCGAGGGCACCGACGGGGTTCCCCGCCACGACGGGAACAGGCCGGGGCGCGGGGACGACGCCGACGAGACCCTGCGTCGGCGGTGCCGGGAGGCCGGCGCGCTCCTGACCCGGGAGCCGGCCGCATCCGACACCGGGCACGTGAGCCTGGTCGGCGGCGGACCCGGCGCGCGGGGACTCCTGACCCTCGACGCTGCAGCCGCGCTGAAGGACGCCGACGTCGTCCTCTACGACCGCCTCGGGCCCACGGAGTCCCTGGCCGAGCTCGCACCGTCCGCGGAGCTCATCGACGTCGGGAAACTGCCGGGGCACCACCGGGTACCGCAGGCCGGCATCAACGCCCTCCTCGTGCAGCACGCCCTCGCGGGGCGGCACGTCGTGCGGCTGAAGGGCGGTGACCCCTTCGTGTTCGGACGCGGCAGCGAGGAGCTCGCCGCGTGCCTCGAGGCGCGCGTGCCCTGCACGGTGCTGCCGGGGATCAGCTCGTCGATCGCCGTCCCGGCGGCTGCGGGCATCCCCGTCACGCACCGCGGCGTCAGCCACCTCTTCACCGTGGTCTCCGGGCACGCGCCGCTGACCGACGAGGAGCATCTGCACCTCGCGGGCCTCGGTGGGACCATCGTGGTCCTCATGGGCGTCTCGACGCTGCCGCAGCTCGTCGCCGGTCTCGGCCGGGCGGGGATGCGCCAGGACATGCCTGTCGCCGTCGTCGAGCGCGGGTACAGCGCGTCGCAGCGGACGACGTCGGGGACACTGTCCACGATCGTCACGGCGGCGGGCGTGGCCCGCTGCCAGTCGCCCGCGGTCCTGGTCATCGGCGAGGTGGTGCGCGTGGGCCTCGAGTTGCAGGGCAGTGCCGCGCACCTCGCACGGCTCACCGAGTCGCTGGCATCATGACCGAGGCCATCCGTTCCGACGGACCCGGGGGCCAGCTGGCCGGATTCCGTATCGGCGTGACGTCGGACCGCCGGTCGGGCGACCTGATCGACGCGCTCGAGCGGCGGGGCGCGTCCGTCTTCCACGCACCGGCGCTGAAGATCGCGCCGATCGCGGAGGACGTGGTGCTCCTCGCGGACACGGCGGCCGTCGTGCAGGCCCGCCCCGACCTCTTCATCATCACCACCGCGTACGGGATGCGCCGCTGGTTCGAGGCCGCCGACGCCGCAGGACTGGGCGACGACCTCCTCGACGTCCTCGGGAACGGCAGGATCTACGTCCGCGGCCCGAAGGCCAGGGGGGCGGTGCGTGCGGCAGGGCTGGACGACGCCGGCATCAGTTCCGACGAGACGACGGCGACCCTCGTGGACCAGCTGCTGCAGGAGGACCTCGCGGGCCTCACGATCGGCGTCCAGCTGCATGCCTACGCGGACGAGCACCAGCTCGAACGGCTCCGGGACGCCGGCGCCACGCTGCTCACCGTCACGCCCTACCGGTGGATCAAGCCGGAGGGCTCCGAACGCCTGCCCCGCCTCATCGAGGCGGTGTGCACCGGGCAGCTCGACTGCGTCACCTTCACGAGCGCGCCGGCGGTCGACGCCCTGTTCAGCACCGCGGCCGAGCAGGGCATGCACGAGGACCTCGTGCACAGGTTCCGGCACGGCGTCCTCGCCGCCGCCGTCGGCCCCGTGACGGCGCAGCCGCTGCTCGATGCCGGCATCACGCCGATCGTCCCCGAGCGGTTCCGCATGGGCGCGCTGATCCGCCTCGTCTGCGACCACCTCGCCGAGCACCACGTGGAGCATCTCCGCACACGCTCCGGTCAGGTGGAGGTGCGGGGACGGTCCGTGCGGGTGGACGACACCCGGGTGGACCTCGCACCCGCGCAGCTGGTGCTCTTCAAGGCCCTGCTGTCGGCGCGCGGCGCGGTGCTGAGCCGGGAAGCCCTGACGAACCTCCTCACCCCCACCGGTGCGGGCCACGCCCTCGACATGAGCGTCAACCGCCTGCGGAAGTCACTGCCCGACCCCGCCCTGATCGAGACCGTCGTCAAGCGCGGGTACCGACTGAACGTCTGACCCGCACAGCGTCGGGTCGCGATGCGACTGCCCCGGTCCTCCGGCCGTGCTGTCAGCCGTGTCATGGTGCGACCGACGCGGCGCCCTGGCTGCCGGGCCGTGACCCGCCTCGCGATGCGCCTGCCCCGGTCCTCCGGCTGACGGCCCGTGACCCGCTTCACGATGCGACGGCCGCGGCGAAGTGCTGTTCGATGACGGCCCGGATGCCGTCGTGGCACCCGCCGCAGCCGGTGCCGGCCCGGGTGACGGTGGAGACGTCCTGCACGGAGGCGCAGCCGGCCGCGACGGAGTCCTGGACCGTACCCCGGGTGACTCCCGCGCACCGGCACAGGGTGGCAGCCGGTCCGGGCGGCGATGCGGTCAGCAGCCCCTCGGCGCTGTCGAGCCGCAGCAGGCTGGAGCGGTCCGCCGGGAGCTCGCTGCCCCGCTCGAACAGGAGGACCAGTTCGGCGCCTGTGCGCGGCATCCCCACGCAGACGAGGCCGGTCAGGACCCCGTCGCGTGTGACCATCTTCGCGTAGCGGCCGTGCCCCGGGTCGGCCCACTCCGCCACCGTGAGTCCGGGCTCCACCGTCCAGGGATCGGCGTCCGTCTCACCGGCGACCACGGCGTCGACACCCCGGGCCTTCAGCACGACGACGGGGTCGCGCCGCACGCCGGGTCCCTGGCCGGGTGCGGGTCGGAGCCCGGTCGCGGGCCCGCTCCCGTCGCCCGACAGCTCCGCCACGAAGGCGGCCCCGACGTCGTCCGCCTGCTGCCAGCCCGGACCGATGAGGCCCTGGGGTGCGGTGGCGCCCGCGCACGCCCTGCAGGAGCTGCGGAGGCAGCACACCTCCGCGCAGTCGCCGACGGCCCAGATGTCGTCCATGCCCACCGCGCGCAGCGTGTGGTCCACGAGGATGCCGTCCGCGACCGCCAGGTCGCAGCCCTCGGCGAGCTCCGTCCGCGGACGCACGCCGCAGGCGAGCACGAGCGCACCGCCGTCGACCCGGGGGCCGCCCTCCAGGCGGACACCCGCGAAGTGCCCGTCCTCCAGCTCGATCCCCGTGGACGTGCCGGCCACGACGGTGATGCCGGCCTGTCGCAGCGCCGTCGCCAGGACCCGCGACCCGTCCCCGAGGAGCCGCTCCATGGGGGAGCGGCCGTGATGTACGAGGGTCACGCGCCCGCCCTCCTCCGCCGCGGCGAGGGCCGCCTCGATGCCGAGGATGCCGCCGCCCAGCACCACGATCCGCTGCTGCGCGGCGAGCGCGGCGGCCACGGTCCGGGCATCGGAGAGGTCGCGGAGGAAGCTGACGCCGGGCGGGAGCTGGTGCGTGTCGTCGGACCCGGCCGGCCCCTCCAGCCCCGTCAGCCGCGGACGGACGGGCCGCGACCCTGTCGCAAGGACCAGCCGGTCGTAGTCGACCGCTTCGCCGTCGGTCAGCAGCACGCGCCGGAAGGGCCGGTCGATCCGGTCGACCCGGACGCCGAGGCGCACGTCGACGCCCGTCGCGCGGAGGGAGTCCGCCTCCGCGAGCCCGATGGCGGCCTCGCGGGTACGGCCGACCGCGACGTCGGCGACGAGCACCCGGTTGTAGGCGGCGTCGGGCTCCTGTCCGAGAACGGTCAGGGCGACCCGTCCTGCGGCGACGAGGGGCTCGAGGTGTTCGACGAGCCGCGCTGCGACGGGCCCGAAGCCGACGACGACGACGCGGGACGGGACGAAGGGCTCGGAGGGGTTCATGCGAGGACCTCGAGTCCGTCGGCGTGCAGGGGATCGACGGCGGCCAGGCGCGCCACGCCGACGGGCGTCGTCTTGAACTCCGGCATGCCCGACACCGGGTCGGTGCTGCGGCCCGTCAGGCGGTTCGCGGAGCCGGCGTCCGCGAAGTGGAAGGCCAGGAAGACCGTGTCCTGGCGGATGTCGGGGGTCAGGTCCGCCAGCGCCCGGGCCTCGCCCTGGGCACTCGTCACCACCACGGGGTCGCCCTGTGCGATGCCGAGGTCCTGTGCCGTGGACGGGTGGAGCTGGAGCCGTGCGGCCGGCTGCGCCGCGAGCAGTGCCGGGACGCGGCGTGTCTGGGTGCCCGACTGGTAGTGCTCGAGGAGCCGGCCCGTGGCCAGGAGCAGCGGGGCGGGCACGCGTGCTGCGGTGGTGTCGGCTCGCGGGACGACGGGGACCAGGACGGCGCGCCCGCCGGCGTGGGCGAAGACGTCGAGGAACAGCCGCGGCGTCCCCGTGCTGCCCGCCGGGTACGGCCAGTACGCGGGGCCGGGGCCGTCGAGCACGCCGTAGTCGAGACCCGAGTAGTCGGCGAGGCCGCCGGCGCTGGCGCGGGCGAGTTCGTCGAACATGGTGGACGGGTCCTCGCTGAACAGGGAGGGCGCCTCGAGCAGGCGCGCGAGCTCCTGCATGATCCACAGCTCGCTGCGGGCACCCGGGGGCGGCTCGACAGCCGGGCGCCGGCGCAGGACCCTGCCCTCCAGGTTCGTCACCGTGCCCTCCTCCTCGGCCCACTGCAGGACCGGCAGGACGACGTCGGCCAGTGCGGCGGTCTCCGACAGGAAGAAGTCGGACACGACGAGGAGGTCGAGGGAGCGCAGGCCGTCGATCACCGTCGCGGCGTCGGGCGCGGAGACCGCGACGTTCGCGCCGTGCACGAAGAGGCAGCGCGTGCCGTCGGGCCGGCCGAGCGAGGCGAGGAGTTCGACGGCGGGGAGCCCCGGCCCGGGGATCGCCTCCTCCGGGACGCCCCAGACACCGGCGACGTGGGCCCGTGCCGCCGGGTCGGTGATCTTCCGGTAGCCGGGCAGCTGGTCGGCCTTCTGCCCGTGCTCCCGGCCGCCCTGGCCGTTGCCCTGGCCCGTGAGGGTCCCGTAGCCGCTGTGCGCGGTGCCCGGCAGGCCCAGGAGCAGCGCGAGGTTGATCGCGGCCGTCGTGGTGTCGGTGCCGTCCGCATGCTGCTCGATCCCCCGGCCGGTCAGGATGTAGGCTCCCTGGCCGCACTCGGCGCCACGTCGCGCACCGGCGGCGAGGAGCCTCGCCACCGCACGCAGGGAGGCGGCGGGGACACCCGTGATGCCCTGCACACGTTCGGGCCACCACCGCGCGAGGCCGCGCGTGACGCCGTCGTACCCGCTGGTCCGCGCGTCGAGGAAGCGGCGGTCCTCGAGTCCCTCGGCCACCACGATGTGGGCCAGGCCGAGGAGCAGGACGAGGTCGGTGCCGGGTGTGGGCTGGAGGTGGACGCCCCTGCCCTGGTCGGTGAGGCGTGCGGTCGCCGAACGCCGGGGGTCGACGACGACCAGGCCGCCCGCGGCCTGCGCGCCCCGCAGATGCTGGACGAAGGGCGGCATGGTGTCCGCCGCGTTCGAGCCGAGGAGCAGGACCACGGAGGCGGCACCGAGGTCCTCGAGGGGGAAGGGGAGTCCGCGGTCCACGCCGAACGCCCGGTTGCCCGCGGCGGCCGCCGACGACATGCAGAACCGTCCATTGTAGTCGATGCGGGACGTCCGCAGGGCGAGGCGGGCGAACTTGCCGAGGGTGTAGGCCTTCTCGTTGGTGAGTCCGCCGCCGCCGAACACCGCGACGGCGTCCCGGCCGTGCCGGGCCTGGATGCCCCGGACACGGTCGCTGACGAGGTGCAGGACGGTGTCCCAGGCGGCTTCCCGCAGGACGCCGTCGGCGTCCCGGAGGAGCGGTGCGGTGAGGCGGTCGGGGTGGTCGAGCAGCTCGGCGGCGGACCAGCCCTTGCGGCACAGTCCGCCCTTGTTGGTCGGGAAGTCGCGCGCGTCGACGGACGCACCGCCGTCGGTGCCCGCGGTGACCGTCATGGCGCACTGGAGGGCGCAGTAGGGGCAGTGCGTGTGCTGTCCGGTCCCTGCCTGCTGCATCGGTCAGACCTTGCCGAGGGTCGAGGAGCGGCGGAGGTAGAAGAACCAGGTGACGGCGAGCATCAGGACGTACCCGCCGACGAAGCCGTAGAACGCTCCGTCGTAGCTGCCCGAGGCGCCCTTCGAGGCGTTGAGGACCTGGGGGATGAGGAAGCCGCCGTAGGCGCCGACCGCCGAGATCAGCCCGAGGGCGGCGGCGGACTTGCGGGCGGTGCTCACCGATTCGCGGAGTTCGGACCCTGCCGCGGCTCCACGCCGGGCGAAGATCACGGGGATCATGCGGTAGGTCGCTCCATTGCCTGCACCGGCCGCTGCGAAGAGGACGAGGAAGAGGCCGAGGAAGAGCCAGAAGTTCGAGAGGGGCAGCGTCCACACGACGGCCAGGGCGATCGCGGCCATGACCGCGAAGGCGCACACGGTGATCGCTGCTCCACCGAAGCGGTCGGCGAGGCGGCCGCCGAAGGGCCGGGCGAGCGATCCGACGAGGGGGCCGAGGAACGCGAGGGACAGCGTGGCGGGCCCCATGGCGATCGTCGAGAAGGCGGGGAAGGAATCGACGATCAGCTTCGGGAAGACCCCGGCGAACCCGATGAACGACCCGAACGTCCCGATGTAGAGCAGCGCCATGATCCACAGGTGCGGTTCCCGGACGGCCGCCAGCGACCCCGCGAGATCGCTCCTGGCGCTGGACAGGTTGTCCATGAACTTCCACGCACCGAAGGCGGCGGCGAGGATCAGGGGCACCCAGATCCAGCCGGCGAGGGGCAGGTCCAGTGTCGCAGCGGCGCCGAGGGCGACGACGATGGGCACCACCAGTTGCGCGACGGCGGCACCGAGGTTGCCGCCGGCCGCGTTCAGGCCGAGCGCCCACCCCTTCTCCCGGGCGGGGAAGAAGAACGTGATGTTCGCCATCGAGCTCGCGAAGTTTCCGCCGCCGAAGCCTGCCAGCGCCGCGACGGCGAGCATCACCCCGAACGGGGTCTCGGGGTTGGAGACGCACAGGCCGAGGCCGATGGTCGGGATCAGCAGGAGCAGGGCGGAGACGATGGTCCAGTTCCTGCCACCCAGCCTCGGCACCATGAACGTGTAGGGGATGCGCAGCGTCGCGCCGACGAGGGACGGCATGGAGATGAGCCAGAAGATCTGCGAGGTGGAGAAGGTGAAGCCCGCCGCCGGCAGGTACACCACGACGATCGACCACAGCTGCCAGACCACGAATCCGAGGAACTCGCAGGCGATCGACCACTGCAGGTTGCGCCGGGCGATGGACTTGCCGCCGCTGTTCCACTGGGTGGTGTCCTCGGCGTCCCAGTTGTCGATCCACCGGCCGGGGCGGTGGACCAGCGGGGGAGCGCTCGCGACAGGTGCGGGGGCCGCTGTCGCCAGGGCGGGGGATGCTGCTTCGTCGATGCTCACGGAAGTCCTCCAGGGGCTGGTGTGGCTGCTTCCCTCCGAGGCTAGTGAGCGCGCGTTTCCGTCCCCTGCGTGCTGCGTAAACGATCCGTGACGTTCACCTATCCGTGCCGGGTCGGCGCCGTGAGGTCGCGCTCCTTCCGGACCGGATGCGGGCCGGGAGGTCGTCCGGGTCCGCCGGCAGGCCCGGGTCGCGGGAGCGCGGTGTTGCGGACCACCCGGTGGCGGGTGATGCTGGCCTCCTGGCGCGGCGATGCGCCGACGGTGGGGATTCGACGACGGAGGCGGACGATGCACGCAACGGACTCACGGTTTCATGGATGGGCACGATCATGAGGGTGCTGGTCACGGGGTCGGCCGAGGGCCTCGGCCTGGCCGCGGCGGAGACGCTCCTGGAGCAGGGCCACGGCGTCGTGGTGCACGCGCGCACCGAGGACCGTGCCGCAGGTCTCGCCTCCCTGACGTCGCGGGGTGCCGGGCTGGTCGTGGGGGATCTCGAGGATCGGGACGCCGTGGCACGTATCGCTGCCAACCTGAACAGCGCGGAGCCGCTGGACGCCGTGATCCACAATGCCGGCGTCTGGAGCGGCGACGCCGTGATGCCCGTGAACGTGATCGCGCCGTACCTGCTCACGGCCCTGCTCGACGCTCCGCGACGCCATGTCTACCTCAGCAGTGGCTCGCACTACGGCGGGCGTCCGGCGCTCGAGGGAGTGGACTGGCGCGGTGACGTGCCCGGGTCCTACAGCGACAGCAAGCTCTTCGTCACGGCTTTCGTCGCAGCGCTGGCCCGGGTGCGCCCCGACCTGCTGGCCGCGGCCGTCGATCCCGGCTGGGTCCCTACGCGGATGGGCGGTCCGAACGCGCCCGACGACCTGGACCTCGGTCACCGGACGCAGGTGTGGCTGGCGACGAGCGACGACCCGGAGGCCCTGGCGAGCGGCGGGTACTGGTACCACCGGAGGCGCCGCGAGCCGCACGACGCCGTACACGACAACGGGTTCCAGGACGATCTGCTCCGGGTGCTGGCCGAGGAGACAGGAGTGGCCCTGCCCGGCGGTGGAGGTCGGTAGGAGGTCGGCAGGAGGTCGGTAGGAGATCAGGAGAGGTCGGCAGGGGTCAGTAGGAGGGCGCCGCGGGCAGGCCGAAGTACTCCTCGAGCGTCCTGGTGCCCGCCGCCCTCATGGCGAGCGAGACGTCCCTGCCCACGTACCGGAAGTGCCACGACTCGGCGGAGAAGCCCGTGACCTCGTGGTAGCCCAGCGGATAAC
This sequence comes from Arthrobacter sorbitolis, assembly GCF_054510995.1. Classification (NCBI taxonomy): domain Bacteria; kingdom Bacillati; phylum Actinomycetota; class Actinomycetes; order Micrococcales; family Micrococcaceae; genus Arthrobacter; species Arthrobacter sorbitolis. Next base: position 648,688 of record NZ_JBTNDM010000002.1, read on the forward strand.
GGAGGATGAAGCCGTGGTCGGCGGCGTGCGTCGCGGCCCACTGGGCGGCGGGGGTGTCCCGGAAGCAGAGGACCAGGGTGCAGGCGCCGTCCGCCTGCCCGATGTCGAACGCCAGCCCCGTCTGGTGCTCCGAATAGCCGGGGCGGGCCGACACCGTGTCGGCGCCCGCAGCGTCACCGTACTGTGCGACCCAGGAGGCGTACGTCGACTCCTGGACGGCGAAGGAACGGTAGCCGCTGATGAGTGTCAGCGCGACGCCGTCCTCCGCTGCCGCCGCGAACATCCCCTCCACCGCCGCGGCGACGTCGGAGCGCAGGAGGGCGTTCTCCGTGGCCGTCGCGACGGCGGGCTGCCGCAGGTCCGTGGGTGCGAAGTCCAGGGGCACGAGGGGGCGGCGCTTGTTCACGACGACGTCGACGGCGCCCGGATCGCCATGGAGGCCGGCTGCAGGGGGAGGCGAGGGGGCAGAGGGCGTCGCGGTCGGGCCGGCCGCCGCACCGGAGGTCGTGGCAGCAGGTGCGGGATCACGCTGTACCGGGGCCGGGAGCGCACCCTGCGTGGCGTCGCCGGCAGGAGCAGGGGAAGGGGAAGGGGAAGGAGCAGGAGCAGGCGACGAGGAAGGAGCAGGCGACGAGGAAGGCCCGGCAGACGGCCCGGCAGGCGGCCCGGGGGAGACCGGAACGGGGGCCGACGGGTCACCGGCGGGGGATGAACCCGACGACGGTGCGACGGCGGTGGGCGGTGTCGCTGCCGGTCCGGGGGCGGAGCAGGCGGGAAGCAGCACTGCGAGGAACATCACCGCCGCGAACCCCCGGACGCGCACGGTCAGGTCTTCCGGAGCAGCATGCGACGCACGGAGTGGTCGGCATCCTTCGTCAGGACCAGCTGGGCACGGCCGCGGGTGGGCAGCACGTTGGTCACGAGGTTGGGCTCGTTGATGCGTTCCCAGATGCCCCTGGCGGTCCGCTGTGCCTCCTCGTCGCTGAGGCCCGCATAGCGGTGGAAGTAGGACTCGGGATCGGCGAAGGCACTCGAGCGCAGGGACTGGAAGCGGTCGATGTACCACTGCTCGATATGCGCGGTCTTCGCGTCCACGAAGATGGAGAAATCGAAGAAATCGCTCACCGCCAGCCCCGTGATGCCGTCGGTCCTCGGCCGGGCGGGCGCCAGGACGTTGAGGCCCTCGACGATCAGCACGTCCGGGCGGCGCACCACGATCTCCCGGCCGGGCACGATGTCGTAGGTGAGGTGCGAGTACGCCGGCGCGCGGACCTCGGCCGCCCCGCTCTTGACCTCGCTCACGAAACGGAGCAGGCGGCGGCGGTCGTACGACTCCGGGAAACCCTTGCGCTGCATGAGTCCGCGGCGGTGGAGTTCGGCGTTGGGGTAGAGGAACCCGTCGGTGGTGATGAGTTCCACATCCGGGGTGTCGGGCCAGCGCCGCAGCAGCTCGCGGAGCACCCTCGCCGTCGTCGACTTGCCCACCGCCACCGAGCCGGCGACGCCGATCACGAACGGTGTCCTGGTGGTCGTCTCGCCGAGGAACGTGTTGGTCGCCGCGTGGAGCTGCCCCGCCGCGGCGGTGTAGAGGTTCAGCAGGCGGGAGAGGGGGAGGTACACCTCGCGCACCTCGTCGAGGTTCAGCGCATCGCCGAGTCCGCGGAGGCGCTGGACGTCCTCGACGTTCAGGGGGCTCTCGATCTCGTGCGACAGGCGGGACCACATCTGGCGGTCGAGCTCGACGAACGGTGTGAAGGATTCGGCACTGGTGGCCTGCTGCGTACCCGTGCTCGCTTCACTCACCCGATGATTCTGCCCGGTGCCCTGCGCATTAACAAACGCAGCCACCGGTACTCTAGGGGGCATGTGCGGAATTGTGGGGTATGTAGGCCGGGACCACGGCCAGGGATCGTCGGCGCTTGACTCAGTCGCCCCGGCGTTCGATCAGGAATCGTCCGAAGCGCGCCATGGCGCGCTCGACGTCGTCATGGAGGGCCTTCGCCGCCTCGAGTACCGCGGGTACGATTCCGCGGGCGTCGCCGTGATCACCCCGGCGGGCATCGAGTCACGGAAGAAGGCCGGCAAGCTGACCAACCTCATCGGTGAGCTGGCCGCCGACCCGCTGCCGCGCTCGCTGACCGGGATCGGCCACACCCGCTGGGCGACGCACGGCGGGCCCACGGACCAGAACGCGCACCCGCACCTGGCCGACGGCGGCAGGCTCGCCCTGATCCACAACGGCATCATCGAGAACTACGCCGAGCTGAAGGCCGAGCTGACGGGCGAGGGCCTCGACTTCATCTCCGACACCGACACCGAGGTCGCCGCCGGGCTCGTGGGCTACCTCTACCGCGGCCTCGTGGACAGCGGGGCCGAGGGCGACCTCCTCACGCTCGCCCTGCAGCAGGCCTGCCAGCGCCTCGAGGGCGCCTTCACCCTCCTCGCCATCCACCAGGACCAGCCCGGCGTCGTCGTCGCGGGCCGCCGCAACTCCCCGCTCGTCGTCGGCCTCGGCGACGGCGAGAACTTCCTCGGCTCCGACGTCTCGGGCTTCATCGACTTCACGCGGCGTGCCGTGGAACTCGGCCAGGACCAGATCGTCACGATCACGCCCGACGAGGTCGCCATCACCGACTTCTTCGGTGCCCCCGCCGAGGGCACCGAGTTCCACGTCAGCTGGGACGCCGCCGCCGCCGAGAAGGGCGGCTTCGAGTCCTTCATGGAGAAGGAGATCCACGACCAGCCGGACGCGGTGGGCCAGACCCTCCTCGGGCGCTCCGACGTCGCGGGCAACCTCGTGCTCGACGAGCTGCGCATCGACGAGGCGATCCTGCGCTCCGTCGACAAGATCGTCGTGCTCGCCTGCGGCACCTCCGCCTATGCCGGGCAGGTGGCCAAGTACGCGATCGAGCACTGGTGCCGCATCCCCACCGAGGTGGAGCTGTCCCACGAGTTCCGCTACCGGGACCCGATCGTGAACGAGAAGACGCTCGTCGTCGCCATCTCGCAGTCGGGCGAGACCATGGACACGCTCATGGCCGTCCGGTACGCCCGCGAGCAGGGCGCCAAGGTCGTGGCGATCTGCAACACCAACGGGTCCACAATCCCGCGCGAATCGGACGCCGTGCTGTACACGCACGCCGGTCCCGAGATCGCCGTGGCCTCCACGAAGGCGTTCCTCGCGCAGATCACCGCCGCCTACCTGCTGGGCCTCTACCTCGCGCAGCTGCGCGGCAACAAGTACCGCGACGAGATCGCGGACGTGCTGGCCGATCTCTCCACCATCCCCGCGAAGATCCAGTCGATCCTCGACGACGCCGACAAGATCAAGCAGCTCGGCGCCGCCATGTCCAACGCCAAGTCGGTGCTCTACCTCGGTCGGCACGTCGGCTTCCCCGTCGCCATGGAGGGTGCGCTCAAGCTCAAGGAGCTCGCCTACATCCACGCGGAGGGCTTCGCCGCCGGTGAGCTGAAGCACGGCCCCATCGCGCTGATCGAGGAGGGCCAGCCCGTCGTGGTCGTGATGCCGTCGCCGAGCGCCCGCAACTCGCTGCACTCCAAGGTCGTCTCGAACGTCCAGGAGATCCGTGCCCGCGGCGCCGTGACGATCGTCATCGCCGAGGAGGGCGACACCTCCGTGGAGGCCTACTCGGAGCACGTGTTCTACGTCCCCGCGTCGCCGACACTCCTCGCACCCCTGCTGACCACGGTGCCGCTGCAGATCTTCGCGCTGGCCCTCGCCAGTGCCAAGGGCTACGACGTGGACCAGCCCCGCAACCTGGCGAAGTCGGTCACGGTTGAGTAGTCCCCTCCGGGTGCCGCCGCGCCGCGACGCGGCGGCACCGTGCAGGGCGGCGGCGTGATCGTCGGGATCGGCGTCGACGTCGTGGACATCGAGCGCTTCCGCCAGCAGCTCGAGCGGACCCCCGCCCTCGTGGAGCGGCTGTTCGTCCCCTCGGAACGCCACCTCAACACCCGGTCCCTGGCCGCGCGCTTCGCCGCCAAGGAGGCCATCGCCAAGGCCATCGGGGCTCCCGTGGGCATGAACTGGCAGCACTGCACCATCGAGGTGGACGCCGCCGGAGCGCCGTCCGTCGTCGTCGACGGGACGGTCGCGGATGCGGCACGGGCCCGCGGGGTCGAGACGTGGCATCTGTCCATCAGCCACGACGGCGGGCTCGCCACCGCGATGGTGGTCGCGGAGGGCCGGATCCCGGCGAGCGCAAAATAGTAACCGTACTGATTATCGGCTGGCTTACCGCTAAGCTCGATCATATGCTCTTTGCCTTTTCCGGGGGTGACGTCCGCGCTGCGGAGGCCCCCTTCATCGACGCCGGGCAGGGGCATGCCCTGATGCAGAGGGCCGCCCACGGGCTGTTCGGCGTCGTCCTCGGCCTGCTGCGGGATGCCGGGCGCGGCACGTACGGAGCCACCGCCGTGGTGCTGGCCGGCAGCGGCAACAACGGCGCGGATGCGCTGTACGCGGGGGAGCGGCTGCTGCGCCGGGGCGTCGCCGTCACCGCCGTCCTCACGTCCGACCGGGTACACGAAGCCTCCCTCGAGGCCTTCACCGCCGCCGGCGGCTCGAGCGTCCTGCTCGACGACGCCTCCCTCCCCGGACTCGCGGCGCACGCCGCCTCCGCGGACGTCCTCATCGACGGGATCCTCGGGACAGGCGCGAGCGGGGGCCTGCGGGGCACGTCCGCCGCCTTCGCGCGGGCCTTCGACGACGCGGCCGGTCCCCGTGGCCGCCGCGGCACGCTCGTCGTCGCCTGCGACCTGCCGAGCGGCATCGGCGTGGACTCCGGGCTCGTCGAGGGCCCCGTGCTCCAGGCCGATGCCACCGTCACCTTCGGCGCCGCGAAACCGGGGCTGCTGATCGGCGACGGCGCCGTGGCGGCCGGAGAGCTCAACCTCGTGGACATCGGCCTCGACCTCTCCCCGTTCACGCCCGCGGCCCGCAGCCTGCTCGGGGCCGATGCCGCCGCGCTCCTGCGGCTCCCCGGCGCCCACGACCACAAGTACTCCCGCGGGGTCCTCGGCGTCGCCGCCGGATCCGCGCGCTACCCCGGAGCGGCCGTCCTCGCCGTCGGTGCCGCCCTCGCGACCGGCGTCGGCATGGTGCGCTACGCCGGGCCGGCCGCCGTCGCCGCGCTCATCCACGCGCGGAGTCCGGAGGCGGTCGCCGCCACCGGATCCGTCGCGGAGGCGCGGTCCCAGGCGTGGGTGGTGGGTCCCGGAGCGGTGGACGACGACGACCAGCGGCGTCGCGCCGTCGACGCCCTGGGGTCCGGCCTTCCCGTCGTCGTCGATGCCGGTGCGCTCGCCGAGGTCCCCGAGCGTGTGGGGCCCCAGGTGGTCCTCACACCGCACGCGGGCGAACTGCGGGAGCTGCTCGCCGCCCGCGGACTCGACGTCGGACGGCCGGAGATCGAGGCGGAGCCCGCGCGGTTCGCGCTGCGGGCAGCCGAGCTGACCGGCGCCACCGTACTCCTCAAGGGGTACACGACCGTCGTCGCGGCCCCCTCCGGGACGCTGTTCGTCCAGGCCGACGGAACACCCTGGCTCGCCACGGCGGGAGCAGGGGACACGCTCTCCGGGATCATCGGGGCGCTGGCCGCGACACTGGCCGACGACGACGGCGCCGCCGCGCGCGTCGGGGTCGCCGGGGAGGACCTGTGGGCGGCCATCGCCGCAGCGGGAGCACTGATCCACGGGAGGGCCGGCCGGCGCGCCGCCCTCCGCGGGCCCGTCGTCGTCTCCGCGCTACCCGCGGACATCGGTGCCGTGGTCGCGGAACTGATCGACGAGCGTCGTCCCGTGACGTGAGGGGTAGTCGACGTAATTAACCGCAGCGACAGCTGAATGCGCTATGTATGGATGAAGCGGCCGGGGCACCAGGACCCCGCAGCCGATGAGCACCACCCTGGCCGCCCTGAAGGCGCCCACGGAAGAGAACACCAAGGAGAACCAACTGATGGAACTATGGCCCGGCGATGCGTATCCCCTGGGAGCAACCTACGACGGCACGGGGACGAACTTCGCGCTCTACAGCGAGGTCGCGGACCTCGTCGTCCTCTGCCTCTTCGACGATGACGGCACCGAGACCTGCATCGAGCTCAAGGAGGTCGACGGCTACGTCTGGCACGGCTACCTCCCGCAGGTGACGCCCGGACAGAAGTACGGCTACCGGGTCCACGGCCCCAACAACCCGGCCGAGGGGCACCGCTGCAACCCCAACAAGCTCCTCCTGGACCCGTACGCGAAGGCCATCTCCGGCGACCTCGACTGGGACCAGGCGCTGTTCGGCTACAACTTCGGCGACGAGCACTCGGTCAACAACGAGGACTCCGCCGCGCACATGATGCTCGGCGTCGTCGTCAACCCGTTCTTCAACTGGGACGGCGACCGCATGCCGCGCACGCCCTACCACCAGTCCGTCATCTACGAGGCGCACGTCAAGGGCCTGACGCAGCTGCACCCGGACATCCCCGAGGAGCAGCGCGGCACCTACGCCGGCATCGCCCACCCGTCCGTCATCGCGCACCTCCAGAAGCTCGGCGTCACCGCGATCGAGCTCATGCCCGTGCACCAGTTCGTCAACGACAGCACGCTCCAGGACAAGGGCCTCTCGAACTACTGGGGCTACAACACCATCGGCTTCTTCGCGCCGCACAACCAGTACACCTCCACCGGTGACCAGGGCGAGCAGGTCCAGGAGTTCAAGGCCATGGTGCGCGAACTCCACCTCGCCGGCATCGAGGTCATCCTCGACGTGGTGTACAACCACACGGCCGAGGGCAACCACATGGGCCCCACCATCTCGATGCGCGGTATCGACAACGCGTCCTACTACCGCCTGGTGGAGGACGACAAGCAGTACTACATGGACACCACGGGCACCGGCAACTCGCTCAACGTCGGCAACCCGCACTCCCTGCAGCTGCTCATGGACTCGCTGCGCTACTGGGTCACCGAGATGCACGTCGACGGCTTCCGGTTCGACCTCGCCTCCGCCCTGGCCCGCGAGTTCTACGAGGTGGACCGGCTCTCGGCCTTCTTCGAACTCGTCCAGCAGGACCCGATCGTCTCGCAGGTGAAGCTCATCGCCGAGCCGTGGGACGTCGGACCCGGCGGTTACCAGGTGGGCAACTTCCCGCCCCAGTGGACCGAGTGGAACGGCAAGTACCGCGACACGGTCCGCGACTTCTGGCGCGGGGAGCCCTCCAGCATCGGCGAGTTCGCCTCACGCCTCACCGGCTCCGCGGACCTGTACGAGCACTCCATGCGCCGTCCCGTCGCGTCGATCAACTTCGTCACCGCCCACGACGGCTTCACCCTCCGGGACCTCGTGTCCTACAACGAGAAGCACAACGAGGCCAACGGCGAGGACAACAACGACGGCGAATCGCACAACCGCTCCTGGAACGGCGGGGTCGAGGGCCCCACCGACGATCCCGAGGTGCTCGCGATCCGCGTCCGGCAGCAGCGCAACTTCATCGCCACCCTCCTGCTCTCGCAGGGCGTGCCGATGCTGCTGCACGGCGACGAGCTCGGCCGGACCCAGGACGGCAACAACAACACCTACTGCCAGGACTCCGAGATCAGCTGGGTGCACTGGGACAAGATGGACCAGCCGCTGCTCGAATTCACCGCGGCCGTGAACCGCCTCCGGTCCGAGCACCCCACGTTCCGCCGTCGCCGGTTCTTCGACGGCCGCCCCGTCCGACGCGGCGAGGGCGAGGCGCTGCCGGACATCGTGTGGCTCGACACCACCGGCGAGCTCATGGCCCCCGAGGACTGGGACAGCGGCTTCGGCCGCTCGATCGGGGTCTTCCTCAACGGCCAGGGCATCCAGGGCCGGGACGCGCGCGGCCAGCGGATCGTGGACGCCAACTTCCTGCTGTACTTCAACGCACACGACGACGCCGTGGACTTCACGATCCCGTCCGACGAGTACGGCACGTCCTGGGACGAGGTGATCGACACCGCCGGCAAGTACGCCGACAGCGAGGCGATCCCGGCCGGCGCGACCATCGCCATCGAGGGCAAGTCCATGGTCGTCCTGCGGGCGCACTCCGAGGTCGAGGACCTGGACCACTCGGTCGCGGCGTCCCTGGCCATCCTCGCCAACGAGGTCACCGCCAAGACCGGCACCCCCTAGCACCACCCGTACAGGCCCACCCGCTCCGTCGACGTCCCAGGAGGACCCCGTGTTGACACCCAGATCCACCTACCGGCTGCAGATCCGCAACGAGTTCGACCTGCATCGGGCCGCGGCCCTCGTGCCGTACCTGCACGACCTCGGGGCGGACTGGGTGTACCTGTCACCGATCCTGACGGCCGAGAAGGGATCCGGCCACGGCTACGACGTGACCGACCCCACCGCGGTCGACCCCGACCGCGGTGGTCCCGGCGGGCTCGCTGTCCCCCACGAGGCCCCCCGGTCGGCGGGCATGGGTGTGCTCGTCGACATCGTCCCGAACCACATGGGCATCGAGACGCCCTCCGACAACGCCTGGTGGTGGCAGCTCCTCGAGGAAGGGCGCGCCTCCCGGATGGCGGAGGCGTTCGACGTCGACTGGGACGCGAACGGCGGACGTCTCCGCATCCCCGTGCTCGGTGACGGCGACGACGAGCTGGACCAGCTCGCGGTCGTCGACGGCGAGCTGCACTACTACGACAACCGGTACCCGATCGCCGAGGGGACCGCCCACCCCGGTGACACGGGTGCAGAGGTGCATGGCCGCCAGCACTACGAGCTCGTGAACTGGCGGCGTGCCGACAGCGAACTGAACTACCGGCGCTTCTTCGGCGTCAACACCCTCGCGGGCCTGCGCGTCGAAGTCCCCTGGGTGTTCGAGGAGAGCCACAGCGAGGTGAAGCGGTGGTTCGACGAGGGCCTCGTGGACGGCCTCCGCATCGACCACCCCGACGGTCTCGCCGACCCGAAGGGCTACCTCGACGACCTCCGTGCCCTGACCGGCGGGGCGTTTGTGCTCGTCGAGAAGATCCTCGAGCCGGGGGAGAAGCTCCCCGGGGACTGGGCCACCGAGGGGACCACCGGCTATGACGCGCTCGCGGACATCGACCGGCTCTTCACCGACCCGGCAGGAGAGCACGCGCTCACCGCCTCCGTGCCCGTGGACCCGTTCCACGAGATGATCCACGGCACCAAGCGCGCCATCGCGGACGGCATCCTGCGCTCCGAGGTGCTGCGACTGGCGCGGCTCGTCCCGACCGACGCCGCACTCGGCGCCGACGCCGCGGCGGACGCCATCGCCGAGCTGCTGACCTGCTTCCCCGTCTACCGCAGCTACCTGCCGGGCGGTGCCGAGTACCTCGCCGAGGCCGTGCGGGACGCCCAGGTGCGCCGCCCGGACCTCGCGGACACCATCACCGCGCTCCACCCGCTCCTCGACCCGTTCCTCGACGGGGGCTCCGGCGAACTGACCGAACTCGCCCGGAGGTTCCAGCAGACGTCCGGGATGGTCATGGCGAAGGGCGTCGAGGACACCGCGTTCTACCGGTACTCACGGCTCGTGTCCCTGAACGAGGTCGGCGCGGATCCGGGCATCTTCGCCATCGACCCGCTCGAACTGCACCGCCGCCTGCTCCAGCGCGAGACGGACAGCCCGCTGGCCATGACGACGCTCAGCACGCACGACACCAAGCGCAGCGAGGACACCCGTACGCGGATCTCGGTCATCTCCGAGGTCGCCGACGAGTGGACCGCGGTCCTCGCCCAGCTCGAGGAGCTCGCACCGATCAAGGATCCGACCTTCGCGCCGCTGCTCTGGCAGTCGCTCATCGGCGCCTGGCCGCTGAGCAGGGAACGCGCCCACGCCTACGCCGAGAAGGCGTCGCGCGAGGCCGACCTCAGCACCCACTGGACCGCACCCGACGAGGACTTCGAACAGGGCATGCACGCGGCCGTGGATGCCGCGTTCGACGACGATGCCGTCGCCGGCGTCCTCTCCGCCTTCGTGGAGCGCATCCAGGCGGCCGGCTGGTCCAACTCGATCGGCCTCAAACTGCTCCAGCTGACCATGCCGGGAGTCCCGGACGTGTACCAGGGCACAGAGTTCTGGGACACCTCGCTGGTGGACCCCGACAACCGCCGCGAGGTGGACTACGAGGCACGCCGGAAGGTGCTCACCGACCTGAACTTCGGCGCACTGCCCCAGGTCGGTGCGGACGCGCACGCCAAGCTGCTCGTCGTCTCGCGCGCCCTCAAACTGCGCCGCGACCGCCCCGAGCTCTTCACCGGGTACACCGCCGTCGCAGCATCCGGCGAGGCCGCGGACCACGTCTTCGGGTTCGACCGCGGAGGCGCGGTCACGCTCATCACGCGTCTGCCCCAGGGACTCGCGGACCGCGGCGGATGGGGTGACACCACCCTGGAGATCCCCGCCGGCAGCTACACCTGCGCCCTCACCGGCACCGCGGTCAGCGGAGGCACGGTGCGTGCAGCAGACCTCTTCTCGACCTTCCCCGCAGCCCTACTCGTCCAGGAGGACGCAGCATGAGTTCCATCTTCGACGTCTGGGCGCCCCGCGCCGAGACCCTGACCCTCGTCGCCGACGGCGTCCGCCACCCGATGACGCAGGGCGAGGGCGGCTGGTGGCACCCGGCTGGTGACCTGCCGTCGTCGTCGGACGTGTCCTACGGGTACCTCGTCAACGGCTCCGAGACGCCCGTCCCCGACCCGCGGTCGCGCCGCCAGCCCGAGGGCGTGCACGGCCTCTCGCACACCTTCGATCCCGCGGCCCACGAGTGGCAGGACGCATCGTGGCAGTCGCCCGGCCTCGACGGCGGGGTCATCTACGAGATGCACCTCGGCACCTTCACGCCCGAGGGGACGCTCGACGCCGCGATCGGCAAGCTCGACCACCTCGTGGACCTCGGCGTCCAGTACGTGGAGCTGCTGCCCGTGAACGCCTTCAACGGCACCCACAACTGGGGCTACGACGGCGTCCTCTGGTATGCGGTCCAGGAGACCTACGGCGGTCCCGCGGCCTACCAGCGCTTCGTCGACGCCGCCCACCAGAAGGGCCTCGGCGTCATCCAGGACGTCGTGCACAACCACCTGGGCCCGAGCGGGAACTACCTCGGACTCTTCGGCCCGTACCTCACCGAGGGCATGTCCAACACCTGGGGTGACTCCCTGAACCTCGACGGCCCGCAGTCGGACGAGGTGCGGAAGTACGTCCTCGACAACGTGGCCCAGTGGTTCCGGGACTACCACGTGGACGGGCTCCGGCTCGATGCCGTGCACGCCCTCCACGACGAGCGCGCCGTCCACATCCTCGAGGAGTTCGCCGCGCGGACCGACGAGTGGGCCGAGGAGCTCGGCAAGCCGCTGTTCCTCATCGCCGAGTCCGACCTCAACAACCCGCGTCTCGTGCAGGGCCGCGACGTCGGGGGATACGGCCTCGCAGGGCAGTGGAGCGACGACTTCCACCACGCGGTGCACGTCAACCTCACGGGCGAGACCGAGGGCTACTACCTCGACTTCGACTCCGTGGGCGCGCTGGCGAAGGTCCTCGAGAAGGGGTTCTTCCACGACGGCACCTACTCGTCGTTCCGGGAACGCCACCACGGCCGCGAGATCGACCCTTCCCGCGTGTCGCCGCTCCAGCTCGTCGTCGCGACGCAGAACCACGACCAGATCGGCAACCGCGCCGCGGGCGACCGCATCAGCGCCACCCTGAACCCCGCACAGCTCGCGCAGGCCGCCGTCCTCAACATCCTGAGCCCGTTCACCCCGATGCTCTTCATGGGCGAGGAGTACGGGGCCTCGACACCCTGGCCGTTCTTCACCTCCCACCCGGAGCCGGAACTCGGCAAGGCCACGGCCGAGGGGCGGCTGAGGGAGTTCGAGCGCATGGGATGGCGCCCGGAGGACGTCCCCAACCCGCAGGACCCGGAGACGTTCGCGTCCGCCAAGCTCGACTGGTCCGAGATCGAGCAGGGCCACCACGCCGAGCTGCTGACCATCTACCGCGACCTCATCCGCCTGCGCCGCGCGCACCCCGAGCTGCGCGAGGCCGACTTCGGCAGCATCTCGGTCGACTTCGACGAGGAGAGCCGCTGGATCGTCCTCCACCGGGGCGGCATCGACGTCATCCTGAACCTGGGCGACGGCATGGCGACCGTGCCCGTCCAGGGCGCGGAGGCGGAGGTCCTGCTCTCCACCGTCGACGGCGTCGGGCTACTCGCCGAGGCGGTACAGCTCCCGCCCCACGCGTCGCTCGTCCTCCGCCCGGGCGTCGCGTAGGTCAGGACTGTCCAAGGGTTCCGACAGGACGGCCCCGGAGGGAACCGGACCGTCGGTGCCCCCGGTCATACTGGGCGGGACACTCTTCCCTGAGCCGCATCGGGGCCCGCCCGCGGCGGGGGCCGATGCCGCCAGGTGCAGGACCCGGTACTCGGAAGGCGGCAGGAACACATGACCCTGGACACGACCACCCTGCGGATAGCGTTCGGGGCCATCGCCGTCACGCTCTTCGTGCTGTTCTACACCGTGTCGTTCCGGCAGACGCGCTCGGCCTACAGCGCCTGGTGGTGCGCGGCCGTCGCCTTCTTCTTCACGGGGTCCTTCAGCTTCCTGCTCGACGGGACCGCGCACCAGGTGTGGGCCAACCCGCTCGGCAACACCCTGCTCGTTCTGGGGACGGTGAGCGTCTGGGCGGGCGCCCGCACCCTGCGCACCAGCAAGCCCGCATGGCTCCAGCTGTCGGCGGCACCGCTGCTCACGCTGTTCGCGTCAGCGCTCGACAGCCCGGCCACCAACACCTGGTCCGGCGGCCCCGTCTTCCTCGGCATGATGTCCCTCACCATCGGCCTCGCGTCGTGGGAGCTCTGGCGGCTGCCGAGCAGCTACAGCAAGGTGCAGGCACCCCTGGCCGTCTCCTCCGGGTTCCTCGCGATCCTCTACCTGGCACGGTGTCTCGTGTTCGTCGTCGAGGGCCCGGACGGGAGGATCTTCACCACCTACTTCGGCTCCGGCATCACCACGCTCATCACCATGCTCCTGCTCGTCGTCGTGTCCTTCAGTGCGGCAGCGCTGAGCGCCGAGCAGATCGCCACCGACCTCCGGGCCCGCGCCGACCGGGACGCGCTGACCGGACTGCTCAACCGCTCGGGCTTCCTCGACCTCGCCACCACGCACACCGACCGCCTGGCACGGATGGATCGCCCGGGAACGCTGATCCTCGCGGACCTCGACTTCTTCAAGTCCGTCAACGACACGCACGGCCACGCTGCGGGCGACACCGTCCTGAAGGCGTTCGCGGAGGCGTGCACCGAGACGGTCCGGTCCACCGACCTCGTCGGGCGGTACGGAGGCGAGGAGTTCATCTTCCTGCTGCCCGGTGCCACGATCTCCAGGAGCGAGGACATCACCCGGGACGTGAGCATGGCCCTGCGCGGCCATTCGACCCCTGGTGGGTTCGAGATGCCGACGGTCAGTTACGGCATCGCCGCGATCGAGTCGACGGGCTACGATCTCGACGCCGCCATCGCCGCCGCCGACCGTGCCCTGTACGCGGCGAAGGCCGGCGGCCGGGACAAGTCGGTCCGGGCCATCGGCCCGACGATGGAGGGGCGGGGGTCCTCACCCGGACCGTCCGTCGGATCGCGCGGCATGTGATCCGTCCGGCCATCGCCCTGCGTGTGGTGAGGGGCCCGGAGCAGGCGCGAGGAGCACGTGCCGGAGCAATCGGCCACCGACGGCCCGGATGCCCGGCCGGAGCGAGGACGCTCCCCTAGGATGAGGGCATGACTTTCTCCCCTGCTGATGACCGTTATGCTTCGATGCCGTATCGGCGGGTGGGGGCGAGTGGGTTGCTGCTGCCGGCGGTGTCGTTGGGACTGTGGCACAACTTCGGTGATGACAAGGCATTCGACACGCAGCGGGCGATCCTCCGGCGGGCGTTCGACCTCGGGGTGACGCATTTCGATCTGGCCAACAATTACGGTCCCCCGTACGGGAGTGCGGAGACGAACTTCGGCCGGCACCTGAAGGATGATTTCCGGCCGTTCCGGGACGAGCTGGTGATCTCCACGAAGGCCGGGTACGACATGTGGCCGGGCCCATACGGGAACTTCGGGTCGCGGAAGTACCTGCTGGCGAGCCTGGATCAGTCGCTGGCCCGGATGGGCCTGGACTACGTGGACATCTTCTACAGCCACCGCCCGGACCCGGAGACCCCGTTGGAGGAGACGATGGGGGCCCTGGACACCGCGGTCCGGTCGGGCCGTGCCCTGTACGCGGGGATCTCCTCGTACTCGCCGGAGCGGACCCTGGAGGCGGCGGCGATCCTGGCGGAGTTGGGGACGCCGTTGCTGATCCATCAGCCGTCGTACTCGATGCTGAACCGGTGGACGGAGAACGGGGACCCGAACCTGTTCGAGGCCCTGGAGCAGGTCGGGGCCGGGTCGATCGCGTTCTCCCCGCTGGCGCAGGGCCTGCTGACGGACAGGTATCTGGGCGGGGTCCCGGAGGATTCGCGGGCCGCGGCGGGTAAGTCGTTGGATCGGGGGCAGCTGAGCGGGGAGAACCTGGAGAGGATCCGGGGCCTGAACAGGATCGCCGAGGGCCGGGGCCAGTCGCTGGCGCAGCTGGCGATCGCGTGGGTGCTCCGGGACCAGTCCAAGGGCACCGGTGTGACGTCGGCGCTGATCGGGGCCTCCAGTGTGGGCCAGCTCGAGGACAGCCTCACCGCCGTCGAGCGCCTGGACTTCACCGCCGAGGAACTGACCAGCATCGACGAATTCGCCGTCGAATCCGACATCAACCTCTGGGCCAACGCCCTCAAGGCCTGATGCTGCGGTTCCGGGAGGCGACGCCGGAGGACTGGCCCGCCCTCTGGACCATCATGGAACCGGTTGCGAGAGCAGGCGAGACCTACTGCTGGGACACCTCGATGGACGAGGAGGCCGGCCGGCTCGAGTGGTTCCCCGGCCCGACCGGACCCGATCCGACGCTCGTCGTCCTCGTGGCCGTGGACGACGAGACCGGCCGCGTGCTGGGCACCGCACAGCTGCATGCCAACCGGGGTGGCAACGGGGCGCACGTCGCGAACGCCTCCTTCCTCGTGGCGGCCGACGCCGGGGGGCGCGGGGTGGGCCGTGCCCTCGCCGGCCACGTGCTCGACCAAGCACGAGCCGCCGGCTACGCCGCCATGCAGTTCAACGCCGTCGTCCAGACGAACGAACGCGCGGTCGCCCTCTGGGCCTCACTCGGTTTCGCGATCGTGGGGACCGTCCCCGGAGCGTTCCTGCACCCGTCGGCCGGACCGACAGGCCTCCACATCATGCACCGCCTCCTGTAGCGGAGTGCCGGCCCGGCCGCGACGCGGGGACCGCAGGGCGACGGCGCCCGCCGCGGGCCACAATGGGACCATGACTGCCACGACGCCCGTCCCCCCACCGCTCCTCGGCACCTGGGCCACCCTCGGCGAACCCCGCCTGACAGCCGAGATCGCGAGGTCGGGCGTCGACTGGGTCGGCCTCGACGCACAGCACGGTCACTTCGACGATCGCGCCCTGCGGGATACGATGGCCCCGCGGCCGACGCCCGCGGTCCCGATGCTCGTCCGGGTGGCGGCGAACGATGCCGCACTGATCGGCCGCGCGCTCGACGCGGGAGCGGACGGCGTCGTCGTCCCCCTCGTCGACAGCGTGGCCGACGCCGAGGCCGCGGTGGCCGCCAGCCACTACCCTCCCCACGGTGCGCGCAGCTGGGGGCCGCTGCCCGGCAGCCGCCCGGTGACCGGCCCCGGCTCCGACGGCGGCACGCACCCCGTGCCACTGTGCGCCGTGATGATCGAGACCGCTGCCGCACTGGACGCCGTCGAGGCGATCGCCGCGGTCCCCGGCGTCGACATGATCTTCGTGGGCCCGTTCGACCTCTCGCTCGCGCTAGGCCTGCACGTCGACGACCTCCTGGCGGCGCACGCGGGCGGGGAGGGCCCCCTCGCACGGATCCTCCACGCCTGCACCCTGGCCGGTATCCGCGCCGGCGCCTACGCCGGTACGCCCGAGCGGGCCGTGCTCCTCGCTGCTGCGGGCTTCCAGTGGATCGCCGCGACCACGGATGCGGCCCTGGTGTCCCTGGGGGTGGAGGAGATGCGTCGGCGGATGCCCGGCGACCGGGATCAGCCGGCCCAGGACTCCCTCAGCGCGGGGAACGCCGCCTCGTAACCGGCGAGCGCTGTGCCCGCGGCGTGGAACGAGTCCACCAGCGGATGCCCGGCGATGGCCCGGAGGGCGGCGTCGCGGTCTCCGTGCACCGCCGCACGGATGGTGTCCTGCTCGACGGCCTTCACGGCCGCCATGAGCCCGAGCTGGTGCGGGGTCAGGGGCGCCGCCGGCAGGGGGTGCGCCCCCGTCGCGTCCACGACGGACGGCACCTCGACGACGGCGTCCTCCGGCAGCCCGGGGAACGTCCGTCCGTTGCGCACGTTGAGGATCAGCTCGGCAGGCTGCCCCGTGAGCAGCGCCCGCATGACCTGCAGGGCCACGCGCTCGTACCCGCCTCCGGCGAGGTCCGCCTCGTCGCGTTCCTCGTCCCCCGTGCGGGCCTCGGCGAGGTACCCTGATTCCCGCTCGCGCCGCGCGTCCTCCCACACCCCGAGGGGATCGTCGGCGGCGAGGAGGCGCGGGTAGAGGTCGCGCTGCTGGTCGTGCAGGATCTCCCCGCGGGTCCGGTCCGCACCCCGGATGGAGCGGAGCGCCTCGCGGTGGAAGTAGTAGTAGAACAGGTACTCGTTGGGCAGGGCGCCGAGGACCCGGGGGAGGTCCGGTCCGAAGAGCCGGCCCTCCTCGAAACCGGCGAGGCGCACCGGATCGGCGAGCAGCCCGGGGAGACGGTCCGTTCCGCCGTCGTCGAGCCTGCGGAGCCAGCCCAGGTGGTTCAGGCCCACGTAGTCCACGCCGGCGAGCCCGCCCCGCAGGTCCGCGCCTGCCGCGCGGGCCGCGCGGGTCACGAGGCCCGAGGCCGAGTCGCAGATCCCGACGACCCGGTCGCCCAGGACCGCCGAGAGCGCCTCGGTGACCATCCCGGCGGGGTTCGTGAAGTTGATGAGCCAGGCGTCCGGCGCGACGGCGCGCATCGCCCGGGCCAGGCGCATCATGGCGGGGATGGAGCGGAGCGCATAGGAGATCCCGCCGGCGCCGACGGTCTCCTGCCCGAGCAGCCCGGCGTCCAGTGCCACGCGCTCGTCGAGGACGCGGCCCTGCGTCCCGCCACTGCGTACTGCGGCGAAGACGATGTCGGCACCCCGGAGCGCGTCCTCGAGGCGGTCCTCCACGTGGACGGACGGACGCGGGCCGCCGGACGGCGGCAGGGCTTCGAGGACCCGGGCGATGGCGTGCGCCCGCTCGGGCCGGGCGTCGAGCAGGACGACGTCGGAGACGAGCCCCGCGAACGGGCCGTCCGCGAGCGCGCGGTGGACGAGCGGCACGCGGAAGCCACCGCCGCCGACGATGACGAGGCGTGCGCCGGTTCCGGCCGTCTCGGGCAAGGCTCGTCCCGCTTCCGTGGATGGGGTGTCGTCAGGCTGCTGCTGTCGGGGCTCGAATCGGGGCCTACGGGCCGCCGGTCGCCCCGCGACCGGCGCCTGGGGGATATTCTGCCGTACATGGTCCAACAGCACCGCTTCGATCCGCTGGCGGCCACGCGCAGCCCGGACGGACCCGAGTTCGACCTCCTGCTCGCCGGGCAGGT
The DNA here is from genome assembly GCF_054510995.1 of Arthrobacter sorbitolis. Taxonomy (NCBI): domain Bacteria; kingdom Bacillati; phylum Actinomycetota; class Actinomycetes; order Micrococcales; family Micrococcaceae; genus Arthrobacter; species Arthrobacter sorbitolis. Next base: position 666,422 of record NZ_JBTNDM010000002.1, read on the forward strand.
GTTCTTCGACATCATCTTCACCGGCCTCGAGCAACTGCCGTCCCCGGGTACCGAGGTGTGGACCGAGGGCATGGGATCCGGGCCGGGCGGGATCGCGAACCAGGCGATCGCCGCCAGCAGGCTCGGGCTCCGCACGACCCTCGCCGCAGCATTCGGCGATGACGGGTACGGCCAGTTCAACTGGGACGTGCTGCAGGACCAGGAGCACGTCGACCTGTCGCGCTCGCGCGTGTTCGGACGGTGGCACTCGCCGGTCACGGTGTCCCTCTCGGTGCACCAGGACCGCTCGATGATCACGCACGGCCACCCCTCACCGCTGCGGGCCACCGAACTGATCGGCACGCCGCCGTCGTGCCGGGCCGCCATCGTGAGCCTGGAGCGCGAGGTGGAGCCATGGGCCCGGGCCGCGGCCGCCGCCGGAACCAAGCTGTTCGGTGACGTCGGCTGGGACGCGGCAGGGGAGTGGGCACCCGAGACCCTGGCATCGCTCGAGCATTTCCACGCGTTCATGCCCAACGCCGCCGAAGCCATGGCGTACACGCGGACCGACGACCCCTGGGCCGCCCTGTACTCACTCGCGGACCGCGTGCCCGTCGCCGTCGTGACGGTCGGCCAGCAGGGGGCCATCGCCATCGACGCGGAGACGGGGGAGGAGGAGTGGGTGCCGGCCCTGCCCGTCGCCGCGTACGATCCGACGGGCGCCGGGGACTGCTTCGGGGCGGCGTTCGTCATGGGCGACCTCGCGGGTTTCCCGCTCGCCGACCGCCTCCGGTTCGCGAACCTCTGCGCCTCGCTCTCCGTCCAGCATGTCGGAGGGTCGCTGGCCGCCCCGGGATGGGGCGACATCGCCGACTGGTGGCATCGGGTCAACACGGGGCGCGGCGGCGTGCGGAGGCAGTGGCTGCGCCGGTACGCCTTCCTCGAGGACCTGGTGTCGGACGTCCCGACCGAGGCCCTGCGCCGCGCGACGGCGACCATCGCCCGCCAGTCCGACGCCTCGCCGTCGCGCCCGGCCGAGGGGCGCCTGGAGGTCCCGGTGAGGCCTGACGGCGAGGAGCTGGTCGCCGACCAGGACGACACCTGTTCGCGCTGATCCCGGAACGGTCACCCCGGCCGGTCACCCCGGCCGCTCGGCCTGTCCGGTTACACCCGCCCTCACCCGCGCAGGGCGGCCGCCTCGCCGAGCCAGCGTGAGTACAGGGCCCAGGGGTCGTCGACGCCGGCGGCGAGCCGCCCGACATGCTGCTCGAGGGCCGGCGCCGCCTCGAACCACTCGGAGCGGTCGAGGCGCAGTCCGGCGAACTGGTCGTGCCGGCGCCGCTCGACGAGCCGGTCGCCGCGCTCGAACGCCAGGACCTCGTCGTGCCAGATGCGCGCCAGGCGCTTGCGCGGGTTCGCCGTCGTGCCGATCTTGATGCGGTCCCGGAACCGGAGGTAGTAGACGACATCGATCCGCGGAGGCGGCAGCCCGTCGTCGAGGATGTCACCGAGGCGCCACTCGCAGGCGGCGCAGGCCCAGCCGGACGGGTACCGCACGCCGATCCGCGAGCCGCACGCCCGGCAGGGCGCCGGCAGCAGGTCCGTCACGCCCCAGGCGGCGTCCGACCATTCGGAGACGAGCGCCACGTGGGCGGGGCACAGGGGGAAGGGGGCGCCGTCCGTGGGCCTGCCGCAGGCCTGCCCGGTCCCGTCGGGCAGGACGCACCCGGCAGCGACGGGCGGGGGATCGAACACGCCTTCGATTGTTCCCGCTCCGCCCCGGGGAATCAACCCGGGGTGCCGCCGCCCGAACTGGCAGAATAGGGCGGGTGACTTCCTCCGAACGTGCTGCAGAGATCGACCTCGACGCCCTGCGGCACAACGTCCGACACCTGCGCGACATCGCCCACCCCGCCCGGGTGATGGCCGTCGTGAAGGCCAACGCCTACGGCCACGGAGCACTCCCCGTCGCCCGCGCCGCGCTGGAGGCGGGCGCCGCCTGGCTCGGCGTCGCGCACATCGGCGAGGGGGTCGCCCTCCGGAAGGCGGGCGTCGAGGCGCCCATCCTCGCCTGGCTGCACACCGCCGGAACCGACTTCACCGCGGGTGTCGAGCACGGGCTCGACCTCGGCATCTCCGGGTGGGAGCTCGAGCGCGTGACGGCAGCGGCCCGCGAACTGGAGCGTCCCGCGATCGTCCACCTGAAGATCGACACGGGCCTCGGCCGCAACGGCTGCCCCCCGGACCAGTGGAAGGCGCTGCTCGACCGTGCTGTCGCCTACCAGGAGGAGGGGCTGATCCGGGTCGTCGGGATCTTCTCCCACCTCGCCGTCGCCGACGAGCCGACACGCCCCGAGACCGACCTCCAGGTGCAGGCGTTCCGCGAGGCCGTCGCCGCCGCGGAGGACGCCGGCGTGGACGTGGAGGTGCGTCACCTGGCCAACACTCCCGCGACGTTCTCCCGGCCCGACTGCCACTTCGACCTCGTGCGGGTCGGCCTGGGGATCTACGGGCTCTCGCCCTTCTCCGACCAGGGCTCCGCCGACCTCGGGCTGCGGCCCGTGATGACCTTCAGCACCACGGTCTCGAACTGCAAGGAGGTGCCCGCCGGGCAGGGCGTCTCCTACGGCTACGGCTACCGCACGCAGAAGCCGACCACGCTCGGGCTCATCCCCGTGGGCTACGGCGACGGCGTCCCGCGCATCGCCACGGGTGCCCCGGTCCTCGTCGGCGGCCGGATCTACCCCGTCGTGGGACGGATCGCGATGGACCAGCTCGTCATCGACTTCGGGACGACGGGCCTGATCGACTCGCCGGAGAGTCCGCTCGGCAAGCGCGCGGTGCTCTTCGGCGGCGCCGACTCGCCCCCTGTGGAGGACTGGGCCGCCGCCGCGCAGACGATCAACTACGAGGTGGTCACCCGGATCGGGGACCGCGTGGAGCGCGTGTACGTCGGCGCGCTGCAGGAGGGGCGCGATGACGACGGCGCCTGAGTGGACGGCGTCCTACGACGTCGGGTCGGCGGCAGAACTGCAGGCGCTCGCCGTCGCCCTCGCACCGCTGCTGCGACCCGCCGACCTGCTGGTCCTGACCGGTGAGCTGGGCGCCGGCAAGACGACCTTCACGCAGGGGCTGGGGCGGGGCCTCGCGGTCGAGGACCGCATCATCTCACCGACCTTCGTGCTCGTCCGCCAGCACGTCTCCACGGGCGGAGGTCCCGGCCTCGTCCACGTGGACGCCTACCGCCTGGACAGCGCGGCGGCCGTGGACGACCTCGACCTCGAGGCCACGATGGCCGTCAACGTCACCGTCGTCGAGTGGGGAGCGGGACGCGTGGAGCATCTGAGCGACAGCCGGCTGCACGTGGACATCGTCCGCCCCCTCGGCGGTACGCCCGCCGGAGGATCCACCGGCGGCCTCGTCACGGTGTTCGACGACGACGGCGAGGACGAGGTGCGCACCGTCACCCTCGCAGGCTTCGGCCCGCGCTGGCGCGCAGGGCTGCCGGCGCTCCTGCTCGACTAGGCTGGACGGGTGCTTCTCCTCGCCCTCGACACCTCCGCCGCCGCGACCGTCGCGCTCCTGCAGGACGACGACGTCGTCGGCCGGTTCGGCAGTGCCGACACGCGGTCCCACGCCGAGGTCCTCGCCCCCGCGGTGCAGCGGGTCCTCGCCGACGCAGGGGTGGCAGGCGCCGAGCTCGACGGCATCGTCGCAGGCGTCGGCCCCGGGCCCTTCACGGGCCTGCGGGCCGGACTCGTCACCGCGCGGACGCTCGGCTTCGTCTGGGACATCCCCCTCCTCGGTGTCCTGAGCCTCGACGCGCTGGCCTTCGACGCCGTCGCGGGCGACGCCGTCCCCGCCGGGAGCGGATTCCTCGTGGGCACGGATGCACGCCGCGGTGAGGTGTACTGGGCCGAGTACCGCGCACCCGCGGACGGGAGCCGGCTGCCGGAGCTCCTCGACGGCCCGCACGTCGGAGCCGCGGCCACCCTGCCGAAGGGCATGCCCCTCGCCGGTCGTGCCGCGAGCCTCTACCCGGACGACCTGAACGGCCTGCCGGCCTTCGCGACGTCGGATCCCGATGCCGTCCCGCTCGCCCGCGTGGCCCGGTGCCGCCTCCTCGCCGGGAAGCCGCTGCGGGACACCGCGCCGCTCTACCTGCGCGAGTCGGACGCCAGGGTGCCCGGACCGCGGAAGCGGGCGTCGGCGTGAGCTTCACCCTGCGCGGCCTCACCTTCGAGGACATCGAGACGATCGGGCGGCTGGAGGACGAGCTGTTCCCCACCGACGCCTGGCCGCTCGAGATGTTCTACGCGGAGTTCTCCCAGCCGGACACGCGCCGCTACATCGTCGCCGAGGTCGACGGCGAGGCCGTGGGCTACGCGGGAGTCATGGTCATCGACACGACGGCCGACATCCAGACCATCGGCGTGCTGCCGCGCTTCGAGGGCCGGGGCATCGGACGCGCACTGCTCACCGAGCTGCTCGACGAGGCCCGACGCCGCGGCGCCGAGACCGTGATGCTGGAGGTGCGCGCCGACAACCCGCGCGCGCAGGAACTGTACTCCCGCTTCGGCTTCACGAAGATCCACACCAGGAAGAGGTACTACCGCGACGGCGTGGACGCCTGGGTCATGCGGCTCGTCCTGGCCGCGGACGGAGGAGGAACGCCATGACCCGCGAGGAACCCCTGGTGCTCGGCATCGAGTCCTCCTGCGACGAGACCGGCGTGGGCATCGTCCGCGGCACGCGGCTGCTGACCAACACCGTGTCCTCGTCGATGGACGAGCACGTGCGGTTCGGCGGCGTCATCCCCGAGATCGCGTCACGCGCGCACCTCGAGGCCTTCGTCCCGACCCTCAGGACGGCACTCGACGACGCGGGCGTGACACTCGACGAGCTCGACGCCATCGCCGTGACGGCGGGTCCCGGCCTGTCGGGCGCGCTCATGGTCGGGGTGTCGGCCGCCAAGGCGCTCGCCGTCGCCACCGGGAAGCCCCTGTACGCGATCAACCACCTCGTCGCGCACGTCGGCGTCGGGATGCTCGGGGACACCTTCGCCGACGGCCTGCCGCCCGACCTCGGCGCGCTCCTGGTATCGGGTGGACACACGGAGATCCTGCGCGTCGGGAACATCGCGAGCGACGTCGAGCTCCTGGGCTCCACGATCGACGACGCCGCCGGCGAGGCGTACGACAAGACGGCGCGCATCCTCGGCCTCGGCTACCCGGGCGGCCCGGCGATCGACCGGCTGGCGAGGGAGGGCGATCCGACGGCGATCCGTTTCCCCCGCGGGCTCTCGCAGCCCAAGTACATGGGGACGGCGGAGCGGCCGGGGCCGCACCGCTACGACTGGTCCTTCAGCGGACTCAAGACCGCCGTGGCCCGCAGCGTCGAGCAGTACGAGGCCGCGGGGATCGACGTCCCGGTGGCGGACATCGCGGCATCCTTCCAGGAGGCCGTGGTGGACATCATCACGTCCAAGGCCGTGCTCGCCTGCAGGGAACACGGCATCACGAACCTCCTGCTCGGGGGCGGCGTGGCGGCGAACCGGCGGCTCCGGGACCTGGCCGCGGAGCGGTGTGCCGCCGCCGGCATCACCCTCACGGTTCCGGCTCCGTCGCTGTGCACCGACAACGGGGCCATGGTCGCGGCGCTCGGAGCCCGGATCGTGATGGACGGCGGGAGCCCGAGCGGGACCGCTTTCGGCACGGACCCGTCGTTGCCCGTCACGCGGATCGTCCTCGCGGACGCCCGGCAGGGCTCCACCTAGGACCTCAGGTCCCCGCGCTCGCAACGGGCCGCAGCGCGGGCCACGCCAGGGCAGCGGGCCGGGCCGGGCTGGTGCGGAGGGGAGACGGAAAGGGCAGCCAGGCGGAAGAGTGCCTGGTTGCCCTCCCGGGAGCTCGACGGCTGCCGGCTGCTTGACCGTCGCCAAGTCCTGCAGCCATTCGACCACCGGAGGCCGGGGAGGTGTCAAGGCCCGGCCGGGGACGCGGCGCGGGACGCCGGACTCCGCCGGAGGACATGCGCGCCGACGACAGTGGACCGGACTCCCCAGGGAATCCGGTCCACCGATGCGCTGGGGCCTAGAGCGTGCCCCGGCGGTTCGTCGTGTCGCCGTCCAGGGGGTCGTTCCCCAGGCCCTGGCTCCCGGTCGGGATGCCCGTCCCGGGAACGCCGTCCACGGCGGGTACGGGGTCGACGTCGACGACGTCCACCTCGTCGACGATCGGGGTGGTCTCGGGGACCACGGGTGCGGCGTCGACGACGGTCACCGTCTCCACGTCCGTCTCGACCTCCTCGTCGTCCTTCTTCTTGCCGGCCGCCGCGGCCACGCCGACCACGGCGGCAGCTGCCGCGACACCCACTCCGGCCGCGACCTTGCCGGACACGCCGGCCTTGCCGCCGTCACCACGCGACTCCGCTGCGTCCTCGACGGTGGGCGTACCCGTGCCGACACCGGCCACCGATCCGCGCCACGCGCCCGTGGCGTAGCTCTCGGACTCGATGAACTCCTTGAACCGGTGGAGGTCCGCCTTCGCCTGGTTCTCGACGACGTTCAGCTTGTCGCCGATCTTCTCGACGAGGCCTTCCGGCTCGTACTCGAGGACGAGGTTGACGCGGGTGATCCCGCCGAGATCCTCGAACGTCACCGAACCGGCGTTGGTCGCACCCTCGGTGGCCGCCCAGGAGACCTTGCGGTCGGGCACCTGCTCGAGGACCTTCGCCTCCCACTGGCGGCGGATGCCGCCGATCTCGGCGACCCACTCGAGGCGGTCGTCGCTGAGCTGCGTGATCTGCTTGATCCCGCCCATGAAGTGCGGGAACTCCTCGAACTGCGTCCACTGGTTGTACACGGTCGTCACTGGAAGATTCACTTCGACGGTTTCTTCGACCTTCGTGCTCATCATGCCTCCCTGAGGGTTGGGGATACGGACACTGATCACTTCATCAGCTTGCTTAGCTTATGGTGCCGCGAGGGCTCTGACCAGTGCCGGATGCGCGCCGGACAATATCCGTCCTCCCGCTCAGGAGGGCAGGTCGCCGACGCTGGCATACCTGCGCCGCCAGTCGCGTCCCTCCTCGCCCCCGTACAGGGTCCAGTACTCGCGGCCCGAGGTGATGACGCCGTCGGCCACCGTCCAGATGGACACGACGCGGAAGATGCCGACGTCCTCCTGCGGGACCTGCACCTCGGACACGACCACCTCCCCGGCGTCGTACACGTTCAGGACGTCGATGCTCCACCCGTTCGGGTGCTCGGAGTTGACCGCGACCACGTTGTCCCTCCCGCGGATGATCTCCCGCGTGACGGGCCAGAAGACCTCCACGTCGGCGGCGAGCGTACGCCCCACCGCCTTCCAGTCCCTGCTCCACACCGACGACCAGTACTGCCGGACGACCTCAGTAGATTCCATACGCAGATGCTACCGAGCGATGTCGGCGCCCACGCGCCGCAGGTGCACGGCCACGTTCGCCTGGAACCCCTCGACCGTCCGCGCGAGCGCGGTGTCCGTCGCGGTGTCCCAGACCTCCTGGTTGAAGATCTCCACCTCGACGTCGCCCGTGTAGCCGGCGGCCTCGACGGCGGCCGTGATGGACCGGAAGTCGATGACGCCGTCCCCGGGGTAGTGGCGCGAGAGCAGGACGTCCGCGGCGAGGGGCGTGGCCCAGTCGCAGACCTGGTAGCCGGCGATACGTCCTTCCGTGCCCGCGCGGGCGATCTGCGCCGGCAGGTCCGGATCCCACCACACGTGGAAGGTGTCGATCACGACGCCGACCGCGGCGGGGGAGAAGGGTGACGCCAGGTCGAGTGCCTGCTTCAGGGTCGAGATGACGGCGCGGTCCGACGCGTACATGGGGTGCAGCGGCTCGAGGGCCAGGGTCACCCCTGCCGCCTGCGCCTCCGGCGCGAGCTCGGCGAGGGCATCCTGCACCAGGGAGCGGGCGCCGGCGAGGTCCTTCGAGCCCTGGGGGATGCCGCCGGCCACCATCACGAGGACGGCCGCCGACCCGGGTGCACCCGCGGCCGCGAGTGTGGCCGTCTCCTCGATGGCCTTCCGGTTGTCGTCCATCGCCGCCCTGCGTGCCGGCCCTTCCGGGACGGTGAAGAATCCACCGCGGCACAGGCTCGAGAAGCGGAGCCCTGAGTCGGCGAGGAGGCCTGCGGCTCCGGTGAGGGAGGCGGCTTGCACGGAGTCGCGCCACAGGCCGATACCGGCGATGCCGGCGTTCGCCGTGGCGGCCAGCGCCTCCCCGAGCGGTGCGTACTTGATGGTCGCCTGGTTGATGGACAGGCGGCCGTTCGGCGCCGTCATGCCTGGACCCCGGCGGTCCTCAGCAGTGCGTGCCACCTGTCGCGGGCGAGCTCGGGCCGCTCGAGGGCCCCGCATCCGTTCGCCAGGCGGACGATCTCCGACAGGTGCGGCAGGCTGCGGGCGGCGTGCAGTCCGCCGACCATGGAGAAGCCGGCCTGGTGGCCGTTGAGCCAGCTGAGGAAGGCCACCCCCGTCTTGTAGTAGAACGTCGGGGCCGCGAAGATCTGGCGCGAGAGCGCCTCGGTCGGACCGAGGATCCGCTCGTAGGTGTCGCCGTCGTCCGCGTCCAGCGCCTGGACCGCCGCCGAGGCGTGCGGACCGAGGGCCGCGAAGGCCCCGAGCAGGGCATCGGAGTACCCCGCGGAATCCCCCCGGACGAGGGAGACGTAGTTGAAGTCGTCGCCCGTGAACATGCGGGCGGGCTCGTTGAGCCGGGCGCGTACCGACCGCTCCGAGTCCGCGTCGAGCAGGCTCATCTTGACGCCCGCCACCTTCTCCGGGGCATCAGCGATGATCTTGAGCAGCGTGGTCGACGCCGCCTCCGTGTCCGCCGAGCCGAAATAGGTGCCGAGCTCGGGGTCGAAGGCGCTGCCGAGCCAGTGCAGGATCACGGGTGCTCCGGCGGCTGCCAGGACCTCCGAGTAGACCCGGAGGTAGTCCTCCGTCGTCCGCGCGGCACGGGCGAGGTGGCGGCTCGCCATGAGGACGACGGACGCGCCCGCGTCCTCCGTGAAGTGCAGCTGCTCCTTGTAGGCGTCGATCACGGCCTGCAGGGAGATGACGGGCTCGTCGACGTGGTCGGTGTTGACTCCGACGACCAGCGAGCCGTTCACGCTCCGCGCCTCCGCCGCGCTCCGGGTGACCAGTTCGCGCGTCGCCGCGGTGTCGAGGCCCATGTTCCGCTGTGCGGTGTCCATCGCGTCCGCGACACCCAGCCCCCAGGACCACAGGTGGTGGCGGAAGGCGAGCGTCGCATCCCAGTCGAGGTCGGCCGGCGCACCGGGCACGTTGTCGGCCGTGGTCCGGGGGACGACGTGCGCCGCGGCATAGACGGTGCGGCTGCGCAGCGCACCCGTCGGCCTGGCGAACGACGGCGCGGGGTTCAGTTCGACGGCGGACGTGGCCCCCGCCGGATCGACGAGCGTGATCATGCCAGCGTGGCCGCTTCCTCGCGGGGGAGTGCCGTGGTGCGCACGTCCTCCAGCTCGAGACGGCGCCCGGAGCGGGAGCTCTCGAGGCCCTGCTCCGCGAGGTACATGCCGCGTGCGCCGGCGAGGAAGTCGTACGGGTGCGGCGCGTCCTCGAGCACGTGGCGCAGGAAGTCCTCCCACTGCGTCTTGAAGCCGTTCTCGAACACCTCGTTGGTGGGGACGTCGATCCAGTCGGCGTCGTAGTCGTGGCCGTCCTCGAGGTCCGGGTTCCAGACGGGCTTCGGGGTCGCGTTGCGCGGTTGGATCTTGCAGCCGAACAGTCCGACGACGGCCGAGCCGTGCGTGCCGTCCACCTGGAACTGCACCAGCTCCTCGCGGTCCACGCGGACCGTCCAGCTGGAGTTGAGCTGGGCGATGATGCCGCCCTCGAGCTCGAAGACGGCGTACGCGGCGTCGTCGGCCGTCGCACGGTAGGGGCGGCCCTGCTCGTCGACCCGCTCGTCGATGTGGGTCACGGCCCGCGCGTACACGGATTCGACCTTGCCGAAGAGGTTCTCGAGCACGTAGCTCCAGTGCGGGAACATGTCGACGACGATCCCGCCGCCGTCCTCCGAGCGGTAGTTCCAGCTCGGCCGCTGCGCGTCCTGCCAGCCGCCCTCGAAGACCCAGTAGCCGAACTCCCCGCGCACGGAGAGGATGCGGCCGAAGAACCCTGAGTCCACGAGGCGCTTGAGCTTCTGCATGCCCGGGAGGTACAGCTTGTCGTGCACCACGCCGTTCTTGATGCCGGCGGCCTCGGCGAGGTTCGCGAGCTCGAGCGCATCGGCCGCCGTCTCGGCGGTGGGCTTTTCCGTGTAGATGGCCTTCCCCGCAGCGATGGCCTTGCGGATGGCGGCAGAGCGCGCCTTGGTGACGAGGAAGTCCGCGTAGATCTCCCAGGTGGGGTCCGCCAGGACGCTGTCGAGGTCCGTGGAGTAGTGCTCGATCCCGTGCTTGGCGGCGAGCTCGGCGAGTTTGGCCTCGTTGCGGCCGACCAGGATCGGTTCCACCTGGACCCGCGTCCCGTCGGAGAGGAGGACCCCACCCTGGTCGCGGATCGCGAGGATGGAGCGCACCAGATGCTGCCGGTATCCCATGCGTCCCGAGACGCCGTTCATGATGATCCCGATTGTCCTCGTCGACATTGAAGCTCCTTGGTCCCGGCCGTATCGTCCCGTTTGGAAAACGCTTACCGCGAGTGTAGGGGAAGAAGGAGGGAGGGGCAATAAGCCGGTGACCGGTCAGCCGCCGGCGTCCGGACGGCGGGGGAGCTCGCGCCGCGTGCACTGGTCGGGGCGTACCCAGGCCTCGCGGGCGATCGAGAACTCGACCCACTGCGCCAGCACCGCGGAACCGGTCCACGCCATCGCGAAGCCGCGCACCGTCTGCCGGGAGCCGTCCGGGTACTCGAGGTCCACCCACAGCGCCGGAGCGGGGGACACGGACTCGGTGATCCCGCCGGTCGGAACCTCGAGCTGCAGGGGCGGGATGAACCCGGGGGTCGCCGGAGGCGTCCCGTGCCAGCCCGGCGTCCGGTTCACGCGTGCGTCCGCGGCGTGGCGCACGACGACGGCTGGTCCATGCCCTCACTCTACGAGGGCCGCCCACGACGACGGGTACACCGGGCGCCCGGGTCGAGCACGTGGCGCCGGGTGGGCCGGGTGGTTCCGTCGTGGGGCCCTCGTCCGCCCCCGGCCCACCGGCGGCGGGCACCGTGTGCCGCCCCGTGCGTCCTTCCCGCGGCGGTCAGGCGGCGGTCAGGCGGCGTGCGTCGTCCGTGGTTCCAGCGTGCGGCGTCGGCACTGCGCCGCGTCCACCCACGCCTCCCGTGCCCGCGAGTACTCGATCCACTGCGCCAGGACCATGGTCCCCGTCCAGGCCATGGCGAAGCCCTTCGCGGTGCGCCGGGAACCGTCGGGGTAGTCGAGGTCGACCCACAGTGCAGGCGACCTCGACGGCTCGGTGACAGCACCCCCGGGGGCGTCGAGCTGGAGGGGTGGGACGTACCTGTCCGCGCTGGGTGGGATGCCATGCCATCCCGGTCGTTCTGCCATGCCCCGAGGGTAGGCGGCGGGTCCGACAACCAGCCCGGGCCCGCGGATGCCGCTACACCACGCCGTCGGCCCCGGCATGGGCGCGTTCCAGCTCGTCGCTGAACGGCGCCCGCTTCCTCGGCGGAAGGCCGTCGATCAGTTCGTTGACCGCGAGGGCGAGGACGTCGCACTCGATGGGGGGCAGGGGCATCAGCCCCTCGAGATACGCCTCGACCTCGTACTCGTCGACCCCGCCGCTCAGCGAGAAGTAGTGCAACCACACCTCGCCCATCGAGAACCCGGAGTCCACGACCGCGGCGTGGGTCAACGCCCGCTGCTCCTCCGCGTAGGGGAACTCCATCACAGCAGCTCCGATGTCCCGGGATCCGCGCCGAAGGCCGTCCCGTCGGCTGTCCCGGCCGCGATGTCCGCGGTCAGGCGGCGGAACGAGACGCCGGTGGTGCGGGCGCGGAGCGTCAGGGCCATGAGCGCCTCGGCCTCGGTCAGGCCTTCGCGCTGCATCAGGATGCCCTTCGCGATGCCGACCAGGTCGCGCGACCGCAACGACTCCCGGAGCTCGGTGCTGAGCCGGGTCGTCGTCTCCGACGTCTGGACGTGACCGAGGAGCGCGGAGGCGGCGGTGGCGAGGCTGGCGAGGCGGGCACGGTCCGGCTCGCCGAACGCCGCCGGGGCCATCGAGTAGATCTTCATGGCGCCGATCGAGTCACGGCCGCGCAGGAGGGGGACGCTGAAGCACGACCGCACTCCTGCGTCCGCCGCCGCGGCGCTCCACTGCGGGAACCGATGATCGGTGGTCGTGTCGTCGACGCCCACCGGACCGCGGGAGGACCATGCCGCCAGGCAGGGCCCTTCGCCCAGCTCGTACTGCAGGTCGTCCGCGAACCGGACGAGATCGTCCGTCGCTCCCACGCTGACCCGCTGGGCCTCGTGGATGAGCGAGACACCGGCGCCGAACGCGTTGGGGGTCGTCTCCCGGGTGACGCGCGCCAGCAGGTCCACGGCGTTCTGCGCGGTCTCCTGGGTGAGGGTCAGTCCCCGGATGCGGCCCAGCGTCGCACCGAGTTCACCGGAAGGGGGGAATAGGTCCATCAGTAGCCTCGAACCTCGGGCCAGGCATGACCCTGGCTTCGCGGGCCTCCTGCTAGACCACGACCGCGCTGTACCCACGATCCGCTGGCTCCATTCTAGTGGTGCGGCGGCGGATCCGGCACGGCCGGAGCAGGGCGATTGCGGGGACGGGCCGTTCACCCCGGTGACACCCGTGTGTCGCGTAGAATTCCGCCCGCCCGGCCGTCGGTCTGGTTACGATGATCACGACGACGCCATCCTCGGACCGGCGGACCCCCGGTCCGGCGAGCGGACGGGGGAGCGTTCCGCCGTTGATCCAGAAGAGGTACCCCAGCGCCATGACGAACGAAGACCTGCAGAAGATCCGTGTAGCCGCCGCGGACAAGGAGGACGTCGAGTTCGAACTCGACCGCGCCGAACTCGTCCTGCAGGAGGCCGTCTCCGAGGCACTCAGCCACGGGGCCGACATCCATGTCGTCGCCGAGGTCGCCGAGCTGCCGCTGGACGACGTCGTGAAGCTCGCGGCGCAGGACTCCCCGGCGGATCCCGTCCTGCCCTTCTGATCCGGCCCTTCTGATCCGGCCGTTCTGGTCCGGTGATCCGGTGATCCGGTGATCCGGTGATCCGGCCGTTCTGGTCCGGTCAGGTGGAGGACAGCCGGCGCCCTACACCTGGCGCCGCGGCGTGCTCTCCCGGACGACCGTCTCCATGGGGATCGGCTTCCGCGACCCGTCGGCCCTCGGATCGGCGCCCCCCGGGGTGTGTCCGGTGGCGAGCTGCAGGGCACGCCGCCCGACGTCCTCGAGGGGGATCCGCACCGTGGTCAGCGCGGGCGTGATGTCACGGACGGTCGGGATGTCGTCGTAGCCGGCGACGCCGATCCCGGAGCCGGGGACGATCCCCGCGTCCCGCAGGGCGGAGACGACACCCACGGCCATGACGTCGTTGACGGCGAAGATCAGGTCCACGGGGGCCTTCGACGCCAGGAGCTCCTGGGTGCCGCGGTAGCCCCCGTCCCGCGTGAAGTCCGTGTGGATGATGCGTTCGGGCGGCAGCGGGATGCCGTGTTCCGCGAGGCCGGCGGCGAAGCCGTCGAGCCGTTCCTCGGCGGTCCTGATCTCGGGTGGTCCGGCGATCACCGCCACCTCCCGGTAGCCGAGCCCGGCCATGGCCACCGCCAGGTCGCGGGCACCCCCGCGGTTGTCGAGGAGGACGGACGCGAAGGGCGGCGCGTCCTGGCTGATGAACGCGGCCTTGCCGCCCGTGTCCTCGAAGGCCGACAGCTCCCCGCGCAGCTGCTCCTCGAAGGTCGATCCGGTGGTCCGTGAGCCGGCGAGGATCATCACGCGCGGGCGCTGTCCGCGCAGCGCCCTCACGGTCTCGAGCTCCCGCTGTGCGTTGCGCCCGGTCACCGCGATGGTCACCACGAGTCCCTCCTCGCTCGCCGCGTCGATCACGCCCGCGGCGATGCTCGAGAAGTAGGGGTCCGCGATGTCGGCGACGAGGAGCGCGACGGTCGTGGTGCTTCCCTTCGCCACCGCCTGTGCGAACAGATTCGTCGTGTAGCCCAGCCGCTGGGCCGCCTCGACCACCCGCTCGCGGTAGGCCTCGTTGACCTTGCGGGCGCTCCCGTTGAGCGACCTCGACGCCGTGGCGAGCGAGACCCCCGCCTCCCGTGCCACGTCGTGCAGCGTCGCGGGGCTCCTGCTGGCCGGTGCCGACATCGCTCTCCTGATGACGCGGGCAGCAGCCACCCGGCCGCGCCCTGTGAATTCCGTGGAAAGGGCCATTGTCGCACGTCACTAGGGACGGCCGACCCCCGCCGCCCGGCATCGGTAAGCGCTTTCTCTGCTACTGTTTCCCGCACCGCCTCCCGATCGGGAAAGAAGAGGAACCGTGCCACTGCCAGCGCCCCCGCCTGCTCCGACCACCGGGCCCGGTGCCGCACCGCGGGCGCCGCTGCGGGCCGCGATCCTCGGTACCGGGAGCGTCGCGCACCTCCATGCCGCGGCACTGCGGGACCTCCCGGGTGTCGAGCTGGTCGCGGCGGCTGACCCTTCCGTGCAGCACCTTGCCGCCTTCGCCGAGGCCTACGGCCTGCCCGGCCGCCACCGGTCGCTGGCGGACCTGCTCGCGGCCGAGGACATCGACGTCCTCCACATCTGCACCCCGCCGGGCGGCCATGCCGAGCAGACGGTCGCCGCCTTCGCGCACGGAGTGCACGTCGTCGTCGAGAAGCCCGCAGCCCTCAGCCTGGCCCAGCTCGACCTCATGGTCGACGCCGGCCGCGCGGCCGGGCGGGGCCTGGCCGTCGTGTTCCAGCAGCGTTCCGGTTCGGCCGCCGCCCAGGTGAAGCGGCTGCTCGATGCCGGCACGCTCGGACGGCCCCTGTCGGCGCTCTGCCAGACCTCCTGGTACCGGACCGCGGACTACTTCGCCGTCCCGTGGCGGGGCACCTGGGCCACGGAGGGCGGCGGCACCACGCTCAGCCACGGGAGCCACCAGATCGATCTGCTCGCGTACCTGCTCGGCGAATGGCGCACGGTGCAGGCGACCATGTGGCGCCTGCAGCACGACGTCGAGACGGAGGACCTCTCCCACGCGTCCCTCGTCTTCGAGTCCGGCGCCGTCGCGTCGGTGGTCTCCACGGTGCTCGCCCCGCGGCAGTCGAGCCTCCTCCGGATCGACACGGAGAACGCCACGATCGAACTCGAGCACCTGTACGGGCACGGGCATGCGCACTGGCGGATCACCCCGGCCGACCACGTCGACGTGGAGACCGCGCGCGCATGGGCCCTGCCCGAGCAGGAGGTCCCGAGCGGGCACGACGCCCTGTTCGCCGAGGTCTACTCCTCGCTCGTCGCAGGGCGCGGGATGCCCGACGTCGTCGACCATCCGGCCCGCGCTCTCGAGATCGTCACCGGGATGTACGCCTCGGCCCGGGACGGCCGGTGGATCTCCAGGACCGACCTCACCGATCCCGCCCTGCGGGGACCGCTGACCGGGCCGATCATCGAGGGCCGCCCCGCAGGCCGTCCCGCAGGACCCGCGGCGTGAGCGGGCCGCTCGCTGTCCTCACCCCGGACGGACGTGCGGCAGGCATCCTGCACGACGGCGGCGGGGAGCCCGAGGAGCACGCGCCGCGGCCCTTCCTGCACCCGGTCTCGACGCCGCGCGGCAGGTGCGTGAGCGACTACCGCCCCGCCGACCATCCCTGGCACTGGGGGCTCGGCATCACGGTCTCGAACATCGACGTCGCGGGCCAGGAGTACCCGGTCAACCTCTGGGGCGGCCCGACCTACCGCGAGGGCCACGGCTACGTGCAGCTGCCGAACAACGGCTCCCAGCAGGTACGTGCCGCGGAGCGCCGGCAGGGTGGTGTGCTCCAGCACCTCGACTGGCGGGGCGCCGACGGTGCCGTCCTCCTCACCGAGGAGAGGAGCTGGCACGCCGACACCCTTCAGGTACGGGGTGTGCCGTGGCTCGCGACCACCGTCCGCAGCACGTGGGTCGACACCAGCCCCGGTCCGCTCGCCTTCGGCAGCCCGACGACGGCGGGACGCCCCGACGCCGGCTATGGCGGGTTCTTCCTCCGCCTCGCCCCCTCCTTCGAGGGCGCGGACATCATCGCCCCCTCCGCCGGAGCCGGTCCGCCGGCGGGAGGCGTCGTCGGCGGGGCGGACGCCATGGGCAGCACCTACTCCTGGCTCGGCATGAGGTCGGACAGCGCGTCGGTGCTCATGGTCCCGGCGGAGGGCAATCCCGGAGAGCGCTCCTGGTTCGTCCGGAGCTCCGACACACCCATGCTGTGCGCGGCCCCCTTCTTCCACCGGGAACTGCACCTCGAGGCGGGCGGCACCCTGCACTGGGCATGGACGCTGCTGGTCGCGGACACGCCGGTGCACGAGGACGGCTTCGCGGCGGCCGCGGCCCGTGCAGGGCGCGCTCCCGCCTGAGCGGCGGCGGGCGCCGCGAGCCCCTACAGTCCGAGCGCCTCGAGCGCGGGCAGTTCCGCCCGTGCGCGCGCCTTGGCCTCCCCGGCGGTCGGCGCGGCGACGGCGATCGACGCGATGCGCTGCGCCTCGGCGAGGGTCACGCTGTTGAGGACCGCGCCGACGCCGGCGAGCGCCCGGGGCGTCATCGACAGGGTCGAGACGCCGAGGCCCACGAGGACGACGGCGAGCGCCGGATCAGCGGCCGCCTCGCCGCAGACGCCCACGGGCTTCGCATGGCCCTCCGCCGCGGACCCCTCGACGGTCAGCCCGACCATCCGGAGGACGGCCGGCTGCCAGGAGTTGTTGAGTGCCGCGAGGGAGCCGAGCTGGCGGTCGGCGGCCATGGTGTACTGCGTGAGGTCGTTGGTGCCGAGGCTCGCGAAGGCCACCTCACCGAGGATCGCCTCCGCCATCAGCGCCGCCGACGGGACCTCCACCATGACGCCGGGCGTCTGCAGGCCCGCGTTGCTGCACAGCTTCGCGAAGTCCGAGGCCTCCTCGGCGGTCGAGATCATCGGGGCCATGACCCACACGTCGGCCGTGGCCTGCGAGGCGGCATCCGCGATGGCCCTGAGCTGGCGCTCGAGGACGCCCGGTGACGTCAGGTCGGTGCGGTAGCCGCGGACGCCGAGGGCCGGGTTGGGCTCACTCGTGTCGGTGAGGAAGGGCAGCGGCTTGTCGGCACCCGCGTCGAGCGTGCGCACCACCACCTTCTTGCCGGCGAAGGCGTCGAAGACGCCCTTGTAGGCCTCGATCTGCTCCTCGGCCGTCGGCTCCGTGTCGCGTCCCAGGAAGCAGAATTCCGTGCGGAGCAGGCCCACGCCCTGGGCCCCCGCCGCTGCGGCCTTGACGGCGTCCTTGGCTCCGCCGACATTGGCGAGGAGGGGGACCTCGTGCCCGTCCGAGGTGACGCCGACGCCGTCGAACAGGGTGAGCGCGGCCGCGGCGGCCCGGTAGGCCTCGGCGGCAGCCTCCTCCTCGTCCCCGGGCTCGAGCGTGACGGTCCCCGCGGCGCCGTCGACATAGACGGGTGTGCCGGTGCCGATCTCCTCCACGCCGGTGGCGGCGACGACGGCGGGCAGTCCCAGGGAGCGGGCGATGATCGCCGTGTGCGACTGCGGACCGCCGCCGGAGGTGACGAGGGCGAGGACCACCGCCGGGTCCAGGGTCGCGGTGTCGGCCGGCGCGAGGTCCTCGGCGACCAGGATGAAGGGGGTGTCGGACGCCGGGATGCCGGGGGCGGGGAGTCCGCGCAGTTCGGCGACGATCCGCGACCGGACGTCGAGCACGTCCGCGGTCCGTTCGGCCATGTAGCCGCCGAGGTTGTGCAGCATCTCGGCGACCGACGCCCCTGCCTCCCAGACCGCGCGGGCGGGGGAGATGCCGTTGTTGATCAGTTTCGTCGCGGACTTCAGCAGCATGGGGTCGGCGGCCATGAGCGAGGTCGCCTGCAGGACGCCCTTGGCGTCCCCCTTGGCGATCTCGGCACGCCGCTTGAGCTCCTCCTGGACCGCCTTCGACGCGGTCCTGAGCGCGGCGACCGCCTGTTCGGGCGCATCGGGGGTCTCGTGGCGCTCGCCGGCGGGCGGTTCGCCGACCGACTTCGGCATGTGGCGTACGGGGCCGATCACGCGCCCGGGGCTGACTCCGACTCCTGCGAAATTCACCATTGAACGTCCTCGCTTCCTTGCCGGTAATCGTCTCCGTCTCCATTGTGCCGCCTCCGGCAGGAGAATCGTGTGACCCAATTCATATAACACCGCTATAGGTGCTACGGTAGCAGGCATGAAGAAAGTAGGCGAACCCACGCCTAAGACGAGGCTTCTCCGGGCCGCCGCGGCACTGCTCGCGGAGTCCAACGGAGAGGCCGTCTCGACGCGGCAGATCACGCAGGCTGCGCACGTCACCGCCCCCACCCTCTACCACCACTTCGGGGACAAGGAGGGTCTCTTCGACGCCGTCGTCGCAGAGGGTTTCTCCGAGTACCTCGACGCCGAGAGGAATCTCCCGACGTCGGGCCAGCCGGTCGAGGACCTCCGGATGCACTGGGACAACCACGTGCAGTTCGGCCTCGACCATCCCCACCTCTACCTGGTCATGTTCGGCAACATCCGGCCCGAGCGCCGGCCATCGATGGTGGCCAGCGCGGAGGCCTTCCTCGAGGAAGTCCTGGCCCGGGCAGCTGCTGCGGCCCGCCTCGTGGTGACACCGCACGAAGCTGCGCGCAGCATCCTCGCCGCCAACATCGGCGTCACGCTCATGCTGATCGCGGAACCGGCGGCGAAGCGCAACCTCGAACTCTCCGCGATGACGCGGGAAGCGGTCATCTCGGCCGTGGCCACGGATTCCGAGGCCGATCCCACCACGGACACCGAGGGGACACCCTCGGTGGTCGTGGCCGCGATAGCGCTCAACGCTGCGCTGCAGTCCTCGCACCCCGACCAGCTCTCCGGTTCCGAGCTGAAGCTGTTCCTCGAATGGCTCCAGCGCATCTCCAGCAGGTCGGGAAGCTGACGCTTCCCGACCTGGACTCATCCCTCCCCGCAAAGTTGCGGAACGACGGTAAGGAAAGAATGTGGCAACTCAAACAGAAGCGAGGCCGGGCACCAGCGCCCGGGTCCGCGTGCAGAAATTCGGGACGTTCCTGTCCGGGATGATCATGCCGAACATCGGCGCCTTCATCGCCTGGGGCCTCATCACCGCCCTCTTCATCGAGAAGGGCTGGCTGCCCGTACCGCAGCTCGGTGGATTCGGCGAGACCGACGGCGTCGCGAACACCGGGCTCGTGGGCCCCATGATCACGTACCTGCTGCCCCTCCTGATCGCCTACACCGGCGGCCGGATGGTCTACGACGTCCGCGGCGGCGTCGTCGGCTCGATCGCGACGATGGGCGTCATCGTCGGAGCCGGCATCCCGATGTTCATCGGCGCCATGATCATGGGTCCGCTCGGCGGCTGGACCATGAAGAAGATCGACGCGCTCTGGGACGGCAAGATCCGTCCCGGCTTCGAGATGCTCGTCAATAACTTCTCCGCCGGTATCTGGGGCGCGCTGCTCGCGATGCTCGGCTTCTACGGCGTCGCGCCGCTCGTGCAGGCCTTCAGCACGGCTGCCGGCAATGTGGTCCAGTTCCTGGTCAACAACGGGCTGCTCCCGCTGACCAGCATCTTCATCGAGCCCGCCAAGGTGCTCTTCCTCAACAACGCCATCAACCACGGCGTGCTGACACCCCTCGGCATCCAGCAGTCGCTGGAGCAGGGCAAGTCCATCCTGTTCCTGCTCGAGGCCAACCCCGGCCCGGGCCTCGGCATCCTGCTCGCGTACATGTTCTTCGGGCGAGGCGCGGCCAAGGCCTCGGCATCCGGTGCCGCCATCATCCACTTCGTCGGTGGCATCCACGAGATCTACTTCCCCTACGTGCTCATGCGCCCGCTGCTGATCCTGGCCGCGATCGCCGGCGGCATGACGGGCATCGCAACGCTCAGCATCACCAACGCGGGCCTCGTGGCCCCGGCGGCCCCGGGCTCCATCATCGCCGTGCTCGCCCAGACGGCCCGTGACAGCTACTTCGGCGTCGTGCTCGCCGTCGTGCTCGCCACGGCCGTGTCCTTCCTCGTCGCGTCCGTGATCCTCAAGACGGGCAAGAACCAGGACGACGGCGACCTCGCCGGTGCCGCGTCCCGCATGGAGAGCCTGAAGGGCAAGAAGAGCTCGGTGGCCGGGACCTTCCGGTCCACCTCGTCGACCAACGGCCCCATCCGCAACATCGTGTTCGCGTGCGACGCCGGCATGGGATCCTCCGCGATGGGCGCCTCGGTGCTCCGGAACAAGATCAAGGCGGCCGGTTTCCCGGACGTCAAGGTCGTCAACCTCGCCATCGCCGACCTGAAGAACGACTACGACGTCGTCGTCACGCACCAGGACCTCGCCGCCCGCGCCGAGCCCCTGACGCAGCGTGCGACGCACGTCTCGGTCGACAACTTCATGAACAGCCCCCGCTACGAGGAGATCGTGGAACTGGTGCGCGCCAGCGCGGCAGCGGAGGGAGGCCTCGACCCGCACGATCCGACGCCCGCCGCCGTGGCGGCCGACACGGGCTCCAGGAGCGAGGCCGACTCCGGAGGGACGACGGGCGACGTCCTCGCCGAGGAGAGCGTGATCCTCAACGGCAGCGCCACCACGCAGCAGGACGCCATCGACGAGGCGGGCCGCCTGCTGGTGATGCGCGGCGCGGTGGACGAGACCTATGTCGCGGCGATGCACGAGCGGGAGAGGTCGGTCCCCACCTACATGGGCAACTTCCTCGCCATCCCGCACGGCACCAACGCGGCCAAGGACCTGATCCGGCGCTCCGCCGTGTCGATCATCCGGTACCCCGAGGGCATCGACTGGAACGGCAAGCAGGTGAAGTTCGTGGTCGGCGTCGCAGGCGTCAACAACGAGCACCTGTCCATCCTCTCCGCGATCGCCCGCGTGTTCTCGGACAAGGAGCAGGTCGCCAGGCTCGACGAGGCGACCACCGTGGACGAGGTCCTCGCCCTCTTCGGGAAGGTCAACGCCTAGTGAAGGCAGTACATTTCGGTGCCGGCAACATCGGACGCGGCTTCGTGGGGCTCCTGCTCCACGAGGCCGGGTACGAGGTGGTCTTCGCCGACGTCGCGGACGCCCTGATCGACCAGCTGGTCTCGACGCCCAGCTACGACGTCCACGAGGTCGGCGAGGAGCCGGCCGTGAAGACGGTCGACAACTACCGCGCCCTCAACTCGAGGTCGCAGGAGGACGAGGTCGTCGCGGAGATCGCCACGGCGGACATCGTCACCACCGCCGTCGGACCGAACGTCCTCAAGTTCCTCGCACCCGTGATCGCCCGGGCCATCGCCCGGCGTGACGCCGACCTGCACCCGCTGCAGGTCATGGCGTGCGAGAACGCGATCAACGCGACCGACATCCTGCGCCGGGAGGTCGAGCAGAAGTACGAGGGGTCGGCCCTGGACCTCGCGTCCAGGGCGGTCTTCGCCAATACGGCCGTCGACCGCATCGTCCCCGACCAGGCCGCCGGCCAGGGACTTGATGTCACCGTGGAGACCTTCTTCGAATGGGTCATCGACCGTACCCCCTTCAAGGGCGATGCGCCCAAGATCCCGGGGGCGACCTACGTGGACGACCTCGCGCCCTACATCGAGCGGAAGCTCTTCACGGTGAACACCGGCCACGCCTCGGCGGCCTACTTCGGGTATGCCGCCGGTGTCGGGAAGATCGCCGACGCCATGGCCGACGACGGCATCGCCGCCAGGGTCCGTGCCGTGCTCGAGGAGACGAAGCAACTGCTGGTCGCCAAGCACGGGTTCGAGGACGCGGAGCAGGAGGCCTACGTGCAGAAGATCCTGCGGCGCTTCACCAGCCGGCACCTGCCGGACACGGTGGTTCGCGTGGGCAGGGCGCCGCTCCGCAAGCTGAGCCGCCACGAGCGGTTCGTCGGTCCGGCCGCGGAACTGGCCGAAGCGGGAGTCCATCCCGCCGCCCTGCTCGAGGCGATGCGTGCAGCCCTGGCCTTCTCGGCGCCCGACGATCCCGAGGTCGCAGCACTGGCCGAGCTCCTGGCCGCCCAGGAGCCGGGGGAGGCCACGACGTCGATCACGGGCCTCGAGCCCGGCCACCCGCTGTTCGAGCCGGTGCGGGAGCTCATAGGGCAGCACGCCCCGGGACATCACCGGGCATAGGTCCGGGCGACGGACACGGACACACGAAGGGAGCAGCTCCGGCTGCTCCCTTCCTCGTTCCCCCTTGACGCAGGGCGCGCGAAATCCTAGGTTGTTAAGGAAAGCGTTTTCCAAACAAGGGATTCAATGATGAGTTCGGTCCAGAGAACAGCGGTCTCGGCATGTGTGGCGCTCGCCACCGGTACGCTCCTCACGTTCGGCGGCCTTTCGGTCCCTGCCGTCGCGGGTCAGCATCAGAATCAGGGGCAGGGGCAGGGGCAGGGGCAGGGCCAGGGTCAGGGCCAGGGTCAGGGGAACGGGGCGCCCATCGGGGGAGTGCAGCTCGAGTACCTCGACCGCGGACTCGTGGGCGCGGTGACCCCGCAGGGCGTCTTCCTCAGCTGGCGGCTGAAGGCCACCGAGGTGACGGGAGCAACGGCCGACGGGCTCACGGGGACGGACTTCACCGTCTACCGCGACGGCGAGGCCATCGCCACCGTCACCGACAGCACCAACTTCCTCGATACGGCCGTCACGGGTGCCGCCGCTGCGGGCGCGCGGTACAGCGTGGGCGCCGTCGTCGACGGGGTGGAGGTGGAGCTGAGCGGCGAGGTCGCACCCTGGGCGCAGGCGTCCACGGACCTGCCGCTCACGAAGCCCGCCGACGGCCTGACCCCGGCGGGCGAGGCCTACACGTACGCGGCGAGCGACCTGAGCGTCGGCGACGTGGACGGCGACGGATCGTACGAGTACTTCGTGAAGTGGGAACCGTCGAACTCGAAGGACGTCTCGCAGGTCGGGTACACGGGCGCCACCTACATCGACACCTACACGGCCGGCGGCCGGCTGTTGAGCAGGGTGGACCTCGGCGTCAACATCCGCTCCGGCGCCCACTACACCCAGTTCATGGTGTCGGACTTCGACGGTGACGGCCGGTCGGAGATGATGCTCAAGACCGCGCCGGGCACGAAGACCACCACCTACGGCCCGGGCGGCGAGGTCGTCGACGAGAGCTACGTGACACTGCCGGCGGCCGACGTCGCCGCCGGTGTCACCAACGGTGACGACTACCGGCTCAGCGCGGCCGGCTACTACGAGCACGTCGTCGGGATGTTCAAGGGCTGGCAGGACCACCCCGAGGTCGCGGCCGGCAACTGGCCGGCGACCCTCGAGGAGGCCTTCGGCATCGAGGAGCGCTACGAGTACCCGCTCTCCGACGCCGACGCGCGCGCACTGACCGACCACTTCGTGGACGTCTACGCGCCGTCACGCAGTGCACGGAACAACCTCCGCGCCTTCGAGGGCTTCATCCTGGACGGCCCCGAGTACCTGACGGTGTTCGAGGGAGCCACGGGAGCCGAGCTCGAGACGGTCCCGTACGAGCCGGGACGCGGTGACGACGGGCTGCTCTGGGGCGACTACGCGATGGCGCGCATCGAGCCGGGCAACAGGGTGGACAGGTTCCTGGCCGGCGTCGCCTACCTCGACGGCGAGAACCCCTCGGCGGTGTTCGCCCGCGGGTACTACACGCGCGCCAAAATCGTCGCCTACAGCTGGGACGGTGAACGGCTGACGCAGGACTGGGCGGTCGACTCGGGCCATGTGCCGATGTCGAACCCGTTCGACGACGGCCCGCACGGCGGCACGGGCAGCAGCGACGAGTTCGGCACGCTGTCCGGGCAGGGCTTCCACTCGCTGAGTGCCGCGGACGTGGACGGCGACGGCCGCCAGGAGATCGTCTACGGCAGCGCCACGATCGACGACGACGGCTCCCTCCTCTACAGCTCCTTCGACACGCTCCCCGCCGGTAGCTCGGCGCCGGGGACCCAGGCGAAGCTCGGCCACGGCGACGCCATCCACGTGACGGACATCGACCCGGACCGCCCCGGCCAGGAGATCTTCTCCGTCCACGAGGGCGCCACGGGGGCTCCGTACGGGTGGGCCATGAGGGACGCCGCCGACGGCGAGGTGCTCTTCGGCGGCTACACGGGCAAGGACACGGGCCGCGGCATGATCGGCGACGTCGATCCGGGCGTCCGGGGTATCGAGAACTGGGCCGTGGGCCTGCGCTCGGCGTCCGGCACCCTGCTGCCGGGCAGCGGGTACGGCACCAACATGAGCATCCGGTGGGCGGCGGACGGCACCACCCAGCTGGTGAACGGCTCCGGCAACCAGACCCCGAGCATCGACGACGCGAAGCGCGGACGACTGCTGACGGCGACCGGTACCCGGACGAACAACGGCACCAAGGGCAACCCGTCGCTCGTCGCCGACGTCCTCGGCGACTGGCGGGAGGAACTGCTGGTCCGCACCGCGGACAGCTCGGCCATCCGGATCTTCACGAGCACCGAGGTGACCGACCGGAAGCTCTACACGCTGATGCACGATCCGCAGTACCGCGCGGAGACCGCCCGCCAGAACACGGCCTACAACCAGCCGGCCTACACGGGCTTCTACCTGGCCTCCGACACCGACTTCACGGACGTGCCGGTACCCGATGCGTTCCTCCCGGGCGCGCTGCCGGCCCTCCAGCGGCAGTTCGAGGACCTGGCCGTCTCCGGTGAGGTGTCCGGGCCGGCGGTCCAGCAGCTGCGGGCCTCCCTCGACCAGGCACAGCGTGCCGTCGAACGGGACCAGGCCGGCAACGCGGCCAGGGCCCTGGGCAAGTTCCTCGAACGGCTCGGGCAGAAGCCCGGCTCGCTGACCGAAGGTGCCCGGACCGCGCTGGCCCACCAGGCGACGGGAATCCTCTCGATGCTGCGGTAGCCGGCGTCGCGGGAAGCCCGCGAATCGTCCGGCAGGGCCGCGTGCGGACGGGCACGTGACCCTGCCGGACCCTGCCGGGAGGGGCCCGGTCGGCCCACGTCCTGCGTGTTCGCTAGATTGGAGGACGTGAGCAACCTCCCCAACGACCTGCTGTCGATCGTCTACTCGAGCAGCGCAGCCCACCCGTTCCCGGACGAGGAGCTGGCCGCCCTGCTGGCCACCAGCAGGGCCAACAACGCCCGCACCCGACTCACGGGGATGCTGCTGCACCGCAGCGGGCGCTTTCTCCAGGTCCTCGAGGGCCCGGCCGACGTGCTGCGTGAGCGGATGTCCGTCATCGCCGCCGATCCCCGCCACCTGGACGTCCGGATCCTCCTCCAGGAGACCATCGATGCCCGGCAGTTCCCCGAGTGGACGATGGCCTTCGAGCCCGCAGCCGGCACGCGCACCGAGGACATCCCGGGATACCGCACCACCTTCGCGGACATCGAGAGCGGGCACGACGGGCACGAGGGCCGGCGCGACGGTGACCCTCAGCGCTCCCTGGCCGCGCTGCGGGAGCTGATCGGCTGGTTCCAGGACCGGGCTCTCCGGTCGCAGTGAGTTCCGGTCCGGGGTCGCCCACGGCGAGGACGGGGCGCCGGGTCTCACGGATCCGTCGCCCCGCCGTCGGACTCACGTCCCGACGAGCTCCCGGATGAAGGCCAGGTGCTCGACGTCCTGGAACGCCCCGCCCTGCTCGTGACCGTTGTAGGGGTACACCTTCATGCGTTTCGGGCCCGCGTAGTGGTTGTGTGCCGCGAACACGCACGACGGCGGGCAGACGTCGTCGAGCAGTCCCACCGAGAACATCGCCGGCATGGTGCTGCGCGCCGCGAAGTTGACGCCGTCGAAGTAGCTGAGCGTCCTGAAGACGGTGTCGACGTCGTTCCGCCGCGTGCCGAGATACCTGACGATCTCGGAGTAGGGCGCGGTGTCGACGATCTCGGTCGCGTGGCGGATGTGCGCTAGGAACGGCACGTCGACGATGGCGCCGACCGGCGGTGTGTCGTTGACCCGCCCGCTGAGGGCCGCCGCGGCGAGGGTGATGCCTCCGCCCTGGCTGCCGCCCGAGACGACCACCCGCGAGGCGTCGACGGCGGGATGCGCCTGGGCGGCCTCGACGGCATGCACGGCGTCGACGAAGAGCCGGCGGTAGTAGTAGGTCTCCGGGTTCCCGATGCCGAGCGTCAGGAAGCCGCCGTGGTGCGGTCCGGCGAGGGTGCCGTCGCCGGTATCGCCCGGGCGGTGGCCCGAGCCCTGCCCGCGGAGGTCCATGACGAAGGAGGCGAAGCCGGCACTCGGCAGGGCCGTCCACTCGCCGGGCAGGCCGCGCCCGCCGCCGTAGCCGATGAAGGTGACGACGGTGGGCAGGGGGCCGGTGAGATGCCTCGGCCTGAGCAGCCAGCCCCTGATCGGCTGTCCGTCGTACCCGGAGAAGGTGACGTCCTCGGTGATCAGCTGGGAGTAGCCCGCATCGACCTCCCGGAACAGGGGAGCAGCGGCGTGCTTCCGCTGTTCCGCCAGGGTGCGGTCCCAGAAGGCGTCGTAGTCGGCGGGTTCGTCGCGTTCCGGGAGGTAGTCGCGCAGGTCGGGCAGGGGGAGGTCGAAGTGGGGCATGGATGAAATCCTTTCAGGCGGAACAGGGGAGGATGAAGCGCGGAGAAGCCGGAGCAGGCACGCTGTTGACCATTGATACGATTCAACCTACGCTGTCGGATAACGCTTTCCCAGAGGCGTTCCACGATGGCTGACGAAGATGTTTCCAGGAGGACAAAGATGTTCCGCATACTCTCACGGCGCACCCTGACGGGCGTTGCAGCCCTTGCCGCTGCAGGGCTGGCCCTGACCGGCTGCGGCGGAGGCGGGGGCGAACCCGCAGCCGTCGACACCGAAGAACAGATCACGCTCAACTACACGTTCTGGGGCAACGACGACCGCGCCGCCCGCTACGACGAGGCCATCGCGGCGTTCGAGGAGAAGTATCCGAACATCACGATCAACGACACGTTCACGGACTACCCCTCCTACTGGGAGAAGCGGCAGACCGAGGCTGCCGGTGGCGGGCTCCCCGACGTCATGCAGTTCGACTACACCTACCTCCGCCAGTACGGCGACAACGGCCTGCTCCTGAACCTCGAGGAGTACTTCGGCAACGGCATCACCACCGACGCCATCGACGAGAGCCTGCTCTCCACCGGCAAGCTCGAGGACGGCACCTTCGCCATCCCCACCGGCTACAGCGCGTGGTCCGTCTTCCAGAACCCGGGCCTGCTGGCCGAGGCCGGCGTCGAGCCCTACGCGGGCGGGACGAGCTGGGAGGAGTACGACACCTACATGGCGTCCGTCACCGATGCATCCGGCGGCACGGTCTACGGAGGTACGGACACGACGCAGCGGATCCAGGACCTGGAGCTCAAGCTGCGCCAGGACGGCCGCCAGCTGTTCACCGACGAGGGCGAACTGAACTTCACGCAGGAGGAGCTCGCGGAGCACTGGCAGGAAGGCCAGGCGAACCGCGACGAGGTCACCGTGCCGCAGAGCAAGCTCGAGGAGATCAATCCCGTCTCCGGCTTCGGCGGCAACCTGACCACCAGCGAGATGAGCTGGAGCAACTTCCTCGGCGGCTACCTGGGG
Source organism: Arthrobacter sorbitolis (assembly GCF_054510995.1). Taxonomy (NCBI): domain Bacteria; kingdom Bacillati; phylum Actinomycetota; class Actinomycetes; order Micrococcales; family Micrococcaceae; genus Arthrobacter; species Arthrobacter sorbitolis. The sequence continues at coordinate 694,174 of NZ_JBTNDM010000002.1, forward strand.
GACTCCGGCGCCGAGGAGATCACCATCGTCGCTCCTCCGACGAGCAACCCCGACGAGAAGGACCTGTACCGCAAGGTCGGCCTCATGCAGGCCGCTTCCTCCTCGACCGAGCACCCCGAGGCAGCGGCGGCCTTCGTCGACTTCCTGATCAACAGCCCCGAGGTCGGGGGCATCTTCGGTGCGACCCTCGGCATCCCTGCATCCGGGACGCAGCTCGAAGGCGCGAACCTCGAGGGACCCGACAAGGCCGTCCAGGACTACCTCGACTCCATCTCCGACCGCCTGGGCGAGGCCCCGGCAGCGCCGGTGGCGGGCTTCGGCGCGATCGAGCAGACCTTTTGGGACCTCGGCAAGTCCATCGGTCTCGGTACAGTGACCCCCGAGGAGGCGGCCCAGCAGTTCTTCGACGAGGCCGCCGTCACCCTCGGCAGCTGAGCAGACAAAGGAGTTTGACCGTGACCACGGACTCGGCGCACGCGCCGGCAACAGATCGCAGCGCCGATTCCGGCGCCCGCCCGGCGGACAGCCGCCGGGCGGGCGCGTCACGGCCCCGGCGTTCCCGTCACCGGGACTCCCTCGCGGGGTACATCTTCCTCTCGCCCTGGCTGCTGGGCTTCGTCGGCCTCACGCTGGGACCCATGCTGGCGTCGCTCTACCTGGCGTTCACGGACTACAACCTGTTCACCGCTCCTGAATGGACGGGGCTGGAGAACCTCGGCCGCATGGCCGAGGACGAGAAGTTCTGGGGATCCGTGCGGATCACCCTGATCTACGTCCTCGTGGGGACGCCCATCAAACTGGCCGCGGCACTCGCGGTGGCCATGCTCCTGAACTACAAGGCGAAGGGCACGGGCTTCTTCCGCTCGGCCTTCTACGCACCGAGCCTCATCGGAGCCAGCGTCAGCATCGCGATCGTCTGGCGGGCCATGTTCTCCACCGACGGTCCCGTGGACGGCACCCTGAACCTTTTCGGCATCAACCTCGGCGGCTGGATCGGCAACCCCTCGCTGATCATGCCCATGATGATCCTGCTGGCCGTGTGGCAGTTCGGCGCTCCCATGGTGATCTTCCTCGCCGGCCTCAAGGGCGTCCCCGCCGAGCTGTACGAGGCCGCGTCCGTCGACGGCGCGAAGGCATGGCGCAAGTTCCTCAGCGTCACGGTGCCGATGCTCTCACCCGTCATCTTCTTCAACCTGCTGCTCGAGATGATCAACGCGTTCCAGGTCTTCGCCTCGGCGTACATCATCGGCTCGGGGACGGGCGGGCCCGGCGGCGCCACCAACTTCTACACCGTGTACCTCTACACGAGGGCGTTCGCGAACAACCAGATGGGCTACGCCTCGGCGATGGCCTGGGTGCTGCTGCTCGCCGTGGGCGTCCTCGCCTTCATCCTCTTCCGTACTTCCAGGAGCTGGGTCCACTACGCAGGAGACTCCAAGTGACCACCATCGAATCGAACCCTGCCGTACCCGTCCCGCGGAACACCGCCGGTGACCCGCAGCCCCGGCCGCGGCGGCGCCCCCTGCGCCGGCACATCCCCACCGCGCTCTGGGTCGTGGGCATCGTCGCCCTGACGGCGATCGTGCTCTACCCGCTCCTGTGGATGTTCTCGGCGTCGCTGAAGCCGAACTCGGAGTTCGGCAGCAACCAGGGCTTCTTCCCCGAGAATCCCACCTTCGACAACTTCGTGAAGGTGATGCAGGGTATCGCCGGCATCCCGACCTGGAAGTTCTTCCTCAACTCGCTGCTGCTCGGCATCGGCGCGGTGATCGGCACGGTCATCTCCTCGTCCATGGCCGCCTACGCGTTCTCGAGGATCAACTTCCGGGGCAGCAGGATCCTCTTCGCGGCCATGATCGGGACGCTGCTCCTGCCCTTCCACGTGCTGATCATCCCGCAGTACATCATCTTCAGGAACCTCGGCCTGATCGACACCTTCTGGCCGCTCCTGGCGGGCAAGTTCCTCGCCACCGAGGCGTTCTTCGTCTTCCTCATGGTCCAGTTCATCCGCAACCTGCCACGGGAACTGGACGAGGCGGCGCGCATCGACGGCTGCGGCCACGGCCGGATCTTCTTCTCGATCACGCTGCCGCTGATCAAGCCCGCCCTCATCACGTCGTCGATCTTCGCGTTCATCTGGAGCTGGAACGACTTCCTCGGCCCGCTCCTCTACCTGAACTCGCCGGACAAGTACCCGCTGCCGCTCGCCCTGCGCATCTTCAACGACCAGACGAGCACCTCGGACTACGGGGCGACCATCGCGATCTCCGTGCTCGCCCTGCTGCCGGTGATGCTGTTCTTCATCATCTTCCAGCGCTTCCTGGTCGACGGCGTCGCGACGCAGGGTATCAAGGGATGAGTCCCCGCCGGCGCGACGCGGCCGGCCGCGGACGGCAGGCCGCCCTCCGCGACGGCAGCGCCCTGCGCTGGCCGGGCGCGACGGCGAAGTTCGCCCTGTTCGGTGAGGTCCTCTGGGTCGGCGTGCTCTGCTGCATCGCGGGCCTGGCGATCGTCACGGTTCCCGCGTCCTTCGCGGCCGGCTCCGCGCACCTGCACCGCTTCCTGCGGGCCGAGGACTCGACCGTCCGGCAGTTCGCCGCCGACTTCACGGCAGCGCTCCGGACGGGCTGGCTCGTCGGGGTCGGGCTGCTCGTCGCAGCCGCGCTCCTCGTGCTGGATCTCGTGGTCGCCGGCTCGCGGACCCTGCCGGGCTGGCAGCTCGTCCTGGCCGCCGGGATCGTCCTGCTGCTGGGATTGCTCGCGGGCCTCGCGGGGATCACGGCCCGCTGGCAGGCCGCCCGCTCCTGGCGGGCCGCGGGACACCTGTGGCTCACGGACGTGCGGGAGGACCCCGCGGGCGTCGCCTGGCTCGCCGCCGCCGTCGTCCTCACCGCGATGGTCGGCTGGCAGCTGCCGCCGCTCATCGTCCCCGGGGTGGGCTGCCTCGTGTTCGCCGCCCTCGCGACGTCCGTGCGCGAGCGCCGCTCCCGCCCCTGACCGCCCCGACCCCTGGAGACCCCTTGCACTACGGCGCCGACTACAACCCCGAGCAGTGGCCCGAGGAGGTCTGGCCGGAGGACGTGGCCCGCATGCGCGAGGCCGGCGTCACCATGGTCAGCCTGGGCATCTTCTCCTGGGCGCGCATCCAGCCGTCCGAGCACGAGTTCGATTTCGGCTGGCTGGACCGCGTCATCGGCCTCCTGCACGACGGCGGGATCGCCGTGGACCTCGCCACCGCGACGGCGTCGCCCCCGCCCTGGGCGACGGTCGCCTACCCGGAGATGCTGGCGGCCGACGAGCGCGGCACGCCCTACTGGCACGGCAGCCGCCAGCACTACGCCCCGTCTTCACCCGCCTACCGGACGCTGGCCGCGGCCCTCGTCACGCAGATCGCCGAGCGCTACGCCCGGCACCCCGCCGTCGTCCTCTGGCACGTCAACAACGAGTACGGCTGCCACCTGGCCATCGACTACTCGGACGCCGCGCGTGATGCGTTCCGACGGTGGCTGCTGGCGAGGTACGGCACGGTCGACGCCCTCAACGACGCGTGGGGCACCATGTTCTGGTCCCAGCGCTACGGGTCCTTCGCGGAGGTCTTCCCGCCACGGCACGCGCCCTACAGCCACAACCCGGGGCAGCTGCTCGACTACCGCCGGTTCACTTCGGACATGCTGCTCGAGTGCTACCGGATGGAACGGGACATCATCCGCGCCGCGGGGGCCGAACAGCCGATCACCACCAACTTCATGGGCGCGTTCAAGCCCGTGAACTACGCGCAGTGGGCGGCGGAGCTCGACGTCATCAGCGACGATCTCTACCCCGACCCCGACGATCCCGAGGGTTTCAGGGACGGGGCCTTCCACGGCGACCTCATGCGGTCGCTCAAGCCCGGAACGCCCTGGCTGCTGATGGAGCAGGCCTCCAACGCGGTCAACTGGCGCCCGTCCAACGCGCCCAAGGCGCCCGGCCAGCTCGCCGCGCAGAGCATGCAGGCCGTCGCGCGGGGGGCCGACGCCATCCTGTTCTTCCAGTGGCGTCAGTCGCGGGCAGGCTCGGAGAAGTTCCACTCGGGGATGCTGCCGCACGCCGGCACGCAGACCCGCACCTGGCGCGAGGTGATGGCGCTCGGCCGGGAGCTCGGGCATCTCCCCGGTCTGCCGCCCGACGACGGCACGGCCCGCGTCGCGATCCTGCTGGACTGGGAGAACTGGTGGGCGATCGAGAATCCCGACCATCCCACCTCCCTCGACTACCTGTCGCTCGTGCGGTGCTGGTACGACGCCGCACACCGTCTCCACGTGCAGGTCGACCTGGTGCCGCCCACCGCCGACCTCTCCCGCTACCGCGCCGTCGTCGCACCCCACCTCTACCTGCTGACGCAGCAGGCCGCGGCGAACCTGACCGCGTTCGTCGGGGCGGGAGGGCACCTGCTCGTCACGGCGTTCAGCGACGTCGTCGACGAGAGCGACCGCTTCCGGGCCGGCGGGTTCGGGACCCAGCTGCGCGACCTCCTGGGCATCGTGGTCGAGGACTTCGGCGCGCTGGTGGCCCCGGGGTCATCGGGCCCGGGACAGCAGGAGGCCCGGGTGGCCGGCGGGGGATTCGCCTTCCCGGGGTCCCTCCTGGCCGAGGAGGTGCACGCCGTCGACGCCGAGGTGCTGGCCGCATTCGACGGCGGCAGGCAGGCCGGCCGGCCCGCGCTGACGGCGCACTCCTCCGGCGCGGGCACGGCGTACTACCTGGCCACGGTGCCCGACGACGACGGCGCCGGGCAGGTGCTCCGGCATCTGTTCGGCGCGGCGCAGGTGGAACCCGTACTGCCGGGGCTCCCGCCCCTGGTCGAGGCGATCCGCCGGGGTCGGCTGCTCACCGTCATCAATCACGGGAGCGAGACCGTGCACGTCGGGGTGCAGGGCCGGGACGCCCTCGGCGGGGCCGCGGTCCGGGGGATCACCCTGCAGCAGTTCGGCTACGCCCTGGTCCTCACGGGGGACTGAGCCCGGGAGGTGCCGGCAGGAGCCCGCCGGCCGGACGACGTCCGCCGGACGACGCCGGGCCCGGGCCATCGGCCGACGCCCGGGTACACCGCCGCGGAACCGGGTGCAAGGCAGTCCTCCCGGTCCCGGGTGGCTGCGGCTCCCACGGCCGCGGGCCTACGCTCGGGTGCATGGACCAGCCGACCGAAGAACATCATCTGAAGGACCTCGGCGAGACCGAGGGGATCGACCCGACCGACGTGGGCCGGATCCAGGACGCACCGCTGACCGCCGCGGACGAGGTCGACCTCATCGCCGACCAGGTCGTGCCCGACGCCGATCCGTCGCCGGAGACCCTCGCCGGGAACCTCGGCCTCGAGGGTTCCGCGGACAACCCGACGAAGGACGACCGCTTCACGGGCGGCTCGCACTGACCTGAGGACGGTGTGCCCGCATCGGGCCCCACGGGGTTGGGGCCTCCTGCCTATCCGCGCAGCTGCTGCACCATGTCGAGCACGACGGCGCGGAGGTCGCCGTCGTTCTCCTCCGCGATCCGCCGCTGGCGCTGGTACCCGGCGCCGCGCCGCAGGATGTCCTCCACGTCGGCGAGCTCGTCGCTGCAGCCGAGTTTCGCGGCGACCGGCTCGAGCCGGTCGAGGACCTCGACGAGGTGCTCGGTGACGAGCTGCTCGTTGCCCTCGGCGTCGAGGATGATGATGGCGTCGAGGCCGTACCGGGCGGCCCTCCACTTGTTCTCCTGGATGTGCCAGGGCGGCATGAGGGGGATGCTGCCGCCGGCGTCGAGCGTCTCCGAGAACTCGTGGACGAGGCACTGCGTCAGGGCCGCGACGGCACCGACGTCCTGCAGGGTCGAGAGCCCGTCGCACACCCGCATCTCCACCGTGCCGAGGTTGCCGACCGGGCGGATGTCCCAGCGGATCTCGCTCACGGAGTCGATCACCCCGGTGGTGGACATGTCCTGGACGTAGGACTCGTACGCGGCCCAGTCGTCGAAGTGGAACGGGAGCCCGGCCGTGGGCAGCTGCTGGAACATGAGGGCCCGCTGCGAGGCGTACCCCGTGTCCTCGCCACCCCAGAACGGTGAGGAGGCGGAGAGGGCCTGGAAGTGCGGGAAGTAGTTGGTGAGGCCGTCCACCACGGGCAGCGCCTTGTCCCGGTGGTCGAGCCCCACGTGGACGTGCACGCCGTAGATGACCATCTGCCGGCCCCACCACTGCGTGCGGTCGATCAGCTTCGCGTAGCGCTCGCGGTCCGTCACCTGCTGGGCGCGGGGCGCGCTGAAGGGATGCGACCCGGCGCAGAAGAGCTCCACGCCCATGGGATCGGTGACCTCACGGACGGCGGCGAGGGAGCGGGAGAGATCGGCCTTCGCCTCGTCGACGGTGGTGCAGACACCCGTGACGAGCTCCACGGTGTTGAGCAGGAGTTCCTGCTTGATGTGCGGGTGCTCGTCGTCGTCCTGCAGCTCGGGGTGGTTCGCGCTGACACCGCGCAGGACCTGGTCGGCCACGGACACGAGTTCGCCGTTGTAGCGGTCCACGAGCGCGAGCTCCCACTCGACGCCGAGGGTGGACTGGGCCGATTGCGCGAAGTCGATCTTCAAGGGCTGGCTCCTGGAGCGATGCGGGGGATGGTGGTGCCTCGGCAACGCGCCGTCGCGGGAAGAGACTCGTCCCAATATTAGTACCTGCCACTCGGACATGGCACGGGCGGCGGTGCGATCGGACGTGCTGCTGGGATGATGGGTGGGTGCCCATCCTGAACAAAGACATGACCCTCTGCATCTCCCTGGCCGCGCGGCCCAGCAACATCGGCACGCGCTTCCACAACTACCTGTACGACGAGCTGGGACTCAACTACGTCTACAAGGCCTTCACCACGAAGGACCTGCCCTCGGCCATCGCGGGTCTGCGCGGGCTCGGCATCCGTGGCTGCGCCGTCTCGATGCCGTTCAAGGAGGATGTGATCGCCCTCGTGGACCACCTCGACCCGTCCGCGAAGGCCATCGACTCCGTCAACACCATCGTGAACGACGACGGCGTCCTCACCGCCTACAACACCGACTACCTCGCCGTGGAGCGGCTGCTCCGCGAGCACGCGGTACCTCCGACGCACTCGGTGCTCGTGCAGGGATCCGGGGGCATGGCGAAGGCCGTGGTGGCGGCCCTGCGCGATTCCGGCTTCACCCGGGTGACCGTGGTCGCCCGCAACGAACGCACGGGACGCGCGCTCGCGGACCTGTACGGCTTCGCCTGGCAGCAGGAGGTGGGGGAGTCGACCGCGGACCTGATCCTCAACGTCACGCCCCTCGGCATGGTCGGTGCCGACGCCGCTGCCGTCGCCTTCCCGCAGGCCGCGATCGACGCGGCGCGCGTCGTGTTCGACGTCGTCGCCTCGCCCTCGGAGACGCCGCTGATCCTCGCTGCCCGGCAGGCCGGCACGCCGGTCATCACGGGCGCCGAGGTGGTCGCGCTCCAGGCCGAGGAGCAGTTCGTCCTCTACACCGGCGTGCGGCCCACACCGGAGCAGGTCCGCGCGGCGGGGGAGTTCTCCCGCCAGGAGGCCTGACCAGCGCCTGAACCGGCACACCCGGCGCCGGTCAGGCGGCTACAGCCGGTACCAGCGCACGCCGTGCGGTTCGATCGTCACGCCCGCGCGCAGGTCGGCGCGCTCGCCGCCGATGAGGTCGAGGGCCGTGTCGGGCAGCCCGGACAGGGTGACGGCGGTGACGTCCTGCGGGGTGTCGGCGAAGTTCGCGAGCACGACGACGGTCGATTGCCGGCCGTCAGGCTGCATGGCGGGCGGGCCGGGGCGCTGGTAGCCGAGCACGTGCTGGTTGTTCGTGTCGAAGGGCACCAGGCGGCCGCCGGCGAACTCGGGGGTCTGCCGGCGCACCTCGACGAGACGGCGGAGGCCGGTGAAGATCGCCCCGGCATCCGTCGTCGGGTCCTGCCGGTGCGCGTAGGCCTCGGCGGGGTAGGCGGGGCGGCCGACCCAGCGGCTGTCGTCCGCCTTGGCCGGGTCGTCGCGGTAGGAGTAGTCGTTGAGCTGGCCCACCTCGTCACCGAGGTAGAGCAGCGGGATTCCGCCCGTGCTGAGGATGATCGAGTGCGCCAGGAGGATCCGCGCCACCCCGGCGCCGGTTCCTGCCCCGGCTCCTGCCCCGGTTCCTGTGCGGTCCGCCTCGAGGCCGGCAAGTGACGCCGTCGTCCCGGAGATCCGGCAGTCGCCCGTGCGCGGGTTGTCCTGGAAGGGGACCCCGCGCGCGAAGCTGCCGGGGAACCGGTCGACGAAGAACGCGTTGAGGAACCGGCGGTGGTCGTGCCCGTCGATGCCGAGCTCCGCGGCGTCCTCGTCGGAGAACGTCCAGCCGATGTCGTCGTGGCTGCGCACGTAGTTGACCCACGCGGTCCCCTCGGGGAGGTCGTGCCGCCGCTCGAGGGCCTGAGCGAGGAGCGAGACCTCCCGGGTGGCCAGCGAGTTCCAGATCAGCGCCATCTGCAGCGGGTTGTAGCTGAGCTGGCATTCCCCGCGGTCGACGTACTGCACCACCTCGTCGGGGTGCACGATCGCCTCGGACTTGAACAGCAGCGAGGGGGCCGCGAGCCGGCACACCGCATTGAACGCCTGCAGCAGCAGGTGGGCCTCCGGCAGGCTCTCGCAGGTGGTGCCCAGCTGCTTCCAGATGAACGCGACGGCGTCCATGCGGAGAATGTCCACGCCCTGGTTCGCGAGGTACAGCATCTCGCCCGCCATGGCCCGGAACACCGCCGGGTTGCTGTAGTCGAGGTCCCACTGGAAGGAGTGGAACGTGGCCCAGACCCACCGGCCGTCGTCGAGCTGCACGAACGAGCCCGGGTGGTCGTCGGGGAAGATCTCCCGCACGGTCCGCTCGTAGGCGTCGGGCATCCGGCGGTCGGGGTAGATCAGGTAGAAGTCCTCGTAGTCGGGGTCGCCCGCCCTGGCCTTGCGGGCCCATTCGTGCTCGTCGGAGGTGTGGTTGAAGATGAAGTCGACCACGAGGGCCATGCCGCTCCCGCGCAGCTCGCGGGCGAGGTCGGCGAGCTCGTCCATGGTCCCGAGCGACGGGTCCACCCGGCGGTAGCTGGACACGGCGTAGCCGCCGTCGGAGTTCTCCGCCGGCGCCTCGAACAAGGGCATCAGGTGCAGGTAGGTCAGGCCGAGCTCCCGGAAGTAGGGGATGCGCTCCCGGAGGCCGGAGAGGCTGCCCGCGTAGAGGTCGACGTAGCAGACACCCCCGAGCATCCGGTGGGAGGAGAACCAGTCCGGGGACGCGGCACGGGCGGCGTCGACGGCCTTCAGGTCCGCGGGCCGGTCCTGCCACGAGGCCGCCGCGTCGAGGACCACCTGCAGCAGCTCGTCCTCGGATCCCGGCCCGTAGATGCTGGAGAAGAGCGACTGCAGCCGGGGGAACTCGGCGTCGAGGCGTGCCTCGAAGGACTGCCAGTCGGCGTCGGGCGTGGTCTCCCGACGCGCGGACCGGAGTTCGGCCCGGACACGGTCCACGGGCAGGGAAGGAGGACTCATCCGGCAAGCCTATTGCAGCCTCCTCCGGTCGCGGCCGGGACGCACGAAGCGCCGCGCCCCTGGCGGGACGCGGCGCTTCCTGGAACGTGTGGCGGAACCGCCGGGGTTACTCGGAGACCGGGATCGACTGCGACGTGAGGGAGTCGATGGTCTTCTGCTGCCCGTTCTCGAGGGCGTCCATCAGGGTGCCGGAGCCGCCGATCGCAGCACCGAACCCGTCGGAGACGTCCGTGTAGGTCTGCGTCATCGTGGGGCCCCAGGTGAAGTCGGGGTTCACGTTCGCTGATGCGTCGGCGAAGACGTCGTAGATCTTCTGTCCGCCGTAGTAGTCGACACCGCCGGCGAAGGCTTCGAGCTCGGTCGCGGACTTCGCGGCCGGGTAGATGCCACCGAGCTCGTTGGCGAGCGCGAGGGCTTCGGGGTCGGTGTTGAGCCAGAGCGCGAACTTGGCGGCCTCGGCCGGGTGGTCGGAGCCCTTCAGCACCGCGGTGGACGAGCCGCCCCAGTTGCCTGCGGCGTTCCCGCCGTCCTCCCACTGCGGCATCGGGGCGACGGCCCACTTGCCGGCGGTGTCGGGTGCGCCGGTGGACAGGGTCGTGGCGCCCCAGACGGCGGACACCCAGGTCCACTGCTGGCCCTCGTTGAACGAGGCGTTCCACTCGTCGGAGAAGGACGGCAGGGTGGAGACGAGGTCCTTCGACAGGAGGTCCTGCCAGTAGGTGGCGACCTCCTCGGACTCGGGGCTCGTCAGGTTGACGTCCCAGCTCTCGCCGTCGTTCGCGAACCACTGGCCGCCGTTCTGCCAGACCATGCCGGCGAACCAGTTGACGTCCGACTTCGGGAAGTTGGTGATGAAGGAGCCCTGAGCCTTGATCTGCTCAGCTGCCGCCGCGTACTCCTCCCATGTGGTGGGGACCTCGATGCCGGCCTGCTCGAAGAGGTCGGCGCGGTAGTACATGGCCATGGGGCCGCTGTCCTGCGGGATCGCGTAGACGGAACCCTCCTCGCCGAAGGTCACCTGTCCCCAGGTCCAGTCGACGAACTGGTCCTGGGCGTCGGCGACACCCTCGCAGCCGGCGATGTTCTCCAGGCCGTCCTGGACACGGAAGTTCGGCAGGGCGTCGTACTCGACCTGGCCGAGGTCGGGGGCGTTGCCGGCCTGGATCTGGTTGAAGAAGTTCTGGTAGGTGCCGGAGTTGCCGTTGGGTCCGGTCTGCACCTCGACCTGGATGTCGGGGTTCTCGGCGTTCCACAGCTCGACGACCTTGTCCATGCCGGGGACCCAGGTGGTGAAGTTCAGGGTGACGGGGCCCTCCGAGGCCTCGCAGGGAGCCGCTTCCGCTCCGGCCTCGGTGCTGTCTCCGCCGGCTGAACAGCCGGAGAGAGCCAGCGCAGAGATCATGGCAAAGGCCGCGGTGACTTTTCCGTAATGCGCGCGCATTGTCTTTCCTATCGTCGATTGTGCAGTGCGGTGCAGGGGCAGAACGCCCGTGCACCCGTGGTGCTGGTCGGGGGACTGGGGGCCGCTACTTGACGCCGCCTGCGCCGAGCCCGCTGCTCCAGAAACGCTGGAGTGCGAGGAAGGCGATGATCAGCGGCAGGATCGAGACGAGCGCACCGACGATCACGAGGGAGCGCAGTTCGGGGATCTGGCTGATCTGGCTGTTCCACGCGTACAGGCCCAGGGTCACGGGGAAGAGCACCTGGTCGCGGAGCATGATCAGGGGCAGGAAGAAGTTGTTCCAGATCGCGACGAACTGGAAGAGGAAGATCGTCACGAGGGCCGGCGCCATGAGGCGCGTGGACACCGTGAAGAACGTGCGGATCTCGCCCGACCCGTCGAGCCGGGCCGCTTCGAGCAGTTCGCCGGGCACGCTGGCCGCCGCGTAGATGCGGGCCAGGTAGACACCGAACGGGCTGACGAGGCTCGGCAGGAACACCGCCCACATGGTGTTGGTCAGCTCGACGCGGCTGAAGATGAGGAACAGCGGGAGGGCCAGCGCCGTGGCCGGCACCAGCACGCCGCTGAGCACGATGTTGAAGATCGCCTCACGGCCCCGGAACTCGTACTTCGCGAGGGCATACCCGCACATCGCCGCGATGATCGTGCCGATCAGGGCGCCGACCCCCGCGTACAGCGCGGAGTTCAGCAGCCACCGGCCGAACAGCCCGTCGCCGTAGGTGAACAGCCGCCCCAGGTTCGTGAGGAACGTGCCCGCGGAGTTCGCCGTGAACCACAGGGGAGCGGTGGACGTGATCTCGCCGCCCGTCTTCGTGGAGGTGGTGAGCAGCCACCAGATGGGGGTCAGGAAGTACAGGGTGAAGACACCCATGATGAGCATCGCCGCGCTGCGGGACATGATGCTCTGGCGGGGGCCGCGGGAACGGTTGCGCAAGTCCGCGCTGTCCGCCGTCGGATGCGCGCCACGCCGGCGCCTGGAGGCGGTGGCTGGGGTTGCCGTCACTGGGTGACCTTCCGCTGGGTGGACTTCAGGAAGACGAAGGAGAGGATGAACGTGGCGAGCGCGAGGACCACCGAGAACGCCGCGGCGAGGTTGTAGTTCGGCACCGACGCCGTGGTGTAGACCGCGAGGTTCGGGGTGAACGTGCTGTTGATCGCCGAACTGAAGCTGCGGAGGGTCTGGGGCTCGGCCAGGAGCTGGAGCGTGCCGATGATCGAGAACACGGCCGTGAGGATGATGGCCGGGATCACCAGGGGGATCTTGATGCGCCACGCGATCTGGATGTTGCTGGCGCCGTCCAGCCGGGCCGCCTCGTAGATCTCCGTGGGGATCGCGAGCAGCGACGAGTAGATGATCAGCATGTTGTAGCCGACGTACACCCAGGTCACGATGTTCGCGATCGCCCAGAGCACGAGGTTGCCGCCCAGGAAGTCGACGTTCGAGGTCACCGCGCCGAACGGCGAGAGCGACGGCGAGTACAGGAAGCCCCACATGATGGCGGCGATGACGCCCGGGACGGCGTAGGGGGCGAAGAACGCGAGCCGGAAGAACTTTTTGCCCTTCAGCAGCGGCGAGTCGAGCAGCAGCGCGAACAGGAGGGCGAGGCCGAGCATGACCGGCACCTGGACGGCCCCGAAGAGCAGCACGCGCCCCACGGATTCCCAGAAGGCCGTGTTCTGGAAGACCTGCTCGTACTGGACGAACCCGCCGAAGACCTGCCGGGGCTTCCCGAAGGTGCCCTCGCGCTCCACGGTGAGCAGCGACTGCACGACGGCGTAGACGATCGGGATGGCGTAGAAGGCGAGGAAGAGGATCGCGAACGGGGCGATGAAGACCGTCACGGCGCGGCGCTGCGCTCCCGACGATCGGTTCCTCCTCACGACCGGGGCCGCCTTGGGGACCTCGGCCGGAGTGCTAGTGACTGACATTGCCTGCATCCTTTCGGCCCTGGTCCGAGCCGTCGGTGTCGGGGATTCCTGGGGTGGTGCGGACGACGCGGACCGCGCCCGCGGGAACGACGACGACGTCGGCCAGGGCCTCGGACGTCAGCAGTTCCAGACCGCTGACCCGGTGCTTGCGGTCCTCGGCGGAGTGGTTGATCAGGAAGACGTACTCGTGGCCGTTGCCGCGGCGGGTGACGACCTCGAGGCCGGACTGCGTCTCGGGTACCTGCACGCCGGCGGTGACGGCGGCACGCAGCAGCAGGTCCCGGAGGACACTGCCGTCGAGGACGGTCCCGGCGTACCAGGCCTCGCCCGCACCGACGCGGTTGCGGGTCACGGCGGGTGTCCCCACGTGGTGGCCGGTCGCGTAGCTCAGGACCGTCTCGGCCGAGGTGAGGCGCAGGGCCTCGGACCAGAGCGAGGCGAGGGACCCGTTGTCGAGGGTGAGGGGGTGTGCGGGGTCGAGGGGGAAGAACTCCTCGGAGCGGATGCCGAGGAGGTCCCGGAAGGCTCCGGGGTAGCCGCCGGGCCGCACCCTCTCGTTCTCGTCGACGATCCCGCTGAAGAACGTCACGAACGCGGACCCGCCGTCCTCGACGAAGTCCCTGACGGCCGCGGCGTGCTCGTCGCGGACGAGGTAGAGGTTCGGCACCACCACGAGCCGGTAGCCGGAGAGGTCGGCCCCGGGGGCCACGATGTCGACCGTGACGCCGGCGTCCCACAGTGCCCCGTAGGCCGCGTGGACCTGCTCGATGTAGCGGACGTCGCCCGACGGGTGCGATGCCTGGTCGTGCGCCCACCAGGCCTCCCAGCTGAAGACGAGTGCGACGTCGGCGTGCACCGTCGTGCCCGCGATCTCACGGAGCTTCCCGAGTGCGGAGCCGAGCCCGACGACGTCGCGCCAGATCTGCGAGTCGGTGCCGGCGTGCGGGAGCATGGCGGAGTGGAATTTCTCGCTGCCCTGCAGCGAGGCGCGCCACTGGAAGAAGCACAGGCCGTCCGCGCCGCGCGCGAGGTGCGTCAGGGAGTTGCGGAGCATCTCGCCGGGGCCCTTGGCGATGTTGCGGGGCTGCCAGTTCACGGCGGCCGTGGAATGCTCCATGAGCAGCCAGGGCTGACCCTGCGCGAGTCCGCGGGTGGTGTCGGCGGCGAAGGCGAGTTCGGCGTGCGGCGCATCGAGGCGGTGGTCGAGGTAGTGGTCGTTCGCGATGACGTCCATCTTCGGCGCCCAGGACCAGTAGTCCTGGTTGCGGATGTGCGCGGCGACCATGAAGTTGGTGGTCACCGGCGCACTGCTGTTGCGCCGGAGGACCGCCTCCTCCGCGGAGTAGTGGGCGAGCAGCTCGTCGGAGCTGAAACGGTTGAAGTCGAGCTCCTGCGTGGGATTCAGGGCCGACAGCGTGAGCCGCGGGGGCAGCACCTGCTCCCAGGCGGAGTAGCGCTGGCTCCAGAAGGTGGTGCCCCATGCGGCGTTGAGGGCGTCGAGGGTCTCGTACCGGGTGCGGAGCCAGCCGCGGAACGCTTCGGCGGAGACGTCGCAGTAGCACAGCGAGTTGTGGCAGCCGAGCTCGTTGGAGACGTGCCACAGGCGGAGGGCCGGGTGGCTGCCGTAGCGGGCGGAGACCCGCTCGACCAGGGCGAGGGCGTGCTCGCGGTAGGTGGGGGAGCTGGGGCAGAACGCCTGGCGGCCGCCGGGCCAGCGGGCGGTACCGTCGGCGGTGCGGGGGAGCATCTCGGGGTGCTTCGTGGTGAGCCACGCGGGGGTGGACGAGGTGCCGGTGCCGAGGTTCACGCCGATGCCGTTCTCGGCGAGGAGGCCCAGGACGGCGTCGAGGTCCTCGAACCGGAAGACCCCCTCCTCGGGCTCGATCTCGGCCCAGCCGAAGATGTTGACCGCCACGAGGTTGACGCCGGCCTCCTTCATGAGGCGGACGTCCTCGTGCCAGACGGACACATCCCACTGCTCCGGGTTGTAGTCACATCCGTAGACGAGCTGACCGTTGCCGGACAATCCTGCGACGGTGGTTGTGCGTGCCAAGCCTGCTCCTCATGCTGCGGTACCGACTCCCGAAGGGTGCTGGAGAGGACCGCGGCCCCGCTCTGTGAACGTTCCCAGAGGCGGGCGGCAGAACTCTCCATCGAGAATGTGTGAACGCTCCCAGAGTAACTCCGGTCACAATCGGTGTCAACGCGGCCGGAGGGCTCCGGCGGGTGCTGTCTCCCGCCGGACCGGGACGTCCCGGGCCTGCGCCGCGACCTCCCCGAGGTCCGCGGGGAGGTCGGTGGACGGCGCCACGGACAGGTGGGCGACGTCGCGGAGGCGGCCGAGCGTGCCGGCGGGCGGCGCGGTCAGGCCGGCTGCTGGTTGCCGTACTTGGCCTCGACGGCCTCCCAGTCGCCGGTCTGGGCGATGGGGTCCATCCACATCACTTCCCAGGCGTGACCGTCCGGGTCGGAGAACGACCGGGACCGCATGAAGCCGAGCTCCTGCGGCTTGCCCTCGGTGGCGCCTGCAGCGACAGCCTGCCCCACGAGCGTGTCGACCTCCTCGGGGGCGTCGACCCCGATCGCGTTGATGACGGCCGAGGTGGCGTGTGCGTCGGCCACGGGCTTGTCCGTGAACTGCGCCCAGTGCTGGTGGGTGAGGATCATCAGGAAGATGGTGTCACTGATGGCGACGGCTCCGGCGTCGTCGTTGGAGAAGTTCGGGTCGAGCGTCCAGCCGAAGCTGGTGTAGAACTCCTTCGACCTCGCGAGGTCGCTGACGGGGAGGTTGATGAAGACGTTCGTGGCCATGGCCGTTCTCCTGTTCCTGGGCGGTGGTGCGATGTGGTCCGGCGGCCCCTGGAGGCCCTTGTACCCGTTAGACGCGGAGCCGTCCGGGAAATCATCGGCGCTCGACGCATTCGTGTCCACCCCTTGCTAAGCGGCCTGAACAGGGCAACAGTAAGGGGGAAAATCCCCAGGGAGGCCGACCATGAGTACTTCTGCAGAGCATGCGTCTGATGCATCGACCTCGACCGGGGAGCCGGAGCTCAAACGGGTCCTCGGGCCCAAGCTGCTCCTCCTGTTCATCGTCGGGGACATCCTCGGCGCCGGTGTGTACGCCGTCACCGGGACCATGGCGGGGACGGTCGGCGGGCTCGTCTGGCTCCCGTTCCTGCTGGCCTTCGTCGTCGCGACCCTGACCGCGTTCTCGTACCTCGAACTCGTGACGCAGTACCCGCAGGCGGCCGGAGCCGCCCTCTACACCCACAAGGCGTTCGGGATCCACTTCGTCACCTTCCTGGTGGCCTTCGCCGTCGTCTGCTCGGGGATAACGAGCGCCGCGACCTCGGCCAACGTGCTGGCGCAGAACTTCTTCGGCGGGCTGGAGATCAACGGGTGGATGGCCATGCCGGGCCAGGGCGTCATCACCGCCGTCGCCCTCGGCTTCATGCTGCTGCTGGCCGTGATCAACCTCCGCGGGGTCGGCGAGAGCGTCAAGTTCAACGTGGTCCTGACCCTCGTGGAGGTGGCCGCACTGTGCATCGTGATCGGTGTCGGCTTCCTCGCGATGGCCCAGGGCACCGGCAACGTGGGCCAGATCTTCGTGTTCACCGACTACCAGGACAAGGGCCTCTTCCTCGCGGTCACCGCGGCGACCTCGATCGCGTTCTTCGCCATGGTCGGCTTCGAGGACTCCGTCAACATGGTCGAGGAGACGCAGAACCCCGAGCGGATCTTCCCCCGCACCATGCTGACCGGCCTCGGTATCGCCGTCATCGTCTACATGCTCGTCGCCGTCTCGGTCGTCACGGTCCTCAGCCCCACCGAACTCGAGGGCATCCGGGAAGCAGAGGGTGCGGCGCTGCTCGAGGTGGTCCACAAGGGGTCGCCCGACTTCCCGATCGACAGGATCTTCCCGTTCCTCGCCGTCTTCGCCGTCGCCAACACGGCGCTGATCAACATGCTGATGGCGAGCCGCCTGATCTACGGCATGGCACGGCAGGACGTCCTGCCCCGCCCGCTCGCGAAGGTCCTCCCGGTCCGCTGCACCCCGTGGGCCGGCATCGCCTTCTCCACGGTCCTCGCCCTCGGCCTGATCCTCTACGTGACCAGCGATCCCGACAGCAACATCGTCGCCAACCTCTCGGGCACCACGGCCTTCCTGCTCCTGTGCGTGTTCACCGTGGTGAACGTCGCGTGCGTGGTGCTGCGGCGCAAGCGGGACGTCAACCGGAAGGTGTTCTTCACCTCTCCCGGCCAGCTGCCCATCGTGGCCGCACTCCTGTGCGCGTTCCTCGCCGGTCCGTGGGTCGGGCGCGACGTCGTCCAGTACCAGATCGCGGGCGGTCTCATGGTGATCGGCGTCGTCTTGTGGCTCGTCACGTGGCTGATCAACCGCAGGACCAACACCCGGGCGGGGGACCCGACGGCGATCGGCGGCTGACGGCCGACCCACGACGGGGCGCTATCCTTCCGCCATGGAGATCCTCCGCTACGCCGCGTTCACGGACCGGGCCGACGGCGGCAACCCCGCCGGTGTGGTGCTCGACGCCGACGACCTGACGGCCGCGCAGATGCAGGCCATCGCGGCCGACCTCGGCTACGCGGAGAGTGCATTCGTCTCGCGCAGGGGCCCGGGTACCGCGGCCATCCGGTACTTCGCGCCCGAGGCCGAGATTCCGTTCTGCGGGCACGCGACGATCGCCACCGGTGTCGCGCTCGCCGAACGCGAGGGCCCCGGGACGCTGGTCCTCTCCACGCCGGTGGGTCCGCTCGACCTGGGGACACGGACGGAGGCCGGCCGCCTCGTCGCGTCCCTCGTGACCGTGGAGCCGTGGGTCGACGCGATCGACGCCGCGGTCCGCGCGCGACTCCTGCAGCACCTCCGCCTCGCCGAGGAGGACCTGTCGGCCGCGCTGCCCGTCATGCTGGCCTTCGCCGGCAACATCCACCCGATCGTGCCCGTCCGCGACAGCGCGGTCCTCCGGGGCCTCGACTACGACTACGAGGGCCTGAAGGGCCTCATGGCCGCGGAGGGCTGGGGTGCCACGGTCGCCGTCGTCCACCGGCTGGGCGACCACGTCTTCGAGGCACGGAACCCGTTCCCGCCCGGCGGGGTCCGCGAGGACCCTGCCACGGGTTCCGCGGCGGCGTCCCTCGGGGCGTACCTGCGCGCACGGGGTGAGGTCGCGCCGCCGGCCACGCTCACGGTGCACCAGGGCGCCGACGTCGGACGGCCGTCGCTCATCACGGTGGGAGTACCTCCGGCCGGCGGCCTGACGGTCTCGGGCTGAGCCGTCCGGATCAGCGGGAAGGGGCCAGGGTCCCCGGGCGCTGATCCGGGCGGGCGACGCGCCTCGGCGCAGAGAGTCGAAGGGCAGAGAGCCGAAGGGCCGGTCGGCGAAGGGCAGCCTCAGGGCCGGTAGCCGAAGGCGGCGAGGCCCAGGGCGCCGTGGGACTCGAAGCCGAGGGACCGGTAGAACGGGTGCGACTGCGGCGCATCCTGCGTGCCCTCCGCGTCGGTGGTCAGCGCCACGAACATGCAGTGGCTGTAGCGCTGCTGGATGTCCCGCACGAGGGAACGCCCGATGCCGCGGCAGCGGGCGTCGGGGTGCACCAGGAGGTCCTGGATGTAACAGATGGAGGCGCCGTCGGAGACGGTGCGTGCGAGACCGAGCAGTCCGCCGTCGCCGTTGCGCGCGGTGAGGACGAGGTGCGATCCGGCGATGCTGCGTCGCAGCCGGTCGGGGTCACGGGTGTAGGCCGTCCAGCCGACGGCCCCGTACAGGTCGAGCAGTTCGGCGGAGGTCGGGACGGCCCCGGCGGTCAGTTCCACATCATCCACCCTGTCCACGGCTACGGGCCGGCGATCGGCGCGGTGAGCGCACGGGTCGCGGCGATCAGATCGGCGGGGGCCACCTCGATGTCCAGTCCGCGCCGGCCGCCCGACACGAACATCGCCGGGAGCCGGAGGGCGGACTCGTCGACGACGACGGGCGAGGGATGGCGCTGGCCCAGCGGTGAGATCCCGCCCAGCACGTATCCCGTGCGGCGCCGGGCGATTTCAGGGTCCGCCATCACCGCCTTGCGCTTCCCGAGGGCGGCGGCGAGCGCCTTCAGGTCCAGCGATCCGGTGACGGGCACGACGGCGGCGACGAGGGCACCGTCCACACTGGCCATCAGGGTCTTGAAGACCTGGGCGGGCGGGACGCCCAGCGCGGCGGCGGCTTCGAGCCCGTAGGACGAGACGCCCTGCTCGTGCCCGTAGGGGCGGGCCGTGAAGGGTATACCGGCCGCGGAGAGTGCGGCCAGGGCGGGAGTGCTGCGGGGGAGTCCGGGTTTCCTGCCCACGGCACCTCCTTCACGGTCCGTCGGAGGAACCCGTTCCTCCGACGGACGGACTCCGCCGAGGGACCGGTCCCTCGGCGGACCTGCCCTACGACGAATAGGCTGCGACGACGAGCCGCTGCTGGGGGGAGGTGGATTCTTCGGCGGCGGCGACGTCCTCGATGAGGTCGGGCTCCAGGGGGTCCGGCCGGCCCCACGCCCCTGCGAAGTCGCAGGACAGGATGAAGTCCGCCATGACCGGGCCCGTCAGGACGAGGCCCTCGAGGTACTCGACGCCGTCACGCCGCACCGTCTCCAGACCGTAGCCGCGGAGGGCCGCGAGCACGGGGCTCTCGCCGGATACCTCCGCCTCGTACCCGTCCGCGGCGGCGTCCGAGGTGTCGGCCGTGCGTCGTGAGGACCAGTGCAGGTACAGGCCCTCGACCTCGTCGATCGAGGCGAGCGAACCGTCGGCGGTGACGGTGATGCATTCCTGGATGAAAGTGCGTACGTGCTGGGTCATGGTGGTCCTTCGCAGTGTCTGGGACGCGGGGCCGGGGAGAGGTGGAACCGGCCAGGGGTGACTCGCTCGGAGCGGTCGGTGCGGAGCGGATGCGCTGGTGGGCATCGCTGCGTCAGGGCGCGGAAGCGCCGACAGGGGGAGGGGGACCGTCAGGACGGCGGGCGGGAGCCGGAGCGCGGACTTCGGGCTGAGGTCGCTGGACGACCTGCGGGCGGCTGGAGAAGATGGCTGTTCATGGTGCACGCCCCTTTCGGGGATGGCGCTCTTCTGGTGGGTGACCGGCGCGGACGCAGGGCAGCGAAGAGAAGAACCGAAGGCAGCCGCCTTCTTCTAGACAACTTCCCTCACCCTACTCCTTCCCGGCACGGATGGCCCGCAGGGGCTCCGCTACAGTACAGATATGCCCCCGACGCGCACCCGGACCCGCCGGGCGACCATCAACGACGTCGCATCCGCCGCCGGGCTCTCGCGGGGGACGGTGTCGCGGGTCGTCAACGGGGAGCGCTACGTGTCGGACGAGGCCCGCGTGGCCGTCGAGGAGGCCATCGCGCGCGTCGGGTACGTGCGCAACTCGGCCGCCCGGAACCTCGTCACGCAGGAGTCGCGCGCGATCGCCCTCATCATCCACGAGCCCCACTCGCTGCTGTTCGAGGACCCGAACATCGGCTCGATCCTCCTCGGCGCCAACGCCGTCCTGTCGAAGGCCGACTACCAGCTGGTCTCCCTGATCATCGACTCGGACCGGGACAGCCGCAGGGTGGCGGACTACCTTCGGGGCGGGCTCGTCGACGGCGCGGTGATCGTCTCGGCCCGGGCATCCGACCCCATCGCGTCGGCCGTGCGCGACATCGGTGTGCCCGCGGCCTTCGTGGGGCATCCGCCGGGCACGCCCGACCTGCCCTATGTGGCCATCGACAACGTCGCGGCGGCCCGCGCCATCACCGAGCGCCTCATCGGGACCGGCCGCCGGCGCATCGGCATGATCGCCAGTGCCATGGACCGCGACTCCGGCCACGACCGGTTCGCGGGATTCCGGGACGCCCTGGGCGACCGCTTCGACGCCTCGCTGGTGGTCGAGTACCCCCTCTACACCTACGCTGCCGGGCTCGAGGGCATGCAGGAGCTGCTGCGGCGCTGCCCGGAGATCGACGGCGTCTTCGCCGCGTCCGACGCCGTCGCGGCGGGCGCCATGACCGCCCTGCAGGAGTCCGGGCGGAAGGTGCCCGACGACGTCGGGATCGTCGGCTTCGACGACAGCAGCTGGGCCCTGAGGACCAGGCCTCAGCTCTCCACCGTCAAGCAGCCCGCCGACCTGCTGGGCAGTACCGCGGCCGAACTGGTCCTGGCGCAGATCCGGGGGCTGCCGAGCCCGGTGCAGGTGCTCGACACCACCGTCGTCTGGCGCGACTCGGCCTAGACCCGCCGGGGACGGACGCAGGACGACAAGGAGGACGGCCATGTGGATCGGGTTCATCGAGTTCGACGTGCTGCTCGGCGACGTGCACTCGCTGAAGGGCAAGCGATCGGTGGTGCGCCCCCTGGTGTCGGACCTCCGCCGGAAGTTCGAGCTGTCCGTCGCCGAGGTCGGCCACCAGGACCTGCACCGCCGGGCCGTCGTCGGGGCAGGCGTGGTCGGAGGGGACCGCGGGCATGTGCTGGACGTGCTGGACCGGGTGGAGCGGTACGTCGCGGCACGGCCCGAGGTGGAGCTCCTCAGTGCCCGGCGGCGCCTCCTCAGCAGCGAGGACTAGGGGCCCGGGACCGCCCCGGGGTGGCGGATCAGCCGGCCCGTCGCCAGGTCCCCAGGTCCTTGGAGGCGGTCTGGAAGAAGTCGACCGTCATCGACGTGGCGGCGTCACCGCGTCCGGAGAAGACGACGGACGAGAGCGAGCCGTCGGGCGCGTTCTCGCCGCGCGGGGCATAGGCGAAGGTGTCCTCGTCCCAGTGCTCGAGGACGGCAGTGGACACGCCGTCGGGCCCGACGGCCAGGACGAGGGCCCCGTCCTCCTCAGTCATGGTCGCCGTCCCGTAGTACTCGTTCGCATACTCCCCGGTGTAGGCCGACAACGGTCTCGCCGGGACGGGGTCCGCAGGAGCGGGCCGGCCCGCGAGGTCGCCCGTCGGCGCGCTGTACCCTGCCGTCGCGGTCCCGTAGGTCTCCACCCAGTCACGGATGCCGTGGCCGAACTGCACCTCGTCGAGGAAGGCCGCGGCCATGGCCTCCGGGGCACCGACGGGGGAGGCGTTCGTCAGCACCACGATGCCGACGTCGGCGGAGGGCACCATCACGACGGTCGTCGCGGCTCCGAGCGAGAAGGCCCCCGAATGGCTCAGGCTCACGCGGCCGCCCGGCTGCACCCCGACACCGAATCCGAAGCCGTACTGCCCGGCGCGCTGGTCGGGTGCCGTCGGACGGGACGAGACGCTCTGCGGGCTGATCGCCGGCAGCAGGTCCTCCTCCGCCACCAGTTCCCGGCCGTCGTACGTGCCGGACCCGAGGACCAGCTTCATCCACTCGGCCAGGTCGCCGACCGTCGAGGAGACACCGCCCGCCGGGGACTGGGCGTCGGCGTCGCGCTCGTACAGCGGCTCGAACGTCCCCTCCGCCACCTTGGTGTGCAGCGTCGCCCGGTTCTCCCGGCCGAGGAAGTCGGCGTGCCTCGAACTCGTGCTGTCCATCCCGAGGGGCCGGTAGAGCTGCTCCTCCGAGAGCGCCTCCCACGCGGTTCCCGCCGCCGTGGCCACGGCCTCCGCGCCGACGGTGGTGCCGAAGTTCGCGTAGCCGTAGCTCGCGCGGAACGGGTTCAGCGGCTGGTACCGGAGGTGGTCGATCACGTAGTCGCGGCCGTACCCGATGTCCTCCAGCAGGTCACCGGCGGCGGGCGGCAACCCCGTGCGGTGCGCATAGAAGTCGCCGACGGTCGCGTGGGAGGAGACCCAGGGGTCCTCGAGCCCGAACCCGGGCAGCAGGCCGGCGACCGGCGTGGTCCACTCGACGACCCCCTGCGACACCTGGCGGGCGACCACTGTCGCTCCGACGGGTTTGGACAGCGAGGCGATCTGGAAGACGGTGTCCGGGTCGACGGCACCCTCCTCCCCGAGCTTCCGCACGCCGTAGCCCTCGGCGAAGACGGTCTCGCCGTCGTGGACCACCGCGACCGCCGCACCGGGGATGCCGGTCCGTTCCATCACGGACCGCACGATGCCGGGCAGTCCGTCCACCGCGGCGTCGATGCCGCCCTCCGGCAACGCGACGACGTCCTGGTTGGGGGCGGCACCGATGGCGACCGGGATGTCGTGGTTCGGCGCGGCGTCGGAGACGGGTGCACCCTCCGCGGGGAGGGTGCACCCGGCCAGGACGGTCACGAACACGGCCGCGGCGGCGGCGCGGAGCGGGGGATGGCGACGCATGGGGACTCCTGACCGGGGCTGGCTGGGGACCCTCAGGGTAGTGCGCGCCCCGGACGCACGGCGATGGGCCTACGTCCCGTCTTCGGCCGGCCCGACGACGGGACGGAGTGCCTCCGGGTGCCTACCGGGTCAGGTAGCGGATCACGGCGAGCACCCTGCGGTGGTCGTCCACCGCGACCGGCAGGCCGAGCGCCTCGTAGATGCGCGAGGAGTGCTGCACCACGGCCTTCTCCGTCACCACGAGCCTCGACGCGATCCACGCGTTGCTGCGCCCCTCGGCCATGAGCGACAGCACCTCCTGCTGGCGCGGGGTCAGGCGGGCCAGGTCGTCCTGGGCGAGCCGCGCACGCCTCACCAGGACGTCGACGACCTCCGGGTCGAGGGCGGTACCACCGCCGGCCACGCGCCGGAGATCGGCGCAGAAGGCGTCGACGTCGGCAATGCGCTGCTTCAGCAGGTAGCCGACCCCGGGGCGGTTGGTGAGCAGCTCGACGGCGTATCGCCGCTGTACGTACTGGGAGAGCACCACGACCGCCGAGTCCGGGTGCTCCGCCCGGATGCGGAGGGCGGCGACGAGGCCCTCGTCGGTATGGGTGGGCGGCATGCGGATGTCGGTGACGACGAGGTCCGGACGGTGCCGGGCCACGGCGTCGAGGAGCCGCCCGGCATTCGGGACCGCGGCGACGACGTCGAACCCCTCCTGCTCGAGGACGAGCGTCAGCCCCTGCCGGAGCAGCGTTTCGTCCTCGCCGATCACAACACGCATGGCAGCTCCGCCCTCAGTCGTGTCCCCCGGCCCGCATGGCTCTGCATCTCCAGGCGCCCGTTGACGACCTCGACCCGGTCCGCCAGTCCTCGCAGCCCGCGCCCGGCGTGGAAGGACGCCCCGCCGACGCCGTCGTCGTCGACCTGGACGAGCAGGCGGTCGCCCCTGCGCTCGATGCGTACCGTGAACGCGGCGGCCCTGGAGTGCTTGAGGGCGTTCGCCAGCCCTTCGGCGACGACGAAGTAGGCGGTGCTCTCGATCGCCTCGGGCAACGCGCCGTCGGTGATGCCGAGATGCAGGCGGGTGGGGACCGGCATGCGGTCCACGAGGTCCTCCGTGGCCGCTGAGAGACCGTGCTCGATCAGCGTCGCGGGCATGACGTCGTGCACGAGGCGGCGGAGGTCCGCCGCGGCGTCGTCGATGCCCTTCCGGAGCGCCGTCACCTGCTCGCGCGTGATCGTCGACCCGGATCCGTTCGCCACCTGCTGGGCCTCGAGCGCGAGGAGGACGAGCTGGACCTGAAGCCCGTCGTGCAGGTCCTGCGCGATCCTCCGCCGCTCGCGGTCGGCGGCGGCGACCAGGCGGGCACGCGAGGTGAGCAGCGCGGCCTGGCTCGCCAGCAGCTCGGCCGTGAGCCGTTCGCGTTCCACGGCGAGCGCGACCACCCGGCCCGCGGTACGCACCAGGTCCGGGTCGGCGATGAGGGACGCGTCGTACACGATCGCCCCCACCCGGCGACCGCCGACCTCGACGTCGACGCCGGCCCGTTCGCCGCCGGGGGCCGGCAGATGGGCCGGCGCTCCCGAGGAATCCGCCCAGGTGCGGCTCCCGGGCAGCCAGAACACGATGTCGAGGGACTCGTCGCCGAGCGCGCGGCGCAGTGCCGGGGCGGGGGCGGGCCTGGCCCCGCCCGTGACGCCGAGCCAGGCCCCCAGTTCCTCGAGCTCGCCCGTCCGCGCGAAGCCGCCGCGCAGCACCCCGAGGGCGAAGGCGATCGGGATGCCGCCGAGCAGCGCGGCCTGCACTCCCGCGCGCACCGTCGCCGGCAGGCCGAGAACCGCCTCGACCAGGGTGGAGCTGGTCGGGATGAGGAGGACGGCGACGATCCCGTACGCGAAGAGCGGGCCGAGGACCCTGCGGTGTGCCGCGTCCGCACGGAGGAGGCGCCGGGCCAGGATGACGGTCGTCGCGACCGCCACGGCGAGGCCCGCGGTCCGCTGCACCCCGACGCCGAGCCCCAGCAGGTCGGGCCGGTCGGCCACGGCCAGCGGTGCGGGTGCCGCGGGGTCGAACAGGTAGAGCGGGACCTGGAGGACCAGGGCGACCAGGTAGCCGGCGATCACCGTCAGCCGCGAGGAGCGGCTGCGCAGGCGCCCGGACGGGAACGCGTGCAGCAGGTGGAACGCCACCGCGAGGACGGTCGTCGCGGTGATCGCGCCGAGGGGGGTGAGGACGGGCACCCCGGTGTTCGCGAGGCTCCCGGTGAACAGGGCCAGCCCGCCGACCAGGATGAGGGCACCCATCCGGTTGCTCGGTCGCCTCCACCAGGCCATCAGGCCCGCTGCGGCGTACACCCAGAAGACACCGACGAACAGCAGGTGCACCCACCAGTCCCCGCCGGCGGTGGGCAGGACGAGGGCCAGCTCGAACGTGCCGAGGAACAGGACGGCGACGGCGAGCAGGACGAGTGCCCGGCGCAGCGACCGGGACAGGGACGATCGGGTCCCGCTCGGGGTCACCATGTGCCCAGCGTAGGGCCGGAAGGGCGTCAGGAGGAGAGGCGGGAGCCCCCCACTTCCGGCGGCGTCAGCGCCGCTGCATCACCGTCGCCGCGTCACCGTCGCCGCGGGGTGACGAACGCCCCGCAGGGGGTCCCGGGTCGCCGGCCCGCCGTCCCGCGATCCGGGGGCGACCCCTCAGGCGTTGGCGGCGGAGGAGGACGGCTTCGCGAGGGCCTGCAGCGGGCCGTCGTCGAACGCGTCGAGCAGCGCCCGGATGTCCTTGTACACCTCGACCGCGCCGGCGTCCCGCAGTTCGGCCTCGCTGGTGCCGCCCGACGCGAGACCGATCGTCGGGATCGTCAGTTCGGCCGCCGCCTTGACGTCCCAGACCGAGTCGCCGACGAACACGGTGTTCGCCGCGTCGAGCCCGCCGGCCTCGAGCGCGGCCTGCAGGATGTCCGGGGACGGCTTGCTGTTCTCGGCGTCCGACGAGCTGGTCGCGGCGCTGATGGCATCGTCGGCGTCGATGATGCCGCGGGAGACCCCCACTTCCTGCTGCGAGGAGGAGGAGGCGAGGACCACCGTCAGTCCGGCATCGGCGCAGCGGCGCAGGAGGTCGCGGGCGCCCTCGAACGCGCGGAGGCCCGGCCAGTAGCTCGAGAAGAGGGCACTGTGCGTGGAGTCCAGCTCGGCGTCCTGGTCCGTGTCGCGGTCCTCGCCGAGCAGGTGGGCCACGAGCTTGTCGCCGCCCATGCCGATGGCGCGGTGGATCTCGGCCAGGGGCACGTCGTGGCCGAACCGCCGGAAGGCCTGCCACCAGGCCATGGTGTGCTGGTAGTTGGAGTCGACGAGGGTCCCGTCGACGTCGAACAGCACTCCGCGCCGTGTGTCCGCTGCCGTGCTGGTGCCGTCTGCCATGTCCTGCCTTCCGCTCGGGTGGATGTGCTCCCGACCGAGTCTAGGAAGGCCGGCCCCCCGACGTCGTCGGGCATTCCGGGTTGCGGGGGACCGGGAAGTGTGGCCCGTCCTCAGGCGACCGGCACGGGCTCGACGACGACCGCCACGCGCTCGTCGCCGATCCGCGTCAGCACGAGGGTGGCCTTCTTCCGCCCCTTGCCCGACCCGGTGAGCAGCTGCTTGCGTACCTCCTCGGGTGTGACCGAGAGGCCTCGCTTCTTGATGTCGAGGACGCCGATGCCCTCCCGGCGCACCCAGGCCTTCAGCGCCTTCACGTTGTAGGGGCGGACCTCGAGCACCCGGTAGGCGCGGGCGAACGGGGTGTCCGTGTACGACGGCGCGCAGATGTAGGCGATCATCGGGTCCAGCAGGTGCCCGCCGAGCCGGGCGGCGAGGTCCGCCACGAGTTCGGCCCGGATGACGGCGCCGTCGGGCTCGTAGAGGTAGCCGCCCGGCTCGCCGACCGCCGCCGTCGGCCCGTCGCCGAAGTCCGCGGCCGATACCAGCTCCGCGGCCCCCTGCGGGCCGATGACGAGCGCGGCACGGCGGATGCCCTCCCGCCGCAGGGTGTTGAACCAGAGGGCCACCTCGGTGACGTCGCCGTCGACGGAGACCCACTGCGCCTCGCAGGTGGCCGGGATGGAGTCGTGCGGCATGCCCGGGCCCATCTTCACGCCGACGGGCGTGCCGCCGTCCGCGAGTCGCCGGACGAAGGACAGCGGGGGCGAGAACGCCTCCGGGTCGAAGATGCGGGAGGTGCCCGACGTCGTCGTCGTGCGGCGCGCCGGGTCCAGCCACACGCCGTCGTACTCCGTGATGTCCACCGAGGAGGCGTCGGTGTTGACGACGCGGGCGTTGGGGAACGGCAGGAGGTTCATGGTCGCGGCGGCGGCCGTGGTCTCGTCGAGCTCGACGGCGGTGACCTCGCGGTCGAGGGTCGCCAGGGCCATGCTGTCCGCGCCGAGGCCGCAGCCGAGGTCGGCGACCCGTACGAGCCCGGCGTCGACGAAGCGCTGCGCATGCCGGGCGGCGACCGTCAGGCGCGTGGCCTGCTCGAGGCCGGCGGCGGTGAAGACCATGTGCCCTGCGAACGGCCCGAATTTCGCGGACGCCTTCGCGCGGAGCCGCGACTGCGTGAGCGCTGCGGCGACCGCCTCGGGGGAGTGGCCCGCCTTCCGCAGCTGCTCCGTGAGCCGCAGGCTGTCGGCCTCGGTGTAGGGCCCGAGCGAGTTCAGCAGCTCCCAGCCCTCGGGGGTCAGGATGTCCGCGATGTTCTCCGAAGCCATGCAGCCAGCCTAGGCGAAGTACACGCCGATCCTGTTGCCGCGGATCTCCTCCACCTGGATCTCCACGTCGTAGACGCGGTGGAGGACGGCCGGCGTCATGATGTCCGCCGGGGTGCCCTGATGGATCAGGGCGCCGTCGCGCATCGCGAGGATGGTGTCCGAGTAGCAGGAGGCGAAGTTGATGTCGTGGATCACGAGGACCACGGTCTTCCCGAGGTCGTCGGCGAGCCGGCGGAGCAGGCGCATCATGTCCACGGAGTGCTTCATGTCCAGGTTGTTGAGGGGCTCGTCGAGCAGGATGTGGTCGGTGTCCTGGGCCAGCACCATGGCGATGAAGGCGCGCTGGCGCTGCCCGCCGGAGAGCTCGTCGACGAACCGGTCGGCCAGGTCGGTCAGGTCCAGGTAGGCGAGGGCCTGCTCGATGTGCTCGCGGTCCGCCGCGGTGGGGCGGCCGTTGTTGTGGGGGAACCGGCCGAATCCGACGAGGTCGCGCACGGAGAGCCGGACCGTCAGCTGGTTCTCCTGCCGCAGGATCGACAGCGTCCGGGCGAGCCGCGCCCCCGGCGTCGTGCCGACGTCCAGCCCGTCCACCTCCACGCGGCCGCCGTCCAGCGGCAGGAGCCTGCTCATCAGGGACAGCAGGGTCGACTTCCCGGCACCGTTCGGGCCGATGATCGAGGTGACGCCGCCCGGGATGATGCAGCTGAGGTCGTCCACCACCGTTGTGGTCCCGTAGCGCTTCGTGGCGTGGCTGACGGTGATCACCGGATACGGCCTTTCAGGAGGAGTGCGAGGAAGACGAGGCCGCCGGTGAACTCGATGACGATGCTGAGCGCGGTGTCGAACGCGAAGACCTGCTCGAGGACGAGCTGCCCGCCCACGAGGGCTATCACGCCGAGCAGGACGGCGACGGGCAGCACGACGGCATGCCGGAAGGAGGTGCACAGCTGGTAGGCGAGCGTCGAGACGAGGAGGCCGAAGAACGTCGCGGGTCCCACGAGGGCGGTGGAGACGGCGACGAGCACCGAACAGACCACGAGGACCAGTGACACGGTGCGGCGGTGGTCGACGCCGAGCCCGACGGCGGTGTCCCGGCCGAGCGCCAGGACGTCGAGGCGGTGCCGGAGGCGCCAGGCGGGGATGCACAGCGCGGTGACGGTGACGGCGGAGATCAGCAGCAGCGTCGGGTCCACCCGGTTGAAGCTCGCGAAGAACAGGTCCTGCAGGATGATGAACTCGCTCGGGTCCATCAGGCGCTGCAGCAGCGACGACACGCCGCGGAAGAAGACACCGAAGACGATGCCGACCAGCAGCAGGAGGTGCAGGCTCCGGCCGCCGCCCGTGAACAGCCAGCGGTACAGCAGCCAGGAGAAGGCGACCATGAGGGTGACCTCGACGGCGAAGCGGATCGGCGCGCCGAGCGTGAGGAGTGTCGATGCTCCGAGGGCGAACGCCAGGACGGTCTGGATGAGGATGTAGAGGGCGTCCAGTCCCAGGATGGACGGCGTCAGGATCCGGTTGCCGGTCACGGTCTGGAACAGCACCGTGGACACCCCGACGGCGACGGCGACCAGCACCATCGCGCCGACGCGGTTCAGCCGCCGGGGCAGCACGTACGCGAGGTCGCCCTGGACGTCGACGAGCAGGAACGCCGCGATCAGTGCGGTGGCGACGGTGCCGAGCACGGCGAGCCACGCACCGGGTGGGAGCGTCCCGGCGGGTCGTCGGTCCGACTGCACGACGGCGGCGGGAAGGGGATCGGTCCTAGCGCGCACCGGCGGTCCTCCGGACGAGCAGGGTGATGAACAGGGCGCTGCCGACCACGGAGACGATCACGCCGACGGGCACCTCGTAGGGGAAGCGGACGACGCGGCCCAGGATGTCGCAGGCGAGGAGGAACCCCGCGCCGCACAGGGCGATCCAGGGGACGGCGCGGCGGACGTTGTCCCCGATGAGCAGGGACACGAGGTTGGGCACGATCAGGCCGAGGAAGGGGACGGCCCCCACGACCACGACGACGACGGCGCTGATGAGGCTCACCAGTACGAGCCCGAGGTTCATGGTGCGGCGGTAGTCCAGGCCGAGGTTCGTGGTGAACTCCTCGCCCATGCCGGCCACGGTGAACCGGTCGGCGCACACGTACCCGACGACGGCGAGGACGGCGACGATCCACAGCAGCTCGTAGCGGCCGCGGACGAGCCCGGAGAAGTCGCCGATCATCCACGTGTTGAGCGTCTGCAGCAGGTCGAAGCGGTAGGCGAAGAACGTCGTCCCTGCCGCGATGACACCACCGAGCATGATGCCCACGAGCGGCACGATCAGCGTGTTCCGCAACGGGATCCGGCGCAGGACGGACAGGAAGAGCGCCGTGCCGGCGACGGCGAAGAGGGCGGCGATCCCCATCTTCGCGACGATCGGCGCGGCGGGCAGGAGCAGTGTCGCGACGAGGATCCCGGCGGTGGCGGATTCGACGGTGCCCACGGTGGACGGCTCGACGAAGCGGTTGCGGGCCATCAGCTGCAGGATGAAGCCCGCGACGCTGAGCGCCACACCGGCCAGGACGACCGCCAGGGTGCGCGGGACCCGGCTCACGAGGAACGTCTGCCGGACGCCCGCGTCGCCTGCGAGCAGATCGGCGGGGGAGACCGCCGAGACCCCCACGAACAGGCTGACGAGGGCGAGCAGCAGCACGGCCCCACCCGCGGCCCAGAGGACCGGGCGCCGGGGCGGGCCGTGCTGCTGTGCCGGCCGCTGCGGCCGGAGGGAGAGTGCTGGCATGGGGGAGCCCGCCGCGGGAGCGGCAGGGAGGATCAGGCCGCGACGGCCTCGTGGACGGCCGAGACCATGGCGTCGAGGTTGTTCAGGCCGTACCCGATCAGGTACCAGCTCGCGGAGTCGAGGTAGGTGACGTCGTCGTTCCTCGCGGCCTCCGTGCCGTTCACGAGCTCGTTGTCCAGGACGGCGGAGCCGGCAGCGCCGGCCTCCCCGACGGCGGCGTCGCGGTCGATCACGAAGAGGTGCGCGGGGTCGATCTCGGCGATGTACTCGAAGGAGACCGCTTCACCGTGGGTGCCCTCGCTCTTCACCTCGGCGGCGGGTTCCACGCCCAGCACGTCGTGGATCAGGCCGAACCGGGATCCGGCGCCGTACGCGGTGACCTCGCCCGCGCTGGTCATGAGGACCAGGCCGTCGCCCGCGGAGGCCGCGGCGTCCTTCGTCTCGGTGATCCGTGCGTCGAGTGCCGCCAGGCGGTCGGCCACCTCGTCCTCGGCGCCGAAGATCCTCCCGAGGGACTCGGTGTGCCCGGTGAAGCTCGCCAGGGGATCGGCCGCATCGACGCTCAGGTCGATGGTCGGCGCGATCTCCGAGAGCTCGTCGTAGGAGTCGGCGACACGGCCGGAGATGATGATCAGGTCCGGGGCGGCGGCGGCGATCGCCTCGAAGTCGGGCTCCTTCATCGAGCCGATGTTCGTGGTGTCCCCGCCCTCGTAGGCCGACAGCTGCGCGGGCAGCGTCCCCTGCGGGACACCGGCGACCTCCACGCCGAGCGCGTCCAGCGTGTCGAGGGCGCCGAGGTCGAACGTGAAGACCGTCCCGGGATCCACCGGCACCTCCGTGGTCCCCTGTGCGTGCGCGACGGAGACGGTCGAGGTCGCCGCGGACCCGTCGGCAGCTTCGGAGGAACCACCGCACGCCGTCAGCGCGAGGGTGGCCGCAGCAGCTGCGGAAAGGACGGCGAGGCGCACGTGTGCCATGGGATGAGCTCCGTGGGGGAAGGGCCGGGTGGGCCGGAGGTGGAGGACGCGGAGGTAAGGATAGCCTTACTCCCTCGAATGTAGAGGGCCTCCCGGCAATTACGCAACTGAAGCATGTCCTATTGTGTTGGGACCCGGTTGCAGGGGGCCGTCCCACCGCTCCAGCTGGCACTCGCCTTGACCGAGTGCCAGCGCTTGCATACAGTCGGAGTTGGCACTCGCTCACTGCGGGTGCTAATCCCGAGGGAAGCGTTCGCCGGCACCGCGACGACGGTTCACGCCCAGCCCGACGGCCCCCATTCCATTGGTATCGAACGCAAAGGAGAGCCCGAGTGTCGGTCTCTATCAAGCCCCTTGAGGATCGCATTGTGGTCCGCCCCCTCGAAGCCGAGCAGACCACTGCTTCAGGCCTCGTCATCCCTGACACCGCCAAGGAGAAGCCCCAGGAGGGCGAGGTCGTGGCAGTCGGACCGGGTCGCGTCGACGACAACGGCAACCGCGTGCCCGTCGATGTCGCCGAGGGCGACATCGTCATCTACTCGAAGTACGGCGGAACCGAAGTGAAGCACGGCGGCCAGGAGTACCTGGTGCTCTCCGCCCGCGACGTCCTCGCAGTCGTCGTCAAGTAGTACCCCCTGAGGAGAAGCCCCGGCCCGCAACGGTCGGGGCTTTTCCTCGCCACTCCTGAAAGGAACCAACAGTGGCAAAGCAGTTGGAATTCAACGATG
Source organism: Arthrobacter sorbitolis (assembly GCF_054510995.1). NCBI lineage: Bacteria > Bacillati > Actinomycetota > Actinomycetes > Micrococcales > Micrococcaceae > Arthrobacter > Arthrobacter sorbitolis. The sequence goes on from NZ_JBTNDM010000002.1 coordinate 726,587, forward strand.
CCGCCCGCCGTGCCCTCGAGGCCGGCGTGGACAAGCTCGCGAACACCGTCAAGGTGACGCTGGGCCCCCGCGGACGCAATGTGGTGCTCGACAAGAAGTGGGGTGCCCCCACCATCACGAACGACGGCGTCACGATCGCCCGCGAGATCGAGCTCGACGACCCGTACGAGAACCTCGGCGCCCAGCTGGCCAAGGAGGTCGCCACCAAGACGAACGACGTCGCCGGTGACGGAACCACCACCGCCACGGTCCTGGCACAGGCGCTCGTCAAGGAGGGCCTCCGCAACGTGGCCGCCGGTGCGGCCCCGGGGCAGCTCAAGCACGGCATCGAGGTCGCGGTCGAGGCCGTCGCCAAGCGCCTGCTCGAGAACGCCCGCGAGGTCGTCGGCCAGCAGACCGCCAACGTGGCCTCCATCTCCGCGCAGAGCACCGAGGTCGGGGACTTGCTCGCCGAGGCGTTCGAGAAGGTCGGCAAGGATGGTGTCATCACCATCGAGGAGTCCTCCAGCACGCAGACCGAACTCGTCCTCACCGAGGGCATGCAGTTCGACAAGGGCTACCTCTCGCCGTACTTCGTGACCGACGCCGAGCGCCAGGAAGCCGTCCTCGAGGACGCGCTCATCCTCATCAACTCGGGCAAGATCTCCTCGCTGCAGGAGTTCCTCCCGCTGCTCGAGAAGGCGCTCCAGGCCGGCAAGCCGCTGTTCATCATCGCCGAGGACATCGAGGGCGAGGCGCTCTCCACCCTGGTCGTCAACAAGATCCGCGGCACCCTGAACGTCGTCGCCGTCAAGGCCCCGGGCTTCGGCGACCGCCGCAAGGCCATGATGCAGGACATCGCGACCCTCACGGGTGCGCAGGTCGTCTCGCCGGACCTCGGCCTGAAGCTGGACCAGGTGGGCCTCGAGGTGCTCGGTTCCGCACGCCGGATCACCGTCACCAAGGACGCCACCACGATCGTCGACGGCACCGGCAGCGAGTCCGACGTCGCCGACCGCGTGGCGCAGATCCGCGCCGAGGTCGAGCGCACCGATTCCGACTGGGACCGCGAGAAGCTCCAGGAGCGCCTCGCGAAGCTCGCCGGCGGTATCGGCGTCATCAAGGTCGGCGCCGCCACCGAGGTGGAGCTCAAGGAGAAGAAGCACCGCATCGAGGACGCCGTGTCCTCCACGCGTGCCGCACTCGAAGAGGGCATCGTGGCCGGCGGCGGTTCCGCGCTGGTCCACGCCGGCAAGGCGCTCGACACCGACCCGGACGTCCTGGCACTCGAGGGCGACGCGGCCACCGCCGTCGGCCTCGTCCGCCGCGCGCTCGCCCAGCCGTTGCGCTGGATCGCCGAGAACGCCGGACACGAGGGCTACGTCGTCGTCGCGAAGGTCTCCGACCTCGAGGACGGCCACGGCTTCAACGCCGCGACCGGCGAGTACGAGAACCTCGTGGACGCCGGGATCATCGACCCTGTGAAGGTGACACGGTCGGCGCTGCGCAACGCCGCCTCCATCGCGGCGCTCGTGCTGACCACGGAGACCCTCGTGGTCGAGAAGCCCGAGGCTTCCGATGACGAGGGCCACGGCCACTCGCACTAGGGCCCCGGGGCTCCCGCCCCGTGCCTGATCCAGCAGCACCCCGGTTCCTCCGAGCCGGGGTGCTGCTGTGTCCGGGGCCCGGACCTGCCGGCCGATTCCACCGTTGACCCTCGGGACGTGGGAGTGTTCGAACATTCCCACCCGGCACCCGCGAACAGTGGGATCGAACGGGTCCGGCACCGGCGGAGGGGCGCGCACCGTACGCCCCTCGACGGTCGGGCACGAGAAAGCCCCGGCGCCGAAAGGCACCGGGGCTTCCTCGTCCGACGGTCGGATCAGGCGTCGACGACGATCGCGGTCACGACGGGCTGGCGGTTGTAGAAGCGGCGCATCCAGTTGGCCGTGGCCCGCTCGATGATGTCCTCCGGGTCCTGGCGGCGGCCGCCCTGGCGGTTGGCGGCCGCGTCGCGGAGTGCCTTCTCGACGGCGGCGCCCGCCTTGTCGAGGTCCTCGTCGGAGCAGGAGAAGCCCTTGGTGAAGAACTCCGGCGCCTCGACCATGTCCCCGTTGTCCGGGTCGATGATCGCGAGGACGGTGACGACGCCCTCCTCGGCGAGGCGGCGGCGTTCCACGAGGTCCTCCTCGGTGATCCCGCCGACGCTATCGCCGTCGACGAAGACCAGGCCGGCCTCGACCTTGCCCGAGAGGGTGACGCGGCCGCGGACGAGGTCCACCGTCACGCCGTCCTGCGCGATGACGACGTTGCGGGGATCCACGCCGGTGGCGACGGCGATCTCCGAGTTGGCACGCAGGTGGCGCCACTCGCCGTGCACCGGCATGACGTTGCGCGGCTTGACGATGTTGTAGCAGTACGCGAGCTCGCCGGCACTGGCGTGGCCGGAGACGTGCACCTTGGCGTTGCCCTTGTGGACCACGTTGGCGCCGATCTCGGTGAGCGCGTTGATGATGCCGTAGATGGCGTTCTCGTTGCCCGGGATGAGGGAGCTGGCGAGCAGCACGGTGTCACCCTCGGCGATGCGGATGGCGTGGTCCTTGTTGGCCATCCGGGACAGCGCGGCCATCGGCTCGCCCTGCGAGCCCGTGCAGATGAGGACCACCTTGTGGTCGTCGCTGCGCTCGAGCTTCTTGAAGTCCACGAGCAGGCCCTGCGGGATGTTGAGGTAGCCGAGATCCGCCGCGATGGTCATGTTGCGCACCATCGAGCGGCCCACGAACGCCACCTTGCGGCGGTGCTGGTGCGCGGTGTCGATGATCTGCTGGATGCGGTGGATGTGGCTCGCGAAGCTGGACACGATGATGCGGCGCGGCGCCGTACGGAACACGGCGTCGATGGCCGGCGCGAGGTCCTTCTCGGACGTGGTGAAGCCCGGGACGTCGGCGTTCGTGGAGTCGGTCAGGAACAGGTCCACCCCCTCCGCACCGAGGCGGGCGAAGCCCGCGAGGTCGGTGATGCGGCGGTCCAGGGGGAACTGGTCCATCTTGAAGTCGCCCGTGTGCAGGACCATGCCGGCCGCGGTGCGGATGGCGACGGCGAGGCTGTCGGGGATCGAGTGGTTCACGGCGACGAACTCCAGGTCGAAGCCGCCCATGGTCCGGCGGTCGCCCTCCTTGACCTGGATGGTCTTCGGGGTGATGCGGTGTTCCTTGAGCTTGGCCTCGATGAAGGCGAGCGTGAGGCGCGAGCCCACCAGGGGGATGTCCGCGCGTTCCTTGAGGAGGTACGGGACGCCGCCGATGTGGTCCTCGTGGCCGTGCGTGAGGACGACGGCGACGACGTCGTCGAGGCGGTCGCGGATGTAGGAGAAGTCGGGGAGGATGACATTGATGCCGGGCTGGTGTTCCTCGGGGAACAGGACGCCGCAGTCCACGATCAGCAGCTTGCCGTCGAACTCGAAGACGGTCATGTTTCTGCCGATCTCACCGATGCCTCCGAGCGCGACGATGCGCATGGCTCCGGCGGCCAGTTCGCGTGGTGCTTTCAGTACGGCAGGTCTTTTATTCACAGATCAGGTTTCTCTCGTTGGTGGGAATGGCGGGGGAGCGGCCGTCAGACGAGCGTCGTCGAGGCCGGCGCCACCGGCGATTCCGTTCTGGTGGTCCCCTGGTTTCGGGGAAGATACTCCTCCAAGAGTACGGGGTTCGGCGCCCAGGCGGGGCCCCGTGGCCCGCGGACGCGGCGGACGGCGGCGGGCGGGCCGCTAAACTGGAGGTTTGCGCCCGGCACCGCCCGCTCCCCGAGGAGGACCAGCATGGCCACCGACCTGCAGTCCGACCCTCCGGCGACCGCGGCCGGGACGGCGGTGAGCGCGGCGGTGGGTGCCGCCGGGCGCCGCTTCCGGCCCGAGGTGCAGGGCCTGCGCGCGCTCGCCGTGGGCATGGTGGTCGTCTACCACGTGTGGCTCGGGCGGGTCTCCGGCGGCGTGGACGTGTTCCTGCTCGTCTCCGCGTTCCTCCTCACCCTGACGTTCACCCGGCGGCTCGAGACCGCGCAGCCGCTCGCCCTCGCGACCTACTGGCTGGGCCTGCTCCGGCGGCTGCTGCCCGCCGCCGCCGTCGTGCTCGTCGCGGTCCTCGCGGCGACCGCCGCCTTCCTCCCGGGTTCGCGCTGGAGGTCCGTGTTCGACCAGACCTGGGCGTCGCTGACCTACCGGCAGAACTGGGAGCTCGCGGGCAACGCCGTCGACTACTACGCCCTCGACTCCAGTGCGGCGAGTCCGCTGCAGCACTTCTGGTCGCTGTCCATCCAGGGGCAGGTGTTCGTGCTCTGGCCGCTGCTGTTCGCGCTGGCCGGCGTCGTCGTCTCCCTCACCCGCCTGTGCGTCCGGCCCGTCCTGCTCGTGCTGTTCGGCACCGTCTTCGTCGCGTCGCTCGCGTTCTCCGTCTGGCAGACGGGCGCGGACCAGGCCGCCGCCTACTTCGACACCCGCGCCAGGCTGTGGGAGTTCGCGCTCGGCTCGCTCGTGGCGCTCCTGCTCCCGTACCTCGTCCTGCCGGTCCGGGTGCGCGTGGTCCTGGGCTGGGCCGGCGTGGGGATGATGCTCGCCTGCGGCGTGCTCCTGCAGGTGCAGCAGCAGTTCCCCGGCTCCGTCGCCCTGTGGCCGACCCTCGCCGCGGCCGCCGTCCTCGTCGCCGGCCGCACGGGCAGTCCGGCCGGCGTGGACCGCTGGCTGTCCTCCGCGCCCCTCCTGCGCCTCGGCGACGCCTCCTACGCGCTGTACCTGTGGCACTGGCCCGTCCTCGTCGTCTGGCTCGTCGTCGCGGACAAGCCGTCGGCTGGATTGCCCGACGGTGCCGCCGTCATCGCGGCCTCCCTCGCGCTCGCGGTCCTGACCGTGCGCCTCGTCGAGGAGCCGGTGCGGTCCTGGCGGTGGCCGTCGGCGGAGCGCCGCCGCACGGGCCTCGTCGCGGCGGTGGCCCTCTCCCTCGTGGTGCTGCCGCTCTCCGGCTGGGAGTACCGGGTGCAGGCGCAGGAGGCGGCGGTCGAGCGGCAGACCCGCGCGGACAATCCCGGCGCGGCCGCCCTCGATCCCGGGTTCCAGTTCCGCGGTGCCGACGACGCCCTGGTCAAACCGCTGGCGAGCAGCCTCGGCCAGGAGTGGGCGGCCGTGGACGGCCCCTGTCCCGCGGCCCTGATGCCCGCCGACCCGAGCCTGTCCTCCTGCGTCCGGACGGGGGACGAGGCGACGGCGAAGCGGACCGTCCTCGTGCTCGGCGACTCGCATTCCCAGATGTGGATGACGGCCCTCGGCTCCGTCGCCACCGCGAACGGCTGGCTCGCCGTGTCGGTGCACAGGCCGGACTGCAGGTTCGTCGACGCGCCCGGGACGGTCGACCCGGAATGCCAGGCGTTCAACGAGGCCGTCACCGACTACGCCCTCGCGCTGTCCCCCGACGCCGTCCTGACCGTCGGCTCGCGCACGGCCCGGAGCTCGCCGGCGGAGGAGGTGCCCGCGGGGTTCGAGGCCGGCATCGCACCCCTGCTCGATGCGGGCATCCCCGTCGTCGGACTCCGGGACACCCCGCGCTTCGAGGAGGACATGGCCGAGTGCACCGCGCGCAACGCGGCGGATCCGTCGGTGTGCGACGTGCCCGTCGAGGAGGTGCTGGCACCGGCGTCGCCCCTCGCCGCCGTCGCCGCCCGCGTACCGGGACTCACGCACCTCGACCTCACCGACCTCGTCTGCGCGGAGGCCACCTGCTCCGGGATCATCGGGAACGTACGCGTCTTCATGGACCACGACCACCTGTCCAAGTCGTACGTCGAGACGACGGTCCCGGTCTTCTCCGAGCGGCTCACGGCCGTGCTCGGCTGGTGACGTGAGGACTGTCACCGGAATAGGGCCCCTGCCCGGATGGTTCTAGACTGGCAGAGCCCGCGGGTGGTACCCGCCGAAGGCCCCTACCCCCACCGCCATCGGGCGACAGTGAAAGAGGCGCAGCAGTGAGCCAGCAGTCCGGCCAGAACGAGACCCACGACCCCTTCGGATTCATCGGCCTGACGTACGACGACGTCCTCCTGCTCCCCGGCCACACCGACGTGATCCCCTCGGAGGCGGACACGTCGTCGCGCATCTCCAAGCGCATCACCGTGCGGACACCGCTGCTCTCCTCGGCCATGGACACCGTGACCGAGGCCCGCATGGCCGTGGCCATGGCCCGCCAGGGCGGGCTCGGCGTCATCCACCGCAACCTGTCCGTGCAGGACCAGGCGGACCAGGTGGACCGTGTGAAGCGCAGCGAGTCCGGCATGATCACCAACCCGCTGACCGTCGGCCCCGACGCCACGCTGCAGGAACTCGACGAGCTCTGCGGCCACTACCGCGTCTCGGGCCTGCCGGTCGTGGACGAGGCCGGGCACCTCCTCGGCATCGTCACCAACCGCGACACGCGCTTCGTGCTCGAACGCGACTTCCCGCGGATGCTGGTCCGCGACGTCATGACGAAGATGCCCCTCGTCACGGGCAAGGTGGGCATCAGCGGCGACGACGCCATCAACCTCCTCGCGGCCAACAAGATCGAGAAGCTCCCGCTCGTCGACGACGAGGGCGTCCTCCGGGGCCTCATCACCGTCAAGGACTTCACCAAGGCCGAGCAGTACCCGCTGTCCACGAAGGACGACGACGGCCGGCTGCGCGTCGGCGCGGCCATCGGTTTCTTCGGGGACGGCTGGGAGCGCGCCATGACCCTCGTCGAGGCCGGTGTCGACGCCCTCTTCGTCGACACCGCCAACGGCCACAGCGCCGGCGTACTCGAGATGATCTCGCGCCTGAAGGCCGAGAAGTCCCTGGCGCACGTCGACATCATCGGCGGCCAGGCGGCCACCCGCGAGGGCGCGCAGGCGCTGATCGACGCCGGGGCCGACGGCATCAAGGTGGGCGTGGGCCCCGGATCCATCTGCACCACGCGCGTGGTCGCGGGCGTGGGCGTCCCCCAGGTCACCGCCATCTACGAATCCGCGAAGGCGGCGATCCCCGCAGGCGTCCCCGTCATCGCCGACGGCGGTCTGCAGTACTCCGGCGACATCGGCAAGGCCATCGTCGCCGGTGCGGACACCGTGATGCTCGGCTCGCTCCTGGCGGGATCCGCCGAGGCGCCGGGCGAGCTGATCTTCGTCAACGGCAAGCAGTTCAAGACCTACCGCGGCATGGGCTCGCTCGGTGCCATGCAGACCCGCGGCAAGAACACCTCCTACTCCAAGGACCGCTACTTCCAGGCCGACGTCACGGGCGACGACAAGCTCATCCCCGAGGGCATCGAGGGGCGCGTCGCCTACCGCGGCCCCCTCGCCTCCGTGGCCTACCAGCTCGTCGGGGGGCTGCGGCAGACCATGTTCTACACCGGGGCGCGGACCATCCCCGAGCTGAAGGCCAAGGGCAAGTTCGTGCGCATCACGGCGGCCGGCCTCAAGGAATCCCACCCGCACGACATCCAGATGACGGTCGAGGCACCCAACTACGGCTCCAAGTAGCACGGTCCTGCGCGCCGCGGCCGGTCCGGTGACCCTGCACCGCCCGGGAGGGGGCCCGGCATGAGCGGACTCCCGCAGCCCGAGGTCGTCGCACGCCGGAAGCTCCGCCTCGGCCCGTACGCCCGCGCCGTCGGGCAGGTACTGGTGGTGAGCGCGAAGGCGTCGCCGGGTGCCGTCGCCATGAAGATCGCCGGGTCGCTGATCTCCGCGGTCCTGCCGCTCGTCACCACCTACTTCGCCGCCCTGACGACGACGGCGCTCGCCGCCGCGTACGCGGGCGACCAGGACGCGGGCCGGTCCGCCGTCGTCTACGTGATCGTCACCGCCGTCCTCGGGCTGCTGTGGGGCGCCTTCACCAGCGTGGACCGCTACATCCAGCAGGTCCTGAGCTTCCGCGTCGGCGCCATCGTGGGGGACCGCATGTACGACAGGTTCCTGGCGCTCGAGTTCTGGCGCTACGACGACAAGGAGACGGTGGACCTCTACGACAGGGCCCGCCGCTTCTCCGACTCCTACGCCAGGGTCCTCGACCGCATCGCGGCGATCTTCACCCAGCTGGTCTCCGTGGTCCTCGCGATCGGGGCCCTGCTGCTGGTCAGCTGGTGGGTCGCGCTGATCGTGCTCGTCGCCATCGTCCCGAGCGTCTACCTGCAGTTCAGGCTCTCCCGCGAGCAGATGGCGCACTGGAACACGCAGGTGGACTCCCGGCGGCAGCGGCGCATGATCGAGACGAACCTGATGAAGCCGCAGAACATCGCCGAGATGCGGCTCTACGGGATCGTGCGGTACCTCATGGACCTGCGGTCGACGCTGCGCGACGCCGACGAGAAGCGGCGCCTCGACTTCCAGAAGCGATACATCCCCAAGCAGCTCCTCGCCGACGCCCTGCAGTACGGGGCGGAGCTGCTGGCGCTCGTGTGGATCGTGGGGCAGATCATCGCCCGGGCCCAGCCAGTGGGCCAGTTCCTCTACGTGCAGCAGATCGTGAGCCGGGCGCTCGCCACGGCCAACAACCTCGTCTCCTCCCTGAGCTCCATCGACGAGGACCTCGCGAACCTCAAGGACTACGAGCAGTTCATGGACTTCCCGCTGTCCACCGGAGCCCCCGGACGGCTCGACGCGGCCCCCGCCGTCGTCGAGCTCCGCGACATCCACTTCACGTACGCGGGAGGCGAGGCCGAGGTCCTCAAGGGCATCTCGATGTCCTTCGAGCGGGGGACGCATGTCGCCGTGGTCGGCGAGAACGGGGCCGGGAAGTCGACGCTGGTGCGCGTCCTCGCGGGTCTCTACCAGCCGAGCAGGGGAGAGGTGCTGCTCGACGGACGGGACCTGCGCGGGATCGGGATCGACGACTGGCACCAGCATCTCGCCGTCATGTCGCAGGACTTCCTCCGGTACGAGTTCGCCACCGCGGCCAACAACATCTACTTCGGGGACGTCCACCGCCCGCGCGACGACGAGCGGGTCCGGCGGGCCGCCGAGGACGCCGACGCGGCGGACTTCATCGGCAGGATGCCCAACGGGTACGACAACTACGTGAGCAACTGGATGGAGGACCCGCGCGGACGGAAGGGCAGCGGCCTGTCCGGCGGACAGTGGCAGCGGCTCGCGATGGCCCGGAACTTCTACCGCGACGCGCCCTTCATCGTGATGGACGAGCCGACGTCTGCGATCGACGCCCTCGCCGAGCACAGGATCTTCACGCGGCTCTTCGCCGACCGCTCGCGGACCATCATCGCGATCAGCCACCGGCTGGCCACCATCGAGAAGGCCGACCTCGTGTACATGGTGGAGGACGGGCGCGTCGTCGAATCCGGGACGCACCGGGAACTGGTGGCGCTGCGCGGCCGCTACTACAGGATGTTCGAGAGCCAGCTGCCGGAGGGCTGAGGCAGTGCGTACAGGTCCGCGTCAGCGGACGGCGTGCGCGGCCAGGAGGCGTTCGGACTCGGTCCAGAGCTTCCGGGCCTCCTCCGGGTCCGTCAGCGGTGCCCACAGGTCCTGGCGGGACGGTGCGCCGCCGACCAGGCGCCTCGGCCCGAAGAACCCGTCGCCCCGGGCACCGGGAGCCGTGGCGGCCATGAGTGCGGGGAGAGCCGCGCTGTCCACGGTCCCCGTGATGCCGAGGGAGGACAGGAGCCGGATCACCCGGCGGCCCCCGGTCTCCCGGGAGCGCCCGAGTCCGGGCTGGGCCGCGAGCAGGTTCGTGGGTGAGACCCCGGGGTGGGACAGGTTGCTGGTCACTCCCCAGCCCTCCCGCCGGCTCCGGGCATCGAGCTCGCGGGCGAAGAGTCCCACGGCGATCTTCGACTGGGTGTACGCCTTCATCCCGTCGTAGTCCTGCTCCCAGTTCAGGTCCTCCCAGTGGATCCGGCCGCGGCGCGCGGCCACGCTCGTCTGGTGCGTCACGCGGGCCCGGCCTGCCCGCAGCAGCGGCAGCAGTCCGAGCGTGAGCGCGAAGTGGCCGAGGTGGTTGGTGCCGAACTGCAGTTCGAACCCGTCCTCCGTGGTCCGGCGGCTCGGCGGGGTCATGACGCCGGCGTTGTTGACCAGGAGGTCGATGGGACGGCCCGCGGCGGTGAGCGTCGCGACCAGACCCGCCACGGACGCCAGCGAGGAGAGGTCGAGGACCCGGGTCGAGATGTCGGCGCCGGGAGCCTGGCCGCGGATCCGCCGCGCGGCCTCCTCGCCCTTGCCGGGATTCCGGACGGGCATGACGACGTCGGCTCCTGCTCGGGCGAGCCGCGCCGCGATGACGCGGCCGATACCGTCACTGGCTCCGGTGACGACGGCGTACCTGCCGCGCAGGTCGGGCAGGGGGAGATCGGGGATGCGGGTCATGGGGTCGGGTCCTTCCGGTCGGGGAGCTGGTCCACCAGCGGTACCCGACCATGCTCGCGTCCCGCCCCTCGGGCATCCAGTGCCCGGGGATCCACTGATCGCGGATCCACCCCTCCGGCGGGCCCATCAGGCGACGGGGTGCGGGCCGATCACGGCGAGGAGCTGCAGCCTCTCGTAGCTGTCGCTGCCGGGAGCGGCGGTGTAGACGAGGAGGCGGTGGGACTGCTCCGGATCGAGGAGGGTCTGGCACGCGAGCTCCACCGGTCCGACCTCCGGGTGGTCGAAGCGCTTGAGCTCCGGGGGGCGCACCCCCACTTCGTGGGCCGACCAGACCGTGCGGAAGTCCTCGCTCTGCTCGAGCAGCAGGTTCACGAGGTGCGCCGCCCGCGAGCCGGGGCCCCGCAGCGTCGTGAGCTCCCGGAGCCCCGAAGCGTAGAGGCGCGACAGGGCCGCCTGTTCGTCGGGCGGGTACGGCAGGGGTACGCGCGGGTCGGTGAACCACCGGTAGCCGAGGCTCCGGTCCGCACCGCGCCGGGTCGAGGCATCGCCCAGCAGTGCGGCGCCCAGCGGTGTCTGCCGGAGCGTCTCGCCGAGTTCGGTGACGATCTCGGCGGGGGTGTCGTGCAGGCGGTCGAGGATGCGCAGCAGGCCGGGACCGATGTGCTCACTGGATGCTCCGCGTGAGGGCGGGTTGTGTCCGGCGAGGCGGAAGACGTGGTCGCGCTCGTCCAGGGAGAGGTGGAGGCCCTGGGCGATCGCGCCGATCATCTGCTCGGAGGGCGTCGGCCCCGTCCCACGCTCCAGCCGGGCGTAGTAGTCCGTGGACATGTGACACAGCGCTGCCACCTCCTCCCGCCTCAGGCCCCCCGTGCGCCGGCGAGGTCCCCGGCCCAGCCCGACGTCCTCCGGCTGCAGCGACTCGCGTCGTCCGCGCAGGAAGACGGCCAGCCCGTCGCGATCGATCACAGCGCCGTCCTTCCGTTCCGTCGTGAGTTGCGCTCCGCCGCGTTCAGCCGTGATCCGTCCGGACCCCGCCGTACGTCGTCCTCCGGACCGGCCGTGGTGCCGCGGGGCCGGTGTCAGCCGACGGACTGGGCGAGCTGCAGGAGGTTGCCGACGGTGTCGTCGAACACCGCGACGATGACGGGACCCATGTCGGTGGGAGGTTGCGTGAACGTCACGCCGAGCGCGGACAGGCGGTCGTACTCCGCGCGGACGTCGTCGACCCCGAGCACGCAGAACGGGATCCCGTCCGCGATCAGTGCCTCGGTGAAGGGGGCGACAGCAGGATGCCCTTTCGGTTCCAGCGAGATCTGGGGGGCCTCGGGCCGGTCGGGGTCGATGACGGTCAGCCAGCGATGCTCGCCCATCGGGATGTCCGCCGAGACGGTGAAGCCCAGACGCCCGGTGTAGAAGTCGAGGGCGCGCTGCTGGTCGTCGACGAAGATGCTCACTGCTTCAAGCTTCATGCTTCCGCCTTCCTGGAGGCCAACGGTCGGTGATCTCGGCCAGTGGCGAGGTGTCGATGGTGTGGAACCGGTAGCGGCTGCTCCGCTCGGAGTGCACCAGCCCGGCCGCCTCGAGGATGTCGAGGTGCTGGGACACCGCCTGCCGCGACGGCGTGAGGTCGTGGTTCATCGCGAGCTTCGTGCACAGCTCGAACAGGGTCTGCCGGTCCCTGTTCAGGAGTTCATCGAGGAGCGCCCGCCGCGTCTCGTCGGCCAGCGCCCGGTAGATGTCCGTCACACCCCCACCATAGGCAAGTGAGGACTTACCTGTAAAGGGTCGGCGCCTCATTCCGCAGGGTTCCGGCCTCCCGCGGCATGACCCGGACGGGCGCACCTCACGGGCAGCGTCAGTCGACGGCTGCGTGATCCTGGGAGGCGGACTTCTCCTCGTGGCCGACCGACTTCTCCTCCAGGAACTGGCACAGGGAGGCCGCGATGAGGAGCTCGGCGGCGAGTCCGTGCAGTTCGGCGGCGCTCAGCTCGAAGTCCTCGCTCCGGGCGCCGAAGGAGACGGACCACCGCGGGGCGCCGAGGGCGACGGGTTGCATGAAGATCTCGGTGCTGCCGCTCCTGAGCGGCACGATCACCAGTCCGGTGTCGGCGCCGTCCGCTCCGTCCTGCACCAGGACGGAGATGAGCGCGCCGCCTTCCCGGGTGGTCCGGAATTCGTCGACCCAGGTCTCCAGGGTCTGCTTGCTACGGAACGGCATCCCGTCGTCCTTCCTCGATGTCCCTCGTCCGGTGTTCAGGATAGGGTGCGCGGGCTCTCATCCTCGACCACGCGCGACACCAGGCGGGGCCGCCGCGCCGGGTGCCCAGAGCCGGGGCGGAGGTGCACCGGGTGTGGGACCCTGCCGCGGGTCTGCGCCGGCGGTCGGTCGTCGCGGCGGGGCGCAGTCGACCCGAGCGACGACGCCCGGGACGCCGACGGCGCTGGGCTAACCTAGAGCAGTGACTTACGAGATCGAGATCGGCCGGGCCAAGCGCGGACGCAGGGCATATTCGCTGGACGACGTTGCGGTGGTGCCCTCCCGGCGCACCAGGGACCCGCTCGACGTCTCGGTGAACTGGCAGATCGACGCCTACCAGTTCGAGATGCCGGTCGTCGCCGCACCCATGGACTCGGCCATGTCGCCGGCCACCGCCATCGCCATGGGCCGCCTCGGCGGTCTCGGCGTCCTCAACCTCGAGGGGCTGTGGACCCGCTACGAGGACCCGCAGGCCGTCCTGGACGAGATCGCCGGCCTCAGCACCGAGAACTTCAGCCCGGCCACCACCCGCCGCCTGCAGGAGCTGTACAGCGCACCCATCCGGGCCGAGCTCATCACGAGCCGCCTGGACGAGATCCGTGAGGCCGGCGTCACCGTCGCCGGTTCCCTGACGCCGCAGCGCACGCAGCAGTTCTACAAGACGGTCCTCGCGGCCGGCGTCGACATCTTCGTGATCCGGGGCACCACGGTGTCCGCGGAACACGTGTCGAAGAACGAGCAGCCCCTGGACCTGAAGAAGTTCATCTACGAGCTCGACGTCCCCGTGATCGTCGGCGGTGCCGCCGGGTACACGCCGGCCCTCCACCTCATGCGGACGGGTGCGGCCGGCGTGCTGGTCGGCTTCGGTGGCGGCGCGACGACGACGACCCGCCGGGCGCTCGGCATCCACTCGCCCCTCGCCTCGGCCATCGCGGACGTGGCCGGTGCCCGGCGCGACTACCTGGACGAATCGGGCGGCCGCTACGTGCACGTCATCGCCGACGGCGGCATGGGCGCCAGCGGCGACATCGTGAAGGCCATCGCCATGGGGGCGGACGCCGTCATGCTCGGCTCGGCGCTCGCCCGCGCCGAGGAGGCCCCCGGGAAGGGCTGGCACTGGGGCCAGGAGGCACATCACCACGAACTCCCGCGCGGCGACAGGGTCAACATCGGCACCGTCGGCCCCCTGCAGGAGGTGCTGTGGGGCCCGTCCCACCACACCGACGGCTCGTCCAACCTGATCGGCGCCCTCCGCCGTGCCATGGCCACCACCGGGTACTCCGACCTCAAGGAGTTCCAGCGGGTGGAAGTCGTCCTCTCGCCGTACGCGTCCACCGACTGACCTTCCTCGCCCCGGTTCGCGCCGCAGCCGGCGGGCCCGGCCCGAGCGGGAGGCACACCCTCCGGCAGCAGGCGACGTCGTCCGCCGGACCGCGCACGGAAGGTGCGCGGGAGGCGGTCCCGCTAAGCTGGGAGGGCCGGGGGAGGCCGTCGACGGCGGTCGGTCACCCGGCGGCCACGGCCGGCGGGAACATCGAAAGGCACACTGTGAGCGACTTGTCCCTCGAGCTGCACGACGCCGTACTCACCACCCCCGACCTCGTGATCCTGGAGATGGTGGCGGCCTCGAAGGAGGACGCGGCGGCCCAGCTGGCAGGGCGCCTGCACGCAGCAGGGCGCATCTCCGACCTGCAGGCGTTCCTCGACCAGGTCAACTCCCGCGAGCACCAGATGGCCACGGGCCTGCCCGGGGGCGTCGGACTGCCGCACGCGCGCAGCGAGTACGTGAACCAGACCTCGATCGCCGTCGGAGTCACGCGCTTCGGCCACAGCCTGGACTTCGGCGCCGTCGACGGCCCGGCCACGCTCGTGCTCCTCATGGCCACCCCCGCGCAGTCCTTCTCGGAGCACCTCGAGGTGCTCGCCACGATCGCCCGGAGCCTGTTCAAGGAGAACTTCCGCGAGTCGCTGCGCAGGGCGCACGACGCCGAGGTGATCGCCGAGCTGATCAACTCCTCGCTGGTGTTCTTCGACCACTAGGAGCTGCCGGACGGCGCTACTCGCTCCGCCAGGAGTGCCACAGCGAGGCGTACGCGCCGTCGAGCGCCAGCAGTTCGTCATGGGATCCCAGCTCCGCGATCCGCCCCTCCTCCACGACGGCGACCCGGTCGGCGTCGTGCGCGGTATGGAGCCGGTGGGCGATCGCGATGACGGTGCGTCCCTCGAGGACGGCGTTGAGCGAGCGCTCGAGGTCGCGCGCGGCCTGCGGGTCGATCAGCGACGTCGCCTCGTCCAGCACCAGGGTGTGCGGATCGGCGAGGATCAGCCGGGCCAGCGCCAGCTCCTGGGCCTGGGCGGGGGTGAGCTCGTGCGCCCCGGACCCCACCTCCGTCTCCATCCCCTCCGCGAGCTGCTTCACCCAGTCGAGCGCGCCGACGCTGCGCAGCGCCTCCTCGATCTCGCCGTCCCCCGCGTCCGCCCGCCCGAGCCGCACGTTGTCGGAGACGGAGCCCACGAAGACGTGGTGCTCCTGCGTCACGAGGGCCACCTCGCGGCGCAGGTCGTCGAGCGGCCGGTCGACCAGGGGGACACCGCCCACCGTCACGGAGCCGGACGTCGGCGGGTGGATGCCCGCGATCAGCCGGCCCAGCGTCGACTTGCCCGCACCGGACGGGCCGACGACGGCGAGGCGCTCGCCACGCACCAGGGTGAGGTCGATGCCGTGCAGCACGTTGTGGCCCGGCCGGTACGCGTAGGTCGCGGCGGACACCACGATGTCCTCGTTGGCGGGTTCCGCCGCCGTCGCCTCGCGGTCGGGCTCGACGTCCTTGATGCCGATGATGCGGGCGAGGGACGCGGCCCCCACCTGGATCTCGTCGGTCCACATGATGAGCAGGTCCACCGGGTCGATCAGGCGGACCGCGAAGAGCGCCACGGCGGCCACGGCCCCCGGCGTGACGATGCCCTGGCCGGCGAGCCAGCCGCCCCAGAGCAGGACGGCGGCGGCCGGCAGCCAGAAGGCGATGTCCGCGGCGGGGAACAGGACCGAGCGCAGCCAGAGCGTGTACCGCTCCGCCTGGAAGCTCTTGCCGAGCGCGTCGTCGAGGTCCTGGCGGCGCAGCGCACCGAGGCTCAGCGCGTCGACCGTCCGGGCACCCTCGATGGTCTCGGTGATCGTCCCGTTCACCACGGCGTAGGTCTCGCGCTCGCGCATGTAGCCGCCGGCGCTCCGGTGCAGGTACCAGCGGGTCACGGGCCAGAGCAGCGGCAGGCCCACGAGGAGCGCCAGCGACAGCACGGGCGAGGTGACGACGGCGGCGCCGAGGGTCAGGAGGATGGTCACAGCCGAGACGACGACCTGCGGGACGCCGAAGCGCACCGTGTGGGACACGGCGTCGATGTCGTTCGTCGTCCGGGCGACGAGATCGCCCGTGCCCGCCTTCTCCACCGTGGAGAGCGGGAGCGCCGTGACGTCCTCCATGAAGTCCTCGCGCAGCTCCGCGAACACGCGCTCGCCGAACACCATGCCGGACCGCACCGCGTACCGGCGCAGGACCGACTGGACCACGAGGAACCCGAGCATCCCGAGGGAGACGGACGCCACGAAGGACGGCGTCGTCCCGGCGGCCAGGGCGTCGATGAGGAGGCCGAGCAGCAGCGGCCCGGCCAGGCCCGCGACGGCGGATCCGACGTACAGGGCGATCACCGCGCCGAGGCTCCGCCGGTGGTGGCGGATGAGGCGCGACGCCTCGTCGCGGACGGACTTGGCGCCGGCGACGGGGAGCTTGGCCGTGCTACTCACTGCGGATTACCACGTTCCTGTAGGTGCTGCTGCCGGCCATGAGGTCCCTGTGGCTGCCCTGCGCGCTGACGCGCCCGTCCTCGAGGAAGACCACGCGGTCCACGACCCGCAGCAGCAGCGGGCTCGCGGTGACGACGACGGTGGTCCTGCCGTCCTGCCGTCGTGCGTCGCCCAGGCGGGAGGCGATGCGCTGCTCGGTGTGGGCATCGACGGCGCTCGTCGGCTCCACGAGGACGAGGTTCTCCGCGTCGGTGAGGTACGCCCGCGCGAGGACCAGGCGCTGGCGCTGACCGCCCGAGAAGCCGCTGCCGCGCGCGGTGACCTCGTGGTCCAGGCCGCCCTCGAGCCCGTCGAGGATGTCCAGGGCGCTCGCGTCCTCGAGGGCCGCGAGGACGGCGCCGTCGTCGTGCCGGCCCTGCGGGTCGAGCTGTGCGCGGAGGGACCCGCTGAACAGCTGCGGCGCGGCCTCGCTGACCACGATGCGCGCCCGGATGTCCGCCAGCGGCACGTGCCGCAGGTCGGCGGCACCCCACCGCACCGTCGCCTCCTCGAGGACGGCGTCCTCGAACCGGCCGAGGCGCGTCACGGCGTCGGTCGACTCCGCGGGCTCCCGTGACACGACGGCGGTGATCAGACCCGGCTCGACGACGAGGCCCGACCGTTCGTCGACGAGGACGGCTCCCGGCTGCGGTGCGGCCGCCGGCGTGGTGCTCTCGGCGACATTGGCGTCCACCGACAGCACCGCGACGATCTTCCGGGCGCCGACGTGGGCGCGGATGAAGCGGGCCACGGAGTCGGCGGCGGCGCGGATGGGGGTCATGAGGAAGATCGAGAAGCCGTAGAGGGCCACGAGCTCCCCGGGCGTGATGTCGCCTCCGAGGACCAGTGTCGCCCCCACCCAGGTGAAGACGACGCTGAAGGTCCCGGCGATGAACACCTGGGACGCCTCGAGGTCGGCGAGGGAGCGGGCCACCCTGATGCCCGAGTCGCGGGTCGCCGTCGACTTGTCGCGGTAGCGGCCCACGAAGATGTGCTCGCCGCCGATGCCCCGCAGCACACGCAGCCCCGCCACGGTGTCGGCGCCGACCGCGGTCATCCTGCCGGACGCCTCGCGCTGCTCGCGCTGCCGCGCCTGCATGGGCCGCACCACGAAGAGGAGGAGCCCGCAGCACACGGGCACCCCGACGAGCACGACGACGCCGAGCACGGGGGAGGTCTGCCAGATGAGGACCGTGACCACGAGCCAGGCCGCGGCCGCCCCGGCGAGCCGCGTGAGCACCTCGTACACCTCGCCGAGGCGGAAGGCGTCGGAGGCCGCGGTGGAGACGACCTCGCCCGTGGACAGCGCGCTGGGCAGGGCGTCGCCGGTCCGGCTGATCTTGTGCCCCACGAGGCGGACGGAACTGAACGCGGCCTGCATCCAGTTGCTGACACCGGCGCGGTGCGTGGCGGTGTCGGAGACGGCCTGGACCACCATGAGTCCCAGCAGTGCGCCCGCCCAGCCGAGCAGCGCTCCCGTGTCGCCGCCGATGACGCCGTCGTCGAGGGCCTTGCCGAGGACGAAGGGCATGACGGCCTGCGACGCCATCCAGACGGTCCCCAGGAGGATCCCTGCCGCGAGGGTCGCCTTCTGCTGCGCGCCGATCCACAGCAGGTAGCGCGCAGGGGAGCGCAGATCCGGCGAACCGGTCAGGGGGTAGGGAAAGGAGCGCACGAGGCTCCATCCTAGACCGCATCCCACCCCAGTGATAGGGATATGCCAATCACTTTTCGGACCGCCGGGGTGCCCGCGTCCGGTCCCGGCGTTATTCGTTGTTCTACGCGGGCACGAAGTACCGTTGAGGGGTGTTGAAAACCGCGCTCAAGCCTCGATGGATCCTCCTGCTGATCCTCGCGATGGCTGCCGCCGCGGTCTTCGTCCTCCTCAGCCAGTGGCAGCTCAACTCCTCCAGGGAGCAGCCGCCGCCCGCACCCAGCACCACGGAGAACGTCCGGCCGCTGACCGGGGTGCTGACGCCCCTCACGCCGCTCTACGCCTCGGGCGCCGATCAGATGGTGTCCGTCGACGGGGCGTTCCTGCCCGGCACCCGGATGCTGGTGCAGAACCGCCTGCTCGACGGCGACGAGGGCCTGTGGGTCGTCCAGGCCCTCGCCGTCGACGCGGCCGCGCCGGCCGGCACGGACGGGGACGCCGTCGTCCCCGTCGTGCTCGGCTGGGTCGCCGAGGCGGAGGACGCGGCAGCCGTGCCGGAGCAGCAGGGGTCAGCCGCCGTCGTCGGACGCCTCCTCCCACCCGAGGCGCCCGTCGTGCAACGGGGCACCGACGGGCAGGTGCCGTCCCTCTCCACGGCCGAACTCTCCAACATCTGGGACCGGACCAGCTACGCCGCGTTCATCGTCGCCTCCGGGGTGACGGCCGACGGCGCCGCCGTCCCCTTCGCGGATGGCATGGAGCGGGTGGTCGTCGGCCCGCAGCCGCAGGACACACCGATCAACTGGCTCAACATCTTCTACGCCATCGAATGGGTCGTCTTCGCGGGCTTCGCCTTCTTCCTGTGGTGGCGCCTCGTCGCCGACGACCACCGGCGCACCCTCGAGGACGCGGCCGACGCCGAGGAGGCGCGGCTCGCCGCCCACCCCGCGGCCGGTCCCGCCGGCGACCCCGCCGCCGTCCCCTCCCGTCCCGCCGCCGGGGCAACCGCCGCCGGCACGACCGCCGGCACGACCACCGGCATGACATCCACCCAGGAAACCGGAGCCCACCGTGACTGAGCCAGCACTCGACCCGACCGCCGGAACCGCCCGCCCGGAGGGGCGCAGGCCGAAGCGGCGCTTCGGCGGCACGCACGCGCAGATCCGCTCCGCGCTCGGGTTCTACCGGGTGCTCGCCTACGCGACCGGCGTCATGCTGCTGCTCGTCGTCGTGGAGATGGTGGCCAAGTACGGGTTCGGCTCCGAGATCGTGGCCGGCGGGGGAGCGTTCCTCCAGTTCCTGCCCGAGGTCGTCGCCGAGACCGCGGGCGGGGTGAACCTCTCGACGGCCGTCCTGATCGTGCACGGGTGGCTCTACGTCGTGTACCTCATCGCCGACTTCCGGCTGTGGCAGCTGATGCGCTGGCCGTTCGGCCTCTTCGTCCTGATCGCGCTCGGCGGCGTCGTGCCCCTGCTGTCCTTCTTCGTGGAGAAGCGGATCCACCGCCAGGCCGAGGAGGACCTCGCCGCGCATCCCGAGGCCGCACCGCGGTACTGACGCCTGCGCGCGGGCGGAACGGCGGCGTCACGGCCCGGACCTGATGTGCCACGCCGGGTACACGCGGACTATTGTTGACGGGTGACTACCCCCGAGAACGGCTCCGAGCACCGTCCTGTCCTCGTCGTGGACTACGGCGCGCAGTACGCCCAGCTGATCGCGCGCCGCGTCCGTGAGGCGGACGTCTACTCCGAGATCGTCCCGCACACGCTCAGCACGCAGGAGATCCTCGCGAAGAACCCCTCGGCGATCATCCTCTCGGGCGGGCCGTCGAGCGTCTACGCCGAGGGTGCCCCCCGGATCGAGCGGGACCTGTTCGAGGCCGGCGTGCCCGTCCTCGGCATCTGCTACGGCTTCCAGGCCATGGCCGACGCGCTCGGCGGGACCGTCGCGAAGACGGGCCTGCGGGAGTACGGATCGACGGACGTGCGCTCCGACGGTGCCTCACGCTCCATCCTCGCCGGGACGCCCGAGCAGCAGAACGCGTGGATGAGCCACGGCGACAGCGTGCAGGCCGCGCCGGAGGGCTTCGACGTCCTCGCCAGCACCGCCGGGGCCCCCGTCGCCGCCTTCGCGAACGAGGAGAAGGCCCTCTACGGCGTGCAGTGGCACCCGGAGGTCAAGCACTCCCAGCACGGCCAGGCCGTGATCGAGAACTTCCTCTTCCGGGGTGCACGCCTCGACCCGAACTGGACCACCCGCAACATCCTCGAGGAGCAGGTGGACCGTATCCGCGAGCAGATCGGCGACGCACGGGTCATCTGCGGACTCTCCGGCGGCGTCGACTCCGCCGTCGCCGCCGCGCTCGTGCAGCGTGCCGTCGGCGACCAGCTCACGTGCGTCTTCGTGGACCACGGACTGCTGCGCGAGGGCGAGGCCGAGCAGGTGGAGCGCGACTTCGTCGCCGCGACCGGCGTCAAGCTCTACGTGGCCAACGAGCAGGAGCGGTTCCTCGCCGCCCTCGCGGGCGTCTCCGACCCCGAGACCAAGCGCAAGATCATCGGCCGCGAGTTCATCCGGGCCTTCGAGGAGGCCGAGCGGGCCATCATGCGCGAGGCGGAGGCCGAGGGCGAGCCCATCCGGTTCCTCGTGCAGGGCACCCTCTACCCCGACGTCGTCGAGTCCGGCGGAGGAGAGGGAGCCGCGAACATCAAGAGCCACCACAACGTGGGCGGACTGCCCGAGGACCTCCAGTTCGAGCTCGTCGAACCGCTCCGCACCCTCTTCAAGGACGAGGTGCGCGCCGTCGGCGCGCAGCTCGGCCTGCCCGCGGAGATCGTGGGCCGGCAGCCGTTCCCCGGACCGGGCCTCGGCATCAGGATCGTCGGTGACGTGACCGAGGAGCGCCTGGCGCTGCTCCGCAAGGCCGACGCGATCGCCCGCGCCGAGCTCACCGCCGCCGGACTCGACCACGACGTCTGGCAGATGCCCGTGGTGCTGCTCGCCGACGTCCGCAGCGTCGGTGTCCAGGGGGACGGACGGACCTACGGGCACCCGATCGTGCTGCGCCCGGTGTCCAGCGAGGACGCCATGACCGCGGACTGGTCACGCCTCCCGTACGACCTCCTCGCGCGCATCTCCAACCGGATCACCAACGAGGTCGACGGCGTTAACCGCGTGGTGCTCGACGTGACGAGCAAGCCGCCGGGAACCATCGAATGGGAGTAGGCGGATCCGGAAGGGGCGTCGCACCCACTTCCGTCCGCCCGGGCCGCGTTGCTATCCGCGGGGTCCGATCGCTTTTCGGATAGCTTGGAAGACATGCCCATCTGGTCGAGATCAGCACGTGACAATGCAGGGAAGAAGGCGACCGTGCCGGAGCAGGACCAGCGGGATGCGGCGGGATCCGCCGCGGATCAGCCGCAGGGGAACCAGCAGGGCGGCGGGTCGGGCCACCAGCGCGCCGCCGCGCCCGGGAACGCGTCCGCGCAGGAGTTCCTCGTGCCCTGGCTCGAAGGCCTCGGCCCCCAGGCCACCGGGGACACGCTCCTGCACTTCCGGCCCTCCGCCGGGACGAGCATCGACCTGACGCACGCCCACCCCTCCGGACTGGCGCAGCTCCTCGCCGGCAGGCGCACGCGCCTGTCCACCCTGCTCCGCGACCCCGTCCAGTACAGCGCCGCCAAGGCCGCGGCCCGTGCGCTCCGCGCGAAGATCTTCGAACTCGGCACCGAGCGGGGCATCGACGTCGGCTTCCTGGCCGCCGGGACCGCGTCCTGGCGGTCCGTGGACGACTCGGGGCGCTCCGAGACGCTGAACGCCCCCGTGCTCCTGACCGCGATCTCGCTGACGGTCCACGCCTCGCAGGACGACTACGAGCTGCAGATCACCGAGCAGGCCGTCATGAATCCGGCGCTCGTCCGGCACCTGCGGAACCAGCAGGGCCTCCGCGTGGATCCCGCCGGCATCGCCCGCCTCGCCTACGGCACCGCACGCTTCGATCCGCACCCCGTCCTCGAGCGCATGCGGGCACTGAGCGAGGGCGTCCGCGGCATGTCCGTGGAACACCGGATCCTGGTCTCCACCTTCGCCGACCTCGCAGGCGTCAAGGGCGATCCCGCCCTGCGCCCCGACCATCCCGTGCTCGCCGCCCTGCTGGGCGCGGCCAGGGGGGACGCCGACGCGTCGGCGGCCCTCACCGGCGCCGCCGACGGTCTGCAGTTCCCGCCCGCCGACGAGCGGGAGCCGGCTGCTGAGATCCTGATCCTCGACGCGGACAGGGCCCAGCAGGAAGTCCTCGACCTCGCATCGGCGGGCGTCAGCCTCGTCGTGGCCACGCCCCCGGGGACGGGCCAGACCCAGACGGCGCTGAACGTCGCGGCCCGTGCCGCGGCCGAGGGCCGGCGCGTCGTGGTCGCTGCCGAACGCCGCGGTTCCCTCAACGAGTTCGTGCAGGACCTCGACGGGCTCGGCCTGGGCTCGCTCGTGCTCCAGGTGGGCAGCCAGACCGGGCCCGCGCAGCTGCGCGAAGCCGTCATCCGCGCCCTGGTCCGCAACGAGAAGTCCGTCGAGCCCCGGCTCGACACGCTCCACTCCACCCTGACCGGACACCGCCACCAGCTCATGGAGCACGTGCGCAGCCTGCACGACATCCGCAGCCGGTGGGGCTGCTCGCCCTACCAGGCCATGCAGTCCCTCGCCGGACTCACCGCGCTGGACCCGGCGCCGTCCACCACGGTGCGGCTGAAGCGGAGCGTCCTCGACTCCATCACCGACCGCGGGGAGCTCACGGAGCGGCTCCAGCGTGCCGCCGAGCTCGGCAGTTTCAGCAAGGCGTCGACGGAGAGCCCGTGGTACGGCGCGCAACTGCTCAACCGCAAGGAGACCGAGCACGCGCACGGCCTCGCCGAGCAGCTCGCCACCGGGATCCCGAGCCTCCGCGACGAGGTGCAGCGCGTGGCCGAGCACTCCCACATCACGCTCGGTGGGACCTTCAGGGAATGGGGCGAGCAGCTCGAACTCCTCGTCGCGGTCCGTGAGAGCCTGGACAAGTTCACCCCCGACATCTTCGACCGGCCCGTCACCGACCTCATCTCCGCCACCGCGCCGTCGTCCTGGCGGAAGGAACGCGACATCGAGATGAGCTCCATGACGCGGTCCCGGCTGCGGCGCGTCGCCAAGGAGTACATCCGGCCCGGCGTGCACATCTCCGACCTCCACACCTCCCTGCGCGAGGTGCAGCAGCAGCGCACGCTGTGGACGCGCTACGCCCTGACCGAACGGCACCCCTCCGTCCCCACGGGCCTCGCCGAGATCCACGCGTCCTACCGGACCGTCGAGGTACGGCTCGCCGAGCTGACCGCGACCCTCCGCCCGACCTCCGGCAGCCCCGACCTCGCCGCGCTGGACCTGGACGTCCTCGAGACCCTGCTCCGGGACCTCGCCATGGACAAGGACACCCTCGCCACCCTGCCCGAGCGCACGCTGCTGCTCGACGAGATGCGCGAGCAGGGCCTCGGCGAACTGCTCGAGGATCTCGCCGCCCGCGAGGTGCCCGCCGACCGCGTCGGCCACGAGCTCGAACTGGCCTGGTGGCAGTCCGCCCTCGAGGCGATGATCAGCGGCGACGACTACCTCGCCATGTCCGACGGCGACAGCCTGCGCAGGCTCGAGGCGGAGTACCGCCTCGCGGACAACGCGCACATCGCGTCCGGTCCGGCCCGCATCCGCTGGACGCTCGGCGAACGCTGGCGCTCGGCCGTCGCCACCCACGCGGAGGACGCCGCCCGCCTCCGGCAGGAGCTCAAGGACGGGACCCTCACCCTCGAGGGCTTCGCCGGCCTGCACCGCGAGATCGTGGCCGCGCTGGTGCCCGTCTGGGCCGTGAGCCCGCTGACCGTCCGGGGTGCGGTGCCCGAGGGCTGCACGTTCGACACCGCGGTGATCCTCGACGGCGAATCCATGTCGCTGCAGAGCGCCGTGCCGTGCATCGCGCGGTCCTCGCAGGTGATCGTCTTCGGTGACGACCGCCTGGCGGGCCCGACCCGCTTCAGCATCGAGGTGCAGTCAGCCGATCGCGCCTCCACCCTCGAGCCCCTGCCCAGCGCCTTCGACGCACTGCGCGAGGTGCTGCCCGTCCGCGGGCTGACGGAGATCTACCGGGGCGTCGACCGGGGTCTCGACACCTACCTGAGCGAGTCCTTCTACGACGGGAAGCTCTCCCGCCTGCCGCAGGCCTCCGAGGTCACCGGCGGCGGTCGCGGGCTCGTGGTCGAGTACCTGCCGAACGGCACCGGCATGCCGAGCTCGGAGCACGACGGCGTCGAGAGCGTCGCCGTCGAGGTGAACCGCGTCGTCGAGCTGGTCTTCGAGCACATCCGCCGTCGCCCGCACCTCACACTTGCCGTCGTGACCGCCAGCTCGCGGCACGCGGCCCGCGTGGGTGAGGCGATCCGCCTGCAGATGACCGAGTTCCCCTGGGCCGCCGACTTCTTCACGCCCGGCCGGGAGGCGTTCCGCGTCGTCCCCGTCGAGCGGGCAGGAGGACTGGTCCGCGACGACATCATCTTCTCGCTCGGCTACGGCCGCACACCCCACGGGCGCGCGCTGCACTCCTTCGGTCCGCTGTCCGGTCCGAACGGTCGCCGCAACTTCGTCATGGCGATGACACGCGCACGGCGGCTCCAGCACGTCCTGACCTGCTTCGAACCGTCGGACCTCGATCCGGACCGGCTCACCACGGGTGCGCTGGACTTCTTCGAGCTGCTGCAGCGCGAGCTGGGCGGTGACGCCGGCCGGATCCCCGCCGTCGCGGGCAGCAACGAGGACCCCCTGGTCGCGGACCTCGTGGACCGCCTGCGCTACCGCGGCGCCGAGGTGTGGGACCACTACGCCGGCGTCCTCGACATCGTCGCGGTGCGCCCGGCGGACCTCCGGGCCGACGGCAGCGCGGCCACCGTGCAGGACGAGCGCCCGGCCCCGCTGGCGATCGAGTCCGACGGGACTTCCCGCTACGGGTCGATGTCCGTGCGGGAACGCAGCAGGCTGCGCCCGCAGGTCCTCGAACGCATGGGCTGGCGCTACCTCCCACTGTGGACCATCGAGGTCTTCACGGACCCGGACGGGTGCGCGGAACGTGCCGCCGGCGTGCTCGGACTGCCGCCGCTGGAGGCCTCCGACCAGCCCCGGACGCGAAAGGATGCCGCAAGGATGCGCAAGGACGAACAGCACCCCGGCCGGGGGACCAACGTGGGCCGCGAGCCCGGCGAACCGGACGATGCCCCGTCGCTGCCGACGACGGCGGGCGAGGACGACCCCCGCTCCTGGGGCGACAGCGAGGACAACCACGATGCGTGGCTCGAGGAGCAGCGGCCCCCGCACTGGGGCTGACACCTGCGGAGAGTCGTGGCGCGCCGCCCGGCGCATCAGGGTCCCGTCGTGAGCACGAGATGGACGTCGCCCGAGCTGGAGGACCCGGCCAGGGCGGCCGCCTCGTCCTCGCCTGCGGCGATGACGACGAGCCCGTCGTCGCCCCCGGCGCCGGGCCAGGCACCGGGAGCGCCGCCGGTGTCGGTCCACAGCACGGCGACCGACCGCGCGAGGACCGTGGACTCCGCAGGTGCGTCGTAGCCGTCGCCGGTGCTCAGCACCACGTCCACGAGCTGGCCGGGAACCAGGAGCTGCACGATGCCGGGATCGGCCGGCCGGAGCGGGACCGCGACGGTGCCGGGCGCCGTGCCCGTCAGCAGGCCGTCGCCCACGAGCGCGGTGGCGGGGATGGGTGCGCCCTGCAGCAGGGGAGTGGCCAGCTGCTGGCCCACGAGCTGGTCCGGCCGCCCGAACGCCCGGCCGGCCACGGCCGCCTCGGGGAGCCGGACGAGACCGACGTCCGCCTCCGTCAGCACCGTCCCGACCGCGAGGTCGCGGGCCGCGGCGACGACGGTCGTCGTGGTGTAGTCGTCTCCCACCATCGCCTCGACGGCGACGCCCGCCGCCGCACTGAGGAGCAGGCATGCGAGGATCCGCTTGCGGCGGTACACCAGCCGGCGGAGGCGGTACCGGGAGGAGCTGCCCCGAAGGAGGCCGGTCGGATCCATGGGGCGACCCTAGGCCGGGGATGCCGAGCAGCGGTCCGCCCCGAGGACTATGTGGACATCGCTCCTACCGGCGTCAGGAACCTCGTCGGCGAGGCGGGTGCCGCGGTCAGGACGCGGCGGCGCTGCCGGACGAGGACGCTGCGCTGCCCGCCGGAGCGGACGACGCGGGAGTCGCCGCCCCGCTCGAGGAGGCGGCCGGGGCGGGCGCGGACGAGGGGGACGTGGCGTCCGTGCTCGTCGTCGTGGACCGCGAGTCGTTGCGGTAGAAGCCCGACCCCTTGAACACCACGCCCACGCTGTTGAACTTCTTCCGCAGCGAGCCTCCGCAGGCCGGGCAGACGGTCAGGGAGTCGTCCGAGAACGACTGCTGGATGTCGAAGGCATGGGCGCAGTCCTTGCAGGCATAGGCGTACATCGGCATGGAAATCCTCCTGGACGGGCTTCGTGGCCCCCGGGCGGCTCTTCCGATCGCTGATCTTGGCACTCTCCGGGGTCGAGTGCCAGTCTACACGGACCCGCCGACCGCTTCGGAGCGGTGCAGTCCGTCCGCCGTGAAGGCCCCGCCCAGCGGCTGGTCGAAGGGTCCGGTGGGGACGGCGCCGCCCGGCAGCAGCTCCGACCGGTAGACCACGCCCAGCCGGGCCACGGCTCCGGGGGCGTCCGGCGGATGGTTCGCGAGGAAGCGGTCGTAGTAGCCGCCGCCCTGGCCGATGCGGTGCCCGGACCTGTCGACGGCGAGGGCGGGCACGAGGATCAGGCCCACACCGGGTAGCTCCCCGAAGGGCCGGCGGGTGCCCGTCGGCTCGTCGACCGGCGCACGCACCGATTTCCGGAGGGCGACGCCCGGCACCCAGTCCACCCACGACAACCGGTAGTCCGGCTCGCACACCGGCACGACGACACCGAAACCGAGGCCGTGCAGTTCGTGCAGCAGCTCCACCGTGGCGGGCTCGGGATCGCGGCCCAGGTACGCCGCGATCGTGGGGCGCCCTCCTGGCCCCGCGTCGGAGGGGAGGGCGGTCGCGTACTCGACGACGGAGCGGGCGATGGCCCGCGCCTGGTCGTGCCGGTCGGCCGGCTGCAGCGCCGAGCGCGCGGCGCGCAGCGACGTCCGCAGGCGGAGCTTCGCCCTATCACGTTCCTCGAGGGTCATCCCACCATTGTGGCGGGCCGCCCGGGGTTACCACGCCCGTTATGTAGTGTGGTGCTCATGACTTTGCGATCACGTGTGACGAAGGCCGTTATCCCCGCGGCCGGCCTGGGGACCCGCTTCCTTCCCGCCACGAAGGCGATGCCGAAGGAAATGCTTCCCGTCGTGGACAAGCCCGCCATCCAGTACGTCGTGCAGGAGGCCGTCGACGCCGGCCTGTCCGACGTCCTCATGATCACGGGCCGCAACAAGCGGGCCCTCGAGGACCACTTCGACCGCGTGCCCTTCATCGAGCAGACGCTCGAGGCCAAGGGCGACCACGACAAGCTGGCCGCGGTGCGCAGGCCCTCCGAACTCGGCGACATCCACTACCTCCGCCAGGGCGACCCGAAGGGCCTCGGCCATGCCGTGCTCCGCGCCAGGCTGCACGTCGGCGACGAGCCGTTCGCCGTGCTGCTCGGTGACGACCTGATCGACGAGCGCGACCCCCTGCTCGAGACGATGATCGAGGTCCAGGCCCGCACGGGCGGCTCGGTGATCGCCCTCATCGAGGTCGACCCGCAGCAGATCAGCGCCTACGGCTGCGCGGACATCACAGAGATCGACGGCGAGAACCACGTGCGCGTCAACCAGCTCGTCGAGAAGCCGTCCATCGAGGACGCGCCGTCGAACCTCGCGGTGATCGGCCGTTACGTGCTGCACCCGCGCGTGTTCGAGGTCCTCGAGACGACCCCGCCGGGCCGTGGTGGCGAGATCCAGCTGACCGACGCCCTGCAGACGCTCGCAGCCGCGGACGGCGAGGGCTCCGGCGTGTACGGGGTGGTCTTCCGTGGCCGCCGCTACGACACCGGCGACAAGCTGAGCTACCTGAAGGCCGTGGTGACCCTGGCCTCCGAGCGGGAGGACCTCGGCCCGGACCTGCGCGAGTGGATCAGGGACTTCAGCAAGAACCTCCCGGACTAGCACGGAGCGCACGGCATGTGGTCGGCGACCAGCTGGCCCGTGAGCCTCAGGACGGGTTCCCTCGTCCTGAGGCCCATCCGCCATCGGGACAAGGCAGCCTGGACGGCATTGCGGCACCGCAACGCCCGGTGGCTCGCGCCCTGGGAGGCCTCCAACCCGGACCCCGAGGGATTCCTGCCCACGTACCACCAGATGGTGCGTTCCCTCACCGGGCAGGCCCGGGCGGGATCGGCGCTCCCCTTCCTCATCACGGAGCAGCCTGCCGACTCGCGCGACGCCCGGCTGGTGGGCCAGCTGACCGTCTCGGGGATCACCTGGGGATCGGCGATGACGGCGACCCTCGGGTACTGGGTGGACGCCGAGCGTGCCGGCCGGGGGATCGCTCCGACGGCGGTGGCCCTCGCCACGGATTTCTGCTTCGGCGAGCTCGGACTCCACCGGATGGAGATCAACATCCGCCCCGAGAACCAGGCCAGTCTGCGCGTCGTCGAGAAGCTGGGGTTCCGCGACGAAGGGCTGCGCCCCCGCTACCTGCACATCGCGGGACAGTGGGCGGATCACCGGAGTTTCGCGCTGACCGCCGAGGAGGTCCCCCGCGGCCTGCTGGAGCCCTGGCTGGAGAGCGGGAGGCCGCACAGGGGCTGAGGAGGGGAGCCGATGCCGGCATGAGCATATCCGGGTCCGACACACCGCGGCCAATGCCGGGACGGAGGGTGGACTGCTCCTACGGTTCTAGGTGTGGTCTACTCCCTGGATAGCTCGTTGGTGCTCGCCGCAATCGTCGGGTTGTGGCTCGTCTGGGTAGCCCCTTCCGTCCTCAGGAGGACCCTGCCGGCGCCTGCCGGCAGCTCACACCGATCGCCACGAGCCGGGACCGGCCGTCCCGCAGGGAGCAGAATGACCATGACCGCGCCACAGGACGACGCACACCTCTCGGGACCCACGCGCGTCCTGCCCCCGACGCCGGGCGCGCCCGCGACGCGGACCGGCCCGGACCGCGCCGGCATCCCCGCCTTCAGCCCGCGCCAGGGGCGCCTCGGCGTCGCCCTCGTGGGCCTCGTGGCACTCGCGGCCACGCTGGTGACCCTCGTGCTCGGACTGCTCGACGTCGTGTCCTTCCTCGTCCCGCTTCTCTGCCTGGCCGTGGCCGCCGCCGCCGTCGCGGCGCTCAGGATGCTCGCCGTGCGCCGCCGGCGTGCACGTGTCGATCGCGCGTTCCACGACGCGATGGCGCCCGTCCACGCCCCCGCCGCGTCCGAACCCGCGGTCCTGCCCGCCGCCGTCGCCCCCCGCCGCCCCACTCGGCTGTTCGACGCGGAGGAGGCCGGCGCACGCCGCCTCACGCCCATGGAACTGCGGACCGCCGCCCTCGCCGTGGCGCACGGTTCCACCCTCGTCGACGTCCGGAGCATGTCCCGCGTCACCGAGCCGGAAGCGGAGACCGAGCCGGAAGCCGACACCGAGCACGCCGCCGCTACGCGCCGCACCGACGACACCGCCGATAGCACCGCCGACACCGCCGATAGCACCGCCGACACCGCCGATAGCACCGCCGACGACACCGCCGATAGCACCGCTGCCGACACCGCCGACGACACCTCCGCCGGGCCGACCGGGTCGCCGGAGTGGGCGCCCGTGGACGTCCCCCGTCCCACCTACGTCGACGCGGCCAAGGCCGAGCGCCAGGCCCCCGCGCCGCTGGATCTCCCCGAGGCGCCGAAGCCGACCACCAGGACGCCCATCAAGGCTTCCGAGGCCGCTGCGCGGATCGCCGCCACCGAGGAGACCGATCGCGAGGCGGACGTAGCGGCCCCTGCGACGGGACGGATCAACCTCGACGACGTCCTGCAGCGCCGGCGCGCCTGACCCGGCGCGACATGGCAGGGGACGAAGGTCCTCGCCCGCAGGACCCCCCGGGGATCCCATGAGGACACGGCAGGCGGGCATCGTCCGTGAGCAGGCGACCCTGGCGCTCCTCGAGTCGGGTGCACCCTCGAGCCTGCTGCGGCGGGCCCTCGCCAGGACCGGCTGGGATCTGCAGTCCTGGCAGCTCGGCTCCCTCCACCACCGACCCGGGGCGGGCGTCACGGGCGTCTACGCCGTCGAGGTCGTCCCCGCCCGCTCCGCCGGCCGGCGCGGGCGCACCCTTCCCGCGCCCACCCACGCGTGCATCTCCTCGTGCTCCGTCCCGCACCCGGGGGACGACGTCGTCGTCTTCCGCCGCAGGGGCACCGATGCCCTCGCCGTCTGGGTGCATCCCGCCGATCCGCTCCTTCCGGGACTCCCGCTGGCCCTCGACGGGGAGCGCGTCGCCGCACTCGCCTTCGACCCCGGTCACGGCACCACGGAGACCGTCCTCGACCTGCGCAGCTATCGCCCCCTGCGCCGCGCCGTGGTCCTCGCCCACAACGGGCAGGAGCGCCGGTACCTCAAGGTCCTGCGGCAGGGAGCTGCCGGGCCCCTGGCGGACAGGCACCGGATGCTGCGGGCTGCCGGGGTGCCCGCACCCGCCCTCGCGGCCGACCCGGTGCAGGACGTCGTCGCCATGCATCCCGCTCCGGGTACGCCGCTCGCCGACCTGCTCATGCGCGACGGCGCGGCCGGTGTCGACCCGCAGGCCCTCGTCCGCGTCCTGACATCACTGCCCCCCGCCGTGCTCTCCCTGCCCGCCCGCCCGCCGTGGGCGGCACGGGTCCGCGACTACGGCGAGGGCGCGGTGGCCGCGCTGCCCGCGGAGGCCGAACGCATCCGTGCTCTCGCAGCGGGCATCGACGGGGCCGTCCGCTCGAGCGACGGCGGGCCGCTCGTCCCCACCCACGGCGACTTCTACGAGGGCAATCTCCTGATGACGGACGGCAGGGTGTCCGGGCTGCTGGACGTCGACGCGCTGGGGCCCGGACGCCTCGTGGACGATCTCGCCTGTTTCATCGGGCACATCGCCGTCCTGCCGGGGCTGCATGCCGGGTACACCCACGTCCCGCGGGCGCTGCAGCGTTTCCTGCAGGCCTTCGACGAGCACGTCGACCCCGCGGCGCTCAGGAGCAGGGCCGCCGCCGTGAGCCTCACGCTCATCGCCGGCGCACGGCGGCGGGCAGCGGACGGCGGCCCCGCCGAGGGGCTCTCGCGCCTCGAGGTCGCGGAGCGGTTCCTCGCCGAGGTGCAATCCTTCGGCGCGGGGAGGGCCGGGCGCGCCTAGGCGGCCGACGCCCGCGGCACCGCGCGCGTCCGCATGACCATCACCGGCGTCCCGTCCGAGTCCGCCGCCTCCAGGCGCACGGACACGTCGAGGCCCGCCAGCGAGGTCAGATGCGTGCCGCCGCAGGGGATCTCCGCGCGTTCTCCCGGCAGGTCGCACACCCACCGTCGCCGGTCCGTGAGGCCCGGTCCGTCCGCCGCGATGCCGATGGACGCGCCGGTCGCCGTCCACGCCGCGAGGGTCGCGTTCACCGCGTCGGCCGTCGCGCCGGCGTCCAGGTCCTCCGTGCCGAAGCCCTTCCGGCGCAGGGACTTGCCGAGCCGGTACGTGTCGACCGAGCCGAACTCGCCGATCACCGTCGTGTCGATGGCCAGGGCGTCGAAGTTCGGGGCGCCGAGGGCGTCCGCGGCCACGTCCTTCCTCCAGCGGTCCGCGAGCGCGCGGTTGAGGGCCAGGGACGCGAGATGGCATCCGGTGTGCCCGGCGGACACGGCGGCGCGGTGGGCTGCGTCCACCCGCACGGTGACGTCGTCGCCCTCCGACGGCGCGTCCCCCTCGACGAGATGCACGACCACGAACGCCCAGCCCTCGGTGCCCTTCCGGACGGGCGACTCCGCGCCGAGGTACAGCGTGGTGCCGTCCGTGGCACCGACCACGCAGTCCGTCACGGGGAGACTGCGCCCGGCGACCTGGAGGTCACCCCGGTCGGCGCCCTGGTCCGGCCAGGCGGAGTCGACGGGGTGGAAGGCCGTGGTGTCCAGCAGCACGGCGTGCCGGCCGTCCTCGCGGGGCTCGACGTGTAGTACGCGAGACGTGGACCCGACGGCGCCCTGGGGGTAGGTCACGCGGGTGTCGGTGGTGGGCAGGGCCATGGTGCTCTCCTCGGTAGGGCGGAGTCGGTAAGGGGACTCGGTCGGTTCAGGTGTCTGCGGGCCGCTGCGCGAGCCGTTCGAGCAGGGGCTCGACGCGGTAGGGGATGTGTTCGTGCAGCGCGAGCACCGTCTCGGTGCGGATGACCCCCTTGATCTTCAGGACCGAGCGCAGGGCGGCCTGCAGGTGGTGGGTATCCGTGGCGGCCACCCGGCACCACACGTCGCCACGTCCCGAGATCTCGTGCACCTCGAGGACCTGGTTCAGGGTGCGCAGTGCGGCGATCACGCCGTCGAGCTCGCGGTGGGCCACCTCGATGGTGATGAACGCGACCACGTCGTAGCCGAGCGCCTCGAGGTCCAGCTCGCGCCCGCCGGTGCGGAGGATCCCCGCGCGGAGCAGCCGGCGGATGCGGGTCTGCGCCGTGTTGCGGGCCACGCCGAGCAGTTCGCCCAGCTCGCTCACCTGCGCCCGCGGGTCCTTCACCAGCTCGAGCAGCAGGCGCAGGTCGAGTCTGTCCAGCTTGCTCATGAAGCTCACTTCCCGTCAGTCGGCCGCGCCTGTGTTGCGCACAGCGCTCAAAAGCGAGGCAGGTATCGCAGCAGCGCGTGCAATCCGTCCCATCCTATAGAAGTCCGGGCACACACCTGCCCGGAAGCGCCTAGTGTGGGCGCGTGCGAGCGAGGAGAAGCGGTATGAGCGTCATCAACGAGCTGCGGATGCGACCGGCGCCCGCCGAGCGCCGCAGCTGGGACGCGTCGCTCGCCGTCCGCCTCGCGCTGGCCGTGACGGTCATCTCGACCCTCCTGATCGGCGCCAACCTCGCCACGCCCCTCTACCCGCTCATCCAGGCGGACCTCGGACTGACCCCCTTCGCCGTCACCGTCGCCTTCGCGTCGTACGTGATCGCCCTGATCGGCGGGCTCGTCCTGGCCGGGCACTGGTCCGACCACATCGGCCGGCGGGCGGCACTCGTCATCGCCGTCGTCCTCGGCCTGGTCGGGGCCGCGCTGTTCGCCGTCGCCACGTCGCTGCCCATGCTCGCGGCCGGCCGCGTCCTGCAGGGCGGTGCCGTGGCCCTGGCCGTGGGTGCGAGTGCGGCAGCGCTCCGCGACCTCCTGCCCTCGCGTCCCGACTGGGCCTCCCGCTTCACCCTGATGGCCTCCGCCGGGGGAGTCGCGGCGGGGCCCGTGATCGGCGGACTCCTCTCCCTCCTGCCCGCCCCCACGAGGACCCCCTTCCTCGTCTACCTCGTGGTGCTCGCAAGCCTCCTCGTGCCGCTCGTCCTGCTGCGCGCGCGGCCCGCGATCAAGCCGGCGGAGGGGCGCAACCCGCTGACCGTGCTGCGTCCCCGCCGGCCTGCGGTGTCCCGGGAGGCGCGCCGGTCCTTCTGGACCGCGTCCTCCGTGGGCTTCCTCAGCTTCGCCGTCTTCGGCTTCACGCTGAGCCTCGCCCCCACGTGGTTCGCGGGGATCGCGGGCACGACCTCGCGGCCGGTCATCGGCCTCCTCGCTGCCCTCGTACTCGGGTCCTCCGCCGTCAGCCAGCTGCTGTCGCCGCGCGGGCGGTTCGTCGTGCCGGTGGGACTCACGGGCATGGCGCTGGGCGTCGGGCTCCTGCCGGTCGCGGAGGCCACGGGCAGCCTGCCGCTGCTCGTCGCAGCATGCGTCGTGGCGGGATCCGGGCAGGGCATGGCCTTCCGGGTGGTGTTCAACGACGTGTCCGTGAAGGTCGCGCCGGCGCTGCACGCGCAGACGGTGAGTGCCGTGTACGTCATCACCTACCTCGGCAGTGCCGTGCCCGTGCTGGGCCTCGGTGCAGCCGCCGGCATCTGGGGCCTGGACGCCTCGGTGACGGTGTTCGCGCTCGCGGTCGCCGGCGTGTGCGCGGTCCTCGCGACCGGCTCGTTCGCCGTCCGGCTCCGCGCCGCACGGTAGCCCGCCGCCGCCACGCACTTCCTCCCGCCGCGGTGCCGGGTGGCCCGCCGCTGTTTGTACCCTGTAGGCATGCCGAACATCCCGCCACCCCAGCCCTCCGGCCACCCGTCCGGTCACTCTCCCCGTCCGCCCGTCTCCTCGGCCGACACGGACACCGGCTCCGCCCCCCGCGGCGCCACCGGGCAGGCCGCGGCCCTCGTGGTCGGCCTCGACATCGGCGGTTCGAAGACGCACGGCGCGCTCTGGCGCGACGGCACCCTCGTCGCCGAGTCCAGGGCCGGGAGTGCCAACGTGCAGAACGTGACCCGGGACGCGGCGGCCCGAAGCCTCGGCGACCTCTTCCGTGACCTCCTGTCCGGGCAGCCCGCCGGCCACATCGGGCGCGTCGTCGCCGGATCCGGCGGGGTGGACACCGCCGCGGACGCCGACCGCCTGCGCACCCTCATCGCACCCCACGCGCCCGGGGCCCTGATCGAGGTCGTCCACGACACGCGCCTCATCCTCGCCGCCGGGGGAGCGCGGGCGGGTATCGGCGTGATCGCCGGGACCGGCTCCGTGGCCTGGGGCGTCACGGAGGACGGCCGCCAGGCACGCTCGGGCGGCTGGGGCTACCTCCTCGGTGACGAGGGCAGCGGGTACTGGGTGGCACGCGAGGCGGTACGGCGCGCGCTGCACCGGCACGACGTCGGGCTGGAGCCCGACGCCCTCGACACGGCAGTGCTGGAGCTGAACGGTGTTGCCACGCCCACGGAACTGATCGGACTCTTCCACTCCGGGGCCGGCCGGACCTACTGGGCCGCGCAGTCGAGAGCCGTGTTCGACGCGGCGCGGGGCGGCCACGACGACGCCGCGGACATCCTCGACCGCGCCGCCACGGACCTGACGCGCCTCGTCCTCGACGTCGCCTCGGTGATCGGTGTCCCCGGCCCGGTGGTCCTGGGTGGCGGCCTCGCGATGCACCAGCCGGACCTGCAGGAACGCCTCCGGAAGCGCCTTGCGGCCGTGGACATCACCCGGGTGGTGTTCCTCGACGAGGATCCCGTCATGGGCGTCCGCTTCCTCACGGCGGGGTAGGGCCGGGCCGGTCCGGAGGACCCGCGGCGGACCGGCCGGCGGTCCGGCCGGCAGCGGAAACACGAGCGTGTCCAGGTTCCGACCAATATGCGGTCTTGTCTGCTCCGAAGTCATGGTTAGACTCAGAACCTCCGACAGCTTGAACTGACCGCTGCGCCCCCGCCCAGCGACCCACAGACGGCAAGCCGGACCCGCACTCGTGCGGCCCGCGGGCGCAGCCCGGCCGAGAAGCTCCTGCCAGGAAAGGCACAGCTGCCATGACACCCCCCGAGCATGCCTCCGGCCGCCCCATGATCGAGTTCCGCAACGTCACCAAGACCTACGACAGCGGACGCCCCGCCGTCGAGGACCTCTCGATGGACATCGACCGGGGGAGGATCACCGTCTTCGTGGGCCCCTCCGGCTGCGGCAAGACCACCTCCCTGCGCATGATCAACCGCATGGTGGAACCCACCTCCGGGCAGATCCTCCTCGACGGACAGGACATCGGCCGGCAGAAGGCCGCGGAGCTGCGCCGCTCCATGGGGTACGTCATGCAGTCCTCCGGGCTCCTCCCGCACCGGACCGTCCTCGACAACATCGCGACCGTCCCCCGCCTCAACGGCGTCGGGAAGGCCGAGGCACGCAGGCGTGCGCGGGAACTGCTCGACGTCGTCGGGCTCGCTGCGGACCTCGGCCGCCGGTATCCCGTGCAGCTCTCGGGCGGCCAGCAGCAGCGCGTCGGCGTGGCACGGGCCCTCGCGGCGGACCCGCCCGTGCTCCTCATGGACGAACCGTTCAGCGCGGTGGACCCGGTGGTCCGCGCCGAACTGCAGGAGGAGCTGCTGCGCCTGCAGCGCGATCTCGCGAAGACCATCGTCTTCGTGACGCACGACATCGACGAGGCCACCATCCTCGGGGACAAGGTGGCGGTGTTCGCCGTCGGCGGGCGCCTCGCCCAGTTCGCCGCTCCCGAGGAGATCCTGCGCGCTCCCGTGGACGACTTCGTCGCCGGCTTCGTGGGACGCGACCGCGGCTTCCGGCACCTCTCCTTCCAGGAGGGCGACGGCGTCACCATCCACCCCGTCGAGACCATCGACCCGGGGCGCCTCGCGGACCCGACCGTCCCGGTGCGCTCGCCGTGGACCCTCCTCGTCGACGAGGAGGGCCGCCCGCACGGCTGGATCCCGCAGGCCACGCGTGCAGGCATCACGCGGCAGGCGGACGCCGTGCCCGGCGGGTCCCTGTACACCCGGGGCGACTCGCTGCGCCGCGCGCTCGACGCCGCCCTGTCCTCGCCCTCGGGCCTCGGCGTGGCGGTCGACGACGACGGACGCGCCGTCGGCGTGGTGCGGGCCGCCGAGGTCTTCGAGCTCATCGAGGCCGCGCGGCTCGACCGGGGCCGCGCCCAGCACGACACGGCGGTCTGACCGTGGACTGGTTCCTCTCCAACCTCGACTTCATCTGGCTGCACACGCGGCTCCACCTGTTCCAGGCGATCGTCCCGCTGCTCCTCGGCGTCCTCGCGGCCGTGCCGCTGGCCCAGCTCGCCCGGCTTAATCCGCTGATCGGGTCGGTGCTGCTGACCGGCTCCTCGATCCTCTACACCATCCCGTCGCTGGCCATGTTCGTCTTCCTCCCGGTGATCCTCGGGACCAAGGTGATCGACCCGGTCAACGTCATCGTGGCGCTGTCGGTCTACGCCTTCTCCCTCCTCGTGAGGTCCACGCTCGACGCCCTGGACTCGATCGACGACGGCGTACGCCAGGCCGCGGTCGCCATGGGGTACACGCCCCTGCGCCGGTTCCTGACGGTGGACCTCCCGCTGTCCCTGCCGGTGCTGTTCGCGGGCCTGCGCGTCGTCTCGGTCACGAACATCTCGCTCGTCAGCGTGGGGGCGCTCATCGGGGTGCCGAGCCTCGGGACGCTGTTCACCGACGGACTGTTCCGGTCGTTCCCGACCGAGATCGCCGTGGGCATCGTCATCATCCTCCTGCTGGCCCTCGTCCTCGACCTCGCCCTCGTGCTCGTCGAGCGGCTGCTCACCCGCTGGGCGCGGAGCGCCCGCGGCGGGTCCGGCGGCGGTCGGGGAGCCGGCGGCGGGCCGGACGACGGGGCCGTCGCCCTCGAGGCCAGGGTGGCGGGCGCCTGATGGACTACTCGAGCGACAACCTCTTCGTGCAGATGTGGGAGTGGCTGACCGCCCCCGCGAACTGGGAGGGCGAGCGCGGCATCCCCACGCGCATCGTCGAGCACCTCGGGTTCACCGGGCTGACCATGGTGATCGCCCTCGCCATCGCCGTGCCGATCGGCCTCTATGTCGGCCACACCGGCCGGGGCCGCGTCGTCATCGTCTCCGGCGTCGGCATCCTCCGGGCGCTCCCGACGCTCGGCATGGTCTTCCTGTTCACGCTGCTCGCCGGGCTCGGGCTGATG
This sequence comes from Arthrobacter sorbitolis, assembly GCF_054510995.1. Lineage (NCBI taxonomy): Bacteria > Bacillati > Actinomycetota > Actinomycetes > Micrococcales > Micrococcaceae > Arthrobacter > Arthrobacter sorbitolis. Next base: position 764,393 of record NZ_JBTNDM010000002.1, read on the forward strand.
CCGCCCATCTGGGCGCTCGTCCTCCTCGCCGTCCCCCCTCTGCTGAGCGGCATCTACGCGGGCATCGCGTCGGTGGACCGCAGCGTGGTGGACGCCGCCCGGAGCATGGGCATGGGCGAGCTGCAGATCCTCTTCCGCGTCGAGGTGCCCAACGGGCTGCAGGTCGTCCTCGGCGGAGTACGGGCCGCGGTCCTGCAGGTCATCGCCACCGCGGCCGTCGTCGCCTTCATCAACCTGGGCGGGCTCGGGGTGTTCCTCGTCGAGGGGACCCAGCTCGCCGACTACGGGCGCCTCTTCGGCGGCGCCGTCGTCATCACGGTCCTCGCGATCGCCGTCGATCTGCTGCTGGGTCTCCTGCAGAGACTCGCCATTCCCCCGGGCCTACGGGTCTCCGGCACAGTGAAAACCAGAGAGTCCGGTCGGCAGAAGGCCGTCGCCGGTGCACAAGGAGGAACACCATGAAGAACCAGTCGGCGCAACGCGCCACCCGGCGTGCTTTGAGAGGACTGGCCGGCGGCCTGACGGCCGCGCTGGCGCTGACCGCCTGCGGTGCCAGCAGCGACCCGCAGGGAGCGGAGACCACCGCCGGGTCCGAGGGGGGCTCCGTCGTCGTCGGTTCGGCGGACTTCCCCGAGAGCCAGATCATCGCCGAGATCTATGCGGGGGCGCTCAACGCCGCCGGCGTCGAGGCGACGACGAAGCCCAACATCGGGTCGCGCGAGATCTACTACTCCGCCCTCGAGGACGGGTCGATCGACATCCTGCCCGAATACGGCGGCAACCTGCTGCTCTTCGCCGACCCCGCCGCGACCGCGGCGTCCGCCGACGAGATCCTGGCGGCCCTGCCCGACGCTCTCGCCGCGAAGTCGCCCGACGTGAAGCTCGGCGTGCTCGAGCCCTCCAAGGCCGAGGACAAGGACGCGCTCGTCGTCACCGCGGCGACCGCCGAGAAGTACAGCCTGGAGTCCATCGCCGATCTGGCGGAGGTCTGCGGCGAGATCACCATCGGCGCCCCGAGCACCTTCCAGGAGCGCGCGTACGGGCTGCCCGGCCTCAAGGACAAGTACGGCTGCGAGCCCGGCGGCTTCGAGGCCATCAACGACGGCGGCGGGGACATCACCCTGCAGGCGCTGCTGAACGACGACGTGCAGGCGGCCGACATCTACACGACGACGCCGTCCATCGAGGACAACGACCTCGTGGTCCTCGAGGACCCGGAGAACAACTTCATCGCGCAGCAGGTGCTCCCGCTCGTCAACACGGACACCGTCAGCTCGCAGGCGCAGGAAACCCTCAACGAGGTGTCGGCCCAGCTGACCACCGAGGACCTCCTCTCGCTCAACCGCGAGGTCAGCGGCTCCGAGAAGCGCAACCCGGCGGACGCGGCGGCCGACTGGCTGACGGAGAAGGGTCTCGCGGGCTGATCCTCCCGCTTTCCTGCAGGGGTCCGGGCACGGCGTCATGCTGCCGCGTCCCGGGCCCCTGCTGTGGCATTCTGATCCAATGGCCACCTACGCGCAGTCGGAAAAGCTTCGGAACGTCCTCTATGACATCAGGGGGCCGCTGCTCGAACACGCCATGACCATGGAGGCCCAGGGCCACCGGATCCTCAAGCTCAATATCGGCAACCCGGCGCCCTTCGGCTTCGAGGCGCCCGACGCGATCCTCGTGGACATGATCCGCAACCTGCCCAGGTCGCAGGGCTACAGCGATTCCCGGGGCATCTTCTCGGCCCGCACCGCCGTCGTGCAGTACTACCAGAGCCGCGGCATCACCTCGATCGACGTCGACGACGTGTACCTCGGCAACGGGGTGAGCGAGCTCATCACCCTCTCCATGCAGGCCCTGCTCAACACCGGCGACGAGATCCTCATCCCCACACCCGACTACCCGCTGTGGACGGCCTCCGTGGCCCTCGCCGGCGGCACCCCGGTGCACTACCTGTGCGACGAGGACAACCACTGGTGGCCGGACCTCGAGGACATGGCCTCGAAGATCACGCCGAACACCAAGGGCATCGTCCTCATCAACCCGAACAACCCCACCGGGTCGGTGTACCCGCGCCCCGTCCTCGAGGCCATCGTGCGGATGGCCCGCGAGCACGGGCTCATCGTCTTCGCCGACGAGATCTACGAGAAGATCCTGTACGACGACGCGGTGCACATCAACGCGGCCTCCGTGACGGGCGACGACGTGCTCTGCCTGACCTTCAGCGGGCTGTCGAAGGCGTACCGGATCGCGGGGTTCCGCAGCGGCTGGATGGCCATCTCCGGGCCGAAGCGCGACGCCGCGAACTACATCGAGGGCATCAACCTCCTCGCCAACATGCGCCTGTGCGCCAATGTCCCCGCGCAGCACGCGATCCAGACGGCCCTCGGCGGGCACCAGAGCATCAACGACCTCATCCTGCCCGGCGGTCGCCTGCGGCAGCAGCGCGACAAGGCCGCCTCGATGCTGAACGCCATCGACGGCGTGAGCTGCGAGGTGGCGCAGGGCGCTTTGTACCTCTTCCCGAAGCTCGACCCCGAGGTCTACCCCATCAAGGACGACGAGAAGTTCGCCCTGGACCTCCTCAAGCAGCAGAAGATCCTCATCTCGCACGGCAGCGCCTTCAACTGGGTGCACACCGACCACTTCCGGATGGTCACCCTGCCGAGCGTCGAGGTCATCGAGGACGCCATCGGACGGCTCGCCGACTTCCTCTCCACCTACCGGCCCTGAGCGGCCCCGCCACGCCCCGACCAGCAGGAGGACCCATGGCACCGACCACCGACAGCACCCCCGAGATGCGTCGCCTCCTCCTGGCGGGGCCCGACTTCTCGCTCGCGGCGGTGGATCCGCATTCCACCCCGGGATTCGCCGGCGGGAAGGAGGAGGGCAAGGTGGCCCTCGCCGAGGGTGCCGGCGCGCTGTCGTCCCTGCAGGAGAAGCTGTTCGCCGAGAGCCGGGCCGGGAGCGGGATCGCCGTGCTGCTCGTCCTGCAGGGGATGGACACCTCCGGCAAGGGCGGGATCGTCCGTCACGTCATGGGGCTGGTGGACCCGCAGGGTGTGCAGCACCACGCGTTCAAGGCGCCCACCGACGAGGAGCGGCAGCACGACTTCCTCTGGCGCATCCGCCCGCAGCTGCCGGGGGCAGGCCTGATCGGGGTGTTCGACCGTTCCCACTACGAGGACGTCCTGGTCCACCGGGTACGCGGACTGTCGCCGGCTGCCGAGGTCGAGCAGCGGTACGCGGCGATCCGGGACTTCGAGGCCGACGTCGTCGCCTCCGGGACCCGCGTGCTCAAGGTGATGCTCCACATCGGCAGGGACGAGCAGAAGGTGCGGCTCACCGAGCGCCTCGAGCGCAGGGACAAGCACTGGAAGTACAACCCGGGCGACGTCGACGAGCGCGCCTACTGGGACCAGTACCAGCAGGCCTACCAGGTGGCCGTCGAACGGACGAGCACACCGGACGCCCCCTGGTACGTGGTGCCCGCCGATCGCAAGTGGTACGCCCGGCTCGCGGTCCAGCACCTGCTCACCTCCACCCTCGAGGACATGCAGCTGAGCTGGCCGCGGGCCACGTTCGACGTCGAGGCCGAGAAGCGGCGCCTCGCCGCCACCTGATCGGGCCGGCTGCCGCGGACCGTTCCTGACCGCATCTCCTCCTAGTCTGGAGGCTCCACCACCCCCACGGAGGCCATCATGGACTGGAAGATCGAACTCATCGGCGTGCCCGTCAGCGACGTGGACCGCTCCATCGCGTTCTACCGCGACCAGGCGGGCTTCGTGCTCGACCACGACACGCGGGTGAGCGAGGACATCCGGTTCGTCCAGTTCACACCGCCCGGATCCGCCTGCTCCATCGCGTTCGGCCACGGCATCAGCGACATGGTGCCGGGCTCGCTGCGCGGCCTCCAGGTCGTCGTGGCGGATGCCGCGCAGGCCCGGTCCGAGCTGGTCGGCCGCGGCGTGGAGGCGACCGAGGTCGACGAGCAGCCATGGGGCAGGTTCGTGTACTTCGCGGACCCCGACGGCAACGCGTGGGCCCTGCAGGAGCTCCCCGACCGGAGGTGACGGGCCCTCGGGCGCCGCCGCCGGTCGGGCAGCGGGCCCGTGCCACGACGGGCTACTGGCCCTCGGCCTTGTCCCGCGCCGCGGCCAGCCGGACCTTCGCGCCCTCGAGCCAGGCCTCGCAGCGGTCCGCCAGGGCTTCGCCGCGCTCCCACAGGGCCAGGGACTCCTCGAGGCTCACCCCGCCGGCCTCGAGCCGCGCCACGACGGCGACCAGCTCCTCCCGGGCCTGCTCGTACGACAGCGCGTCGATGTCGGCCCGCTGCGGTTGCTGCCTGCTGTTCTCCGTCATGGCGTCTTCCTCGTCTGGCGGGTACCCGGTACCCGGATCGTCGTTCGGCTGGTCGTTCGGCTGGTCGTTCCGCTGGTCGAAGGGGCGGGGGCGGGGCGCATTCCGCCGGTGGGCGGGGCGGCGTCCGAGCCCTCCGGCCGCGCGGCACCGCGGCTCACGGCGGTCCGCCCGACGGCCCCTGGGCGACCGCCGCGATCTGCCCTCCGGCGACGCGGATCCTCAGCGCGTCCCCGGTCCCGACGTCGTCCGGCTGCCGGACCACGTGCCCGTCGGACCGCTGCACGACCGCGTAGCCGCGGTCGAGCGTCTTCTGCGGCGACAGGGAGCGCACACGCTCCCGCAGGTGGTGGATCGAGTCGGCGTCGCGTTCCACGGAGGCGGAGACGGACCGCAGCGCACGGGAACGGAGCCGCTCGAGGTCGGCCTCGCGCACGTCGATCATCCCCTCGGGCTTCGCGAGGGACGGCCGGGAGCGCAGGTTGGCGAGGCTCTCGCTCTCGCGGTGGACGAGGACCCGGATGGACCGCTCCAGTGCCGTCCGCGCCTGCCGGATGCGCCCGAGCTCCTCCGTCACGTCCGGGACCACGCGCTTCGCCGCGTCGGTGGGTGTCGAGGCGCGGAGATCGGCCACCTCGTCGAGCAGCGGTCGGTCGGCCTCGTGTCCGATGGCGCTGACGACGGGGGTCGCCGCCATCGCGACGGCCCTGACCAGCGATTCGTCGCTGAACGGCAGGAGGTCCTCGAGCGCCCCTCCGCCGCGCGCGATGATGATGACGTCGACCTGCGGATGGGCATCGAGCTCGGCCAGTGCCGCGGAGACCTGGGCGACGCTGCTCACCCCCTGCACGGCCACCTCGCGCACCTCGAACTCCACGGCGGGCCACCGCAGCGCCGCGTTCCGCATGACGTCCTTCATGGCGTCCGAGTTCCGCCCGGTGATGAGCCCGATCCGGTGGGGGAGCAGCGGCAGCGGCTTCTTGCGGGCCGCCGCGAAGAGTCCCTCCGCGGCCAGCGCCTGCCGCAGGCGCTCGATGCGGGCGAGGAGATCGCCGATACCCACGGGCCGGATGTCGATGGTCTGCATCGACAGCCGCCCGGTCTTGACCCAGAAGTCCGGTTTGAGCCGCGCGACGACGCGGGAGCCCCGGTCCAGGGGAGAGGCCATCCGCTCCATCACCGAGCCGTAGACCGAGAGCGAGAGCGAGACCTCCGAGTCGACGTCGCGCAGGGTGATGTAGCACATGCTCGCGCGGCGGTTCAGCTCGATGACCTGTCCCTCGACCCAGGCGGCGGGGGCGCGCTCGATGTGCGCCTTGAGCTTCTCGGACAGCAGGTGCAGGGGCCACGGCGCATCGGGCGAGGTCTCGGCGGCCGTCGCGGGAACGGTCGTCGTCCGCCGGGCCGTATCGGGGGCGCCCGACGTCGGCACACGCGGTTCCTCGCTCGTCATGGCTGTCCTGTCCTCGGGGAGCTCGATGCTCCCGGTCCTGCTCCGCGGAAATACACTGTCCATCTCTACCACCCCCGACCCACAGGGGGTCCCCCCGGCCCGCCATGTGCATCGCAGGCGGGGTCCGGACGACGGGCCGCTGCGCCCCGGGCGCGGGCGGACGGGCATAATCGAGCACTAGACCTCTCCCTAAGGATTCCATGCGGACCCTCGTCTCTGCCCTCCTGGCCCTCTTCGCGCTCGTCGTCACGGCCGGAGGGCTGATGTCCGCCTGGCTCGACGAGAACCTCGTCGAGGAGACCGGCTTCATCGCGCTCGCCGCTCCCCTCGGGGACGACCCCGACTTCCAGGCGACGCTCTCGGAGTCGCTGGCGCAGGAGGTCACGGCGACCAGCGGTCTGCCCGAACAGCTCCAGTCCTTTCTCGGACCGGTGATCCAGGATGCTGCGGGGGCGGTGACCGGGTCGTCCGGCTACCCCGCGGCCTGGACGGAGACGCTGCGCCTGTCCCACGCCTTCACCTTCGCCCGGGCGCCCGGTCCCGGGGAGCAGGCACCCGCCGTCCTGACCCTCGACCTCGGGCCGGTCGCGCAGCTTCTCGCCGACGACGTCGGAGGACGGCTGGGCGTCGACGTGCCCGTGCCCGACGACACGACGATCGACGTCGGAGCCCTCGAACGCGGCGGGATGCTCAGTGCCTTCGCCGACGCCGTGCAGGGGTGGCGGCTGTACCTCGCGGGTGCGGTGGTGCTGGGCCTGCTGGCGATCGTCGTCGCACGACGCCGCGGCACCACCCTCGCGCTCCTCGGGATCGGCGTGCTGGGGATCGGCGTGCTCGGGTTGCTCGCAGGGGCGTGGGTGCCGGCAGCGGCTGCCGGCGTTCCCGGGACGAACGCGATCGCCGACGTCTTCCTCGGGGGCCTTGCCGAACGGGCAGGGGCGGACATCGCGGCATCCAGCATGCCGGTGATCGTCGGAGGCGTCCTCGCGCTCGTTCTCGGCGTCGTCTGGCGGCTCGCCCCGGGGCGACGCCGTAGGGCCTAGCTCACAGCGGAGCGGCGCGCGATCCGCGGGCAGGGGAGGGCCGAGCCGCTAGAATCGGATCATGACCAGTACCACCGTTCAGGTCCCCATGCCCACCATCCCGCGCAGGCGTCGCTCTCCCGAGGACGTGCTCGCCGCCGCGCCGGTGGCGGGGGAGAAGAAGGTGCTGCTCGCCGCGCCGCGCGGATACTGCGCCGGCGTGGACCGGGCCGTCATCGCCGTCGAGAAGGCGCTCGAGCACTACGGTCCGCCCGTGTACGTCCGCAAGCAGATCGTGCACAACCTGCACGTGGTGTCGACGCTCGAGGCCAAGGGCGCCGTCTTCGTCGACGAGACCGACGAGGTCCCCGAGGGCGCTCTCGTCGTCTTCTCCGCCCACGGTGTCTCGCCCGCCGTCGTGCAGTCCGCCGAGGACCGCGGCCTGCGCACCATCGACGCCACCTGCCCGCTCGTCACCAAGGTGCACCGCGAGGCGCAGCGCTTCGCTCGGGACGACTTCGACATCCTCCTGATCGGCCACGAGGGCCACGAGGAGGTGGAGGGCACCGCCGGGGAGGCCCCCGACCACATCCAGATCGTCAACGGACCGGAAGACGTCGACAAGGTCCGGGTGCGGGACCCGGAACGGCTCATCTGGCTCTCCCAGACCACGTTGAGCGTCGACGAGACGATGCTGACCGTCAACCTGCTCAAGGAACGCTTCCCCACGCTGCAGGACCCGCCCAGCGACGACATCTGCTACGCCACGTCCAACCGCCAGGCCGCGATCAAGAAGATCGCACCCCGGACCGACCTCGTCGTCGTGGTCGGTTCCGCGAACTCCTCCAACTCGGTGCGCCTGGTCGAGGTCGCGCTCGAGTACGGTGCGAAGGCGGCCCACCGCGTGGACTTCGCCAACGAGGTGGACGAGTCCTGGTTCGAGGGGGTGGCGACCGTCGGCATCTCCTCGGGCGCCTCGGTGCCGGAGAACCTCGTGCAGGACGTGCTGCGGCTGCTCGCGGAATACGGGTACGGCGAGGTCGAGGAGGTCGTGACGGCGCAGGAGGACATCATCTTCTCCCTGCCCAAGGAGATCCGCGCCGCGCTGAAGGCCATGGGCGACTCCACGCCGGCCATCGGCGGTCGGGGCCCGCGGCAGGACCGCTCCTCCCTCAACTGACCCGGCAGCGCACCGCGCACCCCGGGACGACGGCGGCCCCTCCTCGCGAGGGGCCGCCGTCGTCGCGTCCGGCGACGGGACGGCAGGCACGCGCCGGGGCACGATACCGGTGGCGGTACCGGTGGTCAGCCGGCCGACTCCTCCAGGAGCTCGTGGGCGGTCAGGGAGCGCGGCGTCGCGTCGATCGTCGCTGCTGCCCGGTCCGAGGATCCGGCGCTGCCGGCGCGCTGCGCGCGTGCCGTGCCGAGGAGGCTGACGTCGGCGCCCTGTGCACCGTCCGTCACGTCACCGGCGCCCTCCACCGCCGCCTGGACGGCGTCGAGGGAGGCCGAGTCGAATGCGCCGATGCGCCGGGCCGTCGGGAGCACCCTCGACTCGAGCGCCCCGACGAAGGAGTTGTAGCGCTCCACCGACGTCTTGAGGGACGTGCCGAGGCGGGTCACGTGGCCGCCCATGGTGCCGAGGCGCTCGTACAGCTGCTTGGAGAGGTCGAACAGCTCGCGGGCGTTGTCGGTGAGCACGGCCTGCCGCCAGCTGAACGCCGCGCCCTTGAGGATCCCGAGCAGCGACACGGGGGAGGCGAGGGCGACACTGCGCGAGAAGGCGTAGTCGAGCAGCTCGGGATCGGCCCGCAGTGCCTCGGAAAGCACGGACTCGACCGGGATGAAACAGATGACGAGTTCCGGGGAGTTGCCGGCGCCCTCCCAGTACTTCTTCCGCGCGAGGGCGTCCACGTGCGCCCGCAGCGCCTTCGAGTGCTGCTTCAGCAGTTCGCCGCGCTGCGTGCCGGCGTCCCCGCGCTCGTCCGATGCCCCCGGCAGGTCCTGCGCCGCGAGGAAGGCGCTCAGCGGCACCTTGGCGTCGATGACGAGCTGCTTGTCGCCCGGCAGCTGCACCACCATGTCGGGCCGCGCGCGCTCGCCGTCGTCCACGCCCGCGAAGGACACCTGCTCGAGGAAGTCGACGCGCGACAGCATGCCCGCGGCCTCCACGACACGCCGCAGCTGCACCTCGCCCCACTGGCCGCGCGCGCTGTTGCTGCGCAGGGCGCCCGCGAGGGAGGAGGTGGTCGCCAGCAGCAGGGCGTCCGCCTCGCGTGACTCCTCGAGCTGCCGTGCGAGCTGCCCGTACTGCTCCACGCGGTCCCGTTCGAGCAGGCCCACCTGCCGCTGGACCTGGGTCAGCTTCTCCGCCACGGGGGCGAGGGCGCGGAGGACGTCGTTGTCGGTGGACGTCCTGCCGGTCAGCTCGCGGGCGTGCTGCTGCAGGAGATCGCGCTGGGCGGCCGCCGCGGCGAGCTCCGTCGTCGTGCTCCCGAGGCGCGCCGTGGCGTCGTCGAGTTCGGTGCGCAGCTCGTCCGTACGCGGCCGCAGCGTACGGGCCACCAGGAACGCGCCGACGGCGCAACCGAGCAGGAAGGCGAGGAGGACGAGGAGGACTGCGGTTGTACTCATGCCCACACTGTCGCAGGAACCTCCGACAATCAGGCACGACGCCGCCGGACGGCGTGCCGATGGCCGGTAGACTCGTCTCCCGTGGCTCTTACTATCGGCATCGTCGGACTGCCCAACGTCGGCAAATCAACACTCTTCAATGCGCTGACGCGCAACAACGTCCTGGCGGCGAACTACCCGTTCGCGACCATCGAGCCGAATGTCGGAGTGGTCAGCCTGCCCGACCCGCGCCTGGCGCAGCTCGCCGAGGTCTTCGGGTCGAAGCAGATCCTGCCGGCGACCGTCTCCTTCGTGGACATCGCCGGGATCGTGAAGGGTGCGTCCGAGGGTGAGGGGCTCGGCAACCAGTTCCTCGCCAACATCCGTGAGGCGGAGGCGATCGCCCAGGTCATCCGTGTGTTCGACGATCCCGACGTCATCCACGTCGACGGCAAGGTCGACCCGCGCTCCGACATGGAGACCATCAACACCGAGCTGATCCTCGCCGACCTCCAGACGCTCGAGAAGGCCATCCCGCGCGTCGAGAAGGAAGTGAAGATCAAGAAGCGCGAGGCCGCGCAGCTCAGCGCCATGCAGGCCGCGCAGTCCGTCCTCGAACGCGGCGACACCATCTTCTCGTCCGTCACGAGCGACAAGCTCGAGATGGAGCACCTCCGCGAGCTCAGCCTGCTGACGGCCAAGCCGTTCATCTACGTCTTCAACGTCGACGACGCCGTCCTCGGGAGCCCGGAGCGGCAGGAGGAGCTGCGGCAGCTCGTCGCCCCCGCCGACGCGATCTTCCTCGACGCCAAGCTCGAGGCGGACCTCGTGGAACTCGACGAGGCCGAGGCCCGCGAGATGCTCGAGATGAACGGCCAGGACGAGTCGGGCCTCGACCAGCTCGCGCGCGTCGGCTTCCACACTCTCGGCCTCCAGACCTACCTCACGGCGGGTCCCAAGGAGAGCCGGGCCTGGACCATCAGGAAGGGCGCGACGGCGCCCGAGGCCGCCGGCGTCATCCACTCCGACTTCCAGCGCGGTTTCATCAAGGCCGAGGTGGTCCATTTCGGCGACCTCATCGACGCCGGCTCGATGAGCGAGGCGAAGTCGCGCGGCAAGGTCCGCATCGAGGGCAAGGAATACGTCATGACCGACGGCGACGTCGTGGAATTCAGGTTCAACGTCTGACCTAGGATCGGACGGCCGCTCACCACATGCGGCTGGTGGTCTCCGACACGAAGCCCCGCCCGTCGGAGAACCAGTGGACGGTCGGGCTGTTCCGCGCCGTCGGCGTCGTGAGCTCCGCGAACAGGTCCGCGTTGAAGCGGTTGCTCAGCTCGGGGGAGCTGAGCACGGTGTCCCTCGTGATGACGAAGACCGGCCCCTTGAGCCCCTTGCTCTGGATCGACAGGTGGACCTCGGGGTGCTGGTCGAGCCGTGCCTTGAGGGCCCCGATCGCGGCCTGGACGTTGGCGTCGTCGTCCCAGACCGCCGCATGCTTGTCGACGAACAGCCAGGCCATGCCCACCTCCGTCCGGGTCGGACCCCGCGCGCCCGTCCGGCGCGCCACCCGGGAGGCCGTCCTGCCGCCGCTCCGGGTCGTCCAAGCAAATCATCAGGCCGAGCGAGTGATCAAGCGGCCCGTGCCGGCCGGCTTCACGCGCCGGCGTCGTGCGGAGACCCGTGGCATCGGCGCAGGTGCGGGGGAACGCCGCCGCGGGGATGGCCGCCCGCCGCGGCGGCCCGCGCGGTGAGGAGGATGCGCGCTTGCGTCACGTGCAGACCCGTGGCATCGGCGCAGGTGCGGGGGAACGCCGCCGCGGGGATGGCCGCCCGCCGCGGCGGCCCGATCAGCAGGCCCCATCAGCAGGCCCGATCAGCAGGCCCGATCAGCAGGCCCGATCAGCGGGCCCGACGCCGCAGTGAGCTTTGGTTGCAGCTCGATAACAACCCGCCCGTGACTCCTCCGGTCGATACCTGCTGGTAACGAAGTGCCCCTAGGCTTCTGCTCACGTGAGTTGCGTCACCTCTGAGGGGCGCATATCGGCTGATCCGCAACCCTGCGTCGAGCCGTGACCACACTATGAAACAGGAGGCGGTATGCGTTCGAGACGTACTTCCAGGGCCATGGGGGTGGCTGCAGTGGCAATGCTCGCGTTGAGCGCCTGCGCTGCGAACACCGGGACCGAGACCCCCGAGGAGACGACCGAGGGCGAGGCGACGGGCGGGAACATCCGCATCGCCGAGGTCAACGGCTTCAGTTCGTTCAACTCGCAGAGCTCCGAAGGAAACGTGGACGTCAACGGCAGGATCGCCTACGCAACCCACTCCGGCTTCGTCTACATCGACAGCGACCTCGAGGTCGTCGAGAACGAGGACTTCGGCTCGATGGAGGTCCTCTCCGAGGACCCGCTGAGCGTCAAGTACACGGTCAACGAGGGCGTCAACTGGTCCGACGGCGAACCGGTCGACGGCGGGGACCTGCTGCTCCACTGGGCGATCGGGTCCGGCTACTTCAACGACGCGGTGACCGACGACGCCGGCGAGGTCACCTCGGGCACGACCTACTTCGACTACGCGGGCGACACCAGCGGCCTCGCGCTCACCGAGCTCCCGGAGATCGGCGAGGACGGCCGCTCGATCACGCTCAACTACTCCGAGCCCTTCGCCGACTACCAGGTGGCCTTCGGCCTGATGTCCGAGGCGGGCATCTCCACACCCGCGCACGTCCTCGCCGAGAAGGGCGGGCTCGCCGACGAGGACGCCCTGATCGAACTCATCCGGACCGAGCCGCAGGGCGATCCCGACAACCCCGCCGAGCGCCCCGAACTGCAGGCGGTCGCGGATTTCTGGAACACCGGCTTCGACACCAAGTCCCTCCCGGACGATCCCACGCTCTTCCTGTCCAACGGCCCGTTCATCGCCTCGGCCATGACGCCGGACCAGTCCATGACGCTCACCCGCAACGAGGACTACGACTGGGGACCGATCCCCAAGGTCGACGAGATCACCGTCCGCTACATCGGTGAGGCTCCCGCCCAGGTGCAGGCCCTGCAGAACGGCGAGGCGGACATCATCGCGCCGCAGGCGTCGGCGGACACGGTCGAGCAGCTCGAGGGCATCGAGGGCGTCACCGTGAACCGCGGCAACGAGCTCTCCTACGACCACCTGGACCTCAACTTCAGTGGCGTCTTCGCCGAGGAGAGCGTCCGCGAGGCCTTCATGAAGACCGTGCCCCGCCAGCAGCTCGTCGAGACCATCGTGAAGAAGCTGAACCCCGACGCCGAGCCGCTCGACTCGCAGCTCTTCCTCACCGACCAGGAGCCCTACGAGGAGAGCGCCGCCAACAACGGCTCGGACGCCTACGCGGAGGTGGACATCGAGGGCGCGAAGGAGCTGCTCGACGGCGCCACCCCCGAGGTGCGCATCATGTACAACCGGGACAACCCGAACCGGCTGAACTCCTACACCCTCATCGCGGAGTCCGCGGCGAAGGCGGGCTTCAAGGTCGTCGACGGCGGCCTCGGAGGCTCCGACTGGGGCGCTGCCCTGGGCAACGGCACCTACGACGCGTCGATCTTCGGCTGGATCAACTCGGGTGTCGGCGTCTCCGGTGTGCCGCAGATCTTCAGGAGCGGCAACGGGTCCAACTTCAACGGGTTCTCGAGCCCCGAAGCGGACGAGCTCATGGACGAACTGATCGTGACCACCGATCCGGAGCAGCAGGACGAGTTGCAGATCGAGATCGACAAGCTGATCTGGGACTCCAAGTACGGGCTGCCCCTCTTCCAGGTGCCGGGCGTCGACGCGTTCAGCGACAACGTGACCGGCCTGGTCTACATGCCGAACCTCACCGGCGTCTGGTGGAACTTCTGGGACTGGCAGATCGCGCAGTAGGTCCAGCCGCACACCGCACCGGATCAAGCATGCCCGTGAGGGGAAGGCGTCGGGGACGAGTCCCGGCGCCTTCCCCCCGCGCGGACCCGACCTCGAGGCTGGAAAACCCATGGTGACCTACATCGTCCGCCGTCTGGTGACGGCCGTGCTCATCCTGTTCGGCGCGTCCTTCGTGGTGTACCAGCTCACCGCCCTCTCGGGCGATCCGCTCGAGGACCTGAGAGCCAGCAATGCGCCCAACCGGGAGCAGCTGATCCAGGCCCGTACGGAGCTGCTCGACCTGAACACCCCTGCGCCGCTGCGCTACTTCGGCTGGCTCGCAGGGGCCGCCAAGTGCCTCGTGCCCTTCGCCGCGACCTGCGACCTCGGCTCGAGCATCCAGGGTGAGGCGGTCACGACCTCCCTGCTCCGCGCCATGGGCAACACGATCACGCTCGTCACCACCGCCACCGTGCTGGCCATCATCATCGGCATCTCGCTCGGCATCATCACGGCCCTCCGCCAGTACAGCGGTCTGGACTACGGCGTGACCTTCATGTCGTTCCTCTTCTTCTCGCTCCCGATCTTCTGGCTCGCGGTCCTGCTCAAGGAATTCGGGGCCATCGGCTTCAACAACTTCCTCGCCGACCCCGTGATACCGACGTCCACCATCGTCGTCGTCGCCATCGCCAGCGGGCTCATCTGGGCGCTGTTCGCCGGCGCCTCCTGGAAACGGAAGGCCATCGCCTTCGTCCTCGGAGCGGTCGCCGCCGCGGCACTCCTCACCGTCCTCGAGCTCGCCGACTGGTTCTCCGATCCCGGGCTCGGACCGATCGTCATCCTCGTCACGGGTGTGGGCATCGCGTTCGGCATCGTCCTCCTCACGGCGGGCCTCCGGAACCGCAAGGCCCTCTACGCGTCGCTCGTCATGGTCGCGCTCGGCCTCGTCGCCTACTACGTCGTCAATCCGGTCCTGAACGCCGCGACCGTGTGGATGATCCTCGGCCTCGCGGTCGTCACCGTCCTCGTGGGCATCGGCGTCGGCTACGCACTGGGCGGCTACGACCGCGGCCAGAGCATGCGGGCCGCCGCGCTGACCGGCCTGCTCATGGGCCTCCTCATCGTCGTGGACCGCTTCATGGTCACCTGGCCCGCCTATGTGGGCAATCCGCGCGTCCGCGGCCGCCCGATCGCCACGGTGGGCGCGGAGACGCCGGGGCTCGAAGGGACCTTCTGGATCACCGGCCTCGACACGTTCACGCACCTGCTGCTGCCGACGATCGCCCTGCTGCTCGCCTCGCTCGCCAGCTACAGCCGCTACTCCCGCGCCTCGATGCTCGAGATCATGAACATGGACTTCATCCGGACGGCCCGCGCCAAGGGGCTTAGTGAGCGCACCGTGGTCATGCGTCACGCCTTCCGCAACGCGCTGATCCCGCTCGCCACCCTCGTGGCCTTCGACATCGGCGCGCTCATCGGCGGGGCCATCATCACGGAGCAGGTCTTTGCCTTCTCCGGGATGGGACAGCTGTTCGTCCAGGCGCTGCAACGCACCGACCCCGACCCGATCATGGGCTTCTTCCTGGTGGCCGGCATCCTCGCGCTGGTCTTCAACCTGGTGGCCGACATCGCGTACTCGTTCCTCGATCCTCGCGTAAGGGTGAAAGCATGAGCACTAAGACCCCCGCCGACCTGCCCGGTGCGGGGGCCGCTCCCGGACCCGTCCCGCCGCCGGCGGCCGAGGCCCAGGGGATGTCCCAGGGCCAGATCGTCCGCAGGAAGTTCTTCGACAACACCGCGGCCATCATCAGCCTCGTCGTGTTCGCCGTCATCTTCGTCCTGGCCTTCACGTCCGTCGGCTTCGCCGGCATCCCGGGCTGGTGGAAGTACAACCACACCGAGTTCGTCCCGCTCCTAGACGGCGGGGCCCCGACGGTCACCGGCCCGTTCAGCTGGGGCGAGCACCCGTTCGGCCAGGACTCCATCGGCCGCGACTACTTCGCCATGACGATGCGCGGGGCGCAGAACTCGATCATCATCATGTTCCTGATCGGGGCCCTCGCCTGTGTGGTCGGCGTCGTGGTCGGCGCGAGCGCGGGCTACTTCCGCGGCTGGACCGAGGCCGTGCTGATGCGCTTCACCGACATCATCATCATCATCCCGCTCGTCCTCATCGCGGCGACCCTGGGGGAATCCGTCAACCGGTTCGTGGGCAGTGGTGCGCAGGTGTGGCTGCTCGGCATCTTCCTGGGCCTGATCGCGTGGACCGGGCTCGCACGGCTGGTGCGCGGCGAGTTCCTCACGCTCCGCGAGCGGGAGTTCGTGGACGCCGCGAAGATCGCCGGCGCCTCCAACGCCCGCATCATCTTCAAGCACATCCTCCCCAACGCCGTGGGTGTGATCATCGTCAACACCACGCTGCTGATGTCCGCGGGCATCCTGCTCGAGACCGCGCTGAGCTACATCGGCTTCGGCGTGAAGGCCCCCGACGTGTCCCTCGGCCTGATCATCAGCCAGAACCAGGAGGCCTTCCAGACGCGCCCGTGGCTCTTCTGGTTCCCGGGACTGTTCATCGTGCTCATCTGCCTGTGCATCAACTTCATCGGCGACGGCCTGCGCGACGCCTTCGACCCGCGGCAGAAGAAGTTCAACGCCGGCCGGGCGAAGGACGCAGAGAAGCCCGCGGCAGCGTGAGGCCGGACCTAGGAGCCGCCCCCGGCCGCGACGGCACCCGCGACCAGCACGACGGCGCCCGCGATCAGCGCCACGTTCCACGACCGGTGGGCGCGGGCCGGGGAGTCGACGTCCACGGCGCCCGACTCGACGAGGTCCTGCCAGCGCGACCTCACGAGGTAGGCGGCGTACCCCGAGTCGGTGTTCTTCAGGTCTCCCGGACGGATGGACAGGCCGGGGCCGTAGCTCGTGGCGGGCAGGTTCGTCACGTGCTCGGGCTTCCCGGCATGCGTCCCCCACACGCCGGGAGCGGGGGCGGCCCACGCCGTGAAGGCCCCGGACGGCGTCACCAGCTTCAGGGCGTACTTCGTGTCGACGTCGATCAGTGCGGACCACGGGACGCTGATGGTCGCCAGCGGGTTGCGCACGGTGACGGCGTCCGCGGCGACCACCACGGCCGGGTACCAGAACAGCCACCAGCCCCCGTAGGCGACGCCCACGAGCGGCCAGCCCCGCAGCAGCCCGGCGACGCCGTCGCTCGCCACGACGGACACCAGGCCGCCGACGGCGATGAGGGCCGCAGCTCCCGTGAACCAGATGCCGGTACGCGGCCTGAAGACGCTGACGCCGGCCACCTTCGAACTCTCCATGCGTCCATGATCCCAGCACCGCACCCGCCCGCACCCCGTCAGGAGCGCCGGCGCAGCCGCGCGGCCTCCGCCACGAAGGAGGACCCCTCATGAGTACCCAGGTCATCGGCGGCACGGGAGGCAGCGACGACGGGGACCACGGCGACCACGGGGACCCGCAGGGTGCCGGGCACCGGGGGCCCGTGCTGGAGGTCCGGGATCTCTGCGTGGACTTCGGGGTGGACAAGCGGTGGGTCCCGGCGGCCATCGACCTGAGCTACGAGGTCCGGGCCGGCGAGGTGCTGGCGATCGTCGGCGAGTCCGGCTCGGGCAAGAGCGCGAGCTCCATGGCGCTGCTGGGGCTGCTGCCCTCGAACAGCCGGGTGACGGGGGAGGTGCTGCTCAACGGGCAGTCCGTCCTGACGATGTCCCCGACGAAGCTGCGGGAGGTCCGCGGCAACGACGTCGCGGTCATCTTCCAGGAGCCCATGACCGCGCTCAACCCCGTCTACACCGTGGGGTTCCAGATCGTCGAGACGCTGCGCCTGCACAACGAGATCTCCCCGGACGAGGCCCGGCAGCGCGCCCTGCACCTGCTCCGGATGGTCGAACTGCCCGATCCGGAGAAGGCCTTCCGCTCCTACCCGCACCAGTTGTCGGGCGGCCAGCGGCAGCGCGCCATGATCGCGCAGTCGCTGTCGTGCGACCCGAAGCTCCTGATCGCCGACGAGCCGACGACGGCCCTCGACGTCACCGTGCAGGCCGAGATCCTCGACCTGATGCGCAACCTGCGGAACCAGCTGAACAGCGCGATCGTCCTGATCACCCACGACATGGGCGTGGTGGCCGACCTGGCGGACCGCATCGCCGTCATGCGGAAGGGCCGGATCGTGGAGACCGGAACCGCGGACCAGATCTTCAACCACCCGCAGCACGAGTACACCCGGGCGCTCCTGGCAGCCGTGCCGCACCTCGGGCAGGGGGACGGGCACGACGACGTCGACATCACGGCCGCGCTCGCCGCCGCGACGCACACCGAGCTGCAGACCGTGGACCGCGACGAACTGGAGCGCCGTGAACGCGACGTCCTCGCACAGCTCCCGGGGGACGGCGGGATGGCGGCCCGGACGGACGCCCCCGTCCTCGAGCTCGTCGACGTGGCGATCGAGTATCCCCGGCAGGGGCGCGTCCCGGCGTTCCGGGCCGTCGAGGGAGCCGACCTGACCGTCTACCCGGGCCAGGTCATCGGGCTCGTGGGGGAGTCGGGATCGGGGAAGACGACGATCGGCCGTGCCGCCGTCGGGCTGCTGCCGGTGGCCCAGGGCTCGCTCCGGGTCGTGGGCACCGACATCTCGGGGCTGCGGCCCAGCTCCCGGGAGCTCGTGGAGGTGCGCCGCCACATCGGCATGGTGTTCCAGGACCCGTCGTCGTCGCTCAACCCCCGCCTCCCGATCGGTGAGAGCATCGGCGAGCCGATGTTCCTCGCGGGCGAGGCCAGGGGGAACGACCTGCAGAGGCGCATCGAGACGCTCCTCGACCAGGTCGAGCTCCCGCGCTCCTACCGCAACCGGTACCCGCACGAGCTCTCGGGCGGGCAGAAGCAGCGGGTCGGCATCGCCCGTGCCCTGTCCCTGAAGCCGAAGCTCCTGGTGGCCGACGAGCCGACGTCGGCGCTGGACGTGTCCGTCCAGGCGAAGGTCCTGGACCTCTTCCAGAACCTCCAGCGCGACCTCGGCTTCGCCTGCCTGTTCGTCACCCACGACCTCGCCGTGGTGGACGTGCTGGCGGACTACATCTGCGTGATGAAGCGCGGGCGGATCGTCGAGCAGGGACCGCGCGACCAGATCCTGCGCAGCCCCCGGGATCCGTACACGCAACGCCTGCTGGCCGCCGTGCCGCTGCCTGATCCCGCGCTGCAGCGGGAACGCCGCGAGCTCCGGGCCAAGCTGCTCGCCTCGACCGACTGAGGGCAGCCGGACCCGGCCCCGCCGGGATCCGGCGCGCCCTGCCGCCCCCGGGCGGGCCGTGCCCGGCACTGCCCCGGTCGGCCTGTACAGTGCTCGGGTGCCTCCCTCCGCCTTCGTTATCAAAGCGTGATCCGGGGACGCACGGCCCGCTCACCTGCGGAAACAGGCGGACGACCTCCGGTGCCTGAGTGTCCGCTGGGAGCGCTTGTATACAGGATGTTCTGGGAAGCAACGGAACGGGCATATGATCTTCCGGTGTGAGTTGGCTCTCGCTGTCTGCAGGGCCACGAATCCGGCATCATCAGCGCCGGAAAGACCCAAATAACTAGGAGGCGGAATGCGTTACACGCGCACTTCCAAGATGCTCAGCGTCGCGGCGATCGCCGCGCTGTCGCTGAGTGCATGCGGTGGCGGAAGCCCTGAATCCAGCACCGACACCGACACCGGCACCACGGACGCAGTCATCGTCGTCGATGGTTCCGAGCCGCAGAACCCGCTGATCCCCACCAGCACCAACGAGGTGGGCGGTGGAGCGATCCTCGACCTCATCTTCGCGGGCCTGGTCAGCTACGACGCCGAGGGCAAGCCCCAGAACGAGATGGCTGAGTCCATCGAGTCCGAGGACGCCCAGACGTACACGATCACGCTCAAGGAAGGCAAGACCTTCACCAACGGTGACCCCGTCACCGCGAGCTCCTTCGTCGACGCGTGGAACTACGGTGCCGCCGCGAAGAACGCCCAGCTCTCGAGCTACTTCTTCGAGAGCATCGAAGGCTATGACGAGGCCAGCGCCGAGGGCTCCACCGTGGAGACCATGAGCGGCCTCACCGTCGTCGACGACCGGACGTTCACCGTCAAGCTGTCGCAGCCGGAGTCCGACTGGCCGCTGCGCCTCGGCTACAGCGCGTTCTTCCCGCTGCCCGCCTCGGCCCTCGAGGATCCTGCCGCGTTCGGCGAGAACCCGATCGGCAACGGCCCCTACAAGTTCGCCGCCGAGGGCGCCTGGCAGCACAACCAGCAGATCGAGCTCGTGCCCAACGAGGAGTACGAGGGTCCCCAGGCCGCGCAGAACGCGGGCGTGACGTTCAAGATCTACCAGAACGACACGACGGCCTACCAGGACCTGATCTCGGACAACCTGGACGTCCTCAAGACGATCCCGACGAGCGACATCAAGAACTTCAAGAACGACCTCGGTGAGCGATCCATCGAATCGCCGTACGCGGGCAACCAGACCATCGCCATCCCGTACTACCTCCCGAACTGGGAGGGCGAGGCCGGCAAGCTCCGCCGCCAGGCGCTCTCGATGGCGATCAACCGTGACGAGATCACCGAGGTCATCTTCAACAACGGCCGTACGCCCGCCAAGGACTTCACCGCACCCGTCCTCGACGGCTACAGCGAGGACCTGCCGGGCAGCGAGAACCTCGAGTACAACCCGGACGAGGCCAAGAAGCTCTGGGCCGACGCCGAGAAGATCGAGCCCTACGACGAGTCCGAGCCCCTGACCATCGGCTACAACGCCGACAAGGGCGACCACAAGACGTGGGTCGAGGCCGTGGTGAACAACATCAAGAACAACCTCGGCATCGAGATCTCGGGCAAGCCGTACGCGACCTTCAAGGAAGCCCGCACCGAAGCCACGGAGGAGACCCTCACGGGCGCCCTGCGAGCCGGCTGGCAGGCCGACTACCCGTCGCTGTACAACTTCCTCGGGCCCATCTACGCCACCGGCGCCGGTTCCAACGACGCCCGCTACAGCAACCCCGAGTTCGACCAGCAGCTGACCGAGGGACTCGCCGCCGGCTCTGTCGAGGAGGGCAACGAGGCCATGAACAAGGCCCAGGAGCAGCTCCTGGAGGACCTCCCGGCCATCCCGCTGTGGTACCAGGTCGCCCAGGGCGGCTGGAGCAACAACGTCGACAACGTCGAGTTCGGCTGGAACGGTGTTCCGCTCTACTACGCCATCACCGGCAAGTAATCCCTAGCGGTCTCGGGGCCCGCCCGGCACGCCGGCGGGCCCCTTTTCCGTGCTCCCACGAAAAGGTTTCCTCCCTCATGAGCTACCCCTCCATGCGTCCCGTCCGGACGCACGCCGCACCGGGAGGTGCGCACTGATGGTCTGGTACATCGTCCGACGCTTCCTCCAGCTGATCCCCGTCTTCCTCGGCGCGACACTGCTGGTGTACTTCCTCGTCTTCAGCCTGCCGGGTGACGCCACCGCCGCGATCTGCGGCGAGCGCGGCTGCACCCCTGCCGTCGTCGCGGGCCTCCGCGAGCAGTACAACCTGGACCAGCCCTTCTGGATCCAGTACCTCCTGTACCTCAAGGGCGTCCTGACGTTCGACCTGGGCACCAACTTCTCGGGCCGGCCGATCGCCACCATCATCGCCGAGGTCTTCCCGACCACGGCGAAGCTCGCCATCATGGCCCTGGTCATCGAAGCCGTCTTCGGCATCGTGTTCGGCCTCATCGCGGGCCTGCGCAAGGGCAGGATCTTCGACTCGTCCGTCCTCGTGCTGTCCCTCATCGTCATCGCCGTGCCCATCTTCGTGCTCGGCTTCCTGATGCAGTTCCTCATCGGCGTCAAGCTGCAGTGGACGAACCCGACCGTCAGCGGCGACGCGACCTTCACGGAGCTCCTGCTCCCGGCCGTCGTCCTCGGGCTCGTGTCCTTCGCCTACGTGCTCCGCCTGACCCGCACGAGCATCATCGAGAACGTGAACGCCGACTACGTCCGCACGGCGACGGCCAAGGGCCTCAGCCGCAGGCGCGTCGTCGTCGTGCACGTCCTCCGCAACTCGCTGATCCCCGTCGTGACGTTCCTCGGCGCCGACCTCGGCGCCCTCATGGGCGGCGCGATCGTCACCGAAGGCATCTTCAACGTCAACGGGGTCGGCAACACCCTCTACCGCGCCGTGCTGAACGGTGACGGACCGATGGTCGTCTCGATCGTCACGTTCCTGATCCTCATCTTCTGCCTGGCGAACCTGCTGGTGGATCTCCTGTACGCGTGGCTGGACCCAAGGATTCGATATGCCTGAACCGACACCCTCACCCCTCGAGACGGCCGCACCGACCGCCGCGACCCCCGTGGCCCGCACCAAGCGATCCGCCTACCCGATCGAGCACTTCGTCGCCGACCTCGACGAGACGCCCGTCCGCGCCACGGACAGTGCCGTGTCCGATGCCGCGCCCCGCAGCCTGTGGGGCGAGGCGTGGCGCAGCCTGCGGAAGCAGCCGCTGTTCATCATCAGCGCGATCCTGATCCTCGCGGTCATCTTCGTGGCACTGTTCCCCGGACTGTTCACGAACGAGCCGCCCAACGAGAACTGCCTGCTGGAGAACTCCGACGGCGGCCCCGCCCCCGGCCACCCGCTGGGCTTCACCGTGCAGGGCTGCGACATCCTCTCCCGCGTGGTGCACGGCACCCAGTCATCGCTGACCGTGGGCCTCTTCGCGACCCTCGGCGTGGTCCTGATCGGCGGCCTCATCGGTGCGCTGGCCGGGTTCTTCGGCGGCTGGGTGGACGCCGTGCTCGCCCGGATCGGTGACATCTTCTTCGCGCTCCCGCTCATCCTCGGCGCCATCGTCGTCGTGCAGCTGCCCGTGTTCCAGCAGAACCGGAACGTGTGGACGCTCGTGGTCATCCTGGTGGCCTTCGGCTGGCCGCAGATCGCCCGCATCACGCGGGCCGCGGTGATCGAGGTCCGCAACGCGGACTTCGTGACGGCGGCGCGCTCGCTCGGGGTGTCCCCGCTGGGTGCCCTCGTCAAGCACGTCATCCCGAACGCGCTCGCACCGGTCATCGTCATCGCGACGATCTCGCTCGGCACGTTCATCGTGGCGGAGTCCACGCTGTCGTTCCTCGGCATCGGACTGCCGCCGGAGGTCATGTCGTGGGGCAACGACATCTTCTCGGCCAAGCCGTCGCTGCGTAGCAACCCGATGGCCATCTTCTGGCCGGGCCTCGCCCTGTCGATCACCGTTCTGAGCTTCATCATGCTGGGCGACGCCCTGCGTGACGCTCTCGATCCGAAGGCACGCAAACGATGAGCTCCAGCATCAGCTCCGGAGGCGGCCGCCGCGCCGCCCGTAACGACACGACGGCGCCCGCGGGGTCCGCAGGCGTCCAGCCGCTGCTCGAGCTCCGCGACCTCGCCATCACGTTCACGACGTCGAACGGGGACGTGCAGGCGGTGCGCAATGCGCACCTCACCGTCATGCCCGGCGAGACCGTCGCGATCGTGGGGGAGTCCGGCTCGGGCAAGTCCACGACGGCGCTGGCCGCCATCGGCCTCCTGCCCGCGAACGGCCGCGTCTCGAACGGCAGCATCATCTTCGACGGCGAGGACATCACCTCCGCCTCGGAGAAGCGCATCATCGAGCTCCGCGGCTCCTCGATCGGTATGGTGCCGCAGGATCCGATGTCCAACCTCAACCCGGTCTGGAAGATCGGGTTCCAGGTGAAGGAGACGCTGCGGGCCAACGGCCTGCCGAGCGGACCCCAGGACGTCGCCCAGGTGCTCTCCGAGGCGGGACTGCCCGACGCCGCATCGCGTGCCAACCAGTACCCGCACGAGTTCTCGGGCGGTATGCGCCAGCGCGCCCTGATCGCCATCGGCCTGTCCTGCAGGCCGCGGCTGCTCATCGCCGACGAGCCGACGTCGGCCCTCGACGTGACCGTGCAGCGGCAGATCCTCGACCACCTCGACACCATGACCGAGGAGCTCGGCACCGCCGTGCTGCTCATCACGCACGATCTCGGCCTCGCCGCCGAACGCGCGCACAAGGTGATCGTGATGTACAAGGGGCAGGTCGTCGAGGCCGGTCCGGCCCTCGAGCTGCTGACCAACCCGCGCCACCCCTACACGCAGAAGCTCGTGGCGTCGGCGCCGTCCATCGCGTCGCGCCGCATCGAGTCGGCGAAGAGGGCCGGCGTCGAGACGGACGACCTCCTCGCCCCCGCCGCAGCGAGGGGACCGTCGACGGACCGGGTGATCGAGGTCGAGGACCTGACCAAGGTCTTCAAGATCCGTGGCAGCTGGGGCAAGTCGACCGACTTCACCGCCGTGGACAAGGTCTCCTTCTCCATCGCGCGCGGCACCACCACCGCCGTCGTGGGCGAGTCCGGTTCGGGCAAGTCCACCGTGGCGAGGATGGTCCTCGGACTCGAGGGGGCGACGTCGGGCAGCATCAGGTTCGACGGCGTGGACATCACGACCCTCGGGCGGAAGGAGATGTTCGACTTCCGCCGCCGTGTCCAGCCGATCTTCCAGGACCCGTACGGTTCGCTCGACCCGATGTACAACATCTACCGCACCATCGAGGAGCCGCTCCGCGTCCACGGGGTCGGCGACGCGAAGAGCCGCGAGAGGAAGGTCCGCGAGCTGCTCGACCAGGTGGCCCTGCCGTCGTCGATGATGCAGCGCTTCCCGAACGAGCTCTCGGGCGGCCAGCGGCAGCGCGTGGCCATCGCCCGGGCGCTCGCCCTGGACCCCGAGGTGGTCATCTGCGACGAGGCCGTCTCGGCGCTCGACGTGCTGGTGCAGGCGCAGATCCTGAACCTGCTCGCCGACCTGCAGTCGGAGCTCGGCCTGAGCTACCTCTTCATCACGCACGACCTCGCGGTGGTCCGCCAGATCGCCGACCACGTGGCCGTCATGGAGAAGGGCAGGCTCGTGGAGCAGGGCACCACCGACGAGGTGTTCGACAACCCGAGGACCGCGTACACGCAGGCGCTCCTCGCGGCCATCCCGGGCGCGGGGCTCGTCCTGCCGCCCGAGGTCGCGTAGCAGGGGAACCAGCAGCAGGTAGACCCGCGGCGGCGGGGGGGGGGGGGGGGGGGGGGGGGGGGGGGGGGGGGGGGGGGGGGGGGGGGGGGGGGGGGGGGGGGGGGGGGGGG
>NZ_JBTNDM010000020.1:0-31524 GCF_054510995.1 Arthrobacter sorbitolis
AAAGGAAAACAGGAAGAGGAAGAATCACGGGGGGCAGGGAGGGCTCCCCCCCGCCAGGGGCCCCGCCGTCGTCCTGTTTGTGCGCCCACAGCTGATTCGGACGCCCATTGACAGGGCGCATTAGGTCTGTTTTTACCCAGCGCCTAGACTGGTAAGAGGGCGAGCAGTGCAGCCGCCGTCATTTTCCCCGCAGTAGATACCGAATTGAGTAATCACGCATGTCTGAAACCACAGGCAACACCGCTGTCCGCAGCGATCTCCGCAACGTAGCCATCGTGGCTCACGTTGACCACGGAAAAACCACCCTGGTCGACGCCATGCTGAAGCAGACCAATTCGTTCGCTGCGCACGGCGACGTGGCCGACCGCGTCATGGACTCCGGCGACCTCGAGCGCGAGAAGGGCATCACCATCCTCGCGAAGAACACCACGGTGTTCTACGACGGTCCGGCCGCCAAAGGCGAGACCATCACCATCAACGTCATCGACACCCCGGGCCACGCCGACTTCGGCGGCGAGGTGGAGCGCGGTCTGTCCATGGTCGACGGCGTCGTGCTGCTCGTCGACGCGTCCGAGGGCCCCCTGCCCCAGACCCGCTTCGTGCTCCGCAAGGCCCTCGCGGCCAAGCTGCCCGTCATCCTGCTGGTCAACAAGACGGACCGCCCCGACTCCCGCATCGAGGAGGTCGTCAGCGAGTCGATGGACCTCCTCCTCGGCCTCGCGTCCGACCTCGCGGACGAGGTCCCCGACCTCGACCTCGACCTGATCCTCAACGTGCCCGTCGTCTACGCCGCGGCCCGCGTCGGCGCGGCGTCGATCGAGCAGCCGGCCAACGGCTCGGCGCCGGCCAACGACAACCTGGAGCCCCTGTTCCAGACGATCATCGACCACATCCCGGCACCCCGCTACAACCCCGACGGTGTCCTCCAGGCGCACGTCACCAACCTGGACGCCTCGCCGTTCCTCGGCCGCCTCGCGCTGCTGCGCATCTTCAACGGCACCCTGCGCAAGGGCCAGACCGTCGCCTGGGCCCGCCAGAACGGTGAGCTCAAGAGCGTCAAGATCACCGAGCTCCTCGCCACCAAGGCACTCGACCGCGTCCCCACCGATTCCGCCGGCCCCGGCGAGATCGTCGCCGTCGCCGGTATCGAGGGAATCACCATCGGTGAGACCCTGACCGACGTCGACAACCCGCAGCCGCTGCCGCTCATCACCGTCGACGACCCCGCGATCTCCGTGACCATCGGTATCAACACCTCGCCGCTCGCCGGCAAGGTCAAGGGCGCCAAGGTCACCGCGCGCCAGGTCAAGGACCGCCTCGACAAGGAGCTCATCGGCAACGTCTCGCTCCGCGTCCTGCCCACGGCACGCCCCGACGCCTGGGAGGTCCAGGGCCGTGGCGAGCTCGCGCTGGCCATCCTCGTCGAGCAGATGCGCCGCGAGGGCTTCGAGCTCACGGTCGGCAAGCCCCAGGTGGTCACCAGGACCGTCGACGGCAAGATCCACGAGCCGATGGAGCACATGACCATCGACGTCCCCGAGGAATACCTCGGCGGCGTCACCCAGCTCATGGCCGCCCGCAAGGGACGCATGACCAACATGGCCAACCACGGCACCGGCTGGGTCCGCATGGAGTTCATCGTCCCCGCGCGGGGCCTCATCGGCTTCCGCACGCGCTTCCTCACGGACACGCGCGGCGCCGGCATTGCCGCGTCGATCTCCGAGGGCTACGAGCCGTGGGCCGGCGACATCGAGTACCGCACCAATGGTTCGATGATCGCCGACCGCTCCGGCGTCGTGACGCCGTTCGCGATGATCAACCTGCAGGAGCGCGGCTCGTTCTTCGTGCAGCCCACCTCCGAGGTGTACGAGGGCATGATCGTCGGCGAGAACTCCCGCGCGGACGACATGGACGTCAACATCACGAAGGAGAAGAAGCTCACCAACATGCGTGCCGCTTCCTCGGACACCTTCGAGAACCTGACCCCGCCGCGCAACCTGACGCTCGAGGAGTCCCTCGAGTTCGCCCGCGAGGACGAGTGCGTCGAGGTAACCCCGGAGACCATCCGCATCCGCAAGGTCATCCTCGACGCCAACGAGCGCATGCGTGCGTCGCGCTCACGCGCCCGCGCCTGACCAGCACCATGGCACACGACGACGCCGGCTCCTCCCCAGCAGGGGAGGGCCGGCGTTCGGCGTTCCCGGTCCTGTCCGCCCGGGCGCCCGGCGCCCCGACGCCGGTCCCCGCAGGATCGCGACGTCCGTCCGCAGGTCCCCCGCCGCCGCGCCGCGTGCCCGCCGTCCTCGGCGCGACGGGAGCCGGCGTCGCCGCCGCGGTGTTCGGTACCCTGCTGCACGCGCAGCTCGTCTACCTCGGCGGGACCGCCCTCCCGGTCGGGGCGCTGGCGGCCCTCGTCCTCGCCGGCAGCCTGTTCCTGCTCTCCGGGCTCTGGGCCCGGAGCATCATCCTGACGGCCGTGGCCGGGGCCGTCGCGTACGGCGTCGTGGCGCTGCTCTCGACGTCGTCGAAGACGCTGATCCTCACGGGAGCCTCCGACGCCGCTCCGGGCACGGCCCTGGCGGGGAACCTCTGGCTCTTCGGTGTGCTCGTGGTGACGCTCGCCGCGGTCGTCCTCGGCAGTGTCCTCCTGCGTCCGGCGCGCCGCTAGGCTTCCGGCGCGCCGCTAGGCTTCCGGCGCGGGGGGCCCCGCGCGTCGGCTCAGTCGGCCGCGCGGTCCAGGTGGTGCGCGAGCAGGATCGACGTCGCAGTACCGTCCGGGTCCGGCCCGCGCCGCGCATAGTCCTCGAAGACCTCGCGGATGCGTCCCATCATCTCGGCGCGGTGCTCGTCGTTGAGCCGGACGCCGAGCCGCCACACGTCGATCTCCGACGGCTGCAGCCCCTCGATCTCCTGCAGGAACGTCTCGACGAGGACCGGCGCCGAATGGGGCATGCGCGTGTGCCAGGATAGCCCGGTGGCGCGGTAGGGGATCTCCTTCGCGCCGCGGTTGCCGATCCGGGCGTCGTCGGCGGCGAGGAAGCCGGTGGAGAGCAGGGTGCGCACGTGGTGCAGGGACGTGGCCGGATTGAGCTCCAGCGTCTCCGCGATCTCCTTGTTGGTCCTCGGTTTGTGCAGGCACAGGCGCAGGATGCGGAGCCGTACAGGGGAGCTGAGTGCCCGGCCGCGGGCCTGGAGGTCCTCGTTCGAATCCATCCGCCGATCATACGGGACATCCGCCGATCGATTGGCGGCTCCCAATCACTGAGGTGGGGTTGCGGGCGGGCGCCCCGCCGCCGTCGCCGGGCGCCGGGGCGCGCGGCGCGGGGGAGCAGGCGGCACCGGCTTCGCCGCCGTGACGTCGGCCAGTGCGACGACGTCGTCGCCCCTGCGCGTCCGCACGGTGCACGAGGCCGCATCCAGTGCGACGAGATCGCCGAGCGAGTCCGTGAACCCGCCCTCCACGCGGCGCCGCACCACGACCCTCGTCCCCGGGGCGAGGGACGCGAGGAGGTCGGCGGGAGTCTGCACCCGTCAAGGGTAGGCCTCCGGGAGCGCCCGCGGGGTGGTCCCTGCGCCGCCGCGGGGTGGTCCGGCCGCCCGGAGGGGTGCGTTAAGCTGGGAACCGCACCGCGGGTGCGGCAGCCGACCCCGGATTCAAGGAAAGGCGTGGGACGTGACCTACGTAATCGCGCAGCCCTGCGTGGATGTCAAGGACAAGGCCTGTATCGAGGAGTGCCCTGTCGACTGCATCTACGAGGGCGAGCGGTCGCTCTACATCCACCCCGACGAGTGCGTCGACTGCGGTGCGTGCGAACCCGTGTGTCCCGTCGAGGCGATCTACTACGAGGACGACACACCCGAGCAGTGGGCGGAGTACTACAAGGCGAACGTCGAGTTCTTCGACGACCTCGGCTCGCCCGGTGGCGCGGCGAAGGTCGGCAACACGGGCTTCGACCACCCGATCATCGCGGTCCTCCCGCCCCAGAACCAGCCCGCCTAGGTGACGGCCGGAGAGCCGAAGCCCTTCGGCCTGCACCTGCCCGACTACCCGTGGGACGCCCTGGTGCCCTACCGGGACATCGCCGCGCGGCACCCGGACGGCGTGGTCGACCTCTCCATCGGTACCCCGGTCGACCCGACGCCCTCCCTCGTCCGCTCGGCCCTGGCTGCGGCGTCCGACGCGCACGGCTACCCGACCACGCACGGCACGGCCGCCCTGCGCGCGGCGGTCAGCGACTGGTTCGCGCGGCGGCGGGGCGTGCCGGGGCTCGACCCGCAGGACGTCCTGCCGACCGTGGGCTCCAAGGAGCTGGTCGCATGGCTCCCGCTGCTGCTCGGGCTGGGCGAGGGCGACGTCGTCGTGCGTCCCGCCGTCGCGTATCCCACGTACGACGTGGGCGCCCACCTCGCCGGTGCCACCCCGGTGGCCGCCGATTCCCTCGCCGAGCTCCCCGACGACGTGCGCGCCCGTGTGCGCCTCGTCTGGATCAACTCGCCGGGCAACCCCACGGGGGACGTGCTCGGCATCGACGGCCTGCGGGACCTCGTCGACGACGCGCGGTCCCTCGGGGCCGTCGTCGCGTCCGACGAGTGCTACGGGGAGCTCGGCTGGGGGCGGTGGGATCCCGCGGAGGGCGGTGAACCCGTGCCGAGCGTCCTCGATCCCCGGGTGTGCGGCGGCTCGCACGAACTCCTCCTGGCCGTCTACTCGCTGAGCAAGCAGTCCAACCTCGCCGGCTACCGCGCGGCGTTCACCGCGGGCGACCCCGCGATCGTCGCCAACCTCGTGAACTCCCGGAAGCATGCCGGCATGATCGTCCCCTATCCCGTGCAGGAGGCCATGCGCGTGGCCCTCGGGGACGACGCGCACGTGGCGGAGCAGAAGGACCGGTACCGCCGCCGTCGGTCGCTGCTCGTCCCCGCCCTGGAGGCGGCGGGCCTCACCATCCCCGGATCGGCCGCCGGGCTGTACCTGTGGGCGTCCGACGGCGGGCCCACGTGGGACACCATCGGGTGGCTCGCCGGGCTCGGGATCCTCGCCGGTCCCGGGACCTTCTACGGCGACGCGGGGCACGGCTTCGTCCGCGTGGCGCTCACGGGGAGCGACGAACGGATCGCAGCGGCCGCGGTGCGTCTCACCGAAGCGGGACCCCGTGTGGCGGCCCCCTTGCCTCCCGGCGGGGACGGGCAGCAGGATTAGTGATCAGGGGCTCGCTGACGGTAGCGTTTGTCGCTGAATGTGCTGTTCCTGGAGCGACGTACGTCCTCCTGCGTAGTGATGATTTGTGGCGACGACCTCGCTCCAGCTCCTGAAGGAGAACCAATGACCGAGCACAATGCTGCTTCCCTGCACTACGACGGCGGGAAGCTCAGCCTGCCGCTGGTGCCTGCCGTCGAGGGCAACAACGGCTACGACGTGTCGAAACTGCTGAAGCAGACGGGCCAGGTCACCTACGACCCCGGCTTCATGAACACCGCGGCCACCGCGTCGGCCATCACCTACATCGACGGCGACGCCGGGATCCTGCGCTACCGCGGATACCCCATCGAGGAACTGGCGAAGAGCTCCAGCTTCCTCGAGGTCTCCTACCTCCTCATCTACGGCAACCTGCCGACCCCCGAGGAGCTGAGCGCGTTCGACGGGCGCATCCGCCGCCACACCCTGCTGCACGAGGAGCTCAAGGGCTTCTTCGGCGGCTTCCCCCGCGACGCGCACCCCATGCCGGTGCTGTCCTCGGCCGTCTCGGCGCTGTCCACGTTCTACCAGGACTCGCTGGACCCGTTCGACGACGAGCAGGTGGAACTCTCCACGTTCCGCCTCATGGCGAAGCTGCCCGTCATCGCCGCCTACGCGCACAAGAAGTCCATAGGCCAGCCGATGCTGTACCCGGACAACTCCATGAACCTGGTGGAGAACTTCCTGCGGCTCTCCTTCGGCCTGCCCGCCGAGCCGTACGACCTCGACCCGATGATGGTCAAGGCCCTGGACCTGCTGCTCATCCTGCACGCGGACCACGAGCAGAACTGCTCCACCTCGACGGTGCGCCTCGTGGGCAGCTCGAACGCCAACATGTTCGCGTCCGTCTCCGCCGGCATCAATGCGCTGTTCGGTCCGCTGCACGGCGGCGCCAACGAGGCCGTACTCAACATGCTGCGCGACATCCAGGCCAAGGGCATGCAGCCCGAGGACTTCATGGAGAAGGTCAAGAAGAAGGAAGACGGCGTGAAGCTCATGGGCTTCGGGCACCGCGTCTACAAGAACTACGACCCGCGCGCGAAGATCGTGAAGGCCACGGCCCACGACATCCTCAGCAAGCTCGGCGGCAACGACGAGCTCCTCGACATCGCGATGCGGCTCGAGGAGAAGGCCCTCGCCGACGACTACTTCATCGAGCGGAAGCTGTACCCGAACGTGGACTTCTACACGGGCCTGATCTACAAGGCCATGGGGTTCCCGGAGAAGATGTTCACCGTGCTCTTCGCGATCGGCCGGCTCCCGGGCTGGATCGCCCAGTGGCGCGAGATGATGCAGGACCCGCAGACGAAGATCGGCCGGCCCCGCCAGCTGTACACGGGTGAGGCGGAGCGCCACTACCCCGCGAACTGACCCGCAGCACGACGGCGGGCGGCCCACCCCGGTGGGGGGCAGCGGTCGTTCCCGGGCCGGGCCGTCAGCCCTGCGCGTAGCCCTGCGGGTTGTTCTTCTGCCAGCGCCAGTGGTCCTCACACATTTCCGTGAGGGTCCGGCTCGCGGACCAGCCGAGGTCGGCGAGCGCCGAGGACGGGTCCGCGTAGCTGACGGCGGCGTCTCCCGGCCGTCGCGGCGCGAACTCGTAGGGGACGTCCGTCCCGACGGCGGCGGAGAACGCGGCGAGGACCTCGAGGACCGAGGAGCCGTGGCCCGTGCCGAGGTTCCAGGTGTGCACCCCGCCGTGCGCCACGAGGTAGTCGAGTGCGGCCAGGTGTCCTGCCGCGAGGTCGACGACGTGGATGTAGTCGCGCACCCCCGTCCCGTCGGGCGTCGGGTAGTCGTTGCCGAACACCAGGACCTTCTCGCGGCGGCCCACGGCCACCTGCGCCACGAAGGGCAGGAGGTTGTTCGGGACGCCCGTGGGGTCCTCGCCGATCGTCCCCGAGGCGTGCGCGCCCACGGGGTTGAAGTAGCGGAGCAGGGCGATGTTCCAGCGCGCGTCGGAGGCGCCGAGGTCGGTCAGGATGTCCTCGATCTGCTCCTTGGTGCGGCCGTACGGGTTGACGGCGTCGAGCGGCAGCTTCTCGGTCAGGGGCACCTCCTCCGAGGCACCGTAGACGGTCGCCGAGGAGCTGAAGACGAGGGTGCGGACACCGGCGTCGTCCATCACGCGCAGCAGGTTCAGGGTGCCGCCGACGTTGTTGGAGTAGTAGTACAGCGGCTTCTCGACCGACTCCCCGACGGCCTTCAGGCCCGCGAAGTGGATCACGGCGTCGACCTGCTCCTCCGCGAAGATGGCGCGCAGCCGGGGCTCATCGAGGAGGTCCGCCCGGTGGAAGGTGGGCGCGCGGCCCGCGAGGGTCGCGACACGTTCGAGCGAGGTCTCCGTGGAGTTGAGCAGGTTGTCGACGACGACGACGTCATGGCCGTGTTCGAGCAGGGTCAGGACGGTGTGCGAGCCGATGTAGCCGCTGCCACCGGTAACGAGGATCTTCATGCCCCCATCCTAGGTCGGTGCCGGCCCGGCCCGGCCCCCGCCCCACGGGGACACCCGTGCGGTGCGGGGTACGTCCTCGCACGACGACGGGCCCGGGCAGGAGCCCGGGCCCGTCGTCGTGCGATCCGCTGTGCCGTCAGAGCGGTGGTGCCCCGACGGTGTCGTACATGGCGTAGTCGTCAGTGGTGACGGTGCCGTTGCCGAACAGGCTCAGTCCGAAACTGATTGCGGTGGCCCCGGCGGGCAGCGCCGGGGTGGTGAAGCTGGCCTGCGTGTAGGTGCCCGCTGCGGCCAGCCAGGGCCCGGAGGTCCAGTACACCCAGTTGCCGGAGGCGTTCCGGTAGTAGAGGGCGAACTGGGTCACCGCCGTGGAGGTGTACCAGGCGCGGACCGAGTAGGTCTTCCCCGCGGTGGCCGCGGGTGCGCAGGCACCGGAGTCCATCGACGTCGTCAGCTTCGCGTCACCGCTCGAGTACCCGGTGATGGTGAGCCGCTCGGCCTTCGTGCCGGTCCGGGCCGCGGCCACGGTACTGTACGCCGGCGTGTTGACGCCGAAGCCTGCCGACTGCCAGCACTGCGGGAACGCGCCCGTCCCGGCCGTCTCGAGGCTCGGGTTCTTCACGAGGTTGGTCCCGGCGGGCGGAGGCGGTGGCGGTGTCACGTTGGCGGTGTCGAACATCTCGTAGTCGTCGGTGGTGAGGGTGCCGTTGCTGAAGAGGTTCAGGCCGAAGCTCAGGCCGTTCGCCCCCGCGGGCAGCGGCGGCGTGGTCCAGCTCGCCTTCTGGTAGGTGGCGGAGGCGGCGAACCAGGGGCTGGAGGTCCAGTACTTCCAGGAGCCGACCCCCGTGCGGTAGTACAGCGCGAACTGCGTCGGCGCGGTGGACTTGTACCAGGCGCCCAGGTTGTAGGTGCGGCCCGCGGTGGCCGGGGGCGAGCAGCCGCCCAGATCGAGTGCGGGCAGGAGCTTCGCGTCGCCGTCCACGTAGCCGCTGACCACGAGTCGCTCGGCGCGCTGGCCGGTGCGGCCCGGGCTCACCACGGAGAAGGCGGGGGTGTTGGTGCCGTAGCCCCCGGCGTTCCAGCACTGCGGGACGCCGTTGGTGAGGGTCTCGAGGCTCGGGTTCTTCACGAGGTTGCCGC
This sequence comes from Arthrobacter sorbitolis, assembly GCF_054510995.1. NCBI lineage: Bacteria > Bacillati > Actinomycetota > Actinomycetes > Micrococcales > Micrococcaceae > Arthrobacter > Arthrobacter sorbitolis. Next base: position 8,829 of record NZ_JBTNDM010000020.1, read on the forward strand.
CGACGGGCGGAGGCGGGACGGCCGGCCCGGAGACGGCGGGCTTGACGGTGCCGCCCACCACCTGGTCGACGGTCTTGACGGTCGTGGTCGCGGGCCGGGTCTTCAGCCACGCGGCGAACTGGTCGAAGAGCGCCGGTGTGACGGCCAGCGGGTCGGTCCCGCCGAAGCGGTGGAAGGTGAGCTGGATCCACCCGCCCACAGATTCTGCCTGCGTGACGCTGTTCTGCAGGTCCGCCAGGGTCCAGGTGTTCTCGACCTGGTCGGGGGCCGCGGTGTTCCAGGGGTTCGCCGAGGGGATCCTCTCGGCCAGGGGGCAGGTGGCGCAGCTGAAGCGGGTCTTGATGTCCCCGAGCCCGCGGGCACTGTTGTACCCGCAGTTCCTGGCGATCGTCTCGATCCCCGGGTTGCTGGAGGCGAACGGGTAGGCGAAGCTCGTGACGCGGAATCCCCAGGTGGTGAGGTTGACGCGGTCGTTGCAGATCTGCCGGGTGGCCTCGTCGGACGGCAGCGTGACCAGGTCGGGGTGGGTCACGGTGTGGCCGCCGATCTCGTGGCCGGCGGCGTTCATGGTGCGGAGGTCGGCCAGGGACAGGTAGCCCGCCGTGTCGGTGGTCCCGGAATTGACGTAGAAGGTCCCCTTGAGCGCGTACTTGTTCAGGGTCTGGACCGCGATCAGCTGATCGGCGTTCCCGTCGTCGAACGTCAGGGACACGACGGTCGGTTCGGCGGCGGAGGCCGCCGGGGGAGCGAAGCCGGGGCTGACGATCCCCACGGCGAGGGCCAGGAGCGCCGTCACCACCCAGACCGACCACCGGCCCGCGGTCGGGACACCGGGCGCCCGTCGGGGGGCTGCCGTCTCGTTTCCTGGGTGGCTCATGGCATCGCACTCGTTTCCGAACTGGGGATTCCCGGACGCGCGCCGTCCCGGGGCACCGACCAACCTACGACACGGTTCCGGCGAAGCCACGCGAGATCGCTACCCATATCTTCACGGGCAACACTCGGCTTCGGTACGGGCATCTCGAGGGTTTCCCCAGTAGTACCCCGGGAACGTGCCGGCCGGCGCCGCCGGAGGAACCCCCGTCCTGAGGGCCCGCGTCGAGCGCCATTCCGCCTTTGAAGGGTCCTCTCCGCCGGGTCTACTGTAGGAGCCAGGCGAACTGGTCCTGAAGGAGGCCCATGTCGTACCCCGAACACGGCTACAGCGCGCATTTCACCGTGGACACCTCGGAGGTGCTCCTCGTGGCGCTCTACCTCCGGGACAGTGCAGGGCTGCACGGCGTGGGCCTGCCGTCCCTGCCGCCCGTGACCCCCACCGTCCGCGCCATCGACACGCACCGGCTCACCCGGCCCGGGGGAGCCGCAGTACTGAGGGTCGAGTGGGAGGCCTGGTGGCACGGCCTCGTCGGACATCCGATCAGCGCCGCCGTGCTGCCCGTCCCTCCGCTCTTCGAGGCCCTCGACGGCATGGAGGCCCTCAAGGCGCTGCTGCGCGCACGGGTCGGCTCCGCGATCGACTGGGCCGAGGAACGCTGCGCCGAGTACGCCCTGCATGCCGGCGCCCGGGGGGCCGGCAGCATGGAGGGCCTACTGACGCGCCTCGTGCAGGAACGCGAACTCGAACTGGGCCGCGCCGCCCGCCGCTTCACGCTCGAGGTCGTCGAACTGCCCCTCGGTGTGCGGCGGGCCTGGTGGGTGGAACCCGACAAGCTCCTCATGTGCCAGGACCTGTTCGACGACGAGCGCGCGTTCCGCAGCTACGTGGAGCCGGTCATCCGCATGCTGGCCTGAGGCAGGTCGTCCGCCGGACCGATGGGGCGCGTCCTCCGGCGGGCAGGCGCCGGTCGGCCGGGCGCCGCGTCAGGGCGTCGCACCCGCGACGGTGACGGTGAGCGTCCCCGGAGCCGTCGTCGTCGACGTCCACCCGCCGTCGGCCCTCACCCATTCGAGACCGGAGTACGCCACGGAGGTGATCGAGAGGGCGGAGGCGTGCGCCACGGCCCACTGCGCCGCGGCCCAGCCGGCCGTGCCGTCCAGCTCCAGCGTGAGCCGGTTGCCCTCGACCACCCCGCCGAGCGGTCCGAAGACCTCCTCCGCGGCCGTCGCGACGGCCAGGGGCTCGCCCGTGGCCGTCGGTTCCCGCAGGGTGCACTCGAGCGCGGCGGGGGAGTTGCCGGTCAGTGCCGAGGCGAAGGCGCGGCTCTCGGGCTCGTGGTCGGCGTACGCGTCCGGGTAGGCGGACCGCTGGACCGTCTGCGCGGCCTCGGTGATGGGCAGTGCCTCGTAGGCCGGGACCCGGACGAGGGCGTCGTAGAAGGCACCCGCGGCGTAGACGGGCATCATGATCTGCTCCTCGGAGCCCCAGCCCTGCGAGGGGCGCTGCTGGAACAGGCCCCGGGAGTCCGGCCCGGCCTCGTCCCCGTAGTCGATGTTCTCGAGCCGGGACTCCTGGATCGCCGTCGCGATCGCGATCGTCGCCGCGCGCGCCGGAAGCCCCCGCTGCACGGCGACGCCGGAGATCAGTGCCGCATTCGCGGCCTGGGGAGGGGTGAGCTCGAACGTCTCGGCGCCCACCGTGGCACTGCAGCGTTCCCGCACGAGCACCTCGCTGCCGTCCAGCTGGTGGACGGCGAGGACGGTCCCGCCGACGACGACGGCCGTCAGCGCGGTGAGCATCGCACCGGTCCGGAGCCGTCGCCTGCGGCGGCGGACGGCGGCGGAGGGACCCCGCGGAGCCACGCTAGTTGGCGTGCAGCGCCGGGTTGAGGGCGATGCCCTCCCCGCTGCGGGGGCGCGCCTCGACGGCACCGGTGGCGGAGTTGCGCAGGAACAGGATGCCGGCTTCGCCCGAGAGGTCCTTCGCCTTCACCAGCGTCCCGTCCTGCAGGGTCACCTTCGTGCCCGCCGTGAGGTAGAGCCCGGCCTCGACCACGCAGTCGTCCCCGAGGGAGATGCCCACGCCGGACTCGGCGCCGAGCAGGCACCGCTCGCCGATGGTGATGCGCTCCTTGCCCCCGCCCGAGAGGGTCCCCATGATCGAGGCGCCGCCGCCGATGTCCGAGCCGTCCCCGACGACGACCCCCGCGGAGATCCTGCCCTCCACCATGGAGTGCCCGAGGGTGCCGGCGTTGAAGTTCACGAAGCCCTCGTGCATCACCGTGGTCCCGTCGGCGAGGTGCGCGCCCAGGCGCACCCGGTCCGCGTCGGCGATCCGGACGCCCGCGGGCACCACGTAGTCCACCATGCGCGGGAACTTGTCCACCCCGTGCACCAGGACGGGGCCGTGGGCGCGGAGCGCGGCACGGACCGTCTCGAAGTCCTGCACGGGTGCGGGTCCATGGTTCGTCCACACGACGTTGGGCAGGAGCCCGAAGATGCCGTCGAGGTTGACGGTGTTGGGCTGCACCAGGCGGTGCGAGAGGAGATGGAGCCTCAGGTACGCGTCCTCCGTGCCCGCCGGGGCGGCGTCGGGGTCGATCGTCAGGTCGACGACGCGCTGGGTCACCCTGCGCGCATTGTCCACGCCGGCCGCCGCGAGGGCCTCCAGCTCGTCGCGCAGGCGGGTGGTGGTGCCACCCTCGCCGAGCCAGGGCGCGGGGAACCAGGTGTCCAGGACCGTTCCGTCCGAGGCCACCGTGGCGAGACCGGTGCCACCGGCCGACCGCTGCGGGGTGGAGGGCAGGGACGGGCTGGGCAGGGGAGGAGTCATGGCCCCCAGTCTACCGAGGGATAGTGTTGCAGCATGATCCAGACACCCGCCACGCAGCTCGACCTCAGCGCCGACGTGGCCCTCCTGACGGCCCGTCTCATCGATCTCGAGAGCGTCTCGGGCAACGAGGCGGGTCTGGCCGACGCCGTCGAGGAGGCGCTGCGCCGCCTGGGCCATCTCGAGGTGGTGCGCGACGGCGACTGCGTCATGGCGCGGACCCGGCTCGGGCGGGCCGAGCGCGTCATCCTCGCCGGTCATCTCGACACCGTGCCCCTGCCGACCGCTCCCGGGTCGCGGGGCACGGTGCCGTCCTCGTGGGAGGGGGAGGTCCTGTACGGCAGGGGAGCCACGGACATGAAGGGCGGCGTGGCGGTGCAGCTCGCCCTCGCGGCGGCACTCACCGAGCCCACGCGGGACATCACGTTCATCTTCTACGACCACGAGGAGGTGGAGGCCTCGCTCAGCGGCCTCGGGCGGGTCGCCGCCTCGTACCCCGGGTGGCTCGCCGCTGACTTCGCCGTCCTGCTGGAACCCACGGACGGCACCGTGGAGGGCGGGTGCAACGGCACCGCCCGCTTCGAGGTGAGCGTGGCCGGCAGGGCGTCCCACTCCGCGCGGGCCTGGATGGGTGTCAACGCGATCCACGGTGCGGCGGAGATCCTCGTCCGGCTGCGGGACCACGAGCCGGCGACCGTCCACGTAGACGGGCTGGACTACCGGGAGAGCCTCAACGCGGTGAAGATCTCCGGCGGCACGGCGGGCAACGTCATCCCGGACGGCACCGTCATCGAGGTGAACTACCGCTTCGCGCCCGACAAGAGCCCGGAGCAGGCGGAGGACTACGTGCGGGCGCTGCTCGAGGGCTTCGCCGTGGAGCGGACGGACGCCGTCGCCGGCGCCCGTCCCGGGCTGCAGCACCCCGTGGCGGCCGCGTTCGTCGAGGCGGTCGGTGCCGACCCCAAGCCCAAGTACGGCTGGACGGATGTGGCACGCTTCAGTGCCCTCGGCGTCCCGGCGGTCAACTTCGGGCCCGGCGACGCGCTCCTCGCGCACACCGACGACGAGCACGTGCAGGCCGACGCGGTGCATGCCTGCCTGCGCGCCCTGGTGGCCTGGCTGTCCTGACCGAACGTCCGGCCTCCGGCACGACGCAGGGCCCGGCAGCCGCCGGGCCCTGCGTCGTGCTGTCGACCGGGGGCGATCAGGTGGAGGCCGCGTCCAGGGCGATGGCCTCCTTCGCCGCGGGCCTGCGTCCCTTCGTCCTGAAGCTCAGGAGCACGGACAGCCGCGTCGCCAGCGTCGAGAGGGCGAAGTTGATGGCGATGAAGATCGCCGCGGCCACGAACAGCGACGGGATCACATTGCCCTCGCCGACGCCCAGCCGCCGCGTGTACTGCAGCAGTTCGGGGTAGGTGATGATGAAGCCCAGCGCGGAGTCCTTGAGGATCACCACGAACTGGCTGATCAGGGCCGGCAGCATCGCGATGAGCGCCTGCGGGACCTCGATGGAGCGGAGCGACTGGTTCCTCGTGAGGCCGATCGCCATGCCCGCCTCACGCTGCCCCTTCGGCAGGCCGTACACGCCGGAACGCACGAGCTCCGCGATGACCGAGCCGTTGTAGAGCGTGAGGGCGAGGACCACGGCGATGAGCGGGGCGTCCTGCGGCTTCACGGCACCGGAGCTGCCGAGGGCAAGCCAGAAGAAGATCATCATCAGCAGCACCGGCACCGCACGCAGGAACTCGACGACGACGCCGGCGACCCAGCGGATCGGCGCCACGTGCGAGAGCCTGCCGATCCCGAAGATCAGGCCGAAGGCCACCGAGGTGACGATCGCGATGCCGGCGGCCTTCAGGGTGTTGCCGAGCCCGGGCAGGATGAAGAACTCCCAGGTCCGCGACTCGAGGAAGGGAGTCCACATGCTCGCCGCGAGCTGCCCCTTGCCGGCCAGCGCCGAGACGACCCACGCGAGGATGCCGAGGACGACCAGGAGGCCCACGATGTTGCCGATGAGGATGTTCCGCCGGGCGCGGGGACCCGGTGCGTCGAACAGGACCTGCTGCACGCTCATCGTGCCACCGCCAGTTTCCGTGAGGCCCAGGTGGTCAGCAGTCCGATCGGGATCACGAGGATCACGAAGCCCAGGGCGAAGGTGAGGAAGATCGGGATCACGAGGTCCGAGCGGAACTCGATCATCGTCTTCATGAGGCCCGAGGCCTCGGTGGCGACGGAGCCTGCGGCCGCGACGGTCGAGTTCTTGATGAGGGCGATCAGCACGTTGCCGAGCGGCGCGATCGCGCCCCGGAAGGCCTGCGGCAGGATGATGAGCCGCGCTGCGGGGAGGAAGCTCAGGCCGATCGCGCGGGCCGCCTCCGCCTGCCCGATCGGGACCGTGTTGACGCCGCTGCGGATCGCCTCGCACACGAAGGCCGCGTGGTACAGCGAGAGACCGACGATCGCGATCCTGAACAGACTGACGTCGAGCTCACCCGCGAGGTTGATCTGCATGACGGAGAACAGGCCGAGGAACCCGAAGGCGAGGATGATCGTCAGCGGCGTGTTCCGGAAGATGTTGACGTAGGCAGCACCGAACCACTGCAGGCTCGGGATGGGGGAGATCCGGAACAGGGCCAGCACCGTACCGATGACCAGGGCCCAGATGGCGGCCCAGAAGGACAGCTGGATGTTGACCCAGAACGCTTCGGGCACGTTGTAGGTCTCGAACAGCGACAGGTAGTTCTCCACGGTTCACCTCTTTCCTGGTGGGGAACATGGCATTGGTGGGTTGTTCCCCCCAACCCACCCCACCAATGGGAGTGGTGCTAGGCGCAGGGCGCAGGGGTGGGCGGGTTCAGCTCCGCGTTGAAGGTGTAGTCGGCACCCTCGGTGTTGCGGGTGATCGCTTCCTCCCAGGCACCGTCGTCGATCATCTTGGTGATGGCCGCGTTGATGTCCTCGCAGCGGTCGCTGCCCTTGGGCAGGCCGACACCGTAGTTCTCCTCGGAGAACGTGTTGCCGACGACCTTGAACTTGCCCGCGTTGGCCTCCTGCGCGGCCAGGCCGGCGAGGATGATGTCGTCGGTGGTGACGGCGTCGATCTGGCCGCCGCCCATCGCCGTGACGCACTCCGCGTAGCCCGGCTGCTCGACGAGCTGCACGCCGGGGTACTGGTCCTTGATCTTCTGCGCGGACGTGGAGCCGGTGACCGAGCAGAGGTTCTTGCCCTCGAGGTCCTCGGGGCCGGCGATGTCGCTGTCCGTGGGGACGAGGAGGTCCTGGCCGGCCACGAAGTACGGTCCGGCGAAGTCGACGGTCTCCTTGCGCGTGTCCGTGATGGAGTAGGTCGCGAAGATCATGTCCACCTGGTTGTTGGACAGGAGGTTCTCGCGGTTGGCCGAGGGCGCCTCCACGAACTCGATGTTCTCCTCGGTCACTCCGAGCTCGCCCGCCACGTACTTCGCGACGTCGACGTCGAAGCCGGAGTAGGAGCCGCCCTCGTCGTAGCCGAGGCCGGGCTGGTCGAACTTGATGCCGATGCGGAGGCTCTCGCCGCCGCCCTCGCCGCCGCCACCGCTCTCGGCGGCATCGCCGCCGCCGCAGGCGGACAGGGTCAGTGCGGCCACCGCGGCCACCGCTGCTGCTGCGTATCGGGTCTTCTGCATGGGTTCTCCTTGTGTCGGGGCCTCGCGAGGCCCGCGTGGATTGCTGAGTGGGCGGGACGGGCCGGTCAGTGCGAGAGGATCTTGCCGAGGAAGTCCCGGGCGCGCTCGCTCTGCGGATTGGTGAAGAACTCTTCGGGCGTGGCCTGCTCCACGATCTGGCCGTCGGCCATGAAGATCACACGGTCGGCGGCCCTGCGGGCGAAACCCATCTCGTGGGTCACCACGATCATGGTCATGCCCTCCTTCGCGAGGGACACCATCGCGTCGAGGACCTCGTTGATCATCTCCGGGTCGAGCGCGGAGGTCGGCTCGTCGAACAGCATGACCTTCGGCTGCATCGCGAGGGCGCGCGCGATCGCCACCCGCTGCTGCTGGCCGCCGGACAGCTGGGCCGGGAGCTTCTGCGCCTGGTTGTCGACGCCGACGCGCTTGAGCAGGGACATCGCGAGGTCCTTCGCCTCCCCGCTCTTCATGCCCTTGACCTTGACGGGGCCGAGGGTCACGTTCTCCAGGATGGACTTGTGCGCGAAGAGGTTGAAGGACTGGAACACCATGCCGACATCGGCGCGGAGCTTCGCAAGGGCCTTGCCCTCGGCCGGCAGCACCTTGCCGTCGATGGTGATCTCGCCGTCGTCGATGGTCTCGAGGCGGTTGATCGCACGGCAGAGGGTCGACTTGCCGGACCCCGACGGTCCGATCACGACGACGACCTCACCACGCGCGACCTCGAGGTTGATGTCGCGGAGGACGTGCAGTTCGCCGAAGTGCTTGTTGACGTGCTTCAGGGAGACGAGAGGGCTTCCCGTGGACGCGGGCGTGGCCGGGCGCGGTTCACTTGTCATGGGAGAAATCTAGCGAACTATTCCCCTGCGGCAATACACAGCGCGGGAATGGTGGCGATCGTGATTCAAGAGCAATCAAAGCGCGTGCCGCCCGCTGCGTTGGTTAGCCTAGGAAAATGTCTCCTTCCCAGCACCCCTCCGCCGGCGACGATGCCAGGCTCCCACCCCCGGACGACGACGGCGTGCAGGCCGCCTCCGGCGGGTCCGCGGCAGCCGGCTCGAACGGCTCGTCCCGACCGCGGCGGGACGCGGTGGCCGCCGGACCCGCCACCCGGCGGAAGGGCTCGGTCGAACTGCGGCGGGGCCAGGCGACGGTGCCCCAGGCGGACAAGATGCTCCTGGACGCCGACGACAACGGGGGATTCACCCGCACCGATCCGTGGCGCGTCCTGCGGATCCAGAGCGAGTTCGTGGAGGGGTTCGGCACCCTGGCCGATCTCGGGCCCGCCATCAGTGTCTTCGGGTCGGCGCGGACGGCACGGGACTCGTCGTTCTACGCCATCGGCGAGGAGGTCGGCCGCCGGCTCGTCGAATCCGGGTTCGCCGTCATCACCGGTGGAGGGCCGGGCGCCATGGAGGCGGCCAACAAGGGGGCCTGCGAGGCGGGCGGGACGTCCGTGGGACTGGGCATCGAACTGCCGTTCGAGCAGGGCATGAACGAGTGGGTCGACCTCGGGATCAACTTCCGCTACTTCTTCGCCCGCAAGACGATGTTCGTGAAGTACGCGAGCGGCTTCGTGGTGCTGCCGGGCGGATTCGGGACCCTGGACGAGTTGTTCGAGGCGATGACCCTCGTGCAGACGGGCAAGGTCACGTCCTTCCCGATCGTGCTCATCGGCCTCGCCTACTGGAGGCCGCTGCTCGACTGGATCGAGGGCACCCTGCTCGCGGAGGGCACCGTCTCGCAGAAGGACCTCTCGCTGCTGCAGCTCGTCGAGACGGCCGAGGAGGCGGTGCGGATCGTCGCGGCGTCGGCAGGTCACGAGCACCCCGCCTGAGCCGTCCCGGCGGTCCGGCGGGACTCCCGCGCCCTGACGGGCCCGGCGGACGCCGTCGGGCCGGGGGACTCTGGCACCATTGCCGTGTGACTATCTTCCTGGTGATCCTCGCCGTCCTGCTGGTGGGAGGAACCGCCGTCCTCGCGTCGGGCCGACCGCTGCCCGGCCCGCTCCAGCGGCTCGCCGTGGGCACGCGCGCGGGATCCGGGCCCGATGCGGCAGGAGGCGCCGGCCCGTCCGCCGTCGTGCGGAACGCGCAGGTCCCCGCGCCACGGATGCCCCGAGGCCTCGTGGAGCCCGTCGCATCCCTGCCACCGGTCCTGCTGCCGGAGGCGCCCTCGGCGCACGACGTCGACGCGATCCGCTTCGGCCTCGGACTCCGCGGCTACCGGATGGACCAGGTCGACGAGGTCCTCGACCGGCTGGCCGCGGCGCTCGAGGACCGTGACGCGGTCATCGCCGGGCTGCGCTCGCAGCTCGCCGGACGGGACGCCGGACGGGACGCCGGGCGGTGAGCGGAGCCGTCCCCGGGTCCGACGGCCGCCTGCGGTGCGGCTGGGCCGTCTCGAGCGCTGACTACGAGCGCTACCACGACGAGGAATGGGGCAGGCCCGTCGTGGGGGAGGCGGCACTCTTCGAGCGCCTGAGTCTCGAGGCGTTCCAGTCCGGGCTGAGCTGGATCACGATCCTGCGGAAGCGCGACGCCTTCCGTCGGGCCTTCGCCGGCTTCGACCCGGGAACCGTCGCGGGGTTCGGCGCCGACGACGTCGCGAGGCTCCTGGCGGACACGGGCATCGTGCGGAACCGGCAGAAGATCGACGCCACGATCGCCAACGCCCGGGCACTGCTCGTGCTCCCCGGGGGAACCACCCTGGGGTCGGTCCTCGAGGGGCACCGCCCGCCGCCGCGCCCCGCACCCGCGGACCTCGCGGAGGTCCCGGCCATCACGCCCGAGAGCACGGCGCTGGCCCGGGAACTGAAGAGCCTCGGGTTCCGCTTCGTGGGCCCGACGACGGCCTACGCCATGCTGCAGGCCACCGGCTACGTCGACGACCACCTCCGGGACTGCTGGGTCCGGTCCGGGGGCGGCGGGGAGGCGTCGGCGGACTCCGACGGAGGGCGCCGATGAGCCGCACGGGCGCGGCGAGAACCCGCCGCTCGATCCGGCCGTCCCCGCTGTCCCGGGCGTCCGTCCTGTCCCCGCTGCCCTCCGCGCACTGGTCCCTGCAGGTGCTCGCGGTCTTCGTCGCAGGCCGCCTCGTCTCCACGGCCGTCCTCCTGCTCGCCGCAGCACGCCAGGGCCCGAGCCCGTGGTCCGGTGCGGCTCCGGGCTACGGCACCTTCATCAACTACTGGGACAGCGGCTGGTACGAGAGGATCTTCACGGAGGGCTACCCGTCCGAGCTGCCCCGGGACGCACGCGGCGTCGTCGGGCACAACCAGTGGGCGTTCCATCCCCTCTTCCCGGTGCTGGTCCGGCTGCTCGATGCCGGGACCGGCCTCGGGTGGGGGGTCCTCGCGCCCGTGGTCGCGGTCACGGCCGCGGCGGGCGCCTCGCTCGTCGTCTACCGCCTCTTCCGCCTCAGGGCCGACCACCGGACCGCCCTGGCCGGCGTCGCCGTCGTGTCCTTCGCCCCCGTCGCCGCCATCCTCCAGGTGCCGTACGCGGAGTCGCTGCACCTGCTGCTCCTCGCCTCCTCGCTCCACCTCGTCGCGACGCGCCGCTACTACGCCGCCATGCCCGTCGTCGTCCTCATGTGCATGGCGCGCCCGGCGGGGGTGCCGTTCGCCATCACGGTGGGCATCCTCTTCCTCTCCGCGCTGTGGACGGTCCGCCGCCCGGCCACGGACCCGACCCGCAGGGGACAGCTGCTTCCCCTGTTCCTGCTGGGCGTCGTCTCGTCCCTCGCCGCCGTCGCCTGGCCGGCCATCGCCTGGGCGGTCACCGGCCGGCAGGACGCGTACGTGGCGACCGAGACCGCGTGGCGTGGAGAGCCGCTGGCCCCGTTCGTGCCGTGGTTCGAGGCACCCGCAGCGGTGCTGGGGCCGGCTGCGGCCGTGCTCGTGGTGGTGGCCCTGCTGGTCGGCGCGGCGGCCCTGTTCCTCACCCCTGCCGTGCGGTCGATCGGGCTGGTCCTCGGCGCCTGGTGCGCCGGCTACCTGCTGTACCTCGCGGCCTTCTGGGACCCGCAGTCCAGCACGTGGCGCATCCTGCTGCCGCTGTTCCCGCTCGCCCTCGCCGTCGCGACCGTCCGCAGGGGGCGCCTCCTGTGGGTGCTCCTGCCGGTCTCGGTGGTGCTCCAGTTCCTCTGGGTGGACTGGCTGTGGGGCTGGACGCCGACCGGACCGGACGGGGATTATCCACCCTGAGTGTGATCCACGCCGCACCCGAATTAGCAGGAGCAGGCCTTGTGCTGAATAATGAAGGTGATGACGTGCACCGCCGGACCCTTCACCGGGCTCCTGAGCGGGCACTGTTTACTGTCGCGCTACCGCTGATCGCGGTCGCGCCCTGTTGAAAGGGACACCCCCATGGCTGCCATGAAACCGCGTACCGGCGATGGACCGATGGAAGTCACCAAGGAGGGGCGCAGCCTCATCATGCGGGTGCCGATCGACGGCGGCGGCCGCCTCGTCGTCGAACTTAACGCCGAAGAGGCGGGCAAGCTCAAGGACTGCCTGCTCACCGTCACGACCTAGGCCGGCAGGGCGCTCAGGCGCGCTGCTTGACCGCCAGGAGGAGACCGGTGCCGGTCGGCAGGAGTGCCGACACGAGTGCCTCGTCCTCCCGGATCGTCTTCCCGACCTGCCGCAGCGTATTGGTGGACTGCTCGCGGACGGCCGGTTCGGCCACGCGGTCCTGGTCCAGGGCATCGTTGACGATCAGGATGCCGCCCTCCTTGAGCAGGCGTGTCGCCTGTTCGACGTACGCGGGGAGTCCCTGCTTGTCGGCGTCGATGAAGACCAGGTCGTACGCCCGGTCGGTGAGTCGCGGGAGCACGTCCGCCGCGCGTCCCGAGATGGTCCGTGTGCGGTTCGACGGGATCCCCGCCTCCGCATACGCCTCCCGGGCCGCGCGCAGGTGGTCGACGTCGGAGTCGATGGTCGTCAGGACGGCGTTGCGGCCGAGTCCCCTCAGCAGGCACACGCCCGACACACCTGCTCCGGCGCCCACCTCGACGGCCGTGGTGGCCTTCGAGGCGGCAGCGAGCACGGTGAGGGCGGCGCCGACGGCGGGAGTCACCGGCGCCACGCCCAGTTCATGGGACCTGTCGCGTGCCCGAAGCAGGACGTCGTCCTCGTCGGGGAGCCCTTCCGTGTAGGACCAGCTGCTGTGTTTGTCGGCGGCCATGGACGTCCGTTCTGTGGTTCGCGAATGGTGCAAGGTGTCGGGGCAGGAGCCCCGCGTCAACACTACTGTGCGGCATGCCACTCCTTCCATGCGGGCCGCGCCGCGCTGCCCGCCGTACGGCCGCGCGAGGGTAGCCCATGGGGTTGCCTGGGCGTGGCACAACACGCGCGGTGCTGCCAGCTACTTCCCAGCTTGGTGGGAAAGACTTTCCTCTCGGGACATCCGTGATGAAGGCGGTCCCGAATCCCCGATACCACTGCTCGCGGTCAGCCGGAGCAGGACCTGTCGGGGATTCGCGGCGAGAAGGGGAACATGATGTCTAGCGTGAAGGCGGCACCGGCCGCCATGGAGGCCGCCTCCCAACCGGAGGCGCCCATCCTGGATGAGCACGGCAATCCGTGGGTCGCACCGTCGTGGGAGGAAGTCGTCACCACGTACTCACCGAAGGTCTATCGTCTGGCCTACCGGCTCACGGGCAACCGGTTCGACGCCGAGGACCTCACGCAGGAGGTCTTCGTCAGGGTCTTCCGGTCCCTCGCCAACTTCAAGCCGGGCACGCTCGACGGCTGGCTCCACCGCATCACGACCAACCTCTTCCTGGACCAGGCGCGGCGCAAGACCCGCATCCGTTTCGACGGCCTGACGGAGGAGGCCGAGAGCCGCCTCCCCAGCAAGCACCCCGGTCCCGAACGCAGTTTCGAGTTCAACAACCTCGACATCGACGTGCAGGCTGCCCTCGAGGAACTGCCGCCGGACTTCCGCGCCGCCGTCGTGCTCTGCGACCTCGAGGGCCTCGCCTACGACGAGGTGGCGCAGGTGCTCGGCGTCAAGCTCGGCACCGTGCGGTCCCGCATCCACCGCGGACGCACGATGCTGAGGGCGAAGCTCGCCCACCGTGATCCACGCACGTCCGGCGGGAACGGCGCTGCCCTCGGGGTCCCACGGATCGCCGGCCTGGGCTAGGGCCGATGCTCCACCCCCATCGTTCGCTCCAGGACCTCGTGGACGGCGAGTTGTCCGACCGGCGCCGGATCGTTGTGGAACGGCACGTCTCCCGCTGCGCTTCGTGCGCGGCGTCGGTCGCGCGCCTCCGGGACCTGAAGAGCGCTCTGCTGGGTCTCCGGAATCCCTCGCCGGACCCGGACTTCCAGCAGCGGCTCCTCTCCCCGGCCCTCACCTCCTCGGTGTCCCCGGTCTCCTCCGACGCGCACGAGACCCGCACCGGGTCCAGCGCGGCCTTCGTCCGCGCGCACCACGAGGGCACGACGCCGCGACGCCGCCAGCGCACGCTCCTCCTCGCGGGCGGCTCCGCCGTCGTCGCCACCACCGTCCTCGCGAGCGCCTACGTCGTCGGATCGGAGACCGGCCCCGTGGCGGCCGAGGGCACCCGGGGATCCACCGCGCTCCGTGCCGGCTGGGATTCGGTGGCGCCGCAGACACCCACCTACCTGGACACCGGACAGCTCGAGACGCTCCGGGCCGGCGGGTGGTACTGCCCCGAACTCGAGTCGCTCGGCTTCACGCTGCAGGGTGCCGAGGGCATCACGGTCGCGGGTAGGCCCACGCTCGAACTGGTCCTCGAGAACGACGGGGACACGGTCACCGTCTACGAGCAGCGGAAGGTCGGCGACGCGGGAGGCGCCGGCGAGCCGCCCCTGAACGCCGTGACCGGCAGCCCCGTGACCTCCGACGGCTTCGAGCACGTCGGCGGCGCCGACCGGGACATCTGGGTGCGCTCGGGTGAGCCATGGCAGGTCGTCCTCGACAGCCCGACGGTCACCTACACCGTCGTCTCGGACCTGCCGGCGGCCGCCATGCCGCAGACCCTCAACCAGCTCGTCGCGACGGAGCACGCCCAGTTGTCGCTGTCACCCGAGGGACAGGACGATTCGATGATGGACCGCATCATCCGCGGCCTCTCCAGGATCACGCACCCCGAGGGGGATGGCCGCTAGGCAGCCCCGGAGGAACGCGGACATGAACCTTCGGGGGCACGTGCCCGGCGGGCGTCCGGAGGGCGCCGGCGAATGTGTTCGGCGCAGGCCGGGAAGGTAGTCTTTTCACGTGTTGGGAATCAACGGCCTCGAACTCGTCGTCCTGGCGATGATCGCCGTCGTGGTGCTCGGCCCGGAGCGCCTTCCGGAGTACGCCGCCCAGCTCGCGCGTCTCGTCAAGGGACTGCGGCGCATGGCCACCGGAGCGCGCGAGCAGCTGCGCGAGGAGGTCGGCCCGGAGCTGGACGAGGTGGACTGGCGCAAGCTCGATCCACGCCAGTACGATCCGCGCCGCATCATCAAGGAGGCGCTCCTCGACGACATCGAGGACGTCTTCAAGCCGGTCAGTCCGGGTGCCCCGAAGTCCGTCGCCGCAGCAGCTCCTGCCGCCGCCGCTGTCGGCGCGACCCGCGCGACGGCCACCGTGTCGATCGGCCCGCGCCTCGAAGCCGGCCAGTCCGCGCCCTACGACCTCGAAGCGACCTAGGCGCTGAGCCGCGCGGGTCCCGCGCGGCTCAGCGGATGCTGACCGGCAGCTGCAGACCCTCCAGGCCGCGGGGGCGGCGCGCGAGCGCCGAGGCGATCGCAAGGAGTTCGTCCCGCGCCCGCGAGTACCCCCGGCCGAGCACCAGGGGAGTGCCGGCGTCGCCGCCCTCGCGGAGCGACACGTCCAGGGGGATGCTGCCGAGCAGGGGGATCGCGGCGTCGAGGGTCGCGGACAGGCGTGCCGCCACGGTGCTTCCCCCACCCGCACCGAACAGCTCGAGCTTCCCGCCGTCGGGCAGTTCGAGCCAGGACATGTTCTCGATCACCCCCGCGACGCGCTGACCGGTCTGGGCGGCCATGGCCCCGGCCCGCTCGGCGACATCGGCCGCGGCGCTCTGCGGGGTCGTCACGACCAGGAGTTCGGACGAGGGCAGCAACTGGGCCACGGAGATGGCGATGTCGCCGGTGCCCGGCGGGAGGTCGAGGAAGAGCACGTCGAGGTCGCCGAAGTACACGTCCGTGAGGAACTGCTCGAGTGCGCGGTGCAGCATGGGCCCGCGCCAGGAGATCGGCTGGTTGCCCTCGACGAACATGCCGATGGAGATGACCTTCACGCCGTGCGCCACGGGCGGGAGGATGAGTTCGTCCACGCGCGTCGGCTGCTGCGTGATGCCCAGAAGGGCCGGGACGGAGAACCCGTAGACGTCGGCGTCCACGATGCCCACCCTGAGCCCCTGCGCGGCCATGGCCGCCGCCAGGTTCACCGTCACACTCGACTTCCCCACACCGCCCTTGCCGCTGGCGACCGCGTACACACGTGTGAGGGACGACGGCTCGTTGAAGGGTATGCCGCGCCGGCCGCCGGTGCCCTTGAGCTGCGCCTTCAGCGCGTCGCGCTGCGCCTGGTCCATGACGCCGAGCTCCACCTCGACGCGCTCGACGCCGTCCACGCCGGACAGTGCGGCCTCGGTGTCGGCCGTGATGGAGTCGCGGAGCGGGCAGCCGGCGATGGTCAGCAGCACCCTGACGCGGACCGTGCCGCCGTCGATCGTCACGGCGTCGAGCATCCCCAGCTCGTCGAGGGGACGGCGCAGCTCCGGGTCGATCACCGTGCCGAGGGCCGCGCGGACGGCCGCCTCGGCGGGGAGGTCGCGGCTCACCGTGAGGGTTTCCTCCCCGTGGCCTGCACCTTCGGCAGCGTCATGGTGTTGTCGGACGGCTTGCGGGGCTTCCGTTTCTGCAGGACCAGCTCCTGCCCGTCGGTCGCCTCGAGCAGCTCCTCGAGGACCGAGCGGAGCTCCGAGCGCACGTAGTCGCGGGTGGCGACCTCGCGCAGGGCGATCCTCAGCTCCGCGATCTCCCGCGTCAGGTACTCGGTGTCCGAGAGGTTGCGTTCGGCGCGCTGGCGATCCTGCCGCAGCGACACCCGGTCCCGGTCGTCCTGGCGGTTCTGGGCCAGCAGCAGCAGGGGAGCGGCGTAGGAGGCCTGCAGGGACAGCATCAGCGTCAGGGCCGTGAAGCCCAGCGCCGCGCTGTCGAAGCGGGCGTTCTCCGGTGCGAACGTGTTCCAGACCAGCCAGACGATGCAGAAGATGGTCATGTACAGCAGGAACTGCGGCGTGCCCATGAAGCGCGCGAAGTTCTCCGTCGCACTCCCGAAGCGGTCCGGGTTGGGCCGCGGCCTCAGGAGGAACCGCTTCCGGGCCTCCCGGGGGGTGTCCAGCCCACTCGATCTCGACCTCGTCTTCTCAGCCACGGCGGTCACCTCTTCTCAGTCCCGGTGTGTCGTCCTGTGCCCGCCAGTCGTCGGGCAGCAGGTGGTCCAGCACGTCGTCGACCGTCACGGCGCCCACGAGGCGCCCCTCGGTGTTGACGACGGGCAGGGAGTTCAGGTTGTAGGTCGCGAGGATCCTCGACACCTCGCTCACGGCCGCCTGGTCGCCGACGGCCTCCAGGTCCGTGTCGATGATGTTGCCGAGCGGCTCCGGGGGCGGATAGCGCAGGAGCTGCTGGATGTGCACGACGCCGAGGTAGCGTCCGGTGGGCGTCTCCAGGGGCGGCCTGCACACGAAGATCGAGGAGGCGAGGGCGGGAGTCAGCTCCTCCCGCCGCACATGGGCGAGGGCCTCGGCGACCGTCGCCTCCGGCGGGAGGATGACCGGCACGGTCGTCATGAGGGAACCCGCCGTCCCCTCCTCGTACTCGAGGAGGCGCCGCACGTCCTCGGCGTCGTCGGGCTCCATGAGCTGGAGCAGTTCCTCCTTCTGCGCCTCGGTCAGTTCGTTGAGGAGGTCTGCCGCGTCGTCCGGGTCCATCTCCTCGAGGACGTCGGCGGCGCGTTCACGCGTGAGGGACGTGAGGATCTGGACCTGGTCGTCGTCGGGCAGTTCCTGGAGGATGTCGGCGAGACGGTCGTCCTGCAGTTCGCCCGCCACCTCGAGGCGTCGCTTGTCGTTCATCTCGTGCATCGCCTCGGCGAAGTCCGCGGGCTTGAGGTCGTCGTGCTGCGCGACGAACTGCGTCGCTCCCTGCGGCTCGTCGGTGGTGCCGTGGAAGGCGTCGAGCCAGTCGATGATGATGCGCTCGCCGCCGCGACGCAGCCCGCGCAGGGGTGACACCGCACCGCCGCGGCGCACGAACAGCTGGGAGACGTGCCAGTCGCCGGTACGGTTGCGTTCCATCGCGATGTCCTCGACGACGGCGCTGCCACTGCCGTCCCGCAGGGTGAGGCGGCGGTCGAAGAGTTCGGCGACCACGAGCATCTCGGCGCCGCGCTGCTCGAAGCGGCGGAGGTTCACCAGGCCCGTGCAGATGATCTGCGACGGGTCCATCGAGGTGATGCGCGTCATGGGGACGAAGACGCGCTTCTTGCCGGGCACCTCGACCACCAGGCCCACGACGAGCGGGGCCTTGGCGGGGCCGCGGTCGAGCACGACGGCGTCCCGCAGGCGGCCCAGGCGGTCGCCGAGCGGGTCGAAGACGTCGAGGCCCAGCAGGCGGGCGACGAAGACGCGGGTGGGGTTGGTAGTCACAGCTCTAGGTTATCGGGCGCGGGGGGCTCGGGTGGCATCGCCTCCCGCGCCGGCTGTGCGGGTGTTCCCAGGGCGAACCCTCCCGCCGTCGCAGGCGTTAGGCAAGAATGGACACCATGTCGACACCACCACTAGGAACCACTGCATCCCGCGATCTGGGCCGGGTGCTGCCCACGGGCGAGACCATCGGCCGCTACACCAGCTACCTGGATGCCCAGAAAGCCGTGGACTACCTCGCGGACAACAAGTTCGCCGTCCAGCGGGTGGCGATCATCGGCAACGACCTCAAGACCGTGGAGCGGGTCACGGGGCGCCTGAGCTACCCGCGGGTGGCTCTCGCCAGTGCCGCCACGGGAGCCTGGTTCGGCCTCTTCGTCGGGCTGATCCTGAGCCTGTTCGCCGGCAGCGAGTCCGGGATCACCATCACCTCCTCGATCGCCCTGGGCGCCATCTTCTGGCTGCTCTTCGGCGTCCTGACCTATACCTTCCAGCGCGGCCGGCGTGACTTCACCTCGACGAACCAGGTCATCGCGACCAGCTACGACGTGATCGTGGAACCGGGCCTCGCCGCGGATGCCCGCCGCCTGCTGCAGCAGTTGCCCATGAACGGACAGGCCCAGCACCCGGCGGGCGCGCCCTCCGCGTGGGGACAGGCCCCGGGTCAGGGCTCGGGTCAAGCGCCGCAGCAGGGTCCGGGTCAGGTTCCCGGTCAGGCGCCGCAGCAGGCTCCCGGTCAGGCGCCGCAGCAGCCGGCTCCCGAGCGCCCCGCAGCGTGGAACGACCCCTACGCGGCCCCGGCGGGCCAGCCGCAGCAGCCCGCCACCGAGGACCAGACCGCCGGCCCCGGCACCACCGGGCCCCGCCGCGGCCAGTTCCCCGACCTGCCGGACGGCCGACCCCAGTACGGCGTGCGCGTCGAGGAGCAGACCCCGGGCGACACGTCGACCGGGGCAGCTGCGCCGGCCGGCCCGTCCGGGACTCCCGCCGGGACCGGGCAGGAAGCGGCACCGGGTACCGGCCGCCCCGGGGACGACGACCAGCAGCCGGGGAGCCACGGTTCCTCCGCTGCGGGCGGCACGCGCTAGCGCATGACACCGAAGGCCGGGACCCCGGGGTCCCGGCCTTCGGTGTCGATGGGCAGCTCCTGGGACGGCAGGTACTGGTCGCCCGGGGGTCGACCCTGGGGCCGCCGCCCCTGTGGTGCTACTCGCCCGTGCTGCCCCAGATGCCCGCCATCCAGTTCTCGACGTCGTCGGGACTGCGGGGCAGGGCCGCGCTGAGGTTCACGGGACCGTCGGCAGTCATGAGGATGTCGTCCTCGATCCGCACCCCGATGCCCCGGTACTCCTCGGGGACCGCCAGGTCCTCGGCCTTGAAGTAGAGGCCCGGCTCGATGGTGAACACCATGCCCTCGGTGAGGATCCCGTCCAGATACAGCTCCCGCTTGGCCTGCGCGCAGTCGTGCACGTCCATCCCGAGGTGGTGGCTCGTGCCGTGCGGCATCCAGCGGCGGTGGTGCTGACCGTCGGGTGTCAGTGCTTCCTCGAGGGGGACGGGCAGGAGCCCCCAGCTGTCGAGGTTCTCGGCGAGGACGGCGATGGCGGCCGCATGCACGTCACGGAACTTCCGGCCGGGCTGCGCCGCGGCGAACCCGGCGTCGGCGGCGTCGAGCACCGCCTGGTAGATCCTGCGCTGGATCTCCGTGTAGCGCCCGGTGACGGGGAGGGTCCTGGTGATGTCGGCGGTGTAGAGGCTCTCGGCCTCGACGCCGGCGTCGAGCAGGAGCAGGTCACCGGCGCTGACCTGACCGGTGTTGCGGATCCAGTGCAGCGTGGTGGCGTTGTTGCCCGAGGCGGCGATGGTGTCGTAACCGAGGTCGTTGCCCTCCTCGCGCGCCCGGGTGAAGAACGCACCTTCGACGACCCGCTCGCCGCGCGGATGCGTGAGGGCACGGGGGAGGGACCGGACCACCTCATGGAACCCCTCGACGGTGGCAGCGACCGCAACCTCCATCTGCTCGATCTCCCAGGCGTCCTTGAGGAGCCTCAGCTCGGAGAGCGCCTCGGCGAGGATGGCGTCGAGGGCGTCGGCCCGCTCGAGGTCCACCCCGGTGTTGATACGCGACGTGTCCACGAGCGCGTCGGCATTCATATCCACCTCGCGGAGCAGGCGGATGCTGACGCCGCCGATCGCCGCCACTCCGGCGTCCTTCGTGATGGCCACCTCGAGGTCGGCGAGGTCCGCGGTCTCCAGATCGAGCTGGGCCCGGATCTGCGCCATGGACAGGCGCTGCCCGATCCAGAACTCGCCGTAGCGGGCATTCGCGTAGAACTCGGCGCTGTCGCGTCCGGCGAGTTCACGGAAGTACAGGGTGGCGGTGTGGTTCCCGCCGTCGTCGCCCGTGCCCGGGTCCACGGGTTCGAGGACGAGCACGGCGTCGGGCTCGTGGTCCAGACCGAGTCCGGTCAGGTGGGCGAAGCCGGAGTGCGGGCGGTACCGGTAGTCGGTGTCGTTGGAGCGGACCTTGAAGGGGCCGGCGGGGACGACGATGCGCTCGCCCGGGAAGCGGTCGGAGATGGCGCGACGGCGGCGGACGGCGTGCTCGGCGACGGGCGACGCCGGCGGCAGGTCGTCCGATGCCGGGGCCCAGCTGCCGGCCATGAACGCCTTGAAGGCGTCGGAGTCCGGGCGCTGGGAGCGGTTCTCGTTCCGGTCGGACAGCGGCTGGCCCTCCGGTGCGTCGGTGGGGAAGTCGGATGCGGGTGCGGTGTCGTCGGTGCTCACCCCGCCATCGTCCCACCATCGCCGGGGGTCGGGAAAGCCCGCCCAGCAGGAGCAGAGCGGGGCGAGGGCGCGCTGGGCGTTTGCGGACACCGGATGGCCCGCTCCTGACGAGGCCCCGGTGATCGCCGTCGCGGGGTCCCGGGGTACTGCGGTGGTCGCCGTCGTGCAGTCCCTGCGTCACGACGGCTCCCGGGCAGAACCTCCCGGGGCGGCGCAGCGCCCCTGACCGGGTCCGACCCCAGCGGCGCGTAGATTGGATCCGGTGAGAATCGATCTGCACACGCATTCCAACGTCTCGGACGGCACCGAGGACCCCGGCGTCCTCATCGCCTCCGCGGCCGCCGCCGGGCTCGACGCCGTCGCGCTCACCGACCACGACTCGACGGCCGGCTGGGACAGGGCCCGGATCGCGGCGGAGGGCTTCGGTATCGGTTTCGTGCCGGGCATGGAGGTGTCGTGCCGCACCGACACCGGCATCAGCGTGCATGTGCTGTCCTACCTGCACGATCCGCTCCACGCCGGACTGCGCGAGGAGATCGGGAAGTCGAGGTCGGCACGGCTGCTGCGGGCACGGCGCATGGTCGAACTGATGTCCGAGGATTTCCCGATCACGTGGGACCTGGTACAGGAACACGTGACGGAGGGCGCGACGGTGGGCCGCCCGCACATCGCCGACGCTCTGATCGCGCTCGGCGTGGTGGAAACACGTTCGGAGGCTTTCGAGCGCATCCTCACCGCGCGCTCGCCGTACTGGGTCAGCCACTACGCCCCGCACCCGGCCTACGCCGTCGAGCTCATCCGGGCCGCGGGCGGCGTGCCCGTCTTCGCCCACCCGTCCGCGTTCAACCGCGGAGCCGTGGTGGGCGGTGCCGTGATCGACGAGATGATCGACGCCGGGCTGCTGGGACTGGAGGTGGAGCACCGGGACAACCCCGAGGAGGCGCGCGTGGAGCTGCGGAGGATCGCTCGGGACCACGGGCTGCTCATCACGGGTTCGAGCGACTACCACGGCAGCGGGAAGCCGAACCTGCTCGGGGAGAACCTCACCCCGCGGGAGACCCTCGAAGCGATCACGGCGCTCGCGTCGGGGACGCCGGGCTAGACCCCGGACGCGCTCGCGGGAATTCACGCCCTGGGATTCCCACCGACAGCCCAGGGAGGAAGCGGCACCGCGCGATGGTTGCCGATCGATTCGGGGTTCCTGTCCTGACGCTTCCGGGACGTCGACCCGGAAGCACACCGCGGGCATCGCTCCGGGGACACGGACGACGGTGAGTTCCATGATCATGGCTTGATCGTCGGGCGTGCGGAGCAAAGCGCTCGGAGGATGGGCAGTCTTGCACGACCGGCCCGGCGGGCCGGAGAGTCTTCACAGTGTTCTCTCCAGCGCCGGTCCAGATGTCATGTGACCGGCAGATCGGGCACCTGGAAAGCCTTCGGATATCGGCAGTTCCTCCCTCCGGCGGCGGCCGTTGGCGACCTCATAATGTCGGTGGCGGACGGGATGATTACGTATGGACAGCAGCAGGAGTGCTCCACGTGAGGCGACCACCGATGTCGGTGGTGCTCCGCCGGAGGCCGCTGCTTTTCCTGTAGCTGCTTCCACTTCCCCCGTCCCGGCTTCCCGTGTCCCGCCTCCGAACGTCTTGTCGGCGGAGGTACCGGCGGGGTTCGTGCGGGTTGGTTGTGTGCGGGATCTGATCGATGCGATGGCCTTTCTTCCGATGCGCAAGGAGGCCGCGGGGCTGATCGATGAGGTGCGGGATCTTGAGGATCTCAAGTGCCTGGTCGCGGCTCGGCAGGCCCGGGCTGCGGTCGCCTTCGATCTGTGTCGGCG
>NZ_JBTNDM010000021.1:0-25613 GCF_054510995.1 Arthrobacter sorbitolis
TGTGCGTGTGAGGCCGATACTCCGCCGCGTGTCTTCCCCCCCCCCCCCCCCCCCCCCGCGACCGGGACCGGCCTGCGGGCAGGCCGGTCCCGGTCGTCAGTGCATCAGGAGTCGGGCCAGCTGTCCTCGACGGACTTCGTGACTTCCTCCGTGGACGAACCGTTGAGCCAGTTCACGATGCCGCTCCAGAAGGAGTTGGCCCCGACCGCGCCGGGCATGAGGTCCGAACCGTCGAAGCGGAAGACGGTCTCGGGATCCTGGAGCAGTTCGATGGACTGGCGGTCGAGGTCCGACTGCGCGACCTCGGGATCGAGTCCCTTGTTGGCGCTGATGGCCCCACCCTGCGAGACGCGCGCGTTCGCGAACTCGGCGCTCGCGAGGTAGGTCTGCAGTGCCTGTACCTCGGGGCGGTCGGCGTACGCGCCGATGAGCTCGCCGCCACCGGTGATCGCGGTCCCCTGGGAGGCGTCGATCGGAGGGGTCATGAAGGCCCAGACGTCGCCGTCCTCGGCGACGTTCGTCCCCTCGGGCCAGTTGGCGGCCTGGAAGGACGCCTGGTGGTGCATGGCGCACTGGCCGTCGAGGACGGGCTGGCCCGCCTCGGCGAACGGCGTGGACAGGATCGACCGGACGTCACCGAAGCCGCCGTTGACGTTGGCGTCGTCCTTCAGGATCTCGCCGACGCGGTCGAAGGATTCGACGATCTGGGGGTCGTTGAACGGGATCTCGTGGGTGACCCACTGGTCGTAGACCTCGGGGCCGTGCTCACGCAGGACGGCGTCCTCGACCCAATCCGTACCCGGCCAGCCCGTCGCCTCGCCCGATTCGAAGCCCGCACACCAGGGCTTCATCTCCTCTTCGTCGGCGATCTTCTCGGTCAGCTCGGTCATCTCGTCCCAGGTCGCCGGGACTTCCCAGCCCTTCTCCTCGAAGGTGGCGGGAACGTACCAGACGTAGCCCTTCACATTGGCGAGCATCGGAGCCGCGTAGAAGGTGCCGTCCACGGTGCCGTACTTCTTCCAGTCCGCCGACCAGTTCTCGTCGACGAGGTCCGAGACGGCCTGCGGTGCGGGCTTGAGGTTCGAGGCCTGGTCCGCGAGCAGACCGGGCTGCGGGAAGATGGCCAGGTCGGGAGCCGTGCCACCCTGGGCGCGGACGCCGATCTGGGTCTCGAACTCCTTCGATCCCTCGTAGGCCACCTCGATGCCGGTGCAGTCCGCGAAGTCCGTCCAGGAGTTCTCGAGCAGCTCGGCTTCGACGTCGACGATGGTCGAGTAGACGCTGACCTCGGCGTCCTCGAACGTCCCGTACGACTCGTAGGCCGCGCAGTCCGCGTCGCCCGAACCGCCGGCGCTGTCGGATCCTTCGGAACCGCAGCCGGCGAGTGCGAGAAGGGAAACACTGAGCGCTGCGGTGGGCAGCAGCAACTTCCGTGAGCGAATGGTCGCCATTGAAACAGACTCCTTTGTCCTGGGATGCATCACGGACCGGTCGCAGGCCCTGGGGGCCCGCGACCGGTGGTGTTCAGCATCCCTGAATGATGGAGTCAGCGTAAGCGCTTGCAAAGCGCCCCCACAACCCGCCGCGCCCTGTCGGCCGCTTCGATGCGCAATTGTGATGCTGCACACGGAGGCGCTAGCTGACGCGTTCCGCCCGCGTGAAGCGCACCCGGGCACCCGAATCGATGCTGATCAGGACCGGCGGCCGGGAACCGGTCACCGCGTCGAGCGCTTCGACGAGCCGGGAGACCTCGGCGGCGACCACGTAGGGAGGCACGCCCTTCCGCGGGAGGACGCGGACCCGGAGTCCCGGCTCGCCCCGGACCTGCCAGGTGCTCACCGACGCACCCGCGAGGTCGGACCGTTCGAGCAGCGCGGCTTTCAGCGCCTGCTCCGCTGCCGCTGCGGTGATCCTCACGGATCCAGCCGATTCCACCGTCCCGCCGTCGGCGCCCGTCGCGAACAGGCCGGTCCGGCCCCGTCCCTGGGCGGCGATCCAGACGACCAGCATCACGATCAGGAACACGAGGAACGCCGCGAGCGCGATCCACAACCAGGTGTCCGCCTGACCCTCGAGCGTGGTCCGGGTGCGCAGCCCGTCGAGGGCGTCGCCGGCCCGTGGCGCCGCAGCGCGCCACCACGAGGCGACGGCGGGCAGCGTCAGGACGGCGAGTCCGGCGGCGCCCAGGGCGAGGACGAGGAGTCCGACGACGCCGAGCACGAGGCGGTTGAGGAGCCTCGGCGTGGTGTTCACTGCCCGATCACCCCCGCCTCGGCCACGACCACGGTGATCCTCGGCCCGGGCTCCACGCTGGAGCGTCGGAGGTCGTCCGCGACGGCCGCGCGGACGGCGTCGGCGTCGATGCGGACGCCGGAGGTGGGCCTGATCTGCACGGTGACGATGCTCCGGCCCACCGTCACCAGCACCTGCTCGGGCGCCACCCCCGCCGCGAGGCGCGCCCGGCGCGCCAGCGACGAGGCCACGACCTCCGCGTCGACGACGACGGCGGCGCGCTCGTTCGGGATCGTGTAGCGGGCGCGGCGTCCGGGCAGGACGGCGAGCAGGAGGAGCAGCGCCCCGAGTACCAGCAGCAGGAAGGAGGCGGCCCCGAGCAGCGAGCCGGGCACCCCACCGGGGAGGGCACCGAGCCACGCGGCAGCCCTCTCGACATCGAGGAGGAACGGCTCGTCCCCCACGGCCTTGAGCACGGCCTCGAACAGGAGCAGCAGGCACCCTGCGATCAGGAGGACCGCGACGACCACCGACGGGAGCGCGCGGGAGGAATGCAGTTCACGGCGCACGAGGCGCCCTGTGGACGCGGGCGCCCCGCGGGAGACCGGATCGGCACTCACAGCACCCTCGCCCCCCTGCTCACCGTGCTGCCGATGATGCGGATGTCCACGCGGCTCAGCCGAGCGCCACTGAGCTCTTCCACGCGCTCGAGGATCGGCGTGCGGGCGGCCTCCGCGCGGGCGAGGATCGGGCCCCCGAAGGAGTCGACGATCCCGGGCTCGTCGAGGACGCGGGCCAGGGGCGGAACGGGCAGGGACAGGGCGAGGAGGAGCGCCAGCAGGCCCCGGTCGTCCGAGAAGGTCGCCCTGACCTGGCCGGGCTGCACGCCGAGAGCGTCGGCGGCAGCGGCCCGGGCCAGGCTGGTCAGCGCCTGCGTGGTGATGCGGTTGTGCCCGGACAGGGGTGCCGGGCGCCGGAGCGGAGGAGCGGGTGTCCCGGCATGGAGGGATGCAGCGGGGACGGACGCCGTGGTCACGAGGACGAGCGTCGGCCGGACAGGGCGTCGAGGACACCGCGGACGTCGAGCTTGCCTTCGGCGACCCGCCCGACGACGGCGCCGCACAGCACGAGCACCAGGGTGAGGAGGAAGCCCCAGAAGCCGAAGATCAGTGCCGCGAAGGCGAGGACGGCTCCGGCGGCCATGCCGGTGGTGGTGGGCGTCATGGCTTCCTCATTCGACCGGTGGTTTGAGCTGCGTGGAACCCGCCGAGCCCACGGAGCCCGCGGGGCCGGTGGTGCGGACGCGGTCCGCCTTCGTCTCGGCGGGCTGCGGCAGGTGGACGTCGAGAACCTCGACGTTCACCTCGATGACCTCGAGCCCGACCATGTCGGTGAGGGCGTCGTAGACGGCTCCCCGCACGGCATCGGCGAGGGCGTGGAGGGCGTAGCCGTAGTCGGCGATCAGGCTGATGTCCACGGCGATCTGGGTCTGCCCCACCTCGACCTTGACCCCGTGGGACGGTTCGCCGGCTCCGACGGCGTCGCGGATCGCTCCGAGCGCACGGCCCGGGCCCGGTCCCAGCGCATGCACTCCCGGCACGGACCGGGCGGCGATGGCGGCGATCTTCACGGCGGCGGGATCGCCGATGACCGTCCGTCCGGCGGGTGCGCCGGGGAGGACGGGCAACGGCCGCCCCACAGGTTGCTCGATCATCGGAGAAGGCCCCTTTCACTTGTGCCCAGCCTAAGCCACCGCGCCCGGCACGGGGCGGTACGCGCCCCGGGCGGCATGCGCCGCTTCCCTGCGCGGGCGGCTCGACGACGAGGCGT
The DNA here is from genome assembly GCF_054510995.1 of Arthrobacter sorbitolis. Taxonomy (NCBI): domain Bacteria; kingdom Bacillati; phylum Actinomycetota; class Actinomycetes; order Micrococcales; family Micrococcaceae; genus Arthrobacter; species Arthrobacter sorbitolis. The sequence continues at coordinate 4,063 of NZ_JBTNDM010000021.1, forward strand.
ACCGCGAGGGTCAGGAGCCGGTGCAGTGCTCCCCGAGCCAGTCCTGCACGGGCGCCATGGCCCGCCGGAAGCGCTTCTCGTCGAAGGTGCCGGATCCCTTCGGGGGCGCCTCCACGGAGTGGGCGAGGACGGTGAAGTCGTCGTGCAGTTCCGCGGGGACCTTGTCCCGCAGGTCGAGGATCTGCTGCTCCAGGGCGAGGAGCTCGTCGGGGTCCGTGTTCGAGCGCAGGCTCAGCGGTGCGAGCATCGCCGTGGTGACCCCGCCGGCGACGATCACGCAGTGGTCGGACGGATCAGCCGGCGCCCCGGTCGCCGCACCGTCGCTCCCCTCGGGCCGGGCGGCCGGGTCGGACGGCGGCCCGGTGACGGTGCCCGGCTCCGCGGAGGGGCTGGCCGGCATCGTGAGCATGGTCTCCTCGGGCGCGGGACCGCCCGGGCTGCATCCCGTGAGGGCTGCTGCGAGCGCACACAGCCCGACTGCGGAATGCAGGAGTCTCACTGGTGCCCTCTCGTCTCGGCGCGATCCCGGAGGTTCAACGCGCGGAACCTCCACTACTCTCCCGGGTGGTTCTCACGGGCAACCGGAAGGCCTGCCCAGCGGGACGCGGCGGATGCGTCCGGCGCGATGCTATCGCGCGAACCCGGGCATCGACCGGGAGGGGATCGGGCCACGCGTGTCGGGCACGAAAAAACCCCGCGTTCCGGGGGAACTACGGGGTTTCGTGGTGGCTCCGACCGGCGTCGATCCGGTGACCTCTCGATTTTCAGTCGAACGCTCTACCAACTGAGCTACAGAGCCTTGCGATCATCGCGATGATGATCACCGTATCCAGCCCGACCGGCCCCCGAGGGGAACCAGCCGCCTGAGCGACCCTGACGGGACTTGAACCCGCGACCTCCGCCGTGACAGGGCGGCGCGCTAACCAACTGCGCTACAGGGCCTTGCTAACTTCACTTGCCGTTTGCAAGAGTTCCAGCCTACCAGCACTTTCCGTACCGATTGACCGCCCGTGAGGGCCTCTCCTGCGTACCCCCAACGGGATTCGAACCCGTGCCGCCGCCGTGAAAGGGCGGTGTCCTAGGCCGCTAGACGATGGGGGCCCGGACCACGGTTCGGGTTCCTGCGACCCTCCGGAGGGCAAGCATTTCCGGCGGATCATTCCCTGTCGTGGACCTATAAGACTATAGGGGTACTTCGGCGCATACACAAAATTCCGGCCGGCCCCGCGGATCGCCCACGGGGGGCTTCCCGGGCGGCCGGAGCGCGGTCTGTACGATCGGGGCGTGCCGTTCGAGATTTCGCGTGGGGAGTTCGAGGAAGCCGTCGATGACGCCATCGACCAGATTCCCGACGACCTCGCCCGCGCCATGGACAATGTGGCCATCTTCGTGGTCGAGGAGTACGAGCCGGCCCCGGGGGAACCCGCGGACACCGAACTGCTCGGCCTCTACGAGGGGACCCCGCTCACCGAGAGGGACTCGTGGTGGGACGCCGGCTCCCTGCCGGATCGCATCAGCATCTTCCGGGGGCCTCTCATGCGGTTGTGCGAGACCCGGGAGGAACTCGTGGAGGAGATCCTGGTGACCGTGGTGCACGAGATCGCCCACCACTTCGGGATCGACGACGAACGGCTCCACGAGCTCGGGTGGAACTGACGCGACCCGCCCACGCGGCGTGGTGTCGGGAGGCGTCCGGGGGCTCCTACCCGGCCGGGGCGATCATCGGCCCGAAGGAGCTGCGGTCCTCCAGGCGCGGGTCCGCCTTGTCGGGCACGATCAGTACCGGCCCGCGGGCGTGGTGCAGCACTCCCTGGCTCGTGGAGCCCATCAGCATCCCCGCGAACCCGCCGCGGCCCCGCGTGCCCACCACGAGCAGCTCCGAGGTCGCCGAGGCCTCGATGAGGACCTCGGCCGGCGGTCCGTCCACGAGGTCCACGCGGATGTCGACGTCGGGGAAATGGCTCTTCAGCCAGTCGCGGCCGGCGGCGAGCTGGACGGCGAGGTCCGCGTGCAGGGCCTCCCGGTCCACGGGCGCCGGGACCCAGGCGAGCGAACCGTTGAAGGGGGCCACCGAGCAGATGACGCGGAGCGCGAGTCCCCTCGACCGCGCCTCCTCGGCCGCCGCGAGCGAGGCCATGCGCGCCTGCTCCGAGCCGTCGACGCCGACCACGACGATCGGCTCCACCGCGGCGGGCGCCGGGACCCTGTCCTTGCGCGGCTTCCTGTCCAGTTCCGGGTGCCCGAGGCGCACGCCCGTGCACACCGGGATGACCGCCGTGGGGCACTTGGCGTGGGCGGGCAGGGCACTGCTGACGGAGCCGAGGAGGCGGCCCACGAATCCGCCGCGGCCGCGCGAGCCCACGACCATGAGCTCGGCCTCCTCGGAGAGGTCCAGGAGCACGCCCGCGGCATCGCCCGTCTCGATCCTGGGATGCACGTCCACGGCCATGCCCTCGACGTGCGTCAGCGCCTCCGTGAGGACGGCCTGCGCGCTCTCGCGGATGACGTCGTCGTCCACGGTGGCGTAGCCGGCATCCATGCTCGACGCCGCGAAGACGGGCACCGTGTAGGCGGTCACCACATAGAGCGGCGACGCGCGCCGTTCGGCCTCACGCGCCGCCCAGAGGAGGGCGCACGTGCTCTGGTCGGAGCCGTCGACACCCACGACGATCCCGTGCCCTGCCAGCCCGTGCGACGGGCCTTCTGCGTGCTCGTTGCTCACGGCAAGCCTCCCTCGGTCGCGTGTCCTACCGCCTCTGGCGGCCGGTCCCCCATTTGTAGCGCACCCGCTCGTCCCCGGTCCATCCACCGGGCTATTCAGGGTCTGAAAAGTTATATAGGCTGCGAGGACCCGTTGCGGGGGCTGGGGCCATGGGCCGTACGCCCCTGTGCGTCGTGCTCTTGGTTGACCCGTTCGCAGCCAAGAGTCCGTACGGTCCGGAAGAGGCGCCGGACCGTACGGAACCCCCTGCTTCGTGGAGAGGTGACCCCGGTGGATTCCTTACCGCTCGACCCGGTCCGCTCTGCGTCCGTGCCGCCCGCGTCCGCGGAGCACACGAGCACCGTGGTCATCGGGTCGGGGCTGTCCGGCCTCGCCGTCGCCAGTGAACTCAGCCGCCGCGGCATCAGCTCGATCGTCGTCGAGAGCCTCGAGTGCTCCGACTCGGGTGCCATGCGCACCGTTATGACGGACTCCGTCTCCCTCTCGGAGCGGACGGAACTCATGCGGCTCCTCCGCGCCTACGCCTCGGCCCATCAGCTCGACGTCCGGCAGACCACCGTGGCGGAGCATCTCAGCATCATCGGGCACCCGAAGCTCATCAAGGGTCCCGTGGGCCGCAAGAAATGGGCCGTCCAGACGGCCGACGGCGTCCTCCTCGCCGACCATGTGGTCCTGACCAAGTACCCGCAGAACGAGCTGCGGAAGTTCCTGCGGTCCATGGGCATCGCGATCGGCAGGGATCTCAAGGCCGCGCTGCGCGCCATCGGCCTTCACCTCGTCGGCGTGGGAGAGCTGCTGACGCCCACCACGCGCGAGATCGTGCGTCAGGCGAAACTCGTGAGCGACGCGATCGTGGCCCAGGGGCCCGCCGCGCTCAACCGCATCGCGCCGCCGCACCCCGCCGTCTCACCGCTGGGCGCCTGACGCACCCTGGCGTCCGACGGCGTCCGCAAGAACGTCCACCCGGACCGTCCGCACGGCACCGGTGCGCGCGGCACCGGTCCGCGCGGGACCGGGAGCTGCTATTTGCCGGCGCCGAGCCGCCGGCGTGCCGTGACCGCGAGCGCCACGGTGATCGCCACGAGGGCCGCGATCATCAGCACGATGCTCCACGGGAAGTCGCTGACGCCGGCCGTCTGCGTCTCGTTGGTGATGTCCTCCGCCTCCACGGGACCGGCGGTGCTCGCCGCGTCCGGCACCGTCGTCGAGCCCTGCTGCGCCGTGAAGGCGAACGTGCCCTCGATCGGGTGGGAGTCCGAGCTCACCACGCGCCAGTTGACCGTGAAGGCACCGGCCGGTGCCCCCGAGCGGAGCGGCTGGGTGGCGGTCCGGTCCACGATGGCCACCGGGCCGTCCGCCCAGTCCGTCCCGGACTCGTCGAGGACCTGCACCTGAGCGCCGATCCCGGACGGCACGTTGGAGAACGTGAGCTCGAGGCTCGGCGGGAGCACCTCCACGGTGGCGCCCTCGGCCGGAGCGGTGCCGCTCAGGTCGTCGTGGGCGTTCGCCGCACCGCCGGCGCCGAGGAGCACGGCGAGGGCGAGCAGGACGGCGGGCACGATCGCGGCCACGGGTCGGAGGGGACGACGACGCGCCGTCCCGGGATGCTGGGCGCGGAGGAGGGCAGACATGCCCCAACCCTACGCGGAGACCCTGACCGGGCGCTGGGACCGCCGCCGTCACGAACCGCGCCACCGACGGGCACCGGGATACACTTTCCCCGACAACCCCCGCCCCTTCCGCCCTAGGATCCCCCATGCTCAAAACTGGTTCCGCGCTGGATCGCTACTTCGACATCACGCAGCGGGGGTCCACCTTCTCCCGGGAGATCCGCGGCGGTCTCGCCACCTTCTTCGCCATGAGCTACATCGTGGTCCTCAATCCCCTCATCCTCGCCGGCGCCGACTCCTCCGGCGCCGAACTGGGCTTCGAACGCGTCGCCGCCGTGACGGCGCTCGTGGCGGGCATCCTGACGATCGTCATGGGAGCCTGGGCCAAGTACCCCTTCGCCCTCGCCACGGGCCTCGGCGTCAACGCGTTCGTCGCCATCACCGTGGCGACCAACCCGGGCCTGACCTGGCCGGACATCATGGGCCTCGTGATGCTCGCCGGGCTCACGATGCTCGTGCTGGTCCTCACGGGCTTCCGGACGGCGGTCTTCAACGCGGTACCCGAGAGCCTCAAGACGGCGATCGTGGTCGGCATCGGCCTGTTCATCGCCCTGATCGGCCTCGTCAACGCCGGCTTCGTGCGCCGGGTGCCCGACGTCGCCAACACCACGGTGCCCGTGGGCCTCGGGTTCGGCGGCGTCCTGATCGGCTGGCCCACCCTGGTGTTCGTCTTCGGCCTCATCCTGACCATCGCCCTCGTGGTCCGCCGGGTGCGCGGCGCCATCCTCATCGGCGTACTCGCCGCGACCGCGCTCGCCGTCGTGCTCGAGGCCGTCTTCGACGTGGGGCCCAGCTTCACGCCGGGCCAGGAGCCGAATCCCGCGGGCTGGTCCCTCGTGGTCCCCGAACTGCCCTCCGGCTCCTGGGTGGGCGCACCCGATCTCGGCCTCGTGGGCAACGTCAGCCTGTTCGGCGCCTTCGGCCACCTCGGCGGCACCGCCGCCATCCTCCTGACCTTCACCATCCTGCTCAGCATCTTCTTCGACGCGATGGGCACCATGGTGGGCCTCGCGAACGAGGCGAAGCTGGTGGACGCCAAGGGCAACATCCCCGGCGTGAACCGGGTCCTCGTCGTGGACGCGCTCGGCGCCGTCGCCGGCGGTGCCGGTTCCGTGTCCTCCAACCAGATCTACGTCGAGTCCGGTGCCGGGATCGGCGAGGGCGCCCGCACGGGACTCGCGAACGTCGTCACCGGGCTGCTGTTCCTGCTCGCGATGTTCTTCACGCCGCTCATCAGCCTCGTACCGTTCGAGGCCGTGGCCCCCGCCCTCGTGGTGGTGGGCTTCATGATGGTGGCCCAGGTGGGGCGCATCGACTTCGAGGACTGGGGCGTCGCGCTCCCGGCCTTCCTCACGTTCACCCTCATGCCGTTCACCTACTCGATCGCGAACGGCCTCGGCGCCGGCTTCATCGCCTTCGTGCTGATCCGCGCCATCCAGGGCCGCGGGCGCGAGGTGCATCCCCTGATGTGGGCCGTCGCCGCGGCGTTCGTGGTGTTCTTCGGCATCGGGCCCATCGAGGAACTGCTCGGCATCTGACCCGGCGGGGCCGGTCTGCGCCGTCCCTCCCATCCGTGACCCGTCGGGGCTGGGAATGGTCGGACATTCCCAGCTTCGTCTTGGCTGCAGTGGGAGCAAGCCGTCTCGTCCGCGAGGGCGCCGCCCGCACCCCGGCGAGGAGAAGCGGGGAAAGCGGGGGGGGCCGCCGTCGTCCCTGGATCCGGGTACCGCGGGAGCCCGCCGCGGTTCAGCGGGCGGACCAGCCGCCGTCCATGACGTAGGAGGAACCCGTCACCATGCCGGCGTCGTCGCCTGCCAGCCAGGCGACGAGCGAGGCGACCTCCTCCGGTTCGACGAGCCGCTTGATGGCCGACTCGGTGAGCATGATCCTCTCGAGGACTTCCTCCTCGCTGATGCCGTGCAGGCGTGCCTGGTCGGCCAGCTGGTTCTCCACGAGGGGCGTGCGGACGTAGCCGGGATTGACGCAGTTGCTCGTGACGCCGTGGGCGCCGCCCTCGAGGGCTGTGACCTTGGAGAGCCCCTCGAGGCCGTGCTTGGCCGTCACGTAGGCGGCCTTGAACGGCGAGGCCCGCAGGCCGTGGACCGAGGAGACGTTGATGATCCGGCCGAAGCCCCGCGCGTACATCCCCGGGAGCGCGGCGCGGATCAGGAGGAACGGCACCTCGACCATCAGCCGCTGGATGCGGCGGAAGTCCTCGGGATCGAAGTCCTCGAGGGGACTGACCGTCTGGATCCCCGCGTTGTTCACGAGGATGTCGGCCTCGAGGGTCAGCGTCTCGAGCGCCCGCGTGTCGAGCAGGTCGACCGCCCACGCCTCGCCGCCGAGGTCGGCGGCCAGGTCCCCGGCGCCGGCCGCATCCCGGTCAGCGACGACGACCTGTGCGCCCCGTCCGGCGAGTGCGCGGGCGCACGCCGCACCGATCCCGCTCGCGCCGCCCGTGACGAGCGCGCGCCGGCCCGCCAGGGGCCCCGGGGTCAGGGCCGTCGCGGGCTGGGACGCCGTCGTGCTCATGGCTTGGCCTGTCCCACGAGCGGCTCGTCCAGTCCGTGGCGCCGCGCGTCCTCCGCGTCGACCTCGCGCAGGGAGATCCCGCGGGTCTCCTTCAGGGTCAGGACGGCGACGAGGGTGATGGCGCAGGCGATCACGAGGTAGATCGCGACCGGCACCCAGCTGCCGTACTCCTGCAGGAGGGCCGTCGCGATGATCGGCGCGAGCGATCCCGCGAGGATCGAGGTCACCTGGTAGCCCAGGGAGACGCCCGAGTACCGCATCCGCGTCGGGAACATCTCCGCCATGATGGCCGGCTGTCCCGCGTACATGAAGGCATGGAAGACGAGGCCGATCGTGACCGCCAGGATGATCAGGAAGGGGTTCAGGGTGTCGAACATCGGGAAGGCGAAGAACGCCCACGTGGCGCCGAGGACCACCCCGACCAGGTAGACCGGCTTGCGGCCGAAGGCATCGGACAGCCTGCCCACCTGCGGGATCACCGCGAAGTGGACCACGTGCGCGATGAGGAGGGCCAGCAGGAGCTGCGAGGTGTCGTACTGGTGCACGGTCTTCAGGTAGACGATCGTGAAGCTGACGATGATGTAGTAGAGGATGTTCTCGGCGAACCGCAGGCCCATGGCTCCGAGGATCCCCTTGGGGTACCGCTTGACCACTTCGAGGACGCCGTAGCTGACCGCCTTCTCGGACTCGATCTTCTCGCGGGCCTCGAGGAAGATCGGGGCCTCGCTGACATGCGTGCGGATGTAGTACCCGATCACCACGATGATCGCGGAGACCCAGAACGCCACGCGCCAGCCCCAGCTGAGGAACTCGTCCTGCGGCAGGATCCAGCTCATGCCCAGCAGGACGAGCGTCGCGAGGAGGTTGCCCACCGGGACGGCCGCCTGCGGCCAGCTGGACCAGAACCCGCGGGACCGGTTGGGGCTGTGCTCGGCGACGAGGAGGACGGCGCCGCCCCACTCCCCTCCGACGGCGAAGCCCTGGATGAAGCGCAGGATCACCAGCAGCGCCGGCGCCCAGTAGCCGATCGAGTCGAAGCCGGGCAGGCATCCCATGAGGAAGGTGGCGACGCCGACGAGGATGATGGTGAGCTGCAGCGTGTGCTTGCGGCCGAGCTTGTCACCGATCTGCCCGAAGACGATCCCGCCGAGCGGCCGGGCCACGAAGCCGACGGCGTACGTGAGGAAGGCCGCGATGATGCCGTCGAGCTCGGAGCCCGCATTGGGGAAGAAGAAGGTTCCGAAGACCAGGCTCGCCGCCGTGGCATACAGGAAGAATTCGTACCACTCGACGACCGTCCCGACCATGGCGGCCGCGACGATCCGCTTGAGGCCCGACGCCTCGCCGGCCGTTCCGTCGCCCTGCTGGTTACCGGGGGTGTTCGAGCGCTGATTGACGCTCATGGAGATCTCCTCTGTCGACGCTGACATGGCGGGCCCAGGTCGGGCCCTGATGGGTTTCCTCCGAGTATGCCTGCGCGCTTTCGGTCCGCCAATGGCCAGATCGGCACCCCTGCTCTGCAATACTGCAGAGATGCTCCCTCCCAACGCCCAGGATCTCGTGGTGCTGCTCGCCGTCGCGCAGAGCGGACGCTTCACCACGGCCGGCGATGCGCTGGGACTGAACCACACCACGGTGTCACGGCGGATCGCGGCCCTCGAGAAGGCGCTCGGCGGGCGGGTCGTCTCCCGCGGCAGCGGCGGATGGGAGCTGACGGACCTGGGCCGACGGGCGGCGGACGCGGCGGCCGTCGTCGCCGAGGCGGTCGCCCGGCTGGGCGACGACGACGGCGCACTCTCGGGGGTGGTGCGGATGAGCGCCACGGACGGTTTCAGCGCCCTCATCGCCGCTCCGGCCTTCGCCCGGCTCCGCGCCGCCCACCCCCGGCTCAGCATCGAGATCATCACCGCGACACGGCGGGCCTCACAGACGCGGACGGGCCTCGACTTCGAGGTGGTGGTCGGCGAACCGCAGGTGCACCGTGCGGAGGCCGAGCGGCTGGGTACCTACGTCCTCGGGCTGTACGCGTCGAAGGAGTACCTCGCGGCGCACGGTGCTCCGGGCACCCTCGAGGAGGCCATGCGCCATCCGCTCGTGTACTTCATCGACTCGATGCTGCAGGTGGACAGCCTCGATGCGCCCCGGCGGCTCCTGCCCACCATGCGCGACGCCCTGAGCTCGACCAACGTCTTCGTCCACGTGGAAGCCACCCGGGCGGGCGCGGGGCTCGGCCTGCTGCCCTGCTTCATGGCGGACCGGCACGCCGACCTGGTCCGGCTCCTCCCCTCCGACGTCGCGGAGGAACTCGACTACTGGCTCGTGGTGCGGGCCGATGCGCTGCGCCAACCGGCGGTCGCGGCCGTCGTCGACGCCCTGCGGCAGGCGACCGCGGCCATGGAGGCGCAGCTCCTCGGCCGACGGTGACGCGCTACGCGCCGCTCCGGGGGCGGAGGCGTGTCTCCTCGACGTCCAGGATGCGCTGGGCCTTCGCCAGCACGCGCGAGGAGTAGGTGCCGCGCGCCCGGGCGGCGAGCAGCGCCTGCCGCTCCGCCTCGAGCACGGCAAGCCGCAGGTCCCGGTACTGGCGGTGCGGCGAGCGCACGAGCTTCTGTTCCGGGAGCCGCGCCTTCTCCCATTCGAACTCCGTCCGCCTCCCGGTGTCGGCGCGGACACGGTCGAGCACGTCGTCGTCGACCTCGACGTCCTCGCCCATGACGGCCTGCGGGTCGTCCAGCACGCGCAGCCCCTCGGTACGCAGCTCGTCGAACAGGGTCGCGGACTCCTCCCGGTCGGCGTCGGCGTCGATCCCCTCGATCTTCAGCACCCGGATGAGTGCCGGCAGCGTGCCGCCCTGCACCAGCAGGGTGGTGACGGCGACGGTGAACGCGATCAGCACGAGCTGCTCCCGGTAGGCGAACGACCCGGGCAGGGACTGCGCCGCAGCCAGCGTTACCACGCCGCGCATGCCGGACCAGCCGAGCACCGTGGCGCCCTTCCAGCCGAAGCCCTCCCGCCGTTCCAGTTCCAGGTCCGCCTTGCGCCGCTGGTACAGCCGGGTGAGGGCCCGTTGGCGCCGCTCCTGCCGCGCATCCAGCGTGCCCAGCTTCCTGAGCCTGGCCAGTCCGCGGCGCAGCTGCAGCGTGCGCCGCTCGGCCCGGCTCGGCAGGCGCCGCATGAGCAGCACGAGCGGGAAGACCCAGAGGAACCGCAGCAGGATCAGGACGAGGGTCGCGAGGAGGCCGATCAGGATCGTCTCCCCGACCGTCAGCAGGGACTGGTCGATGCTCCGGAGCAGGCCCCGGATCTCGAGGCCGATCAGCAGGAACACGCCGTTCTCGAGCAGGAACTGCACCGTCCGCCAGTTCACGTTGTCGCTGATGCGCGCCCGGGCGTCGATCCTGCTCGCGCTGTGGTGCCCCGTGTAGATGCCGGCGACCACCACGGCGAGCACCCCGGAGGCATGGAGTTCCTCGGCGGGCAGGAAGGCGATGAAGGGCACGGCCAGGGACAGCGCGGTGTCCAGCACGGGATCGTCGAGCCGGGACCGGACGAAGACCGTCACGGCGCCGACCGCGTAGCCCACCACGACCGCTCCGACGACGGCGAAGGCGAAGTCCGCCAGGGCCGCACCGAGGCCGCTCAGGGCACCGGCGGACGCGGCGATGGCGCTGCGCAGGAGCACGAGGGCCGTCGCGTCGTTGACCAGGCCCTCGCCCTCGAGCACGGTGAGCAGCCGCGGCGGGAGCCCGAGCCGCCGGCCGATCGACGTGGCGGCGACGGCGTCGGGCGGGCTGATGACGGCGCCGAGCGCGATGGCCGCCGCGAGGCCGAGCCCGGGCAGGAGGGCGTGGAGGAGGAGCCCGGTGACGAGGGCGGAGACGACGACGAGGGCGACGGACAGGCTGGCGATCGGCGTGAGGTTCCGGCGGAAGTCCGTCACCGGCGTCTTGATCGCCGCGGCGTAGAGCAGGGGCGGCAGGATGCCGGTCAGGATCCACTCGTCGGGGATGCTGAAGCTCGGCACGCCCGGCACGAAGGAGAGGCCGATCCCGACGACGACGAGGATGAGGGGAGCCGCGACCCCCACGCGCTTGGAGAGCACGGCCACGCCGACCAGGACGGCGATCCCGATGATGCCCAGCAGTCCCGGTTCCACCCGGCCAGCCTAGTGGGCGGGCCCGGGGACGGGAGTCGGGGCGCAGGGTGGCGCCCGGCTTGACGCCGGAACCGTCGCCCGGGGCCCGTCGCGGCGGGCCCGATGCCGGGCTGCAGACCGGCCTGATGCTGTGGCCCCGGTGGTCAGTCCGAGAGGAGCTGCGCGCCCGCCGCGAAGGTCCGCACGCGGGCGTCCCGCCAGAGGTGCGCCGGCACTCCCCCGCCGAGCAGCTCCCGGGTCAGTCCCGGGTCCTCGCCGAGGGGGGCGTCGCTCCCGGCGATGATCACGTTGCCGTAGCGCCGGCCCTTCAGCATCGCGGGGTCGGCGATGATGGCGGTGGAGGTGAACGCGGCGGCGATGGTCGCTGCCTCGCGCCGGGCCATCGCGAGGTTCGGGCTGTCGCCGCAGTTGACCACGTAGACGCCGTCGTCCGCGAGCACCCGCTTGGCCGCCGCCGTGAACTCCCGCGTCGTCAGGGGTGCCGGGGTCACGGCCCCGGCGAACACGTCGCGGATCACGAGGTCGCGGCTGCCCTCGCTCAGCGATTCGGTGACGGCGCGAGCCTCCCCGACCCGGATGCGGACGAGGGGCGCCCGCGGGAGATCGAACCACCCGCGCACCAGCTCGGCGAGGCGCCCGTCGAGTTCGACGACGACCTGGCGCGCCTGGGGGTGGCTGGCGGCGAACCGGCGCGCGAGCGAGCAGGCTCCCCCGCCGAGGTGCAGCACGCGGAGCCGGTCCGAGGACGCCCAGCGCGCATCGACGAGCGAGGCGATCCACCGCATGTACTCGAAGTCGAGGTGCAGCGGATCCGCGAGGTCGATGTGCGAGCTGGGCACCCCGTTGATGCGCAGCACCCAGCCGTTCGGGGTGTACGGATCGGGTTCGAGTTCGCAGGTCCCGGTGTCGATCGGGAACTCGCCGATCTCGGGGCTCGGACCGGTGGGTCTCGCCATCAGGGAAGTCTTCTCACTCTTGGTCGGGGCGGTGCATCCGGAACATCGGCCTGTAGTGCCAGGTGGGCCCGCACAGCATGGACGTGCCGTCCGGGACGAAGCCGTTGCGGTCGTAGAAGCGCTCGGCCCGCGTATTGCCGTCGAGGATCCAGAGGTAGGCGGCCCTCGTACCGATCGCGGTGTCGAGCAGGCGCTGCCCGAGTCCGGTGCCGTGGGTGGAGCGCAGCGTGTAGATGTGGTGCAGTTCGAAGTCGGGGCGGTCCTCGTCGCGACCCGGGCCCGACGTCGCGATCGCGACGGGCCCGCCGTCGTCGTCGAACGCCAGCCAGCTGCGTGCGCTGCCGGGGAGCCGCTCGGCGTCCGCGAAGGCCGCCTGCCGGCGCTCGATGATGGCGGGCAGCTCGGCGTCGTAGTACTCGTGGAACTCGGGCGGCATGATCTGCTCGTACGTCTCGTGCAGCCCGGCGACGTGCGTGCGGGCGTAGGCCTCGGCGTCGTCGACCGTGGCCGGCCGGATCACGTAGGGCAGCGTCAGCAGGGGCTGTGTCACGTCGTCAGTTTAGTGGCCTGAAGACACCGAATGGCGTCGAGGGGTGTCAGGAGTGGCCCTCGAACTGCTCCTGCTCGGCGAGTGCCGCCTCCAGCCGCTCCACCTTGCCGGTCAGTTCGCCGGTACGCCCGGGACGGATGTCCGCCTTCAGCACGAGTGACACGCGGCTGCCGTAGCGGGCGACGGCGTCGGTGGCATGCTTCACCACCGCCATGACCTCGTCCCACTCGCCCTCGATCGTGGTGAACATGGAATCGGTGGAGTTCGGCAGGCCGGACTCGCGCACGACGGCGACCGCTGCGGCGACGGCGTCGTGCACCGACCCGTCGGGGTTCTCGCGTGAGAGGTCGGAGGAGCCGGACGGGGCGACGCTGAAGGCTACGAGCATGGTCCCAGTCTGGCACGCGGCGGCGCCCGTGGGCAGGGCAAGCCGTCGGGAGGACGGGCGCTCCGGAGCGGCTCCGGCGCACATCTGGGGCGTCTCCCGCGCACATCCGGGGCGTCTCCGGCGCACATCCGGCGCGGGTGTGCGTTGCGGGCCCGAGACCCGGGGCATCGTGGCGAACCCGTTGCGGAGTAGCCACGGGTCTGGGCACCCGGCGCGGCGGCCCGGTCGGAGGGTGCTGGGCGGTCCACGGGCCGGTCGAGGGCGGGCACGACGGAGCCCGGACGTCCTCCGCCCGGGCTCCGTCGCGTCCGACCCTCAGGGACCGGTGACGCGGAGCGCCTCCCATCCGAGGAGCGTGCCGTCACCGGTGAAGACGACCATCCTGTTGTCGCCGGGACGGGTCGCGGCGGGCGTGGTCACGGTGATCTCCCCGTCCTCGGACGCCTGACGCCAGCCGAGGCCGCTGCCACCGAGGTAGGCGTAGAACCACTCGCCCGCCTCCAGGTTCTCCAGCGTCACATCACGGGCACCGCGGCCGAACTTCTGGTCGGCAAGGCCGAGATCGATGCGCGACGACGGCTTCAGGTCCCGGTCCGTCGCCGGTCCCGGCACGAAGTCCGGCTCCGGATCGACCAGGTCGCCCGGGCCCGCGTCGGCGCCCGTGTAGGTGATGCTCGGAGCCGCCGGCGCCTGCATGTCCTGGCCCAGGAAGTACGAGGTGTGCGGGGGCTGATTGTAGGCCGTGTTCTGCCAGGCGACCCCGAGCCGGTAGACCGGGTCCGACTGCAGCGTCCTCAGCCGGTGGTCGGTGGCATCGACGGTGGTGGCGATGCGCAGGGCGGACGAGTCCGCCGTCCGCGTGACGATCTCCTCGCGCCAGTCGCCGAACAGGTCCGCCTGCAGGGCCGGGTTCGCCTTCGTGGTGTTGTTGCTCAGGGTGCCCTCCGCGCGGTAGATCTCCTCGGCGGCCTGCGACTGCGGGTTCCACTTCGAGATGGTCGGGACCCCGGCGGCGGCGGCCGCGTCGTAGTCGTTGTCCGTGATCTCGCGGAGCAGGTCCCCGTCCCACCAGGTGACGAAGTTCGCCGCCGGGATCTTCTCGGACAGGAGTTCACCTGCGGAGGAGCGGAGCTGCCCGACGGGTGAGTTGTAGGCGGCGTCGCCGCCGATGGCCCAGCCCTCCGCGCCGGGATGGGCGGGGTCGATATCGGCCATCGCCGCGCGACCGGTGTCCCGGGCCGCCGGGATCGACCAGATGATCTCGCCCGTCGCCGCGTCGCGGTAGGTGGCCCCGCGGTTGCCGGATGCCCCCATGTCCTCGTGGGCGGCGAAGACCTCGAGCCCGGCGTTCGTGGGGTCGAAGTCGGAGACGTGCAGGGCGTCGCCGTGTCCGAGGCCCGTGGTGTAGAGCGCCTCGCCGTCGTCGTCGATGGTCATGGACCCGAAGACGATCTCGTCCTTCTGGTCGCCGTCGACGTCCGCCACCGAGAACTCGTGGTTCCCCTGGCCGCGGTACTGGCTGCCGGCCTCGTCGGAATCGAAGGTCCACCGCGAGGTGAGGTTCGTGCCGTCGAAGTCGAAGGCCGCGATCACGGCGCGTGTGTAGTAGCCGCGGCTGAAGACGACGCTGGGCTTCTCGCCGTCCAGGTAGGCCACGCCTGCCAGGAACCGGTCCACGCGGTTGCCGTAGGTGTCACCCCAGGCTCCGACGTCACCGCGCGCAGGGACGTAGTCGATGGTGTCGACCGCCGCCCCCGTCGCCCCGTCGAACACCGTGAGGTACTCGGGTCCGCTGAGCACGTAGCCGGAGGAGTTCCGGTGGTCCGCCGCGGCGTCCCCGATCACGGTGCCCCGACCGTCGACGGTGCCGTCGGCGGTCTTCATGGTCACCTCGGCCCGGCCGTCGCCGTCGAGGTCGAAGACCTGGAACTGGGTGTAGTGGGCGCCGGCCCGGATGTTCCTCCCGAGGTCGATCCGCCACAGCCGCGTGCCGTCCATCTCGTAGGCGTCCATGTAGACCGTGCCGGTGTAGCCCGCCTGCGAGTTGTCGCGGCTGTTGCTCGGGTCCCACTTGAGGATGATCTCGTAGTCGCCGTCGCCGTCGACGTCACCGACGGAGGCGTCGCTCGCCCGGTACGAATAGGGCTGGCCGTCCTTCGTGACGGCATCGGCCGGCTTCTCGAGCGGGACGTCGAGGTACTGCTGGTCCCAGACGGTGAAGTCCTCGGTGGCCCAGCGCTCCACGCCGTCGACGACGGAGCTCACCCGGTACACGGCCCCCTCGGTCCCTTCGGCGTCGAGCAGATTGGTGCTCGACGTGAGCGGCGCCTCGGTGACCCGCTCGCCGTCACGGTAGACATGGAAGGCGATGCCATCCTCGTCGAGGCCGAGCATGCGCCAGCCCAGGTAGACGCCGCCGTCACCCTGGACGGCGACGGGGGCGCGGTCCAGGCGCTCGGCCTGCCGCTGCAGGGTCGTGGCGGCGGGTGACGTGATGGTCGAGGACCGCTCGGACGCTCCGCCCGCGTTCACCGCGGTGACGGAGTACGTGTACTCGATGGTCGTCAGGACGTCCGTGTCCGTGAAGGAGGCGTCGTCGGCCCGGCCGACCAGTTCGGCGTCCCCGAGCGATCCGTCGGCGTTCGGCTCGGCCCGGTACACCTGGTAGAACAGGGCACCGTCCGACGGCGTCCAGCTGATCGTCACGTCGTTCTTGTTGACGGCGCCCAGGGAGAGGCCCGTCGGGACGGCTGCCGGGGCGACGTCGGGGTCCACGGTGGTGAGGACGAGCGGGTTGGAAGGGACGGATTCCGTCCCGCCCGCGGTGAGCGCCACCACCGTGTAGGTGTACTCGAGTCCGACGTCGGCGGTGGTGTCCGTCAGTGCCGGGACCGTGGTGTCGCCGACGGCGATGCGCTCGGAGGAGCCGGTCGCCGTGCGGTGGACCCGGTACCCGGCGGCGCCGTCGGCGGCCTGCCAGGCGAGGGACACCGCTACTCCCGCTCCGTCGATCGTCAGGTCCTGCAGCGCGAGGGCCGACGGTGCGAGTTGCAACGGGGTCACCTCGATGCCGTTGAGGCGGGAGGACGTGCCCGTCATGACGAGGTTCAGCTGGCCGTCCGTGACGAGTACCGGTTCGCTCGTCTTCTGCGCGACGGCGGCGCGGCCGGCATTGGCCGAGCCGAAGTCCTTGCCCTCGAGCTGCACATTCGACCTGCTGCTGCCGATCCAGTCACCGGTGTAGGTGCGGACGGCGTAGGAGCCGTTCGGGACGTCGACGGCGAACTCGTGGGCCGGCGTCGGCAGCAGGAAGTCCCGCTCGAGGTCCGTGGGCGGGGGCGTGAAGGCGATGCCGCGGTCGCGGCCGGTGAGGCCCGTGGTGTCGAGGAAGCCCCAGCCGCGCTCGACCGTGTAGGCGCTCGTCTGGCTGGCCTCGGTGTAGCCCGGCATCACGGGCGAGCCGGCGAGCTGCACGTCGAAGCGGTACAGCGGCGATTTCGTGGCGATCCGCACGGCGTCCGACGGCGCGGACTCGCCGCGGCCGTTGACGGCGGTGACGCGGACGTCGTACTCCGCGCCCTCCTTGAGGCCCGGGACGGCCGCCTGCGGGAGGGTCGAGGTGGCTACGAGCGTGTAGGCGTCCCCGGCGCCGGCGTCCTTCCGGAACACCCGGTAGATATCGGCCCCCTCCACGGGCTTCCAGGTGAGCTGGGCGCTCGCGTTGGAGACACTGGCGACGACGACGCCCGCGGGTGCGGCGGGGACGGCTGCCGGAGGCTCCGCCTCCTCGATCTCGGCGGCGAGCGGGATGTCGAGACCAGCCACGCCGCGCGCGACGAGACGCGCCATCTGGATGGCTCCGTACTCCTGGAAGTGGGTGTCGTCCACGGTGCCCGCCGGTCGGCTCGGGTAGACCCTGGCGGGCACGTGGAGGTAGACGGACTTCGCGGTCTCGGCGCCGATCTCGTCCAGGTACGCCCGGCTGGAGGCCGCCAGGTCCACGAGCGGCGTCCCGGTCTCGGCGGCCAGCTTCTGCACGGCTTCCACATAGGCGGGGAAGGAGACTGCCGCCTTGCCGTCCGGCCCGAAGGCGCGCCGCGAGACGGGCGTGACCAGGATCGGCGTGGCTCCCCGCTGCTCGGCCCCGTCCACGTAGGTCCGGAGGTACTCGTAGTAGTCGGCCGGTGCCGCGAAGCGGTCGTCCACGCCGTAGCTGTTGTCGTTGTGGCCGAACTGCACGAAGAGGTAGTCGCCGGGCCGGATGCCGCGGAGCACCTCGTCGAGGCGTCCCTGGCTGATGAAGTTCTTGGAGCTGCGCCCGCCGATCGCCCTGTTGTCCACCGTGACGTCGTCGTCGACGAAGCGGTCGATCATCTGGCCCCAGCCGGCCTGCGGTGCCACGTCCGAGCGGTAGGTCTGGACCGTCGAGTCCCCGGTGAGCCAGACCGTCGGCGAGGGCGACTGCGCGCGGTCGGCCTGGCGGGTGATGGTCAGGGCGTTGAGGTTCGCGGCCGTGCCCGCGACGTCGAGGTTGAGCTGCCCGTCCACGACCGCGATGTCGAAGGACATCTCCAGGTACTGGCCTGCGGGCCGGGTGGTGGGTTGCACCTTGGTGATCTGCTCGGCGATCAGCGCGATGTCGGTCGGGCCGGCGGCGTCACCTGCGACGACGCCGACGGTGTAGTCGCCGTTCGGCAGGTCCACCACGAGCTCCGTGTCGCCGATCGTGACGAAGTCGGACCGGGTGGCATCGGCCGTCCCCCGGTCGGTTCCCGTGACCTTCGACGGGTCGACGAACCCCGCCCGCGCCCCCTGACCGTAGCCCGTGGTCGCGGTGATCGCCGTCGCGCCCGGCGCCACGGATCCGGGGCCGAGATCGAGGGCGAGGACGCCGCCGTCGGGCAGCGCGGGCGGGTTGCCGAACGGGCTCGACGCCGTCGCGGCCGAGGGCGCGGTGATGCCGTCGGCACCGCGCGCGCTGACGCGGTAGAAGCGGGGCGCGGAGGTGTCCACGGCGGCGTCCGTGGCGAACACGTCGCCCGAGGTCTCCGCGACCCGGACGTAGTCGCCGTCGACCGTGTCCGAGCGGGACACCACGTACCCGGTGGCGCCCGGCACCTCGTTCCAGCGGAGCATCACCGCCGACTCCGTCAGGCGCGCGAGCCGGACATTGGTGGGCACGGGGAGCGACGATGCCGCCTCCGCGGCAGCGGGCGGAGGAGGAGGGTCGACGGCGAGGGCGGGACTCCCCGCGAGCGAGACGCCGAGGACCGTCACCCCCGCCAGGAGTGGTGATCGGAAGAGGGCGCGCTTGAGACCGGATCGTGGCATGGGGAGGTACCTTCTCGTTTCATCATCGAAAACGGTGAGTGGCGTCGACAGCCCTCCCAGGAACCGGGTACGGCGGCATCCTGGAGCGGATCAGCGGAAGACGTGCCGTCAGCCTAACGGCGGTGCGTGCCTTGGGCAAGGGTTTTGGGAAAACGCTTCCCATCAAGGCGGATCAGGCGGAGACAGTGATCCCGCCCGTCGAGGCGCGCTCCACGAGGTGTGTCGGCAGGATGATCGCCGCCGGGTCCTCGCCGCGGATCACGCCGAGGAGGATCCGCACCATCTCGTGGCTGATCCGGCCGAAGGGCTGCCGCATGGTGGTCAGGGGCGGTTCGGTGGAGGCGGCCACCGGGGAGTCGTCGAAGCCGGCCACCGCGACGTCCTCGGGGACGCGCCGGCCCTCGGCCCGGAGGACGTCGAGTGCGCCCGCCGCCATGAGGTCGTTGGCCGCGAAGACGGCGTCGAGCCCCGGCGCCTGGTCGAGGAGCTGCCGCATCGCCTGCCGTCCGCTCTCCAGGCTGTAGTCGCCGGGAGCGACGAGGCGTTCGTCGTACGAGCCACCCATCTCCTCACGGTACCCGCGGAGCCTCCCGACACCACCGGAGGTGTCCATCGGTCCCGTGATGGTGGCGATCGACGTCCGGCCCAGCCCACGCAGGTGCGCGACCATGTCCCGTGCCCCCATCGCGTCGTCGGCCGCGACATAGCCGATCTTGCCTTCGAAGCCGAGGGGGATCCCGCAGGCGATCATGGGTACACCGGATTTGTAGATGTCTCCGATGATCGACTGGCCGCGTGCGTGGGAGGAGACGAGGAGCACGCCGTCGACGTGCCCGGCGGTGATGAAGTCGCGGGCCCTGCGCTGTTCGTCCTTGGTGCCGGCCATGATGAGGACCAGGGAGACGTCGTGCTCACCGAGGGCCTCGGACGCACCCCGCATGAGGATGGAGAAGTTCGGGTCTTCGAAGAGCCGCTCCTGCGTCTCGCTCAGCAGGAACGCCACCGTGTTGGCCTTGCTCGTGGCCAGGCTCCTGGCGTGCGGGTTGATGCGGTAGCCGGTCCTCTTGATGGCCAGCTCGACGGCGGTGAGCGCGTCCGGGCTGACCCAGTGGCCGCCGTTGAGGACCCGCGACACGGTGCCCCTCGAGACGCCGGCCGCCTTCGCGACGTCGTCGATGGTGGGCCGCTTCGGGCCCCGGGTGCTGGTCACCGACATAGCGTATCCCGGCGCGTTCAGGCCTTGACGGCGCCCGCTGCGAGGTCGACGCGCCAGAACCGCTGCAGGAGCAGGAACATGAGGATGAGCGGCAGGATGGACAGGAGCGCGCCCGTGACGACGAGGGTGTAGAGCGCGGGCGCGGAGGCACCCTGGTTCAGGAGTCCGTTGAGGCCCACCGTGATGGGGAAGAGGGTGTCGTCGCCCAGCATGATGTACGGCAGCATGAAGTTGTTCCAGATGGCCACGAACTGGAACAGGAAGATGGTCACCAGTCCGGGGAGCATCATCGGCATGGCGATGCGGGCGAAGATCCCCAGCTCGCTGGCGCCGTCCGTCCTGGCGGCCTCGACGACGTCGGTGGGCACGGCTGCGGCGGCGTAGATGCGGGCCAGGTAGATGCCGTAGGGGCTGATGATCTGCGGCAGGAACACGGCCCAGTAGGTGTTGGTGAGGCCGAGCTGAGCCATCAGGAAGTACTGCGGGATCGCCAGGATGACGCCGGGGACCAGCACACCCATCAGCAGGATGTTGAAGACCGCTGACTTCCCGGGGAAGGTGAACTTCGCCAGGACGTACCCGGAGAGCGCCGAGACGAAGGTGGAGGCGATGGCGCCCGCGCCGGCGTAGAGGGCCGTGTTCGCCATCCACCGCCAGAAGAGACCGTCGCGGTAGCCGCTGAGCTCGGCGATGTTGTCGAACAGGTGCGTGCTGGGGGCGAACGTGAACGTGGAGAAGAGCTCCGAGCCGTCCTTGGTGGAGGCCATGAGCACCCAGAACACCGGCAGCAGGCAGTAGAGCGCACCGAGGAGCAGCAGTGCGGTGGCGACGGCACTCGGCTTCTCGTGTCCGTGGACGCTGTCGCGGCGGGACCTGAGCGACGGCGTGAGGGGCGGGGTGAGGGTGTCGGCCATGTCAGTCTTCCTGTCCGAAGGCGCGCTTCTGGACCACGCGGAGGAATACGAAGGAGATCAGGAGCGTCGCGGCGGCGATGACGATCGAACTCGCAGCGGCGGAGTAGATGTCGTCGCGCGTGAAGGCGTCGCGGTAGACCTTCATCAGGGGCGTCCAGCTCGTGGAGAGCGTGTTGGTGAGCGGCCGCAGCGTCGTCGGCTCGGCGAAGACCTGAAGCGTCGCGACGATGGAGAAGAGGGCCGTCATGATGAGCGACGGCGTCACGATGGGGATCTTGATCCGGAGGGCGATCTGCGTCTCGGAGGCGCCGTCGAGGCGTGCCGCCTCGTAGATGTCGTTCGGGACGGCCTTCAGGGACGTGTAGATGACGATCATGTTGAAGCCGACCCCACCCCACAGGGCGATGTTCGCGATCCCGAACATGATGAGCTGCGAGGAGAGGATCTGGGGCATCTCGATGCCGAGCCGCTCGGTCAGGTAGTAGAAGGGGCTGACGGACGGCAAGTAGAGGAAACCCCACAGGAGCGAGCTGATGACCGCGGGCACCGCGTAGGGCAGGAAGATCGCGACGCGGGAGAACGTGGTGGCCCTGGACCTCCGCGAGTCCAGCAGCAGGGCGAACAGCAGCGCGAGCCCCAGCATGCACGGGATCAGGATGACGCCGTACGTGAGGACCCTGCCGACGCCGGCGCCGAACTCGGGGTCGCCGAGGGCGGCCGCGTAGTTGTCCAGGCCCGCGAAGACCTGCTTGCGCGCACCCGAGCCCAGCCCGAGCCCGGACACCTCGACGCGCTGGAAGCTGAGGTACAGCGTGTAGAAGATGGGGGCCGCCATGAACACGGCGAACAGGACGATGCCGGGAGCGAGCATCAGGTACGGCGTGAGGACGCGGGACCTGAAGCGGTGCGACCGGGGTCGCCGGGGACTGCGGGCCCCGGACGCGGGCGACGGTGGGCCGGCCTGGCCGTCCCCGCTCCGGACGGCTGTGCTACCGGATACTGCTGGCTGAACGCTCACGGTGTTCCCCTTCGAACGTCGGTGCCGGCGACCCCCCCCCCAGAAGCGGGGGGAACCACGGGGCCGGTGGTCCCTCTCTGGCGTTCCTCCGTTGCGCT
>NZ_JBTNDM010000022.1:0-24982 GCF_054510995.1 Arthrobacter sorbitolis
GGGAAAGGGGGTCTGGGGGCCGCAAGCCACGGGGGGGCCCCGCACCCCCCCCCCTCCCCCGCCTGTATTCGTGCCGCTTCCTTTACGTGAATCCCTACGGGTACCGCTCCACATAGCTCGGCGTGCCGGTGTTCGCGTTGCTGACCGGCGCACCGGTGTCGTTCACCACGTGGTCGATCGTGCCGGCCCCGAGGTTCACGGTCAGGAGGTGGTTCAGGACCACGCCCGGGGTGTCGGGCACCTCGAAGCCGCGGGATGCGTGGATGCTCGGGTCCACGTTCGTGAAGATGTACGAGCCGCCGCCCCACAGCGTGTGGTTCCTGACGTCGTCGGCCACCTTGTAACCGGCCCAGCCGAGGACGCCGTCGTGCTGCCAGGCGGCCTGGTTCGGCGGGTCGTAGGGGAGCTCGTTCTGGAAGAACACGGTGCGCCCGTTTTCCCCGTTCCAGATGACGTTGTACTCCTGGTAGTGCTCCACGAAGAGGCCGGTGGCGGTGACGTCGTCGCCGTTGATGATCACGCCGTTGCGGCCGGTGCTGACGTCCCAGCCGAAGGCGCCCTCGTTGCCGTGGTCCGCGCGCCATACCCAGGTGTGGTCGATCAGCACGTTGTCGCTGTTGACCTCGAGGCTGACATCGGCCCTGCCCACGTGCGGGCCGCCGATGCGGAAGTAGACGTCGCTGAGCGTCGTCGGGTTCGCCGCATCGTCGTGCCTGGCGCCGTTGTTGCCGTTCTTCGTGCCGACCTGCAGGAGGACGGGGGAGTTGACGGTGCCGCCGTCGATCGTGACGCCGGCGATGACGACGCCGGGCACATCGGCGACGCGCATCGGCGTCGCGCCGTTCACGGCGGTCAGCGTGGCGTGGCCGAGACCGAGGACCACGGTGTCCGCGCGCTTGACCGCGATGGTCTGCGCGATGTCGTAGACGCCGGGGGTGAGGATGAGGTGCTTGCCGCGGGCGAGGGCGTTGTTGATGGCCTGCACGGAGTCACCGGGCTTCGCGACGAAGAAGTCGGACAACGGGATGGTGCGTCCGGCGGTCAGGCCGTCGCCCCACGAGGTGCCGCGGGAGTCCTGCTGGGCAGCGGGCACGCGGACGCTGTAGGCGCCGGAGGAGTCGGCGAACAGGTAGGGCTTCTCCCGGCTGACCGGGGTCCGGTCGAGGGTCGTGTACGGGGGCGTGGGGAAGCCCTCGTCCGACGGCGCGCCTTCTGTCCCCGAGAAGACGGCATTCCAGACGCCGTTGGACCAGCTGCCGATCTCGCTGTTGCGGGTCAGCCACTGCTGCTGCGACCCGTTGATGATGTCCCCGGCCCTCGAATCGGCAAGGTAGCCGCCGCTGGCGAACTGGGGTCCGGCGGTGCAGTAGTCCATGAGGGAGAGCGTGCCGCCGGTGACGTCCACACGGCGGAGCGATACGGCCTGCGAGACGGCCCAGAAGTTCGCCGTGGCCCGGCAGCCGTCCTGACCCGCGCCGTTGACCTCGAGGGTGAGGTTGGAGAGCGTCCTCCAGAAGTTGTTGAGCGCGATGCAGTTGCTCGTCCCGTTGCCGTCGAGGCACCGGTTGTACACCTCGATCTTGCCGTTGATGACGACGTCGGACGGGGAGGCGCCGAGGCCCGCGACCTCCGTGTAGTAGCCCACCTTGAACTGCAGGGGCTCGGCGTCGGTGCCGTAGGTGCCCGGCAGGAACAGGAGGGCCGCGCGTCCGGTGCCCATCTCGTTGTCGATCTGGCGGGCGTTGACGGCGTCGACCGTCGCCTGGATCTCGCTCACGGGCATGCTCGGATCGAAGACCGTGACGTTCGGGCCGAGGTCGGTGGTGGACACCGGGGGTGCCTTTTTCGTCGAGACCGGGGTGGTGCCCGCCGGATCGAGGGGTGGAGCTGCGAGGGCCGCGGCTCCCGTGCCGGTGGCCAGGAGCACTACCGCTCCGAGGGCTGCTGCGAGCCGGACGCGTCCGGTCCTGGCCGGGTGGGGGATGGTCATGCTGAACGGTTCCTCTCCGTCGAGGTGGTCCTGCCGAAGCGGCCGGTGAATCGTGTCACCCTGCCGGAAGGAATTACATCCTCGCGGGGATGCGAAGTCAAGGAAGGCCGGAATCCTGCTGCTCCTCCTTGAAGCACCGGGGCGGCGGTGATAGAGCTTGGGGAGCGCTGCCGACGAATGCCGGCAGCCGCGGACTGCACCCGACGCGAGGAGACACCATGGCAACGCCCGACGACGAAGAGCGCACCCTCAGCGACTGGAGCCGTACCCTGACCCAGGCCCTCCAGATCCTCGACCTCGAGGTGGACCATCCCCGGGTCGTGGAACTGGCCGAACGCTCCGCGCACCTCGTGGGACCTCATGCCGGTGTCATCAGCGCCTTCCTCGTCGGTTACGCCGCCGGCTCCGTCACCACGAAGAACCGCGACGAGACGGGCGCCGCGGTGGAGAAGGCCGTGAAGACGGTGACGACGGTCATCGAGAAGGACGAGGAGACGCAGGAACAGAAGGGCTGGACGGGCTCGGCCCAATAGCCGTCGGGGCTCAGGCCGGGACGGCGGTGGGGGTGCGCCGGGACAGGCGCGCGAGCGTCCAGCTCAGGACGACGCCCACCATGAGGGCCGCGGCCAGGCCGAGGCCCGAGTAGCCTAGGAGGACGAGGGCCGGGCCCGCGAGGGCGCCGCCGAGTGCGCCGGCGAGGTTCATGACCAGGTCGGACGACCCCTGGACCGGTGCACGCTCGGCGACGTCCACGGCTCCCGCGAGGAGGGCCGACGCGGACACGATGCACGCCGACCAGCCCAGCCCGAGCAGGATCAGGCTCACCGTCACCCCCGCCTCCGATCCCGACGCCTGCCACGCCGTCAGCAGCGCCGCGAGCAGCAGCACCTGACCGAGGAGGATCCCCTGGATCTTCTCCGCACGGTCCGCGATCCAGCCGAACACGGGGGACAGCGCGTACATCCCGGCCACGTGCAGGCTGATGGTCAGTCCGACCACGGACAGCCCGGCACCGTGATCGTGCAGGTGGACGGGCGTCATGGACATGACGGACACCATCGCGGCATGACCGGCCGCGATGGCCACGACGGCGAACCGGGCGACGGGATTGCGGGCGAGGATGGCGAGGCCACGCCGCTTCATCGGAGCAGGTGCATCTGCCGGACGGTTCGCGGCGTCGCGGCTCAGGGCCGTCAGGAGCGGATCGGGACGAAGCCCCAGCGAGTAGACGAGTGCGGCAGCGGCCTGTGCACCGGCGGTGAAGACGAAACCTCCGCTGAGTGGGGGGATGCCGAGGACCCCGGCCACGAGCTGGCCCGGCTCGAAGAGGTTCGGGCCGAGCACGGCGCCGATGGTGGTGGACCAGACGACGACGGAGAGGCTGCGTCCGCGCGTCGCCTCCGTGGCGAGGTCGGTCGCGGCGAAACGTGCCCGCAGTCCCGTCGCCGCTCCGGCGCCGAGGAGGACCAGTGCCACGAGCAGTAGCGGGAAGAAGGCGAGCGAGGCGGCCGTGATAGCCAGGAGGGCGCCGATGCAGGCGACGACGGCGCCTGCGGCGAGGGAGATCCGTCGCCCCCTGCGCTGGGCGAGCGTGGCGAGGGGGACTGCCGCGGCTGCGGCTCCGAGGGTGGCCATCGTCGCGGCCATGCCGGACCAGGCGCTCGAGCCCGACGTCTCGGCCGCCAGCAGCGCGCCGAGGGACAGGGTGGCACCCGCGCCCAAGCCGCCCAGGATCTGCGCGACCACCAGGATCCGGATGACGCGACGCTGCTGGTCCTGTTGCTGGTCCTGTTGCTGATCCATGTCGCCCCCGGGTCGCCGTGACCGCAGCAGTCTACGGCGCTTCGAGGCCGGCCGTCCTGTCAGAAGGGCTCGAGAGCTTGATCCGACCGTGCCCCTTCGGACTCGGTCGGATCAAGCATCAGGCATCAGGCACTCGAGGCCGCGGCCTCCTTCGCCGGGGTCTTCTCCGTCCTGGCGTCGGGAAAACCGTCTGCCTCCGCCTCGGGTACGGGCGCCGTCGCTGCGGAGTAGTGCTCCGTCGGCGCGGTGTGGGTGCTCGGCTCGAACCGCACGATGATCTGCTTCGACGTCGGCGTGTTGCTGCCCTGTGCCACCTCGTCGAGGGGGACGAGGACGTTCGCCTCCGGGTAGTACGAGGCGGCGCAGCCGCGTGCCGTCGGGTACGACACGACGCGGTAGGCGCGCAGCACTCGCTGGATGCCGTCGTCGTACACGCCGTGGATGTCCACGTTCTGCCCGTCCGTCAGGCCCAGTTCGGCGATGTCCTCCGGATTGATGAACACCACGTGGCGGCCCTTCTTGATGCCGCGGTACCTGTCGTTGTGGCTGTAGATCGTGGTGTTCCACTGGTCGTGGGCGCGCAGCGACTGCAGGATCAGCGTGCCCTCGGGGCGCTCGAGGTACTCGAGGTCGTTGACCGTGAGGACGGCCTTGCCCGTCGGTGTGTTGAACGTCCGCGAATCCCGCGGCCCGTTCGGCATGACGAACCCGCCGTCCAGGCGGATCCTCCGGTTGTAGTCCTGGCAACCCTCGACGACGCGCGAGATGTGGTCGCGGATGAGGTCGTAGTCCTTCTCGAAGCCCTCCCAGTCGGCGTCGAGCCTGCCGTCCAGGGTGGCGCGGGCGAGGCGGCTGATGATGGCAGGTTCGGACAGGAGGTTGTCGGAGACCGGTTCCACACTGCCGCGCGAGGCGTGGACCGCGCAGACGGTGTCCTCGACCGAGACGAACTGCTCACCCGTGGCCTGGCGGTCGATCTCGGTGCGGCCCTTGCAGGGGAGGATCAGCGCCTCCTTGCCGGTGATGAGGTGCGACCGGTTGAGCTTGATGGAGATCTGCACCGTCATGTCGGTCTTCTGGAATGCCTCCTCGGCGACCTGCGTGTCCGAGATGGCCGAGACGAGGTTGCCGCCGAGGGCGACGTACGCCTTGACCTGTCCGTCCCGCATGCGCCTGATCGCCTCGACGGCGTCCGCTCCGTGCTCGCGGGGCGGCTCGAAGGAGAACTCCTTGCCGAGGGCGTCCATGAACGTGGCGGGCATCTGCTCCCAGATGCCCATGGTGCGGTCGCCCTGGACGTTGCTGTGGCCGCGGATGGGGGAGGCACCTGCCCCGGGCTTGCCGATGTTGCCGCGCAGCAGGAGGAGGTTGATCATCTCCTTGATCGTGGCCACGCCCTTCTTCTGCTGCGTGATGCCCATGGCCCAGGTGATGATGACCTTGTCGGCCGCGAGGTAGCGGTCGGCCAGCTCGTCGATCTCCTCCGAGCGGAGCCCCGTGGCCTCGAGGACGGTGGCCTCGTCGAGCGTGAGGAGGTAGTCCCGCAGTTCGTCGAGGCCTTCGCAGTGCTCCTCGAGGAATGCGTGGTCCAGGACCGTCCCGGGGTTCTTCGCCTCGGCCTCGAACACGCGCTTGGACACGGCCTGCAGCAGTGCCATGTCACCGCCGAGCCGGACCTGGAGGAACTGGTCGGCGATCTCCGTGCCCTTGCCCGCGACGCCACGGACCGTCTGCGGGTTCTTGTACCGCTTGAGGGCCGCCTCGGGGAGCGGATTGACGGCGACGATCTGGCCGCCCCTGAGCTTGCAGTTCTCGAGTTCGGTGAGCATGCGCGGGTGGTTCGTGCCCGGGTTCTGGCCCATGACGATGATCAGGTCGGCGTTCTCGTAGTCCTCGAACGTCACCGTCGCCTTGCCGATCCCGATGGTCTGGCCCATGGCCCAGCCGGAGGACTCGTGGCACATGTTGGAGCAGTCGGGCAGGTTGTTGGTACCGAAGCCGCGCGCGAAGAGCTGGTAGAGGAACGCCGCCTCGTTGGAGGTGCGGCCGCTGGTGTAGAAGGCGGCCTCGTCGGGGGAGTCGAGGCTCTTCAGCTTGTTGCCGACGATCTCGAAGGCCTCGTCCCAGCTGATGGGCCGGTAGTGGTCCTCGCCGGCGGGCTTGTAGACGGGCTCGACGAGACGGCCCTGCATACCCAGCCAGAACTCGGACCGCGACCGCAGTTCGGTGAGGGAGTTCTCGGCCCAGAACTCCGGGGAGATGACCACCGGCGCAGCTTCCCAGGTGACGGCCTTGGCGCCGTTCTCGCAGAACTCGAAGGTCTTGCGCTTGGCGGGGTCCGGCCAGGCACAGCTGGGGCAGTCGAAGCCGTCCTTGTGGTTCATCTTGAGGACGGTCTTCAGCGTGCGTTCCAGGCCCATGTGCTCGATGGCGGGCTTCATGGAGTAGTAGACGCCCGGCAGGCCCGCCGCATAATCCTTGGGATGGTCCGCGACCTCGATGTTCTTCTCGTCCGGCTCGATTACTCGGGGTTCCTTGCGCGTCATTGCGAACGTCCTTCTCCGCGGCCCGGGATGGGGCGCTCCTCGACTGGTGATTCTACTGCCCTCGTGTATCAGGCCTAACAGGGTGCCGACCGTGACCGCAAGCTTCCGCGGGAGATTCGACGTCCGCTTGACGTCGTGGGGCCTCTGGCCGGGGCAGACCTCGGGTTCTTTTATTTAGTTGACCTAACGAAACGGACGGCGTACTGTTACTTAGAGCAACGAAGTAAACGAGATCAGGAGTCCCCCTTGTCGGTAGCGCAGCACACGGCAGCGGAGCTGGTGCACCACATCTTCGACCTGCAGCGTGCCCTCCGCGGAGTCACCGCCGCCGGGATGAAGTACTCCGAGCTGGGCCCCGCGCACACCGGCGTTCTCTTCTTCGTGGGGGAGGGCGGCCCGCTGCGTGCATCGGCCCTCGCCGGGCGGCTCGGGATCGGGCCGTCGGCACTCAGCCGGCAGCTCGCCGACCTCGAGCAGTACGGCTTCCTGGTGCGGACCGCTGATCCGCTCGACGGGCGGGCATGCCTGCTCTCGCTCTCGGCGGAGGGGCAGAAGTACCTCGCCGAGACCTACGAGCGCAGGGCCGAGACGCTGCGCGAGATCCTGTCCGACTGGACGGAGGGGGAGGCCGAGGCCGCCTCGCTGACCGTGCAGCACCTCACGGCGGCCCTCCGTTCCGCCACCCACCCGGGCGGGGTCGCACAGACCGGACCCGCAGAGCCCGCCAGGGCGTCACGCACCACCGCACACCGCACGGGCAACGACGGCCGTCACCTGAACCGCACGACCGAGATCATGAAGGAAGAACGCTGATGGCCATCCATTCCACCCGGGCGAGGACCGCCGAGGCCCCTGCGCAGCACCCGGCTGCCGCCTCCTCCGGGGCCGGCGAGCCCATGAACCACAAGCAGATCCTGCAGGCACTCACGGGTCTGCTCGCAGGCCTGTTCACGGCGATCCTGAGCAGCACCATCGTCGCCAATGCCCTGCCGACGATCATGAGCGACCTCAACGGTTCCCAGACGGACTTCGCCTGGGTCATCACGGCCGCGCTGCTCGCCAATGCCGCGACCACCCCCATCTGGGGGAAGTTCGCCGACCTGTTCGACAAGAAGATCCTCGTGCAGGCCAGCATCGTCATCTTCGTGGCGGGTTCGGTCCTGGCAGGGTTCGCCCAGACCATCCCGCTGCTCCTCACGGCGCGCGTCATCCAGGGTGTCGCCATGGGTGGCCTCACCGCCCTGGCGCAGGCCATCATCGGCACCATCATCGCGCCGCGTGAGCGTGGCCGGTACTCCGGCTACATGGGTGGTGTCATGGCCGTCGCGACCGCGGGCGGACCGCTCCTCGGTGGCTTCATCGTGGATTCCCCGCTCGGCTGGCGCTGGACGTTCTTCGTCTGCGTGCCGCTCGCGATCATCGCCCTCGTGCTCCTGCAGGTCACGCTGAAGCTCCCTGACACACGCCGCAAGGCGCGGATCGACTGGCTCGGCTCCATCCTCCTGACCGCCGGTGTCAGCCTGCTCCTCATCTGGGTCTCGTTCGCCGGCAAGGAGGGCTACTACGAGTGGTTCTCCCGCGAATCGGCCCTGATGGTCGGCAGCAGCGTCATCCTGCTCGCACTGCTCCTCGTGGTCGAGACGAAGGTCGCAGAGCCCATCATCCCGCTCAAGATCATCTCCGAGCGCACCACGGCCCTGGCCATCGTCGCCTCGATCGTCGTCGGTATCGCCCTGTTCGCCAGCTCGAGCTACCTCGGCCAGTACTACCAGGTGGCCCGAGGCGCCACGCCGACCGAGGCGGGCCTGCTGACCCTCCCCATGATCGCCGGCAACCTGCTGGGATCCATCGGCGCCGGGCAGCTCGTCACCAAGTACGGCAAGTGGAAGCGCTACCTCGTCGCAGGTGCCCTGTTCCTCATCGTGGGCCTCGGCCTCGCGGGCACCATCGACCACGTGACGGAACTCTGGCTCGTCGGCAGCTACACTTTCGTCTTCGGCCTGGGCCTCGGCCTCATGCTGCAGAACCTCGTGCTCGCCGTCCAGAACACCGTGGCGGTCAAGGACATCGGATCGGCCAGCGCATCGGTGGCGTTCTTCCGCTCCATGGGTGGTGCCGCAGGTGTCGCCGTCCTGGGAGCCATCCTCGGAACGCAGGTCGAGACCAAGACCACCGAGGGCCTCGCTGCCGCCGGGATCCCCACGACCGGTGGAGCGGCGGGCGGTTCGCTCGACCTCGTCGACCTCCCCGCACCGATCGCCGACATCGTGCGCGCCGCCTACGGCGACAGCACGGCCATGATCTTCCTGATCACGGCGGTCATCGCGGTCATCGGCCTCGTCTGCGTGCTGTTCATCAAGGAGAGCCCGCTGCGCCGCACGGTCGACTTCGCCCAGGCGGCCCCCGCCGGTCCTGCGGCGTCGATGTCACCCGCAGCCACGGGCGCGGAACCGGCAGTA
This sequence comes from Arthrobacter sorbitolis, assembly GCF_054510995.1. Taxonomy (NCBI): domain Bacteria; kingdom Bacillati; phylum Actinomycetota; class Actinomycetes; order Micrococcales; family Micrococcaceae; genus Arthrobacter; species Arthrobacter sorbitolis. Next base: position 8,799 of record NZ_JBTNDM010000022.1, read on the forward strand.
GCAGGCGCAGGGCCTGCTGCGGGAAACGAGGCGGGTGTCGAGGCACGAGCGGGGCACGACGGCGGGCGGCGGACGACCGAGCAGTCCGACGTCGTCACGCTGCAACCGTCCCGCGGCAGGCATAGTGCGGGCCCGGTCGCCATCTCGAAGGCCGACGTGGATCGCGTCGCGCAGGAGCTGTCCGAGCTGGACGCCGAACTGTCCGACCGCGCGGACGCCAACCGCTGAGAGCCGAGTACATCGGACAGGCCACCGGGAGCTCCCGGTGGCCTGTCGGCGTTCCGGCTCCTGCGTCGCTCGGGTGGGCTGTGGCCCGACGGCTCCTGCGTCCCGGGAGGTGGGCAGGTACGGTGCGACGGCGGTGCCGTGGACCTGGAGGCCAGTAGCATCGGAGGGTGAAACCGTTCCTCCTGCTGGGTACCCGTGCCGAGAACTACGCGGCCGACGCCGAATACCGCAGCTTCCTGCGCTACGGCGGCCTCGCCGACGGCGAGCTGCAGCGCATCCGGGTGGAGGCCGAGCCCCTGCCCGAGCTGGACCTGGCCGACTATTCCGGCATCTTCCTCGGCGGGAGCCCCTTCAACTCCTCGGATCCGGAGCAGTCCAAGAGCGAGATCCAGGTGTGCGTGGAGCGCGAACTCGGCCTGCTGCTGGACCGTGTGGTCGCGGAGGACTACCCGTTCCTCGGTGCCTGCTACGGCGTCGGCACCCTCGGGCGACACCAGGGTGCGGTCATCGACGGCACGTATGCCGAGCCGGTCGGGGCCATCGAGGTCACGCTGACCGGGGACGGTCTCGCGGACCCGTTGCTCGCAGGCCTGCCGTCGTCGTTCGCGGCCTATGTGGGACACAAGGAGGCGTGTGCCACGCTGCCGGGGTCCGCGGTGCTGCTGGCGTCGTCGGCCACGTGTCCCGTGCAGATGTTCAGGGTGGGACGGAACGTGTACGCCACGCAGTTCCACCCGGAGCTCGACGTCGAGGCGCTCGTGGGGCGCATCAGCACCTACCGCCATGCCGGGTACTTCCCGCCCGACGAGGCCGACGAGTACATCGGGCGGGCACGGGCCACGGTCGTCGACCAGCCCGAGCTCATCCTCCGCGCCTTCGTCACGCGGTACGCGCGGGACTGAGGATCGAGCTGCCAGGGCTCGGCGCGGACGCTGCGGACGCGGCTCGGCGACCGAGTCGGCCCGGCACCGGTCCGGCACCGGTCCGGCACCAGACCTGCCGCGCCCGGTCCTGCCGCTCACCCGAGCCGTCGCAAGCCCGTGTCTGCGCTGATCCTGCCGCAAACCTGAGGGTCGTCCGGCGCACCCGCATCCTACGATCGGGGTGTGGGGGATCAACGATGACGACGACCGCAGGTCGCGCGCGAGAGCTGCGGCGGGAGCAGGCGATGCAGGCGGCCGACCGCGCCGAGGAGCTGCGTGCCGAACTGACGCGGGCACGCATCGAACTCGAGTTCTTCGAACGCGGGCCGGGACCGGACCTGCGGTCTCCCGCACCGGCAGCGCCCCGCGGGTCCATCCGCAGGAGCCGGCGGGGCGGCGAACCGACGCGCGGTGTCGCCGTCGGGCTCTGGTTCGTGGCGTTCTACCTGCTACTGGTCGCCCTCGCCCACGGAACGCCTGCGCCCACCGCCTCGACGGCCTCTCCCGCCTCCGCGACCTCCATCACCCTCCCTCTCTACCAGCCCGCGTCGGTCGCCGGGGCCGACGACGCCGGTTCGTAGCTCCCTGTCCTGCGTCGGTGCCGGGCGGTACTGTCGGAGGACAGGCGGCGCAGGGCGACACGGAAGAGGTAGCTGTCATCGGTTCCAGCACGAGCACCAGACCGGCGGCCCGCACGGTACCCGTCATCCCTGCTCCGGGCGAGAAGCGTCACCACCAGGTGCTCATCATCGGTGGCGGCAATGCAGGGGTCTCCCTCGCAGGACGACTCCGCCGCTACCGGATCAAGGACGTCGCGGTCATCGAGCCGCGCACGCGCCACCTGTACCAGCCCCTGTTCTCGCACATCGCCGGAGGAACGGCCGACGCCCTCGAGGCCGTGCGGCTCCAGTCAGCGGTGATGCCCAAGGGCGTCACCTGGATCCAGGACAAGGCGACGGACGTCAGCACGGACTCCAGGACGGTGCTGCTCGAGTCCGGCTCCGCCGTCACCTTCGACCAGCTCGTCGTCTGCCCCGGCATCCAGAACGACTGGACATCCATCCCGGGCCTGAAGGACGCGATGGAAGGGCCGCACGGCGCATCGAACTACGAGTACGAGCTCGCACCGAAGGCCTGGAAGCTCTTCAAGGACCTGACACACGGCACCGTGGTGTTCACGCAGCCGCCCGGGCCGGCGTCCTGCGACGGCGCGGCCCAGAAACCCATGTACCTCGCCTGCGACCACTGGCGGCGCCAGGGCGTGCTCGACGACATCCGCGTGGTCCTCGCCGTGTCGACGCCCACCATCTTCGGCATGGAGATCATCGACGAGGAACTGGGCCGGAAGATCGAGGAGTACGGGATCGAGGTCCGGTACAGCACGGAGCTCGCCTCCGTCGACCCCGAGGCCCGCACCGTACTTCTCAGGAACAGCGACACCGGTGCATCGGAGACCCTCGCGTACGACGTCCTCCACGCGGTCCCGCCGCAGTCGGCGCCCGAATGGCTGAAGAGCACGGACCTGCCGGCGGCCGGGAACAGGGGAGGTTTTGTCGAAGTGGACCCCGTGATCCTGCAGCACACGCGGTTCCCGGCCATCTGGTCCCTCGGTGACGCGGCGTCGACCCTCAACTCGAAGTCGGGTGCGGCCTTGCGGATGCAGACGAAGGTCCTCGCGAAGAACCTCAAGGCCGTGCTGAAGGGGAAGAAGCCGACCGCGGAGTACAACCACTACTCGGCGTGCCCCTTCGTGGTCAGCCGGAACACCGTGGTGTTCTCCGAGTTCGACGACAAGTACTCTCCCATGCCCACGGTCCCGGGCTGGGACAACCTGGCACGCGAACGGAGGCTGACGTACCTCCTCGAGCGGATCGTCCTGCCCAAGGTCTACTGGAACCTGATCCTGAAGGGCCGCGCCTGACGCGTCGGCACCCCGGTACCTTCACCGGCAGTTCATCCGCCGTTGACGAGCGGGTCGGGTGGAGAGAGTTGGATCGATGCGGGCGCCACGCGCTCCCATCCTCCAGCCGAAGGGATCCACCCATGACCCGTGCCGCCCGTTCCATCCGATCGGCAGCCGCCGCCGCCGTCGGACTCTCGCTCCTCGCCGTTCCTGCCCCGACCATGGCGCAGACCGCCGAGGACCGCGACGCCGCGAAGCGCCCCACGGCCGGACCGATCCTCGTGGGGCATCGTGGTGCCGGCGGTACGGCGCCCGAGAACACCGTCGCAGCCTTCAGGGACGGCCGCGCATCCGGCGCCGACTTCATCGAGATCGACGTACAGCTCAGCGCCGACGGCGTCCCGTTCCTCTTCCACGACGACACCCCCGCACGCACCACCAACGTGGAGGACGTCTTCCCGGGCCGCGCCGCCGATCCCGTCACGTCCTTCACCTGGGCGGAACTGCAGCAGCTCGATGCGGGCTCGTACTTCGACGAGCGCTTCGTCGCCGAGAGGATCCCGCACCTCGACGACGCCGCCTCCGTCGCGACCCGCAGCACCGGCGTGTACATCGAGGTCAAGTCGCCCTGGAACTCACCCGGCATCGAGGAGGTCGTGGCGAGCGAACTGCGCACCGACCCCACCTGGCGGAAGCTCGTAGAGGCCAGCAAGGTGCAGGTGATCGGCTTCGACGAGGCCTCCAACCGCAGGTTCGCCGCGCTGGCTCCGGACGTCCAGCTGCAGCAGCTCACCTGGATGCTCCCCGGTCCCGAGGTGCTGGCCGAATGGTCCACCTACGTGGATTCGGTGGGGGCGAACTACCGCGGCCTGACCGCGGAGGAGGTCGCACGCGTCAAGGACGCCGGGCTCGCCATGAGCGTCTATACCGTGAACTCGCCGGAGGACGTGCGGGCGGTCACGGACCTCGGCGTCGACGCCGTCACCACCGACTTCCCGATCCAGAACGGCCGCTACCTCCGCGGACTCCCGGTCTTCCCGGGAGCGGCCCTCGAGATCAGTGGAGCGGTGAACAACCCGGCGGGCGACGACGTCCGTCCGGGTGCCGGCGAGTACGTCACGCTGCGGAACGCCTCGGGCTCCGTGGTGGACGTCAGCGGCTACTTCCTCCGCGATGCCGCGAACAACATCCTCCGGGTGGGGGAGGGCTACGTCCTGCAGCCGGGTGCCGAACTGCGCGTCCACACGGGTCCGGGCACCAGCTCGTCCTCCGCCTACTTCAACGGCCTGGCCGCGTCCGTGCTGAACAACACCGGCGACTCCCTCGGACTGTGGACGCCTGACCTGCGCCTCGTGGACGTCTACGCGAACTGACTGGCGACCGGCCACCAACCGGAGGGGGACGGCGGTACCAGGACGGTGCCGCCGTCGTCGTCCGGGCCCCCTTGTCATGGCGGGGGAGCAGGTCTAGACTCGGATGATCAACCAGTTAGTTGATCAACGAGGAGGTGGATCATGCGGGACGACGATCTCGATGCCGCCTTCTCGGCGCTCGCCGATCCGGCACGCAGAGCCATCGTCGCGCGGCTGTCGCACAGCTCCGCCACCGTGAACGAACTGGCGGAACCCTTTCCCATCACCAAGCAGGCCGTCTCCCGACACATCCAGGTGCTCGAGCAGGCCGGCCTGATCACGCGTACGCGGGACGGGCAGCGCCGTCCCTGCCACCTCGATCCGGCTGCCCTCGAGGCACTGACCGGCTGGATCGACACCTACCGCCTCGAAGCCGAGCGGCAGTACCGCCGGCTCGACGGCGTCCTCGCAACTCTGAAGGACCAGCACAGCAAGGATCTGTCATGAGCAATCCCACCACCATCACAGCGGAACCCGGCCAGCAGTTCGTGGACATCGTGCGCGAGTTCGATGCTCCCCGCGAGCTGGTCTTCCGAGCCTTCACCGAGCCGGACCTCGTCCGCCAGTGGCTCGGCCCGCACCGCATCACCACGGAGATCGGTGAGTTCTCGGCCGTCACCGGCGGTGCCTACTCCTACATCCACCGCGACGACGACGGCGGTGCCTACGGCTTCCGCGGGGTCTTCCACACCGTCGTCGCGCCCGAGCGGATCATCCAGACGTTCGAGTTCGACGGCGCACCCCACCACGTCAGCCTCGAGAGCATGACCTTCGAGGACCTCGGTGGCGGCCGAACGAGGTGTTCAGGGCGGTCGGTGTTCCTCACCGGCGAGACGCGTGACGCCATGATCAGCAGCGGCATGGAGACCGGCGTGAACGAGGGGTACGAGCGCCTCGATTCCGTCCTCTCCTCGCTCTCCGTCGCGAGCTGACACCTGCTGTGCCGGCAGTACCGGTGGCGCCTGGAGGTGCAGTTCAAGCGCATGCCGGGGCGGTCCCGGACCCTTGTCCGGTCCGGGACCGCCCCGTAGCATCCGGTCATGGAGATCATCGAGTACCACCCGCGACGTGACCAGCTCGTGTACACCTTCGGCGGCAGTGCACCCGTGCTGACCGTCCAGCCCGGTACGGCGCTCAAGCTCTGGTCCGAGGATGCCTTCAACAACGCGCTCACCTCGGTCGACGACGTCTCCGGCGAGAAGGTGGACCTCAACTTCGTCAATCCCCAGACCGGCCCGTTCTACGTGGACGGTGCCGAGCCCGGCGATACCCTCGCGCTCCACGTCGTCGACCTCACGCCGGCACGGTCCTACGGGGCGTCGGCCACCATCCCCTTCTTCGGCGGACTCACCAGCACCGACCGCACGGCGATGCTGCAGGAGCCGCTGCCGGACATCACCTGGATCTACCACGTCGATACCGAGCGGCGGACGGTCGGGTTCCAGTCGAGGCTCGGCGATTTCGAGGTCGCACTGCCGCTCGAGCCCATGCTCGGTACCGTCGGCGTCGCGCCGCCGGGCGGCGAGGTCCGCTCGTCACTCGTGCCCGAACGGTTCGGCGGAAACATGGACGCACCGGACGTGAAGCCGGGCACCACCGTGTATCTCGGCGTGAACGTGGAGGGCGCACTGTTCTCCATCGGTGACGGCCACTACCGCCAGGGTGAGGGCGAGGCCTGTGGCACCGCCGTCGAGGGTGCCATGCACTCGACGATCATCGTGGAACTCATCAAGGGTGGCGCTCCCGCCTGGCCGCGACTGGAGACGGACTACCACTGGATGGCCGTCGGCTCCTCGCGCCCCATGGAGGATTCGTGGCGCATCGGTCAGCTGGAGATGATCCGCTGGTTCGGCGACCTCTTCGGGCTGCACCAGCTCGATGCCTATCAGCTCCTCACGCAGACCGCGCTCGCGCCCATCGCGAATGCCGTCGACGCCAACTACAGCGTGGTGGTGAAGGCGCCCAAGGCTCTGTTCCCCGCCACCGACGCCTATGGCGGACTGCACGCGCACCTCCGGCGGCAGGCCGCCGAGCTCCGCTGAGCCCCGGCGTGCCGTCAGGACCGCCTCCCGCCTGCCACTCCTGACTCCGCGTTTCCACCCTCGACCGAAGGACAGCCATGGACCTGCACCTCACCGGAGCAACAGCACTCGTCACCGGCGGCACGAAGGGCATCGGTCGTGCGATCGTCGAATCCTTCGCGCAGGAGGGCGCCCACGTGGCGTTCTGTGCGCGTTCCGCCGACGACGTCGCCGCCACCGAGGCCGACCTCACCGGATCGCCCGGCCGCGTCAAAGGATACGTGCTCGACGTCGGGGACGGGCCCGCGGTTGCCGCCTGGATCGGGGCAGTGGCCGCCGACTTCGGCGGGATCGACGCCGTCGTGAGCAACGTGAGCGCGCTCGCGATCGCAGACACCGCGGAGAACTGGGAGGCGAGCCTGCGCGTCGACCTCCTGGGGACGGTGGGTCTGGTCAAGGCGGCGCTGCCGTACCTCGAGCGCAGTTCGATCCCGTCGATCACCGCGATCTCGAGCGTGTCGGGCCGGGAGGTCGACTTCGCGTCGGGCCCGTACGGCACCGTGAAGACGGCGCTCATCGGCTACATGGCGGGGCTGGCGTTCCAGCTCGCAGGGCAGGGCATCCGTGCGAACACCGTCTCGCCCGGCAACACCTACCACGCGGGCGGGGTGTGGGAGGGCATCGAGCAGGGGAACCCGGAGCTTTTCGCCACGGCGATGGGGCTGAATCCGACGGGCCGGATGGGTACGCCGCAGGAGGTGGCGGATGCCGTCGTGTTCCTCGCGAGCCCCCGGTCGAGCCGCACCACCGGCGCCAACATCCTGATCGATGGTGCCCTCACCCGAGGTATCCAGGTGTAGGAGCTCTCGTCGTCGAGCACGACGAAGGGCGCCGGACATCCGGCGCCCTTCGCGTGCTGCTGAACCCGACGTCGGTTATCCGCCGAAGGTCGGCTACTTGGCGAGGAAGCGGAGCAGGATCTCGTTGACCTCGGCGCCGTGGGTCCACAGCAGGCCGTGCGGAGCGCCCTCGATCTCGACGTACTCGGCGGAGGGCAGGCGCTTGGTGAACTCACGCCCGGTCGAGTCGATCGGCAGGATGCGGTCCTCGGTACCGTGGACGATGAGGGCCGGCACCGTCACCTTCTCGACGTCGGAGCGGAAGTCGGTCAGCCAGGAGTCGACGACGGCGAACGACGCGTACCAGGACGAACCGGCGGCGACGTTCCAGGCATTGCGCAGCGCTTCCTCGCTGAGCCGGTTGCCGAGGAATTCGTCGGTGTTGAAGAAATCCTTGTAGAAGTTGCCGAACCAGGCGTAGCGGTCCTCGATCGCGGCGCTGCGGATGCCGTCGAACACCGTCGACGGGACACCCGACGGGTTGTCGTCCGTCTGCAGCAGGAAGGGCTCGAGCGAACCGAGGAAGGCGGCCTTCGCGACGCGTGTCTCGCCGTAGGTGCCGATGTACCGGCCCACCTCGCCGGTGCCCATCGAGAAGCCGACGAGGACGACGTCGTTCAGATCGAGGGTCTCGAGGACGGTGTTCAGGTCGGCGGCGAAGGTGTCGTAGTCGTAGCCCGTGGTGGGCTTGCTGGACCGACCGAACCCGCGGCGGTCGTACGTGATGACGCGGTAGCCGGCGTTCAGGAGTGCGGCGGTCTGCTTCTCCCAGGAGCCGCCGTCGAGGGGATAGCCGTGGATCAGGACGACGGGCTGGCCTGCGCCGTGGTCCTCGTAGTAGAGCTGGATGTCCGTGCTGTTCTCGGTGCCTACCGTGATGAAAGCCATAGTGCTGATCCTTGTCTCGAGAGGGGAGAACGTTCGTTCTCGCTCGGTGCCCATATCGTATAGAACGATCGTTCTCTGATCAAGTAGAATGGACGGATGAATATTTCCGAGGCGCGCACCCGCATCGTCGCGACCGCCGACGAGCTGTACAACGCGCGGGGGATCCAGGCCGTGGGCATGGACGAGTTGCGTGCGGCGGCGGGTGTCTCGCTCAAGAAGCTGTACCAGGAGTTCCCTTCGAAGGGCAGCATCGTCATGGCGGTGCTGGAGCGGCGCCACTGCTCATGGGCGGAGGGACTGGAGGCGACAGTGCGCCAGGCTGCGGAACCCCGCGAGCGCCTCCTCGCGATCTTCGACTACCTCGCCACGTGGTTCGGCGAGGACTCCTTCCGTGGATGTGGCTTCATCAACAGCTTCGCCGAACTCGGAGCGGTGAGTCCCGACGTGGCCGAGTACGCGCGGGAGCACAAGGCGTCCTTCCAGGAGTACGTCTCGCGGCTGGCGGATGAAGCGGGTGCGCCGGCGTACCTCGCACCGCAGCTCTCGATCCTCGCGGAGGGTGCTCAGACGACGGCGGCGATCGCGGGGACCGCTGAAGCCGCCCGGCAGGCGCGGAGTGCTGCCGAAGTGCTGATCGACGCTGCTCTCGGCGTCAGGATCAGCAGGGCTGCCTAGCCCACCAGATCGTTGTACTCGGGGTGGTCCTCGATGAAGGCTGCGACGAACTCGCACCGAGGCACGACCATGAGGTGCTGTTCCCTCGCGTCGTCGAGTGCATGACGGATCAGGGTGCTTCCGATGCCGTGGCCCTCCATCTCGTCGTCCACGACCGTGTGGGTGAAGACGATCGTGTCACCGGAGCGTTCGTATGCGGCGATGCCGGCGGATTCGCCGTCGAGGGTGGCGACGTAACGGCTCTTGCCCTCGTTGTTGGTGACCTGGACGTCGCCGTTTGCGGTGTTTCCGGTGCTCATGATGCCACTGTGGCACCCGACGCCGAGGACGGTCAACGAGCCTTCGCGGACACTCGGCGCATGGTCGGTCGCGGTATCGTGCGGCGGAGGTTCGGTCCGGCGGTCACGGTCGGGCTATCGTGCGCCGGAGGTTCGGTCCGTCGGTCGGGTCGCGGTATCGTGCGCCGGAGGTTCGGTCACAGGATTGGATCGCGGAGGCCCATTTCTTCAGGGACCTCGAGCTGTCCCGCTCGAGTGCGCTGCGCTGCGCTGTGCTGCGTGGCGTTGCTGGCCGACACGTGCTCCACGGGCTGGAGCGTTCCGGGCCGTCGGTCGAGTTATTGTGCGGCGGCGCCCTGGTCGATCACGGCGCTCTCCCGGAGCCAGCTGAGTGCCTCGGGTTCCGACGTGAAGAAGCGCGTGGTGGTGGGGGAGCGATGCGAGAAGCCCGACATCACCTCGTCGACCGCATCAGCACCCACGAGTGCCACTCTCGAGAATCCTCGATAGGCGGCCATCCCCACGCGTGCTTCCGGCGTGATGCCGGTGATGCCGTGCATGTGGACCAGGAGCGGCAGGACGGCGGGACCGTGGAACTCTGCCAGGGCGCGGGCAGCGGCGACGGCGTCCGCATGGGTGATCTCGACGCCCCGGTTCCATCGCAGTCTGAGGATCCCCCTGTCGAGGTGCGCGCTGAACGAGTCCATCCGGGGTCCTTCACGGGTGAGGCATGGGCAAGGGGAATGGCTAGCAGCGTAGCAAGGACCTCCCCCGGGATCGTTTCCTTGTCCACAGGTGCCCATCTCCGGCGGTCCGCGGCGTGCAGGATGTAGCGTCTGATTCATGACATTGAGCATTCTGGTGACAGGAGCAAGTCGCGGGATCGGCGAGGCCATCGCCCGGGAACTCGCCGGCAGGGGACACCGCATCGCCGTGCATGCCGGTCGGGATGTGTCGGCAGCGAGAGCTGTCCGGGAGGGTCTTTCCGGTTCCGGGCACGCCGTCGTCGTCGGTGATGTGGGGGATCCGGAGGCGTGCCGGAGCATCGTAGACGGTGTCGTGCAGGACCTCGGGGGTATCGATGTGCTGGTGAACAATGCCGGGATCTTCGAGGCACACCCCATCGACGGCACCTCCTACGAGGACTGGCAGCAGGCATGGCGCCGGACGCTCGACGTGAACCTCCTGGGACCCGCGAACCTGGCTTGGCTGGTGGCGCGCCACCTCCTCGATCGGCCCACGGGGCCGGACGGCGGACGGCTGATCTCCGTCGGGTCACGCGGTGCGTACCGTGGTGAGCCGATCACTCCTGCGTACGGTGCCAGCAAGGCGGCCCTGCATGCCACGACGCAGTCCCTCGCCGTTGCGCTCGCCCCTCACGGCATCCTTGCGGCGGCGGTGGCGCCCGGTTTCGTGGAGACGGACATGGGCAGGACCGTTCTGGACGGTCCCGGTGGTGCTGCTGTCCGAGCGCAGAGTCCGTTCAACAGGGTTGCGACACCGGAGGAGATCGCTCTGGCCGTCGCCTGGCTCGCTACAGAAGCCCCGATCTGGGTCAGCGGTACGGTGGTCGACGCGAATGGAGCGTCCTATCTCCGGTAACCACTCGTATAGCTCGCGGCAGGGAGGGCTTGCTGTCCCTGTGGGACTGTGAGGTAGAGCCTTGCGCGCGAGCGACGGAATCCTGCTGCACAGGGAGGATCTGCAGCCACCGGCGATCCTGTCTCTGCTTGACGAGTCCTGCCGCGATGTAGTTCCACCGGACAGATAGTGTCGATGCTCGGGAATACGCCTGCGCCAGGGGCTGAACGTGGTGCTACCGGTGGCGAGCGCTCGTGTGGGAGGGCTAGCGTCGGAGGGACGGTGTCGGACGACCACGACTCGACCAGAAGACGACCACAAGGAGTTCTCATGTCACGCGTAGCCATCATCGGTGGGCACGGAAAAGTAGCGCTGCATCTCGCGAAGATCCTGAGCAGTCAGGGCCATCAGGTCGGTTCGATCTTCCGCAATCAGGACCACTCCGCAGACGTCGAGCAGACGGGTGCTACTCCTGTCGTGGCCGACGTATCCGAACTGTCGGTTGCACAGATGGCCGACGTCTTCAGTGGCCATGACGCCGTCGTATGGTCTGCCGGTTCGGGTGGCAGCAGCGTGGAGGCCACCTATGCGGTGGATCGGGATGCTGCGATCCGTTCGATCGATGCAGCGCAGGAAGCCTCGGTGGGCCGCTACGTCATGGTGTCCTACATCGGCTCTCGCAAGGACCATGGCGTCCCCGAGGACAGTGGGTTCTTCCACTACGCGGAAGCCAAAGCCGCAGCGGACGAGCACCTCCGCAACTCGAAGCTGGCCTGGACCATCCTCGGCCCTGGTTCGCTGACCACGGAGCCGGGTACCGGGAACATCGAGGTATCCGACGAGCCCCACCAGACCACGGTGACCCGCGAGGACGTGGCGCACGTCGCCGCGGTCGTCCTCGGCGAGCTCGGCACCGTGGACAGGACGATTCGGTTCAACAACGGTGATTCGCCGATCGCGGAGGCCATCGAGAGTTCCCTGGACAGCTGATCACCTATGACGGGGCGGCGCTTCTGCGGGAGGGCCGCCTTTGTCGTACGTCCCGATTCACGCTGTCTGTCCGTCCCCGTTCACACGTTTCACGATGTCCCACCTTCATCGGGCGAGACCCTCGGGGAGCCGCTGGTAGTAGCGCTCACCGCGTTCGCCGTCCCGGGATGTGCCGAGAGATCTGCAACTCGGAACAGGAGGTGGATCACAGTACTCCGCCCCCAACCTCTCAGGTGCGCTGCTCGTTCGCGACACCGACCAGGTTGGACAGAAGTCATGCTCTCAATCAACGCGTGCACGACCGCGCCCCCAACCCGGACCCGGACCCGGATCCGGACTCGAGCCAGGACCCGACTCGGGACCAGGACAAGGACCCGGGTCCGGGCCCCAACCAGGATGCGACTCGTCACCAGGACCAGGACCAGGACTTGGATCCTGGCCCCAACGAGAACCCCAACCCGAGCCCCAACCCGAACCAGAACCCCAACCCGAACCAGAACCCCAGCCCGAACCAGAACCAGAACCCCAACCCGAGCCCTTACCCGGGCTTGGGCCGGAACTCGGATCGGGCCGCGACCGGGAGTGCGCAAGTGCTTCGTCGACCACCGTTCCTGCCTGCCAGTAGGTGTTCCTGCGGGCTACACCCGCGCGCCCTGGTCTCCCGGGTGCGCGGAACCAGGGGATGCCTCCGCGTGCTTCGACCGTCCACAGATCCTGATGGATGAGGTGGTGATGTCGTGAGCAGAGCAGGACGCCGTTGTCGATGCTGGTCGAGCCACCGCGCGACCAGGGCCTCATGTGGTGGGCTTCGCACCAGCTGGCCGGGATGGAGCAGTCGGGGAAGGCACAGCCCTTGTCGCGAGCCACCAGTGCTCGCCGAAGATGTGGTGGAAAGAGTCGTTGGGCTCGTCCGACGTCGAGCACCTGACCTTTGCCGCCCAGTACCAGAGGGATGAGGTCGGCGTCGCAGGCCAGCCTCCGGATGTTCCTGGCGGTGATCTGCTCCGTGAAGACGGCGTTACCTGCTCGCTGCGTCTCGCCGAGCAGGTCCTTGTAGTCGATGGTCACCATGACCTGAGGGCGGTGACCGCCGGTAGCCGGAAGCTCAGCCGAGGCAAGGGCTATCTTGCAGGCGGAAACGAGGCCGTCGAGGAGACTCTGGGCTCTTGTCGCGGGATCGGGGTACGGGTCGAGGTGAGACCCTGGGACGGCCGACGAGCCTGCAACGGAGACCGATGGATTCCGCTCCTCGTCGCAGGCCGACGCGTCGGCTGCCCCGTCGGCTGCCCCGTCGGCTCCGCCACCAGTCGAATCAGCAGCATGTCCCGAGGACCCCCTCGGGTTGGCGGCAGAATTCATGACCGTCACCAGGTGCTCGAACTGCTCGTCGGTCGCCCCGATCTCCATCAGATGCAGTCCGTGGCGCCGACCCTTCAGGAACACGCCCTGCCGCGCTCGCAGCACCTTCTCCGTGGGCTCCTGCCCATCCTGATCGAGCACCGACTCCCACCGGCGCGCCAGCACCCGGAGGATGTCCTCGTCCGACTCGATCGCCTGCCTCGTCAGATGAAGCTCCATCGATTCACGCTGCTGCGGCGTCGCAACGGACTGCACCCGATCGAGAGCCTGCGCGACCACCGTGGCAGCCCTCCCGCTGATGACCCCTGCCCCGGCTGCCTCGCTCAGGGCCTCCAGCCGAGGCGGGACCGCGGCTCCCGACGGTGAGATGCTGGGAAGGACCACCTCGACAAGGCTCAGCCGCCGTCGTGCTTCTGCCCGACTGATCCCGAGGGTTCCTCTCAGGAAATCGGCACAGTCCCTGTAGCCGCTGTCCGCCCGAGCGCCGGACGCCGCTGCTGTCGCGGGAGGCGATGCGGTAGGTGAGGCTACATCCCACGTTGAACCTGCGCCGAGCACGGGAGGGCCCGTCTCCCCTCCGCCGTCGCCACCCGCATGCTGTTCACCCGCGAGAGCCGCAGCGATTATCTGCAGATGATCGACCATCCTCGAGGCCTGCTCGACCTGCAGGATGAACTGCATCGCATTCGGTGCTGACATGACGCCGTGCCGATCCGCGGCCTCTCGAGCAGACTCCGCGAGCAGGGCGATCGCCGAGTCCAGGGGACTCGGTGATCGCGGAAGGCGCTCGATCGGGACGGTAGCCATGCCCCAATTTTATCGAACGGACGTACTAATTCGGAGGCGAGAGGGCCAATGTGGAGCGGTAGTCGCAGCGGTTTGTCCACATACCCGGATGGTGTGGGCCCCACCTGGTGAAGAGCGGAAGACTCAGGAGAACTACAGGCCGTTGGCGGCGTGGAACGTCCGCAGAGCCTCGACGACGAGCCTGTGGTCCTCGAGCTGCGGTAGCCCGGAGACCGTCACGGTCGCCACGGGGCCGACGCCCCTGATGTAGAACGGGAAGGAGCCGCCATGGGCAGCGTGGGTCGAGGTGTCGAACATCGGGTTGTCCTCGATCCTGCCGCCATTGCGCCGCGCCCGCAGACCGACGAGCAGCGACGGCACAGAATAGCGTTGCGCCGTGCGGCTCTTCGCGTCGAGCCAGTGATCGTTGTCGGGGGTAGCACCTTCGAGCGCCGCCCGGAACAGGATGTGGTTCGGCTTGCAGATGCTGACGGCGATCGGCAGATTGCGTCCCACTCCCAGCTGGACGAGCAACTGTCCCAGGGCGACGGCGTCGTCGTTGGTGAATCGCGTGAACTGGAGCTCGGCGACCTCGCCCTCGATCTTGGCGATGAGCGCCTCGAGTGCTTCGGCAGGCTGGTCGCCGCCGCCGTCGGGGTCGAACGGACGGATCACTGTCGAACGGGCGTCATTGCTCATTGGATAAATCTACGCGGTGGAAGGCCGCTGCGGAATTTGAACCGGGGACCACGATCCAGGCATCTTGACAACCCTGTGGCCCTCCAATGTGCACGGTCAGAGCCCGGGCGCGCAGGGTCCCGCTCCGAGGAGCGCGAGACCGGCGAGGTCGCCCTCACCGAAGGAGGTCACGCCGAAGTTCTCGGGGTTCATCAGTTCGTCCGGGTCATCGATATGGTCCAGCCCGACGACGTGCGCGAGTTCGTGCATGATGACCGCCTTCAGGTAGGCGCGACCGTCGGGAAATCGCAGGGTGTCGACAGCGTCGGGTGCGTCGAGCTGCACCTGTCCGCCCTCGTATACGAGGGGTTGCCCCGGTGCCTGCGCGTAGTCGCTACCACCGAGCCCGGCGACGTCGCCGGCGAGTTCGGGGATCTCCGCGGCACTCGTCCATGTGATCAGCACCGGCACCCAGTTCTTGCCGTACAGCTCCGGCTGGTACAGGTCCCGCTCCTCGCTGGGCCCTTCCGTCGTCGTGCCGTCATCGACGAACTGCAGCCCCGTCGCCGCCGACACCTCGGCGACGGCCTCCTGCACCAGACCTTCCGAGCCGGCGGGTGCGTTGTCGGGCCGTATGACGTAGTGGAGGGGGCGGCAGGGATCGTAGGCGATCCACTCCTGATCCTCGACCGGCGACTCGAAGAGCCGGAATGCCGTCGACGCCGGAGCGGGCGGGGGAGTGCCGAGCGGCACCTCGCCGGCCTCGACGCCGGGCGGCGGCACGTCGGCGCCGGGCAGGTGAGGCAGGACGGCCGGCAGCACGAAGCGGTCGAACAGCGACGGCGTCGCGTACAGGAAGACGACGAGCCCGAGGACCGCGGCGGTCGTGAGGTGCAGCTTCAGTCGGCTCAGAAAGCGTCGCCGTGGACCGGTCCGGCGCCACCGAGACGTGGACGAGCCACGTCGCTCCGACGCGTTCGACGGCGCCGCACGCCAAGGGGACGGAGCGGACGGTCGGCGAGGGTCATCGTCGAGTGCCCAGAGAGGAACGCGGCCCGACGGCGACCGACGCACGCCCTCCGCCTTGTCGTTCCGCTCGTGGTTCCATTCGCGATCCTGTATCCCCATGCTCTCCGCTTCCCCCTACCGATGATCCTCGTCCATCCTGCTGCACGCTCCGCGGGCGCCGCTGCCGTTCGAGCCGTCCTTCGCCAATGCTGCGCGAAGGCTGCCAAGTCCGGATTGGACAATGGCGGTAGGCCCACCCGCGCACGACGGCGGCCCCGCCACCACCCGGAGGCGGCAGGCACACCCCGGAATGACGGCAGCCCTGGCGCCACGCGGCTGCAGCAGTCGGAGCAGGCACGCGGGACAGAAGGGGGTAGGTGAGGACAGCCGCAATGAGCACACCAGGGGGAGCGGCTTGTTCAGCGAGGGCCGACGGCGGCAGGCACGCCCGCGAACGATGCCGGCCCCGCCGTGGGGACCGAAGAGGGGGGGGGGGGAGGGGGGGGGGGGGGGGAAGGGGAGGGTGAAGCAAATGGCTCAGAGTTCGCGCCGGAA
>NZ_JBTNDM010000023.1:0-3681 GCF_054510995.1 Arthrobacter sorbitolis
GATGGTACTGCACCCGAGAGAGTGTGGGAGAGTAGGACACCGCCGGACAACCACTACAGGCAAGAGGCCCCACCACCGGTGGGGCCTCTTCCCCATTAACCACCCACCACCCCAACCCCCACACCACCGCCGGCCCCCACACCGGGGTCCAGGGGCGGGGTCAGGCAGCGGTGACCGCCACGGTCCTCGTCGCCTGCACCCGGCCCGTGAGCCAATGGATGAAGTCGATCGCGAGCGTGTACCGGCCCGGCGCCGGTGGCCGCAGCAGGAAGTCGAACTTCTCGGCAGCGCCCGACCTGATGATGCTGGTGAGGAGCGGCTGTCCTGCCGTCGACGGATGCACGGCCGGCCCCGTGGGACTCGGAGTCGTCCAGAACGGGCGTCCGTCGTGCCCGATGAGTTCGGCCATCTGCACAGGTCTCCCCGCGGCATCAAGGAATCGTGTGCGTGTAGGGAAGTAATCCACGTTCACCATCCGTACCAGCGTGGGCTGCTTGCCGCCGCCTGCAACATTGGCCTTCATGGTCGAGATCGCCCACACCCTGTCGCCTTTGGGCCGTGCTGGAATCGCGCCGCCCAGGATGAAGAAGTGCTTGGCCTCGAAGCGGTTGAGGCCGGCGTCGTCACCTGACAGACCCGCCGCGTGGTTCAGTTCATGCCACCTGGGATCGATCGAGTACGGTGCGATGAAGGTCTCCGTGGCGATGTCGTACAGGGGGCCCTCGGAGGAGTGCCGGCGAGACCCCGTCGGCGTTTGGCGGGCGGGATCGGTCCGAGGGTCCACGACGATCGCTCCGAACATCCCCATCTGCACGTGCAGGGGGGTATTCACGTGGCAATGGTAGAAATAGGTGCCGGCGGAGCCCCTGTTCGGGTTACCGGTCTCCGGCGGTTCCGGCCGCCATTGGTAGGTGTAGTGACCGTTCACCTCGAAGGAAGTGTGGCCGACGCCGTCGTTCCGTGGATCCGGTTCGATACCGTGCCAATGGATCGTATGGACGTTCTTCTTCGGTTTCACCGTCGCTTGGAAGACGTCTCCCTCCGTCATGCGGATGATCGGTCCGGGCAACTGCCGTCCTGATGTGTCGTTCTCGAAGCTCCACACCTCGTGTTCGGATCCGTCCGGGAATCTCAGGTCCTTGCTGAAGAAGTCCAGTTCCACCGACACGTTCGGACGGAGAGGGAATTTAGTCTCGGGGCTGCCCTCATGTGGCTGGTCGGAGGCGAAGTCCACCTGGCTACGGAACGTATGGTGCGCGTCGTCCTCCACGGTCCGCGGCAGGCCGGGTTCGGGGACCGGGCCGGCGGCGAGCACCCAGTCGGCCATCAGACCGCCGGGGTAGAGCCCTCCCGCAGCCGTCTGGGACGGTTCGGCATGGCAATGCATGGGGTATTTCCAGTCCTCGTCCCGCGCGTTCCACACCGCGTCGATCGACTCCGGCGGTCGCCGGACGGGAAGCATCGCCTCCTTGCGTTCTGTCGGCTGGAGCTGGACCGTGTCCTCCCACTGTTGAAGGACCACATCGCCTGTCGGACTCACCCTGCCGTTCGACCGGGGAAAGTCGCTGCCGTTGGCCCGCACCGTCCACACGTGATTCCCGTGGTAGTGCAACTGGTGGGTGACGATGCCGGCATTGAGCATCCGCATGAGTTGACCGGTGCGGACTGTATCCGGGGCCGGGGACGCACTGAAATTGCGCACGTCGGTTTCGCGCGGATACCCCGACGGAAGTGTGTCCTCTTCCCGGCGGGTGTTGAACTCCTCATCGGTGGTCAACGCCAGTGCCTGGAAGCCGGAGTACCCGTTCAGCGTGAAATATCGCGGCACGGCCGGTCTGGTCAGCGGGTTGACAGTGTGCCCCTGGGACGCGAGGCGGGCCCATGTCGACTCGACGTCATGGCAGATCCACAACCACTGGCGTTCGAATTCGGGCCCACCGGCGCTCAGCCGCCAGGCATTGGCAGGGTCGATGACCACGAGACCCCCATACAGACCCAGGGTCCTTTCCACTGGCTCATTGCCTGGATCGGAGAACAAGTAGGTTCCGGGCGCCGGTGCGGGGAGTTCCACGAGCCGGGTCTGCCCCGGCTCGACCAGGGCGCTGGTGACGTCCGCGCCTGCCGGACCCGCGCCGTGGAAGCGCAGCTGGTGGGGCTGTGAAAGGTTGTTCCGCAGCAGGATGCTGATGGTGCTGCCTGTCTCGGCGACCAGCGTGCGCTCGGGGAATGAACTTGCCCAGTAGGCACGCCGCACAAGGAAATGCCGGTCGTAGGCCGGGTCCGAGCCCAGGGGAGCGGGCCTGCCGGAGGGCGGCACGGGTGCATCCAGGGGATAGGTGCGGCTAGGGACCACCTGACCGGCGGCGGTGAACACCTGGGGGCTGATCGTCAGTGCCGGATGTGCGTCGTCGATCCGTGTGGCCCTGTCGCCGAATCCACGGTGGTAGACGAGTGAACCGTCGACCATGGGGAGGTACCCCTCATTGATGTGCATGCTCAGTGGGCTCATGAGAAGGCTCCGCTTGTCGTCAGGTGTGGCAGGGCGAGCCGTTGGGGGGAGTCCTGCACGAGGTCCGAGACCTCGACCTCGAGGTCCGTGGCCGCAAGGGAACGTGGCGCGAGGTAGCTGATGAGGAGGTGCTCCCTCGTTCTCGCAGCCAAGGGGCCGGGTGGGCGGTCGGTGTCCTGATGGGTGATCGTCGTTCCCTCCTGCGCGATCTTCAGGCGGAGTTGAGCGGGGCTGAACAGCACCGGCGCCCATCCCGCATTGTGGATCTCCACTTCGAGTACCACGACGTCTCCCCACGTCAGGTTCACGGGCTGCGGCCAGGAGGGGTCAGCAGTGGGGCCATCATGGTTCTGACCGTGGCCCCCACCCTGGTTCTGGCTGCGGCCGCCGTCGATCGCGATCGCTGCAGCTACAGCTCCACGGGAATCCGGAGTGCCCCTGCCTCGGAAATGGGCGCGTGCGGTGAGAAGGTTGCTGGCCGCCACGTGCCCCTTCGCATCGAGGCGGGTGAACCGGCTGGCGCGGATGATCGAGATCCTCCCGAAGGCGGTGCCGACGCTGGTCCCGGCAGCGCCGCTGTGCGCGATGACCCCGTAGGTGCCGCCGGCAATCAGCAGGAAAGCTCCTCCGCTGACTGCCGTGCCGAACTGTCGGCGGTTCAGATCCTTGCTGAGGAACGTGTTGGCAGGACGATGCATGACGCCTCCAGTAGTGTGCGGGGACGCCGTTATCGTGGGCGAGACAGCCTATGGAAACCTTGCACTACTCCTGTAAGGCCCGCCCCGCTCGTCGACCCTGCTGATGCGTGGGAGTCTTCCGGCGCAGGCGACGCAGCCTCGCTCGTGCCGGCGGGCAGGCTCTCTCCGGGGAGTCAGGGGTGGGTGTCGGGGTTGATTTGGTGTTGGTGGTGGGGGGTCGTATAGTTATGGAGTTGCCCCGGTGTGGGTGACAATCCCCCCTTGTTGATCAGGTTCGAAGTTGTTCCGGCGTGTGCTGTGCATGGTGTCGGGATGGGCTTCTGATCTGGTGTCGGTTGTGTGGGTCTGTTGGTTGGTCGTGGCGCCGGGTTCTGCCTGGTGGTGCGGTTGGGAGCGGGTTTGCGGGATCGGGTGGGTGGGGGTAGGCTTGGAAAGTTGCTTCGGAGCGAGGACATGATGGTTTGGTCGTGTTTG
>NZ_JBTNDM010000024.1:0-2620 GCF_054510995.1 Arthrobacter sorbitolis
AGCCAAAAAAACCAGCCACCACACAACATGCGGCAACCAGCCAATTCAACCAATCAAAAAACAATCGGTATCAACAAACTTGGCACACTATTGAGTTCTCAAACAACAGGAACATGCGATTACTCGCTGAGCCGGCGCTTTCACGCTTTCTCGGCCCTGCTTTCCTTCGCCGTTGTGTTCACAGCTTATTTCATTCTGTTTTCTCTTGTCAAATCCTCCGCTTTGGCCTACGGCCTGCGGAAATACATATGACAGGACAATCCCATGACAATTAATGGTCGAATTCCCATGCATTTCAGAGCGCACGAACCGACCATTGGTTTTGAAGGGATTGGTCACCCTCACCGGGGCAACTCATGAAACATTACACGCCGGTCGGTGTGCGGGCAAACCGAGGCGACGTCGCCTGCGTCACGCCGGCAGCCGGCGTCTACGTGGCCCTCCCGGGCCGCGGGATGGCCTCCTGACGCAGCCGTCGCGTGCCGGGCTTCCCTGTCCGCGAGGCCGGCTGAGCCCCACTGCGTGTCGCTGGAGGCCGGCGCCTGACGGGGGCGCGGTCGCAGGGTGGACGGCGCCTAGGACCAGCGTGGCACCCCTGGCACGAGCGCTTGCGAAGCGGCCATCCGGACGAGGCGCCACGGGTGCCCCAGCGAGTCGCCGACGCGCGAGACACTCGGGCGCTCCATCCCGGTTGCCCGCCGAGCACAGGACCGACAGCTCGTCGCGAGCAGGCCCGGTGTGCTCGCGGAACTTCGGGGCGAGGTGGTTTCCGACCGAGCCGTGGACCCTGACCCACGTGCATGCTCGGCCTTCCGTGGGAGTCACCCGCCGCGTCGACCTCTACCAAGGGTTCACACTCGTGACTCGGTCGAGATGGCGGCGGCGGAACACCACCGGCCGGCTCCTCGACACCGCCGTCCTCGGGCGCCCGCGGGCGATGCGTCCGACGTATCCGACGTCGAATGTCTCCATGCCGGACGGTGGAAGGCGCGCGGACCGGCTGTCGGCACCCTGGTGCCGGCTACCACCGGGGCAGCGGCCTCGGCCTGTCCCGGCCCGCCTCCACGGTGGCATCCGGCTTCGAGGTGTCGAAGAGTCTCGAAGAACGCCTCCTGCCCGGTCGGGGCGCTGATCCGCCCGGCGGTGCAGGACGGTCACGTCGGACCTCGCGCTCGTGCCTCACGCCTCGCGCCTCCGGCTGGCGGCCCGACATCGCCGTCCGCGGCCGGATCGACCGAGTACTCCCACCGGGTGGCAGGCGTTCGCGGGCCTGCGTGCAACCTCGGCGCGGATCACCCGCAGGCGGGTTGCTACTCCCCTGTCAGTGCGACGCCTCTCTGCCGGCGTGATGCTTGTCCGAAGGCCAGTCTGATCAGGCCCTCGGTTGTCCTCGCGCTAGGGAGGGCCGGGCAGGGCGGACCAGCCTGGTCCGCACGTCACGATCCGGGAGGGTGGTACTGGATGTGTGCACCAGCGTTCCCGAATCGGCGATCATCAATGAACTCGAGGTCGGAGCGCGGGTCGTTCGTCGAGCGGGCTCTGCCGATGGACGGTGGGGCGCCTGTACAGCTGGCACACGGGTCCCGGCCAAGGCGTGGAACGGTCCGCTCCCCCTACGAGCACGCCAACGGTCGCTGTGGCCGTCGGTTCGCGCTGACTCCGGCTCGGAACATCATCGTGTACGGCGATGGCGGCGACACCCAGCCATCACCGAGACCCGCCGGACACCCGTCGACCTCGATCTCCTCCCGCAGCGGCGAGTCAGCCACGCCGCGCCACCCCTCCTCCGGATGGTCAGCATCCGGAGAACGCCGAGCCCACCGACGTCGCCGGCGGCGACCCCGACGATGCGGTCGGCTGCGAGCTCCTGTGCCCTGGCCAGGGCTGCCTCGACGCTGTCGACGAAGTGGAAGGGCGCCCCGAGGTCCCAGCCCTCGGGCTTGGACCGGTGTGTCACGACCACCACGTGGTCGACCCCGCCCGGAGGCTGCCCGTCCCAGCCGTCCGTCCGGTCGAAGACGCGGCGTCCGACGATGGTCGCCCCGACGTGGTCCCAGTACGGCCGGGGGTAGTCGTAGGCCGTCTGTGACACCTTCGACGCACCGCTCTCGTCCAGCGGGACGTCCCCGCCCGACAGCAGTCGAACAGCGGTCCGGGTTGATCGTTGTCGTCGGCGATGAAGCCGTCCACCGACACCGAACCGTACATGACCACCCTGCCCTCGGGTCTCCTCACCTTTCGGGTGCCCACAGTAGCCCGGGCAGGGCTCGAGGTCTCGGGAAGAAGGAGGTGCGTCCCCTCCGGTGGACCCCGACGCAGTGCATCTCGGAGCAGCTGTCGACGACAGCTGCTATCCCCGGCGCCGGCTTCACCTGTGCCGGTCCAACGGGTCGGTCGCCCCCGTACCCCGGCGTCCGCAGGGGTGGGCGGGCGCTGCCGGCGGTGTGGAAGTCGGGCCGGCGGGTTGTGGGGGCCGGGCCGGCGGTGTGGGGGCCGACGCTGTGGGGGGCGGGTGGTGGTGGGTGGTTAATGGGGAAGAGGCCCCACCGGTGGTGGGGCCTCTTGCCTGTAGTGGTTGTCCGGCGGTGTCCTACTCTCCCACACTCTCTCGGGTGCAGTA